>NZ_JBBEGN010000008.1:0-261100 GCF_037401875.1 Actinomycetospora aurantiaca | reverse complement strand
CTCTCGCCGATCGAGAGCGGACCCGGCGTCGCGAACCCGCTCTGCTCCACCTCGCGGGACGTGACCTCCGGAGCCACCAGCGGCACCGTCGGGACCCAGCGCTCGAGGCTCGCGATGTCGGTCAGCGGGAGTCCGGGCAGGTAGACGGGGTAGCGGACCTGCCGGACCAGCGCCCGCGCCGTCGTCCAGGGCCCGCCCTGCGAGGCGGTGTAGCTGATGTAGCCGGACTGCGCCTCGCTGCGCGCGTCGGTCGACACCCGCCATCCGGGCAGCGCCACGACGCCGTCGCGCAGCGTGCTGAACGGGGTGCAGGGGAAGAGGAACGCGCCGGGCCAGTCGACGGCGGCCGGCGTCCCGGGCGGCAGGACGTCGTTCCAGGCCACGAGCCGCGCGATCCGGGGGACGGAGAAGCCCTGGTCCGCAGAGGTGTCGGGCGCGCTCACGAGGCGGATGGCGCTCCAGCGGCGGCTGAGCTCCGGGTCGAGGCGCAGGTCCCGGGAGCGCGGGGCGTCGACGGAGGCGGAGGCGGAGAACTGCGTCGCGTCCTCGTCGAGCGGGACCCTGGACGTGCGCCCGGACGAGTCGCGCAGCTCGGCGACGACGTCCCCGCCCGCGACCGGCCCGGTCAGGGTCACGACGACGGGTCCGGGCGGCTCCGGCTCCTCGCCGGTCGGATACGACGCGGAGTCGGGGCCGGGCAGCCGGAACCAGCCGCTGGTGACGCCGGGCCCGCGCCAGCCGGGCAGGTCGGCGCCGGCCATGGAGGGGCCGCCGGGGCCGGTCGTCGGGAGCGGCCCCGGACCGTCCGGGGGCAGGAGGCCGGTGAGCGGGTCGCGCTCGACCTGCAGCCGGTCGGCGATCCCGCACGACCCGCCGGACAGGCTGGCGACCGAGTCGGACGCGAGCGTGTACGAGTCGCGGCGCTGGACCGCGGTGCGGGCGAACGACAGGACCTCGATCGCGACGACGAGCACCACGACGCCGATCGCGAGGGCGGGGGCGACCCTCCTCCCGGTGTCAGCACTGCGGCCATGCTGACGCTGGACGTCAGGATCTCGGGGGGTACGGAGGGCCCGCACCGCGAACCACACCGCCACGACCGCGCCGAGGACCAGCACCGCGTCCGCGAACCGCACCCCGCCGAGCTGCGGCGAGAGCGTCGACCACGTGATCGCGTAGCTGGAGATCCAGTGCCACTGGTTGTAGCCCGCGAGCGTCAGCCCCGAGACGCCGGCCGCCACCGCGACCCCCACCGAGGCACGGCGGTACGACACCTCCGACCGCCGCCACGCATCGAGCGCGAGCAGCGTCGTCGCCGTCCCCAGCACCGCGAACGCCCCGAAGTGGTGCGTCCACTTCGTCGGCGTGAAGGCCAGCGCGACCAGGGAGAGCAGCGTGACCAGCACGACCCGTCGTCCGGAACCCACGAGCTTGTCGCGGGCGCCGAACAGCAGCGCCGCGAACGCGAGCACCAGCAGCAGCACGGGAGCGCGACGGCCGAGGTTGCCCTCCGCGTCGCCGACGGTCAGCAGCGAGGCGTAGCGGACGTACTCGTCGGTCCACGGGCGGTCGCCGCCGACGAGCGTGCGGATGCCGACCGAGTCCAGCACCGACGCCCACGTCTGGTCCGTGTAGACGAGCACGAGCGTCAGGCCCAGGGCGGCGATCCCGACGACGAGGGTCGTGCGGTCGAGCAGCCGCCACAGCGACGAGACGGCGACCAGCAGCGGCACGAACGCCATCAGGCCGGTCGGCGTGACGGCGAGCGTGAACCCCGCGATCGCGAGCGCCCCGATCAGCGCCACCCCGCTCGACCGCTCCACCGCCCGCTCGACCAGCACGAACACCAGCGCCGACCCGACGAGCACCCAGGGTTCCGGGCGGACGCCCAGGTCGTAGGGGAGCCACCAGGCGAGGTAGACGACGCCCGAGAGCAGCGGCAGTGGCGGGACGTCGAGGCGCGGCAGCACCGAGCGCGTCAGCAGGAACCAGCCGGCGATCCCGAGCACGGTCGCGGGCAGGCGCAGCCAGAACGGCGCCGGGTCGACGCCGGCGATCAGCGCGAGGACCTCGTAGAACCAGCCGAACGGCGTCTCCGGCGAGTTCAGCCACCGGAAGACGGTGCCGACCTGCCCGTTCTGACCCAGCGACCGGACGATCCCCGCGATATAGCCGTCGTCGACGGTCAGCGGCCCGATCACCTGCCACAGCAGCAGGCCGCCGACGACGCCGAGGTCGGCGAGCCATCGGCGCCCCGTGGTTGTGGCTCTTGTGACGTCCAGTGTCAGCATGGCCGCACTGCTGACATCCCGCTCCGAGCGGCGGGCCCACACCACCGCTCCCAGCGCCACCAGGAACGCGAGCACCGCCACGACCCCGAGCGCGACCTTCCACCCGCTCGCCGTCGTCTGGAACCGCGTGTCGGCGACGGCGGAGAACTCGAGGCCCGCCGACGTCGGCGCCCCGGTGAACGCCCCCGCGACGGCCGGGCGGACGTCGCCGTCGGCCCGCGCCACCTCCCGCCCGTTGACGCTCACGGTGGTCGCCCCGATCGCCGAGGACACGGTGAGCGCACCCGGCGGAATCGGCGCGAACGTCCGCCCGCCCGCGGTGACGGTGAGCGTCCCGCCGTCGGCCACCCGCACCGTGAGGCCCTGCAACGGCTCGGCCAGCGGGTCGGGCGTCAGCGGGGCGGTGGAGAACAGCACGGTGCCCGGCGGGACGGCCCGCGCGGCGTCGGCCGAGATCGCGAGCGACAGCGACTCCGGCTGGTACGGCAGCATCGGGATCGCCGCGGCCGTGGGCGCCGGGGACGACGGCCAGGCGTAGGTGACGACCGGCCGGTCCACCGGCGCGAACGGGAACGCCAGCGCCGCGAGCACCGACACGACGCCCGCGACGAGCGCCACCAGCCGGGACCGCGACTCAGCCGAGGTACTCACGCCCCGAGTAGGACTCCGCAGCCAGCGTCGGGAACCGGGTGAGCCCCCCGCGCGTGACCGAGCCGACGGTCAGGTCGTAGGCGTCGGTCGGGTGGTCGTAGACGATCCGGTCGACGTTGCCCCACTGCAGCGTGGGCGGCCCGCCCGCGGTCACCGTCGAGTAGACGCGCACGGTCGCCCAGGTCCGCTCCGACTGCACCATCGTGCCGCCCCACGACTCGTAGGTCGGGTTCGTCAGGATGAAGTCCGGCGTGTTCTCGGCGGCCTGGAGCCGGGCGGTCGGGGTCGGCGCGATCCCGTGCGCCACCGACACCTGGTTGACGCAGGGCCACAGCACGGCCGAGAGCTGGTCGGCGAAGACCGGCGGCCCGGATCCGTCGTCGGGACCCGTCAGCGTCTGCACCGGCTGCATCGCCGCGAGGTGCGGCGGGGCCACCGCGAGCGACGTCTCCGGCCCCGCGACCCGGTCCTCGGCCACGATGCGCACCGCGCTCGGCCGGTCGCCCGGCAGCAGGACCGGCACCTCCTGCCACTGCCGCGCGGTCAGCCCGTTCGCGGGGTTCACGGTGACGGCGGTCGTGCGCTGGGGCGTCGCGGGCGGGCCGTAGCCGAACTCGACGACGACGCGCTGCTGGTCCGGGTCGTTGCCGGCGACCGGGATGACGACGTGGGTCGCCGTCGACTCGGCCGGCACGGGGTACCAGCCGGTGGTCAGCGTGCCGGTGCCCGTCCCCTGCTGGGGGAGGCCGGGGTCGGTGGTCACCGCGTCGTGCCACATCGTCGGCCCCGTGCCCGCCGGGGCCGGACCGGGTGGGGGCACGGGCGGGTCGTCGGGACCGCCGTTGCCGGGCTCGGTCAGCGCGAAGTCCCCGGTCGGGACGGCGGGTGTCGCCGGCGCGCCGAGATCGGCGGGGCTGCGCTGCATCACCTCGACGGAGTTCGACAGCTGGCACGGCCGACCGGCGAGGGCCTGCAGCTGTGCCCCGGCGACCGACCAGCCCGGGGCCTGGATCACCGGCGCGTAGACCATCACCGCGACCATGAGCAGCGCCGTCATCACCACCGACGGCACGAGGACCGCGCGGTCGGGGGTGATGCCGTGCGTGCGGCGGCCCTGCCGTCGGCGCCAGGCGACGAACGCCGCGGCCAGCACGGCGAGCCCGATCCACCACCAGAACTGCCGCAGGTACAGCGGCCCGATGTGCGGGGCCAGCTGCTCCATGTCGGCCATCGACAGGTCGGGGTCGAGGTGCTTGCCGAACGGCTGACCGCGGTCGGAGTAGGGCTTCCAGGTGTTGGGCCCGGCGAAGCCGAGGACGGTCGCGCCGGTCAGCAGGGCGACCCCCGCGCCCGTCACCAGTGCCCCCGGGCGGCGGGGCAGCGGCGTCTGCAGCATCGCCAGCGCCAGCAGCAGGGTGCCCGGCGCGGCGATGGCGCCGAAGTGGTTCACCCACTTCGTCGGGCCGAGCGCGAGCAGGAAGAGCGCGACCGCCGTCGTGACCGCCGTGGACAGCGTGTACGCGTGGATCGGGCCGTCGCTGCGGCCCCGCCGCCCCGAGCCGATGGACACGATCACGAGCAGGACGAGCGTGAGCAGCACCGGGAGCCGCCGTCCCCAGGTCCCGGTCTCGATCAGGGTCCGGTAGTGCGCCCACTCCTCGTACCAGGGGAACGTCACGTAGTACCAGGAGTGGACGTTCGTGGCCTCGACGACGTCGCCGAGGGTCGCGTCGCCGAACCCGATCGGCAGCGCGATCGTCCCCGCCGCGATCACCGCGCCGACGACGCCGAGCCGCGTGCGCCAGGTCGTCGTCCGCAGCCACCGGAACACCCACGGCAGGGTCACGACGACGGGTGCGGCCGCCACCAGCCCGGACGGCGAGATCGTGACCGAGAGCGCCGCGAGCGCCGTCGCGGGGATCAGCGGCCCGACCGCGTCCCGGCGCCGGGCGATCTCGGCGAGCAGCAGCACCGCGGCGAACACCGGGACGATGAAGACCTCGGGCCGCAGTGCCATCCCGTACGGCAGGAACCACGCCAGGTGCGCGCCGAGCAGCGTCCACGGGACCCACCGGCGCCGTTCGATGCGGCCCAGGGCGGTCGAGAGCACCCCGCGCAGCAGGAACCAGGTGAGGAGGCCGAGCAGGAACGGCAGGAGCCGCATCCACAACAGCCCCCACCCGGGCATGCCGAGCCAGTTCCCGACGGACCCCCACATCGACATCAGGTACTGGCTGCCGACGAACGGGTTCTCCGTCGCGTCGAACATGTAGATCTGGTTCCCGACGAAGCCGTTCGCGCCCGCGTTGCGGGCCATCAGCAGGTACCAGGAGTCGTCGTTCTGCAGCGGACTCAGGACGATCCACGCCGCGCTGACGACCCCGACCGCCACGTCGGCGCCGTGGAACCGCGGGCGGACGAAGCCGTGGCTGCCGCGGCCCCACCAGCGTCTCGTCGCCAGGACGAGCGTCGCCGCGAGCGCGAGGACGTGCAGGATCAGCAGCGTGAGCTTGAGCGCCGACGGGACGCTGGAGTAGCGGTCGTCGGGGTGGATCGTCGCGGCCAGGCCCGGGGTGCCGGGGGCGTCGGTGGCGAGCTGCGCGACCTGCGGGGCCAGTCCGGCGCCGGCGAAGAGGGTCTGCCCGTCGCGGGTGAGCGTGGTCGTCGTGCCGTCGCTGGCGTAGCGGTAGACGCACGGCGTGAGCGGGAGGACCTCGTCGACGAGGGTCGCGCCGTCGCTGGTGACGGTGACCCGGCCGCCGGAGTTGGTGAACGTCAGGCCGCGGCCCGGGGTCCCGGCGCTGGCCGGCTGGGTCCGCAGGGCGTCGCCGCCGCCGCGCAGCGCCTGGCAGGGGACCTCCGCCGTCATCGCGAGCGGGCGGTAGGGGACCAGCGGCACGCTCGTGGAGGCCGCCGGCTGCCCGGCCTTCGGCCAGGAGACGACCGGGTCGTCCGCGGTCACCGGCGCGAAGGGGATCGCGACGCCGAGCAGGACGGTCACCGCGGCGAGCGCGGCCAGGAACCAGCCCGACCGCACGGTGGAGCGGGCGGTGGTCCGCGGGGGACCCTCCGTGGCGCGCACGGGGGTGTCCTCGACGACGGCCATGAGCAGGAACGGTATCGGCGGTGGTGAGGCGAGCGGAGCGACGGGGGTTCGATGCGGTGACCGGCCCGTGGGGGAGGGTGCCTACCATCGAGGTGTGACTTCGACGGGCGAGCAGCCGGCGGTCGGCCCGGTGGAGGCCGCAGTCGCGCCTGCCGCGCTGGGGCTGCGGGCACAGCTGGTGCGCTTCGTCCTGATCGGCGGGTTCGCCGCGTGCGTCGACCTCGGGCTCTACCAGCTCCTGCTGGTCCTCGGGGTCTGGGCGCCGCTCGCCAAGGGTGTGTCGTTCATCCTCGGCACCACCACCGCCTACCTGCTGAACCGCCGCTTCACGTTCGCCTCGTCCTCCGGCGGGGGCGCCAAGTTCGTCGGGTTCCTCGTGCTCTATGGCTCGACCTTCGCGGTGAACGTCGGCGTCGCCTCCCTGGTGCTGCACCTGATGGACGCCCCGACGGTGGGCACGCCGTTCCTCCCGGCGTTCGTGTCCTGGTTCGTCGCCCAGGCCTGCGCCACCACGATCAACTTCATCGTGATGCGCACGCTCATCTTCAAGGACTGATCGACCAAGATCTCGTTCCGCCGCGCGGAGTGGGGCGGGGACCGATCGGTCCGCGCGGCGCGTCCGGATCTTGCTGTGAGGCGGGTGGAACCGATCCGGCGCCGCACCACTCCAGGGTGGTGTGAGCAGCGATGAGCAGGAGTTCCGTCTCCGGGTCCTGATGAGCGACCAGGACGGACTGGCGACCCTCGAGCAGGCCCGGGCGCACGGGGTCAGCCGCGAGGCGGTGGCGCGGCGGGTGGCCGCGAAGCAGTGGGTGCGGGTCGGGTACCGGGTGGTGCAGGACGCCTCGCACCAGTCGACGCCGCGGTCGATGGTGCGGGCGGCGGTGATGTCCCTGGGCGACGACGCGGTGCTGGTGGGGGAGAGCGCGGCGTGGTGGTACGGCCTGCTCGAGCACCGGCCGCGGCACGTGCAGGTCGCGGTCGGTCGGGGAGCGCGCCGCCGGGAGCGCGCGGGGGTCGCGCTGGTGCAGCGGGACGTCCCGGCCGACGAACGGTCCCGGTACCGCAAGCTGGCGGTGACCACGCGGGTGGCGACGGTGCTCGACGCGGCGGCGACGCTCGGGTTGGTCGAGGGGGCGGCGCTGTTCGACACCGCCCTGCAGCGGGGCGCGGTCACCGTCGCCGGGCTGCGCGCGGGGCGGACCCGCCGCTCCGGACGCCCGGGGGCGGAGCTGCTGGGCCGGCTGCTCGCGCTCGCGGAGGGCGGGGCGGTGTCGGAGGCCGAGCGGCGCACCCACGCGCAACTGCGGGTCGCCGCCATCGTGGGCTGGGTGGCCAACCTGCCCGTGGAGCTGCCCGGGTTCGGGCGCGCGGTGCTCGACGTCGCCTTCCCCGAGCTCAAGGTGCTCGTGGAGGTCGACGGGTGGGCGTACCACCGCGACCTCCCGGCGTTCGTGCGCGACGCCGCGCGACAGAACGCGCTGGTCGCGGCCGGCTGGGTCGTGATCCGCACCAACTGGCACGAGATCACCGGCCGGCCCGAGGTGTTCCTCGCCCACCTCCGTCAGGTTCTCGTCACCCGCCGAGGAGCCAAGATCTCGTTCCGCCGCGCGGAATGGGGCGAGGACCGAGCGGTCCGCGCGGCACAACGAGATCTTGGTGCTCGGTTCCGACGGCGAGTGGCCACCACCCGCCGTCAGGACCGGGACCCCGTCACCTCTCTGGCGACGGGATTCCCGGCGGCGGATCGCCGATCTCGCCCTCGCTCTCGGTGCCCCAGACGGTCTTCTCGCCGCGGACCACCTCCGGCGCGACCGTGTTCGGCGCGTACGGCTGCAGCGCCTCGATGCGGCCCCAGTCCAGGGTCGCCTCGCCCTCCAGGTACGACGGCACGTCCTGCTGGCGCTCCAGCACCTCGATCCAGCCCATCGGGCCGCCGGCGGAGGGCTGCGACCAGGTCTGCCCACCGATCCGGAACTGCGAGGCGTCCGCGATGAGCCGGTAGGTCGGGACCTCCGCGATGCCGTCGGACACGTCGAACGGCCGCAGGCACGGCGACGCGAACTGCACCGGCCACTCCAGGTAGCCCGGCTGGGTCCCGACCGCCTCGGTGAACGGCACCAGCTGCGGCCCGCGCATCGGCGCGACGGCGAGCCAGCCGTCCGGTCCGAGCGAACGGTCCTGGGCGACGAGGCGCACCTCGTCGGCCGTCGCGCCCTTCGTCGTCGACAGGTTGACCTTGATCTCCCGCCACGGCGGCTCGTTGCCGCTGCCCCCGCCGAGCTGGTCCTGGCCGAGGATCTGGATGCGGCCGTCCGGGGACCGCTGGGCGTACTGCAGGAACAGGCTGTTCCCGCCGTCCAGCCGGCCCGCCACGGAGATCACCAGCGGCGTCGTCCCGTCCCGCAGCGCCGGGTCCACCGCCTGCCAGGGCGTGCGCAGCGTCCCGGTGCCCCGGCCCTCGGCGTCGTAGGTGCCCTGGACCTGCGAGGCCAGGTCGTTGCGCAGCGTGTACTCGTAGCCGGACACCCCGGTGCCGCCGCCGGTCGGCGGGACCTCGTCGGGGCGGAAGCCCTCGTTGACCGGGGTCGGGTCGACCAGCTGCGCCAGCGGGCTCGAGGCCGGCACGGTGTCCGGCGGGAGCGGTGCGGGCTGCTGGCCGGGCGCCAGCGGGACCTGCGGCGCGACGATCGGCAGCACGCCCCGCGCCGAGGGCACCACCCCGGTCGGCGGCGGCGCGGGCGGCAGGATCCCGGCGGCGGGGCTGCCCTCCACCTTGACCTGGTCGGCCAGCCCGCACGACGTCGAGAACCCGTGGCGCAGCACGTCGCCGCCGAGCGAGAAGCTGTCCCACTGCTTGTCGATCGCCTTGCCCATCGACGCCATCTGGAAGAGCACCAGCGCCCCGCACACGACGGCGATCGGCGCGGACCCGATCCGCAGGGCGCGGGCGCGCCGCTCGAAGGCGCTGCCCGAGCGCGACCCGCGCAGTTTGCGCACGCGGTCCCGGACCGGGGCGCTCGCCGTCGTCAGGAAGGTCGGAGTTCCCGACGACGAGGCCCGGCGCTCCTCCGGGATGCCCCGGAGGTGCTCGATGGCGGCCACGACGAGGAAGAGGAACGCGATCCCGAGCAGCAGAGTCGAGGCCTGGTGCCCGTCGTAGGAGGGCGGCTTGTCGTTCCAGGGCACGCCCCAGTTGTTGGTGTACCACCAGGTGTTCGGGCCGGTGAACGCGAGCGCGAGGGTCGCGAACACCGCCGCGAGGAACAGCGACCGGTTGCGGCGGGAGCGCAGCACGTCCGACGAGGTCGCGAGCGCGGTCAGCGCCGCGATCCCGGAGCCGAGCGCGGCGAAGGCGCCGAAGTGGTGGGTCCACTTCGTGGGCGTCAGCGCGAGCACGAGGAAGCCGAGCAGCGTCGTCCCGATCAGCCGCTGCGACGGCCCGAGCGCCGCGCCCTTGATGCGGTTGCGGCGCAGCAGCACGACCAGGCAGACCACGAGGCCGAGGATGAGCAGCAGCACCGGCGCCCGGCGTTCCAGCGACCCGTCCGCGGAGACCGAGAACAGCGACTCGTAGCGGACGACCTCCTGGTACCACGTGTAGTTCGGCCCCAGGTTGAAGCGGACCCGGTTGGCCTCCATCACCGCCGCGTAGGTCTGGTCGGCGAAGATCGCCACCAGCACGACGAGCCCGGCCGAGAGGATCGGCAGCAGCACCGGCAGCCAGCCCAGGCGGGCCACCCGCTCCTGGACCAGGCGGAACAGCGGCCGGGCGGCGGCGAGGAACGGGGCGACGGCCATGAGGCCGGTCGGGGTGGCGGCGAGCGCGAACGCGGCCGCCACGAGGCCCAGCGCGACCGGGGCGAGACGGCGGGTCGCTACCGCCCGCTCGACGGAGCAGAACGCCAGCAGCGCGGAGATCACGGCCACCGGCTCGGGGCGCAGGCCGTTGTTGAACGGCAGCCAGAACATCAGGAAGACCATCGCGGCGGCCCAGCCGGCGGCGGACGACCGGCGGACCTGCTGGCCCAGGCGCGGCAGCATCTCCCGGCTGATGAGCAGCCACGAGACGATGCCCATGAACACCGACGGCAGGCGGAGCCAGAGCACGGAGTCGCTGACCTGCACCCACACCGCGTACAGCTCGTAGAACCAGCCGAACGGCGCCTCGGGGACGTTGAACCAGCGGTAGAAGTTGCCGATGTAGCCGGCGCTCTCCCGGCCGCGGGCGATGCCGAGGATGTAGCCGTCGTCGGAGGTCTGGGACCCGATCACCGCCCAGACCGCGAGGCCGGCGACGACCACGCCGTCGCGCCAGGTCGGGACCCACCACCGGCGTGGGGCCAGCCGCGGCGCCCGCCGGCCGGCCCGGGTGTCGAGCACGTGCAGGGCCCACACCGCGCCGAGGAAGCAGAGGATCGCGAGCGCCCCGGCCGCGACCTTGAGCGCCGTGGCGGTGGTCTGGAAGCGGGTGTCCGGGGTGATCGAGACGCTGGTCCCGGTCGTCGGGTCGCGGGACTCGTCGAGGTCGGAGTAGATCCCGACCACCTGCGGGCGGAAGTCGCCCCCGAGGACGACGTCCGCGCCGGCGCCCAGGTTCAGCACGGTCTCGTCGAAGGCCGAGGCGATCGTGACGTTGCACGGGCCGGCGGGCACCGGCTCCTGCGCGGCCTGCTGGCCGCGGTCGGCGATCGTGAGCTGCCCGCCGTCGACGAAGACCTGCATCCCGACCTGCGCGCCCTGCGGGGACAGCGGCGGGGTCGTGGAGAAGACGGTGGCGCGCTGCGGCGTGCGGGCGTCGAGGCTGCGGATCGCCGCGCACGGGATCGTCGCGCTCATCGACTCCGGCCGGAACGCGACCAGCGGGGCGTCGACCGAGCGGGTCCCGGTGGTGGGGCTCGGCCACTGGATCGTCGCGGTGTCCTGGGTGACCGGCAGGAACGGGAACACCAGCGCGAGCACGGTCCCGAACAGGCCGAGCACGATCGCGATCCAGCGCCAGCGCCGGAGCACGCGCTCGTCGTCCCGTCCCGACGACGGGTCCGGCCGGCGGCCGTTCTCGGTGCGGGTGGCGGCGGGCGGGACCGAGTCCGAGGTCAGCACGAAGGGCGTCCTGACATGGTGGGGGGAACCTCCGGGGGGAGACGGAGCGGAGCGGAGCTCGACCGGACCGTCTGGCAGGGGGAGCTCATGCGCGGCGGAATCTCTCGCGTCGACCGAGCCGGACCAGGCGCAGCCACTCGCGCAGCGCCGCCGGGTCGCGCCGCTCCACGAGGAAGTACCAGCCGAAGCGCAGGTGCTCGATGGCGCCGAGCTTGCGCAGTCCGGGCTGGGCGAGCAGGTAGCCGCGGTTGCGGTAGGTGTAGTAGCGCTTGGTCGCGTCGCCCGGGTCCTGGGCGTGCAGACGGCCGCCGAGCATCGGTTTGAACTCGTCGGACCCGTCGGGGTGGACGTAGGCCGTCGTCAGGCACGTCCCGTAGGGAAGACCGGAGCGCATGAGGCGGCGGTGCAGTTCGACCTCGTCGCCGCGCACGAACAGGCGCAGGTCCGGCACCCCGACCACGTCCAGCGTCGACGCCCGGAACAGCGCGCCGTTGAACAGGTGGGCGATGCCGGGCATGAGCTCGCCGTCGCCGAACCCGTCGAGGTCGCTGCGGCGGCGCACCCAGGTCAGGCCCCGGCGCAGCGGGAAGGCCAGGCGTTCCGGGTCGGCGGCGTCCGCGATCACCGGCGAGACCTCGGCGAGCCCCCGGCGCTCGGCGACCTCGAGCAGCGTCGCGAGCACGTGCTCGTCGGCCGGCCGCCCGTCGTCGTCGGCCATCCAGAGCCAGTCCGCGCCCGCCGCGAGCGCGGTGAGCATGCCCAGCGCGTAGCCGCCGGCGCCGCCGAGGTTGTGCCGCGAGGGGAGGTAGGTCACCGGGAGACCGCAGCCCTCGACGACCTCGCGGGTCTTCTCGTCCGGTCCGTTGTCGACGACGACGAGGTGGTCCGGACGGCGGGTCTGGCCCGCGATCACGGCCAGCCCGTCGGCCAGCAGCTCGGGCCGGTGCCGGGTGACGACGACGGCGTGGATCGAGGTCATGAGCGCGCCGGCTCGTCGTCGACGACCGGCGCGCGTTCCCGGCCGATCCGCTTCAGCGTCTCCGGGCTCAGGGTCTCGAAGAGGTCCCGACCCTTGTAGTGGCTCACCACCTCGCGCAGCGGCCCCTGCTCCTTGATCTCCCCGGTGTCCATCCAGATCGCGGTGTCGCAGAGCTCGACCAGGAACTCGTCGGAGTGCGAGGCGAACACCAGCATCCCGGAGCGGTCGACGAGGTCGCGCAGGCGGTCGCGGGCCTTCTCGAGGAACGCGGCGTCGACCGCGCCGATGCCCTCGTCGAGAATGAGGATCTCGGGGTCGATCGAGGTGACGACGCCGAGCGCGAGCCGCACGCGCATGCCGGTCGAGTAGGTCCGCAGCGGCATCCGCAGGTAGTCGCCGAGCTCGGTGAACTCGGCGATCTCGTCGACCCGGCGCTCCATCTCCTTGCGGGACATCCCCAGGAACAGCCCGCGGATCAGGATGTTCTCCAGCCCGGAGATCTCCGGGTCCATCCCGACGGCGAGGTCGAACACCGGGGCGACGCGGCCGCGGATGCGGGCGCGCCCGCGGGTCGGCTCGTAGATGCCGGCGAGCAGGCGCAGCAGGGTGGACTTGCCGGCGCCGTTGTGGCCGACGAGGCCGACCCGGTCGCCCTGCTGGAGGTGCAGGTCGATGTCGCGCAGCGCCTCCACCACGGGCACCTTGGCGTCGGTGATCCGACCGCCCGCGCGCCCGAGGACGGACTTCTTCAGGGACCGGTTCTTCGCGTCGAAGATCGGGAAGTCGACGCTCGCGCCCTGGACATCGATCGAGACCATCTGACTCACACCCAGTACGCGACGCGGGATCGGTAGTTGCGCAGCGCGATCAGGGCCAGCGCCCAGCCGACCACGGTGATCACGCCGACGACGGCCCAGTGCGTCCAGCTCTGCACCTGCCCCACCAACGGCGCCCGGAAGATCTCGATGAAGTGGTAGAAGGGGTTGAGCTTCGCCAGCTGCTCGACGATGGCCCGCGCGCTGCCGGGCTCACCGCCGCGCAGCAGGTCCGGGGTCCAGATGATCGGCGTCATCGTGAAGAACAGCTGCATGAAGCTGGAGACCACCGGCGGGATGTCGCGGAAGCGGGTCGCGATGATGCCGAACAGCAGCGTGACCCAGAGGCCGTTCGCGACGATGACGACGAAGGCCGGGATCGCGAGCAGCGCGGTCCAGCTCAGGCCCGGGTGCAGGACGCCCTGCGTCCCGTCGGCCATCCGGTTGATCATCCGGTAGGGCTCGTCGAGCTGGCCGAAGAAGATCGCCAGCACGATGACGTAGACGACCACGTTGTGCGCGAAGAACAGGACCTGCCGCCACACCGTGCGGAACACGTAGATCATCAGCGGGGCCGGCAGGAACCGGATGAGGCCCTCGTTGGCGATGAAGGTCTCGGTCCCCTCCAGCACGCAGGCGCTGATGAAGTACCAGATCATGAAGCCGACGGTCACGTACGGCATGAAGGTGCCGATGGGCTGGCCGAACAGCTGGGAGTACAGCCCGCCGAGCGCCGCCGCCGTCACGGCCATGCTGATCGTGATCCACAGCGGGCCGATCGTGGAGCGCCGGTAGCGCTGCTTGATGTCCTGCCAGCCGAGGTGGCCCCACAGCTCACGCTGGGCGACCGCCTGGCGGATGTCGGCGAACGCGCGCTTCCACGACCGCGGGGACGCGCCGTGCAGGTCCGACCCCACCTCGTCGGCGCCCGACGGATCGTCGGCGCCGGGACGCGCGAGTGCAGGGACGGCCACGGCGGGTGAGCGTACCCGTGCCCCTCAGAGGTACTGGCCGGTCGTCCCCCCGCTCCCGACCTGCCCGGACGCGCCGCCGGCGCCCGCCGGGAGCCCGCGCCGCATCTGCTCGAGCTGCATCCGCGCCGCCATCTGCTGGGCGACCAGGGCCGTCTGGATGCCGTGGAACAGCCCCTCGAGCCAGCCGACCAGCTGGGCCTGGGCGATCCGCAGCTCGCCGTCGCTCGGGGTGTCCTCGCCGTCGAACGGGGCGATGATCCGGGCGAGCTCCTCGCGCAGCTCCGGGGACAGCGCGGACTCCAGCTCGGCCAGGCTGGACGCGTGGATCTCCTTGAGCCGACGGCGGCTGGCGTCGTCGAGCTCGGTGGCCCGCACCTCCTCGAGGAGCTGCTTGATCATGGTGCCGATCCGCATGACCTTCGCCGGCTCCTCGACGGCCGACGACAGGTCCTCGCGCTTCTCGTCGGACTCCTGACCGTCACCGCCGTCCGTGCCCTCGCCACCCGGCACCCGGACCGTCCCGACGGGCGTGCCGTCCGGTCCGACGATCATGACCTGGTCCCCCGCGGACACGCCGGACTCGCCGGTCTCCTCGCTCATGGCGTCCATCCTGTCGGATCCTCGCCGGCGGGCACGGTCCCCGTGCCGGCAATGGGGCACTGCCGGCACCCGGCGACAGGAGAGCCACACCGTCGGGGAGCCGTCACCGGACCTACGCCGGTCGAGCCCCTGGCCGACGGGCACCCTCCGCCGATCGAGCAGCGGGGCGACCGGCCTCGGCTACGGCGTGAAGCCGACGTACCGTACTGGAGCATGACGGTGGACGTCGCTCGGGTCCGGGGCCAGGTCCCCGCGCTCGGTGACGGCTGGGTCCACCTCGACGCGCCCGCCGGCATGCAGGTGCCCGAGCAGGTGGCCACCGCAGTGTCGTCCGCCCTGCGGGCCCCGGTGTCGCCGCCCGGCGGCGTGTTCCCGGCCTCGCAGCGGGGCAGCGCCATCGTGGAGGCGGCCCGCCGCGCGGTGGCCGACCTCGTCGGGGCCGAGCCGAAGGGCGTGGTGCTCGGCGCCTCCGCGGCCTCGTTGCTGGACCGGCTGGCCGACACGCTGTCGTCGTCGTGGGCCCTGGGGGACGAGGTCGTCGTGTCCCGCCTGGACGACCGCGCCAACACGCTGCCGTGGACCCGGGCGAGCGGGCGGGTCGGCGGGGCCGTGCGCTGGGCCGAGGTCGACATCGAGACCTGCGAGCTGCCGAGCTGGCAGTACGACGACCTGCTCGGCGCGCGCACCCGCGTCGTCACCGTGACGGCCGCCTGCAGCCACCTCGGCACCCGCACCGAGATCGCCGCCATCGCCCGGAAGGTCCACGCGCTGCCGGCGCCGCTGTCCGGGGTCGAGCCGCTCATGGTGGTCGACGCCTCCGCGGCCGCGCCCTACCTGCCGCTCGACCTGGAGACGATGGGCGCCGACGTCATGGTGCTCTCGGCCGCCGCGTGGGGCGGCCCGGCGGTGGGGGCGCTGGTGTTCCGGCAGCCGGAGCTGCTCGACCGCCTGCCTGCGGTGTCCTTCGACGCCGCCGCCCGGGGCCCGGAGCGCCTCGAGGTCGGGGACGCCCCGTACGCGCTGCTCGCCGGTCTGGTGGCGTCCGTGGACCACCTCGCCGAGCTCGACGACCGCGCCTCCGGCTCCCGCCGCGACCGCGTGCTCACCTCGATGTCCTCCCTGCGCGCCCACCACGACGAGCTGACCGCCTACCTCGTCTCGGAGCTGCGGTTCCTCCCCGCCGTCACCGTGATCGGCGACCCGGCCCGCCGCATCCCGACCGTCGCCTTCGTCGTCCGCGGCCGCACCGCCCAGGAGGTCGCCGAGCGCGTGGCCGACCAGGGCGTGTGCGTCCTGATCGACCCGGGCGACCAGGGCGCCCTGGAGGTCATCGGGGGCGCCGAGATCGGCGGGGTCGTCAAGGTCGGGCTCGCCCACTACACGTCGCGCGCGGACATCGACGCGCTGGTGGGGGCGTTGGCGCGGCTGTAGGGGCCCCTCGGCGGGATGTCAGCAGTGCGGCCATGCTGACACCGGACGTCACATTCGCGGGGGGTACGAGCCCGCCGGTCAGCCCTCCCGGACCGTCAGCAGGATCTTCCCGACGACGCCGCCGTCGTCCATCAGCTCGTGGGCGCGGGCGGCCTCCTGGACCGGGATGCGCTCGTGGACGATCGGCCGCACCCGGCCGGACGACACCATCGGCCACAGGTCCGAGCGCACCGCCGCGACGATCGATCCCTTCCCGTCCGGCCCGTCGGTCGGTCGGCCCCGCAGCGAGGTCGCGGCCACCGAGAGCCGGCGGGTCAGCATCTTGGCGAGGTTGATCTCGCCCTTGGCCCCGCCCATCAGCCCGATGATCACCATCCGCCCGCCGGTGGCCAGCGAGTCGAGGTTCGCGTCGAGGTTGCGGGCGCCGATGTGGTCGAGGATCACGTCGGCGCCGTGCCCGTCGGTCGCCTCCTTCACCAGCTCGACCAGGTCGCCGTGGTAGTCCAGGGCCGCGTCGGCGCCGAGGTCGCGGCAGACCTGCAGGCGGTCGTCGTGACCCGCCGTCGCGAGCACCGTCGCGCCCAGTGCCTTCCCGACCTGGATGGCGTGCGTCCCGATCCCGCCGCTCCCGCCGTGGACCAGCAGGGTCTGCCCGGAGCGCAGGCCGGCCGCGAGGACCACGTTCGACCACACGGTGCACGCGACCTCGGGCAGCCCACCCGCGTCGACGAGCGACACGCCGTCGGGAACGGGCAGGAGCTGCGCCGCGGGCACGGCGACCTTCTCCGCGTAGCCGCCGCCCGCGAGCAGCGCGCAGGCCTCGTCGCCGACGTGCCAGCCGCTCACGCCCGGGCCCACCGCGCTGACCCGTCCGGAGCACTCCAGGCCCGGGAGCTGCGAGGCGCCCGGCGGAGGCGGGTAGTTCCCCTGCCGCTGCATGACGTCGGCCCGGTTCACCCCGGCCGCGACGACGTCGAGGACGACCTCCCCGGTGCCGGGCTCGGGGTCGGGCTGCTCGATCCACTCGAGGACCTGGGGTCCGCCGGGCTCACGGATGGCGATGCCGTACACGACGGCGGACGGTATCGGCCTGGCTCAGGAGGCGCAGAAGCGCCGGGGCGACGGATATGATGGAGGAATGCCCACCTCGGAGGAGCCGCGCTGGCTGGACGCCGAGGAGTGGCGTGCCTGGCGCAACTTCATCGCGGGGCAGGCGCTCCTGCTCGGCCGCCTGGGTCGTGAGCTCCAGGACGCGCACGACCTGGCGTTCGCCGACTACGAGATCCTCGTCCGGCTCTCCGAGAAGTCCGACCACCGCCAGCGCATGACCTCGCTGGCCGAGGAGGTCGTGGCCTCCAAGTCGCGGCTGTCCCACCAGGTCGCCCGGCTCGAGGCCCAGGGCCTGGTCCGCCGCGAGGTCTGCGACTCCGACGGCCGCGGCGTCTTCGCCGTCCTCACCCCCGAGGGCTTCTCGCGTCTTGAGAAGGCCGCGCCGGACCACCTCCGCGGGGTCCGCGAGCACTTCGTCGACCTCCTGGACGAGGACGAGCGCCGCGTCATGGGCGACGTCTTCGAGCGCATCGTCGCGAAGCTCCGCCCGTAGGGCCGCCCGGTGTCAGCAATGGTCCGTTGCTGACATCTGACGTCAGGATGGCGCCACTCGCACATGCGGGGCCTTCGGGGACGGCCGGTCCTCCCGTCGCCTAGCCTGGCGCGCGGAAGCGTGGCAGAGCGGCCGATTGCATCCGCCTTGAAAGCGGACGTACCGAGAGGTACCGGGGGTTCGAATCCCCCCGCTTCCGCCCCTTCCTGACGACGGGTCAGGCCGGGTCGAGCTCGACCTCGACGTGCACGTCCGACCCGCCGTCGCGCACCGCCCGCGCGTGCCCGGACCGGTCCTCACCGCCGACGCGCAGCGAGACCGGCCCGCCGTCGCCGAGGAAGTTGCGCCACCACGTCTTCTGCCCCGGCGCGCCGATGCCGATCCACACGTGGTCGCCGTCGCGCCGGTAGGCGACGGGCAGCGAGTACACCTGGCCGGATCGTCGGCCGGTGTAGGTGAGCACCGCCAGCGCCCCCGAGCCCACGCCCGAGCGCACCAGGGGGAGCATCACGCGGTTCACCAATGAGGCCGCGGTCTGCAGGAACGTCATGACGCCGATGGTGCCCCCACCCACCGTGGCGACCTACTGACGTCCACCGTCAGCGGTGTGCCACGGCTGACGGGATCAGGCCGACGGCGCCCGCACGATGTCGCCCGGCCCGACGTGCGCCGGCCGCGGCCGCGGCGCGCCCTCCAGCACCGACCGCACCCGCTCCTCGAGCTTGGCCGCCACCGACCGGTAGAAGCGTCGCTGGGTGAACCGGCCGAACACCATGAACCCCAGCGCGACGACCGGGTTCGGGATCGAGGCCCGCGACGAGACCCCGGTGATGACGAACTCGACCCGTCCCGTCGTCGTGTTCTTGACGACCTCGTAGACCAGCCGGCCACGCTCCAGGTGCTGGCCCAGGGTCTGGTAGCTCCAGCCCCACACCCGCTCGTCCGTGCCGTCCGCCCGACGCCGGGTCTCGTCGACCACCGTGTCGACGCGCACCCCCATCGGGAACCGCAGCACCACGAACCGTCCTTCGAGCAGCATGTCGCGGCCCTTCAGCGGGGCCTCGCCGTGGAACAGGGCGGACATGATCCACCGGTCGGCGAACTCGTAGTCGTGGACGAGGCCGCAGGCGATCTCCCACGGCCCGCCCGGCTCGGGGTCGCCCGGTTCCTCGACCGCCAGCGGGTGGCGCAGCCGGTCGTGGTGCCAGCCCTTCCCGCCGGTCGTCGAGGGGTCGTAGTTCAGTTCCAGCCCTGCGATCTCGGCGAGGTCGGTCGCCGGATCGGAGACCGGGCTCAGCCGCATCGTCCGCATCGGCACCCTCATACCCGTTTTTCACGATCACGCCGGGAGAACGGGCCGCCGGGCGCCCGTCATCGCCCGCCCACCGGGCCACCCGGGCTTCCACACGATGCTCTCAGCGACCGCTCAGGACCCGTCCGTAACTTCCGCGAGCGATGACCATCCTCACCGACCGCCCGCGCAGCGCCGAGCCCACGGGCCGGCTCCTGCAGCCCGCGGCGTCGGGGGAGCGGCGGCTCTCGTGGGACGTCATCCGGGTGCTCGCCGTGCTCTCCGTGGTCGTGCAGCACGCCACCTACACCGCGCAGGGCGTCATGCCCTGGCTCGCGCCGCCGCCGTTCACGTGGAGCGTCGAGGCGGGCGCGAACACGCTGATGGTGGTCTCGGCGTTCTTCATCTGCGTCACCGTGGCCAAGCGCCGTCCGGGGCGCTGGTGGTGGCAGCGGATCGCGCGGCTGCTGCCCGCGTACCTGGTGGCGGTCCTCGTCACCTACGGCGCGACGCTGCTCGCCGCCGACCACGGCTACTGGCGCCCGGGCGTGCGCGACCTGGTCGGGAACCTGCTCCTGGTCCAGGGCTTCGACCCCGACGTGACGTTCATGGACCACTCGTACTGGACGCTGCCGCTCCAGCTCGGGGTGTTCACGCTGGTCGCCCTGACCGTCGGCGTCCTCGGCCGCGACGTCTGGCGGCGGCCGGGTGTCCTGCCGCTGCTCGCCTGGTTCGGCGTGATCGCCCCGGTGCTGCTGGCGACGTTCGCCACCGGCTGGCTCGCGTGGCTCTCCGACGGCTTCGTCATGTGGCGCTGGCAGCTCTTCGCGATCGGCCTCGCGATGTGGCTGGCCAGCACCCGCCGCATCTCGCTGACCCACCTGGCCGCCCTCACGGCCGCCGGCGTCCTCGCCGAGGCCGTGATCACCCCGGACACCGACTCCGCGATCGTCCTCGCCGTCGCGTGCCTGCTGGTCGCGGCCGCGACCCTCGGCCCGGACTGGGACTTCCTCCGCGTGGGCCCGCTCCCGACGATCATCGGCTGGGCCGCGGGCGTCTCGTACGGCGTCTACCTGATGAACCAGCAGATCGGCTACTTCTTCGCCTGGCTCGCCCAGGACTACGCCGGCGTCCACGGCTGGGGCCGGCTGCTCGGCGTCGTGGTCCTGGCGTTCGTGCTGGGCTGGCTGCTCACCCGCTACGTCGAGCGGCCCGCGCACCGGGCCCTCACCCGGCGTCGGGAACGTCGTCAGGAGAAGGATCTGGCGGCCTCGATCAGCAGGTCGTTCTCCTCCGGGGCGCCCGCGGAGATTCGCACGCCGTCGGGGTGAAAGGCGCGGACGACGACCTTGTGCTCCAGGGCGTGCTCCGCGAACGCCTGCGTGCGCCCACCGAGCGGGAGCCAGCAGAAGTTGGCCTGGGTCTCGGGCACCTCGTAGCCGGCGGAGCGCAGCGCCGTCGCCATCCGCTGCGCCTCGGCGGCGGTGTCGCGTGCGTCCGCCTCGAGCTCGCCGAGCACGTCGAGCGCCGCGATCGCCGCGGCCTGGGCGGGGCTCGACACCGAGAACGGGACGGCGACGCTGCGCAGGGCGGCGGCGAGGTCGGGCGCGGCGACGGCGTACCCGACCCGCAGCCCCGCGAGGCGGTGCGCCTTGGAGAAGGTGCGCAGCACGGCGACGTGCGGGTGCGCGTCGAGCATCGTCAGCCCGTCCGGGACCTCCGGGTCGGCGACGAACTCCCGGTAGGCCTCGTCGAGGACGACGAGCACGTGCTCGGGGACGCGGGCGAGGAAGTCGACGAGTTCCCGACGACGGATCGCGGTGCCGGTCGGGTTGTTCGGGTTGCAGACGAAGACGACGCGCGTGCGGTCGGTGACGGCGGCGAGCATGGCCTCGAGGTCGTGCTCCCCGCCGGTGGTGTTCGGCACCGGGACCGCCGTGGCGTGCCCGATGACCGAGACGATCGGGTACGCCTCGAACGAGCGCCACGGGAAGACGACCTCGTCGCCGGGCGAGCACACCGCGGCGATCAGCTGTCCGCACAGCGCCACCGACCCGCAGCCGACGGTGATCCGCTCCCGCGGCACCCCGAGGTGGCCGGCGAGCTTCTCGGAGAGCGCGGTGACGGTGATGTCGGGGTACCGGTTGCCGGCGGCGACGGCCTGCGCCACGGCCTCCTGGACGTGCGGGTGCGGCGGCAGCGCGACCTCGTTGCTCGCCAGCTTGACCGCTCCGGGCACCGTCCGGCCGGCGACGTAGGCGGGCAGCGAGGAGAGGTCCGGACGCAGCGGTGTCACACCCCCACCGTAGTGCTCGGATCCACGCAGGGGAGTCGGATTCGGCCATCGGGGCAGGTCACGCGGCACCCGGTGGTCCGGGCATGGAAGGCTGCTCCCATGACGACCCGCACGGAGACGATCCCGCTCGTCGACGACACCGAGCTCGCGGTGACCGTCGGTGCGCCGGACGACACCCCGGTGCGCGGGGGCATCGTGGTGCTGCACTCCTCGCAGGGGGTCACCGAGCGCACCGTGGGCATCCTGGACGGCCTCGCGGACGAGGGCTGGCTCGTCGTCGCCCCGCACCTGTTCCACGGCAGCGGCTCCGCCGACGACGTCTCCGGGGCCTCCGTGCTCACCGACTCGGACGCCTCGTTCGGGTGGTTGGCCGACCACGGCGTCCCCGCGGACCGCATGGGCATCCTCGGCTTCGACCTCGGGGCCACCGCCGCGCTCGTCGTCGCCTCGCAGCGCTCGCTGGGGGCCGCCGTGACCGTCGCGGCCGCCGGGGTGAAGCAGCCCCTGGCCGACGGGCTGCCGCCCCTGCTGGACGTGGTCGGCGAGCTGACCTGCCCCTGGTTGGGGCTCTACGGCGAGACCGGCGACCCGGTCGACCCGGCCGACGTCGAGCGGCTGCGCGAGGCCGCCCACGCGTCGGGCTCGGTGGTCGACGTCGTCGTCTACCCCGCCGCCGAGCACCGGTTCGACGACACCGACGACCCGGCCGACGCCGCCCGCCCGGACACCCTGGACGAGTCCGAGGGTGCGGAGGGGACCCGGAGCGAGGCGCGGCACCGCGTGCTGAACTGGTTCGACGCGCACCTCAGGTGACTTCGTCACGTGAGCACTAAGTGGGGCTATACGCCCGATTAGTGCTCACCTGCGCCCCGCGCACATGGAGGACCAGGTGACACGGACCCGGGTCGTGGGCGCCGAGGAGGGCGCCGACGACGAGGCCCGCCGCGAACGTCGGCGCCGCGCCCGGATCGCCCGCGTCGTCGTCTGGGCCGCCCGGATCGTCGGCCTGCTCTCGATCGTCTCGATCTTCGCCCCGGCCGCCCGACGACGCTTGGAGCCCGCGGCGTGGTTCGGGCTCCCGGTCGAGGCGTCGCTCGTGGGCACCGTCGTCCTCGCGACCGCCGGGGTCGGTCTGATGCTGCTGGCCACCGGCCTGCGGCGACGCAAGCGGCGGGCGTGGCAGCTGGCCGTCCTGCTGTGCGTCGTCATCGTCGTGTCGCACCTGCTCGGCCGGCACCCGATCGCGCCGATGGTCGTCGCCCTCGTCCTGCTGGTCGGCCTGCTGTGGACCCGCCGCGAGTTCGACGCGGTGCCCGACCCGCTGGGCCGGCTCGTCGTCGTGCGGCTCGTGGTGCAGCTGCTGGTCGCCGGCTTCGTCATCGTCAGCGCGATGCTGCTGTTCGTCCGGCCGACGTTCCTGCTCGACCGGCCGTCGGTCGGGGACAAGCTGCTGCACGCCCTGCTGTCGCTGGTCGGCGTCGAGGGCCCGGTGACGTTCCGGTTCGTCTGGTACGACGACCTGACCTCCGCCGTGGGCCTGACGTTCGGCGTGGGCGCCGTCGTCCTCGGCGGCTACTTCTGGCTGCGCTCCGCCGAGCCGCACCCGCAGCTCTCGCCCGACGACGAGGCCGGCATCCGTGCGCTCCTCGACCGGCACGGGAAGGCCGACTCGCTGGGCTACTTCGCGCTGCGCCGCGACAAGTCCGTGGTGTTCTCGGAGTCCGGCAAGGCGGCGGTCGCCTACCGCGTGGTGGCCGGCGTGGCGCTCGCCTCGGGCGACCCGCTCGGTGACGTCGAGGCCTGGCCCGGCGCGATCGGGGAGTTCGTGACGACGTGCCGCCGGCACGGCTGGGTGCCCGCAGTCCTGGGCTGCTCGGAGACCGGTGCGCGCGTGTACTCCCGGGAGGCCGGGCTGGACGCGCTGGAGCTGGGCGACGAGGCCGTCGTCGACGTCGCGACGTTCTCCCTGCAGGGCCGGGCGGTGCGCACCGTCCGGCAGGCCGTCTCGCGCATCAAGCGGGCGGGCTACGAGACCACGGTCCGCCGACTGCGCGACGTCCCGGCCGAGGAGCTCGCCGAGCTGCACGCCGCCGTCGAGCGCTGGCGCGGCGGGCCGGACGAGCGGGGCTTCTCGATGGCGCTCTCCCGGGTGGGGGACGCCCGCGACGACCCGGAGGCGGTGCTCGTCGTCGCCGTCGCCGACGGAGCGCCGCGCGGACTCCTGCAGTTCGTGCCGTGGGGCACCGAGGGGCTGTCCCTGGACCTCATGATCCGCGATCCCGCCGTCACCGAGAACGGCCTGAACGAGCTGCTGATCACCGACCTGCTCGCGGCGTGCCGAGGACTCGGCGTGGACCGGGTCTCACTGAACTTCGCGGTGTTCCGGTCGGCGCTCGAGCGCGGGGAGCGGATCGGCGCGGGGCCGGTGGCACGCCTGTGGGCCCGGCTGCTGCGGATCGCGTCGCGGTGGTGGCAGATCGAGACGCTCTACCGCTTCAACGCCCGCTTCGGCCCCGCGTGGGTGCCGCGCTACCTGGTGTTCGACGCGGTGCGCGACCTGCCGCGGATTGCCGTGGCCGCCTTCGAGGCGGAGGGCTACGGCGGCAGGCCGCCCGCGGTGCTGCGTGTGCTCCGCAGGTGAGTACTTGTCCGTGTCCTGACACGGGAAAGTGCTCACCTGCGCGAAGCGCACATCTACGGACGCACCAGCACCTTGAGCGCCTCGCGGTCGTTCATGGCGCGGTAGCCGTCGGCGACCTGGTCGAGCCCGATGGTCCGGTCGAACACCTTGCCCGGCTCGATCGACCCGTTCATGACGTCGGGCAGCAGCTCGTGCATGTTCGCCTGCGTCGGCGCGATGCCGCCGGCGATCGTGATGTTGGCGCCGAACTTCCGCCCCGCGTTCGGGATCGTGCCGCTCTGCGGGACCCCGACGATGCCGACGTACCCGCCGGGCTTCGTCACGTTCAGCGCCGTCGAGAGCGCCTGGTCGTACCCGACCGCCTCGATCGTCGAGTGCGCGCCGTCGGTGCCGAGGACGTCGCGGACCTTCTGCTCGCCCTCCTCGCCGCGCTCGGCGACCACGTCGGTGGCGCCGAACTCGCGGCCCAGGTCGGTGCGGTCCTTGTGGTGCCCCATCAGGACGATGCGCTCCGCGCCGAGGCGCTTCGACGCCAGCACGGCCAGCAGGCCGACCGCCCCGTCGCCCACGACGACGACGTCCTTGCCGGGCTCGACCCGCGCCGAGACGGCGGCGTGGTGCCCGGTGCCGAACACGTCGGAGAGCGTCAGCAGGCTCGGCATCAGCTCGGACTCGACCGGCACGTCGAGCTTCATCAGCGAGTGGTCCGCGAACGGCACCCGCGCCGCCTCGCCCTGACCGCCGTCGGTCTCGGCGCCCCAGGCGCTGCCGTTCGGGCACGCGGAGGTGAGCCCGGCGCGGCAGTACTCGCAGGTGCCGTCGGCGTAGAAGAAGGGTGCGACGACGACGTCGCCCTTGCTCACCCGGCCGACGTCCGAGCCGGTCTCCTCGACGACCCCGATGAACTCGTGGCCGATGCGGCCGCCCTCGTCGGTGGCCTCGCGGCTCTTGTACGGCCACAGGTCCGAGCCGCAGATGCACGCGTGCGTGATCCGCACGATGGCGTCGGTGGAGCTCTGCAGCGTCGGGTCGAGGACGTCCTCGACCCGGATGTCGCCCGCTCCGTAGATCAGCGTCGCCTTCACGGCAGGTGTCCTCCTCGGGATCGGTCCAGACCGGGCTACCCCCGGCATCGCCGCACCCATGCGGACCGCCGCACGTGTCACATCGCGCGCAACCGAACTGCGGATGACGATCACGAGTTCGGGAGCGACACGCGCAAGGGATGCTGCGACACGCTCACGAAGTCCCGATCTTGGTTCCCGACGACGGGGCCGCCCGGTCCGGGCGGGGGTGGTGGTCAACCGGGTCGCGGTGCCCGTGTACTGTCTTCCCTCGGTGGGCCCCAGGGCTCCGGGAGGCTTCGCCTAGTCTGGTCTATGGCGCCGCACTGCTAATGCGGTTTGGGGTAACCCCCCATCCCGGGTTCAAATCCCGGAGCCTCCGCAGCGGTGGTCGGGCAGGGCCGCCGTACAATTGAAGATCATGCGCCCGTAGCTCAACGGATAGAGCATCTGACTACGGATCAGAAGGTTAGGGGTTCGAATCCCTTCGGGCGCGCATCACGAGGGCCCGTCACCACCGGTGGCGGGCCCTTTCTCGTGTCACGCCGCGAGCGCGGCCTCGATCTCGTCGCGGTGGTGGTCGGCGGGCATGAGGAGGCTGCCCGTATAGCCGTCGCGATGCGCGATCCGGGAGCCGCACCAGCCGCAGCCGCCGGCCGCGTCGACGACCGCACGACCCTCGACCTCCGCGCGCCGGTCGAGGACCCGGCGCTGCTGGACCTGGTCGTAGACCCACCAGAGGCCGAAGGGCACGGCGAGGATCGCCGCGGTGATCAGGGCCCACTTGATGATCAGGAGAGCGAGGCCGATCAGGAGCAGGACCCCGATGACCGAGCCGAGGCCGGACGAGCCGGAACGTCGCGACGCCATCGTCAGCACCACCACTTCTTCGCGCAGTAGCCGCCGGTCAGGGCGCCGTCGGGCAGTCCGTTGTCCCCGCGACGGGGCAGCGGGACGTACACGTCGTCGTCATCGTCGGACGAGGACGACGAGTTCGAGGACGGAGGGGCCGAACACGTCCGGCCGTTCGGGTCCGCCGACCGCAGCTCGGACAGGTACGTCGGATCGGCCTGACTCGACGAGTCGACACCGGTGTGGTCGTAGACGACCGCGAGAGTCCCGTAGTCGCCGGAGCTCATGTCGACGTAGCGCAGCAGCCGGCCGTTCCGGTCCTTCTCGACGCCGGGTTCGGTGCGCAGCGTGACCTGCTGCCCCTCGAGGAACGTCTCGGCGGTCTGCTTGGCCTGCTTCCCGCCGTACGTGGAGACGTCGCAGGCGTCGATGCCCAGCACGCGGATCTTCTGGCCGTCCGCGACGACGGTCTCGCCGTCGATCACGTCGGTCACCGTCACGGCGTCCCCGGCAGGCTCGACCGGGGCGACCGGAGCAGGGGCCGCCGGGGCCGCCGGGACGTACGTCGCGGGCGCCGCCGCCGCGCTCACCGCAGCCGGCGCCGTCGTCGTGCTCGACCCGTTGTCCGAGAGGTCCCCGATGGCGACGAGGCAGAACACCCCTGCCGCGATCCCCGACCAGACCTTGTATGCCGTGCGCACCTGCGTCGTTCCCCCCGACGATCCTGTGTGTCGAGGCTGATGTCGCAAGATCCGAGGGCCGCGTTACCCGCCTCGTCGGCTCGATGACCAGCCTCGGGTTCCGGTGCGTCGCGCACACGGCGGGCACCGATCGACCGTGCCGGGCGAGGCGTTGCGCGACGCAACTCCGATTCGGGGTCGGGTCACCTCCGTCGGCCGTGTGCGGCTCGCAATGCGCCGGAAGACCGGTGGGCTCCACGGGGAGCCGTGTGCGGGACGCACACGCCGTATGGGCTCCGGACACGACGACGGGCCCGCCACGGTCGGTCGTGGCGGGCCCGGCGGCGGGGGAGGTCAGTTCTTCGGGAGTAGCCGCTTCGAGCTGCGGCGGAAGGCCCAGACGACGACCAGGGCGCCGAGCACGGTCAGCGGCGTTCCCATCGCGATGCGGGCGACGCCGAGGCCGCCGGTCGCGTCGGTGAGGTAGAGCCACTGCTGGACGACGAAGCGGGCGCCGAAGACCAGGGCGGCGGCGAGCGTCGCGACGTCGTGGGCGCGCAGCGCCGGACCGTCGGCCCGCCACCGGTGCTTCCCGCCGTGCAGGAGGTTCCAGACGAGGCCGGTCACCGGGCGCCGGGCCACCAGCGAGCCCGCGGTGACGACGAAGCCGGCCGCCGAGGCCCAGATGCCGATGACGAAGAAGTCCTTCGCCGATCCGGTGAGGCCCACGATCGCGACGGCGACCCCGACGCCGAGGAGGCTGCCGATCGCCTGGGCGACCTTCTCGCCGCGGACCAGCCGGATCACCGTCGTGAAGAACCCGACGGCGAGCGAGATCGCGATGGTCACGGACAGCGGCAGGAAGGCGTTCGCCGCCACGAACACGAGCACCGGGATCGTGGAGTACACGAAGCCCTTCCGGCCACCCATCTGTTCGAGCACCGACGGCGACTTCGGGGCCTTCGGGGTCGTCGGGGCTGCGCAGATCGAGGCGTCGTCGTGGGGCTGCCGGGTCGCATTCATCGGGTTCTCCGTGAGTCTCAGGTGTGCTGGTGTCCAGGGAAGTCCGTGCCGCCACGGCACACTCAAGCCGGACGTGACCCGGACCACTCCCAGGCGCTCGCGGCGGTCCGCAGTCCGGCGATCGACCAGGCCAGCGCGGTGCGCAGCCCGGGCAGTTCCGCGTCGACGCGGGCGCCGAGGGCCCGGATCCCGGCCCGGTGCCGGCGGTGCTCGAGCCGGCCGAGGACGGTGCGGACGTCGCCGTCGACCGCGAGCACCGCCAGCACCGCGTCGCGGACTGGAGCAGCCGCATCACCGGACAGCAGGGCGGCCCGGACCCGCGTCCGCAGCTCCCGCGCCTCCGGCGACACCGCCACCGTCCGCGAGCCCGCGACGCACAGCCGACGCCGACCGGGGGTGATGACGCCGAGCTCCGCCAGGGGCCCCCGGACCCGCGCCTCGGCGGTGTCCCACGCGGTGTCCACCACCGAGAACCAGCTCGCCGTCCCACCGAGGGGGACCGCCGCGAGCACGTCGGCGAGGAACCCGTCGTCGGGACCGCCGAGTGCCGGGACGCGGGCGGCGCGCCCGCCGTCGTCGGTGAGCAGCCCGGACAGGCGGAGGTCGGCGACCGCCGCGGCCCGCAGCAGGGCCCCGCGCACCAGGTCGGTGTCCTCGCCGAGGCGGGCGCGGTCGAGGTCGTGGCAGAGCAGGTACATGGCCCGGGGGAGGTTCATGACGACCAGCCGACACCCTGCCGCCGCGGCACCCTCAAGGACCGATCCGCCCGTTGTGGGCGATTCCTCCCGACCGGCACCATGAGACAGCTCACCGCCGAGGAGGGTCCATGGACTCCGCGTTCGTCTCCGTCGGGCTGCCCGCCGCGCTCGCCGTCGTCATGCTCGGTCTCGGGCTCTCGCTGACCGTCGCCGACTTCCGGCGGGTCGGCCGACGACCGCTCCCGGTGGCCGCGGCCCTCGGCACGCAACTGCTCGTGCTGCCGCTGGTCTGCTTCGGGCTGGTCCTCGCGACGGGGCTCGAACCGCTGCTCGCCGTCGGGATGATGCTGCTCGCTGCCTCGCCCGGCGGCACCACCGCGAACCTGTTCAGCCACCTCTTCCGCGGCGACGTCGCCCTCAACATCACGTTGACCGCGGTGAACTCCGTCCTGGCGGTCCTCACCCTGCCGGTCGTCCTCGGGCTGTCGCTCACGTGGTTCGGCCTGGGCGGGACGGTCGGGCTGCAGGTCGGCAAGACCCTGCAGGTGTTCGCGGTGGTGCTGGTGCCGGTCGCCGTCGGGATGGTCGTCCGGCGGGTGGCGCCGGGGTTCGCCGACCGCGCCGACCGCCCGGTGCGGATCCTCTCCGCGGTCGTCCTCGCCGGCGTGATCGCCGGCGCCCTGCTCGCCGAACGCGACGGGCTCGTCGGACTGCTCGTCGACGTCGGGCTCGTCGTCGTGGCGTTCTGCGTGATCAGCCTGGCGCTGGGCTACCTGCTCCCGCGCCTGCTCCGCGTCGACCACCGGCAGGCGGTCGCGTCCGCGTTCGAGGTCGGGATCCACAACAGCACGCTCGCGATCGCCGTCGCGGTCGGCGTGCTCGGCGTCGAGCGGCTCGCCGTCCCCGCCGCGGTCTACGGCGTGCTGATGTTCCCGCTCGCCCTGGCGGCGGGCGTCGTGTTCGCCCGCGTGCCCACGCGCTCGGAGGAGCCGGTGCCTTCCTGACGACGGGTCCCGCCGTCAGGGAGGTGGGTCCTCACCCGCTCCGCCCGCCGAGGTGCTCGGCGAGGAACCGCTCGGTCGCCCGGAACATGTCCACGAGGTTCTCCGTCTGGGCGAACATGTGGCCCTCGTCGTCGTAGACGCGGTACGCCACCTCGACGCCGCGGTCGCGCAGCGAGGCGACGATCGTGTCGGACTCCGACTGCGGCACCCGCACGTCGTTCGCGCCCTGGAACACCATCAGCGGGGCGACGATCCGGTCGGCGTGCGTGATCGGCGACCGCTCGAGCATGTCCGCGTACGCCGCCGGGTCGGTCGGGTCGCCGACGTAGGCGTACCAGTTGTTCCGCAGCCCCGGGCGGATCGCCTCGGGCAGGGCGAGCATGAACGTCGCCAGGTTGGAGATGCCCACGTAGTCGACGGCCGCGGCGAAGAGGTTCGGGTTGCGGGTGACCCCGGTCAGCGTCGCGTAGCCGCCGTAGGAGCCGCCGAAGATCCCGATCCGCGCCGGGTCGGCGTGGCCCGCGGTGACGGCCCACTCGACGGCGTCGACGAGGTCGTCCTGCATGGTGCCGGCGAACTCGCCGATGGCGGCCTGCATGTGCTCGCGGCCGAAGCCGGTCGACCCGCGGAAGTTCACCTGCAGCACCGCGTAGCCCCGGTTGGCGAAGATCTGGGCCGTCGGGTCGTGACCCCAGGAGTCCCGGGTCCACGGCCCGCCGTGCGGGACCAGCACCATCGGCAGCTGCTCGTCCTCCGCCCGGTCCAGCGGCACCGTCAGGTACGACGGCAGGTCGCGCCCGTCGCGGGCGCGGATCGTCACCGGGACCGTCGGGGCGAGGGTCTCCGGGTCCAGGTGCGGGTGGCTGCGGAAGAGCGTGCGGGCCTCCCCGGTGGCGTGGTCGTAGAGCCAGGTGGCGCCCCACTCCCGGTCGTGGACGAACGAGACCAGCCAGCGGCGGCGCCCGGCGTCGGTGGAGATCGCCCCGAGATCGCCGTCGGACAGCGACTCGAGCCGCTCCAGCACCGCCGCGAACTCCTCGCCGACCGGGACGATCTCCTGCCGTTCGCGCGAGTACCGGACGCCCAGCAGCTCCCCGGCCCGGTCGCGGATCAGCGGCGAGGGCATCGTCGGGAAGACCTGGGCGCGGGTGTCGACGTCGTGGCGCGGATGGCCCGCGACCTCGGTCTCGGTCCCGGTTGCGAGGTCCACGTGCACCAGCCGCAGCCGGTCGGTGTGGCCGTGCCGGCCCAGCCACAGGCCGGTGCCGTCCGGGGTGAGCTGCACCGGGAACGGGCCGATGGGGTGGTCCGCGGCGTCGATCGTCAGGACGGTCCGGACCTCGCCGGACGGGGCGCGGTGCTCGACGGTCCAGTCCCCGTCCTCGTCCTGCCCGACCCCGTACAGGTCGCCGCCGGGGGCGAGCTGCGTGCCCGAGCCGCTGTCGCCGGTGACCAGCACCGTCAGCTCCCCGGTGGCGAGGTCGATCTCGCAGGTGTCGATCTCGTCGGCCCGGCGGTGGTTGATCCACACGACGACGGTGCCCGGGCGCCCGGGAGGCAGGTCACGGCCGAAGACGCGGGCGCCCGGGAAGGGGGTGAGGTCGACGACGGCGGCGTCCGGGTCGTCGAGGTCCACGCGGAACAGGTGGAAGTGCTCGTCGCCCCCGTCGTCCTGGACGTAGACGAGCCACCGGTCGTCGGCCCACGAGTAGTCGTGGATGCTGCGGGTCTCGTCGGCGGTCACGCAGCGGGCGGCGTCCAGGTCGTCCACCGGCGCCACCCAGACGTTGAGCCGCTCCTTCCACGGGGCGAGGAACGCGATGCGCGTGCCGTCCGGGGAGAGCGTCGCCCGGGTGCGCTCGGGCGGCGCGAGGAACTCCTCGACGGGGATGAGCGGGGTCATGACGGGTCCTCCTTCTCCGACTGCCACCACCGGACACCGTGCCGTCGCGGCACACTCAAGGGCAGGATGGGACCCGTGGGCTGGAGCACGCGGGAACTGGCCGAACTGGCGGGCACGAGCCTGCGGTCGGTGCGGCACTACCACGACGTCGGGCTGCTGCCCGAGCCCGACCGGCGCAGCAACGGCTACAAGCAGTACGGCGTCGCGCACCTGGTGCGGCTGCTGCGGATCAAGCGGCTGGCCGACCTGGGCTTCTCCCTGCCGCAGATCGCCGAGCTCGGCGCGGCCGACGAGCACCCGGCCGAGGCGCTGCGGGCGCTCGACGAGGATCTCGCCGCCCAGGTCGAGCGGTTGCAGCAGCTCCGAGCGGAGCTGGCGGACATCCTCGAGCACGAGGTGCCCACCGACCTGCCGGCCGACCTCGCGGTCGCCTCGGGCGCGAAGCTCTCCGACCGTGACCGCAACCTCGTCGCGGTGATGGGCCGGACGCTCGGCGAACAGGGGCGGCGGGCGTACGCGGACCTGCTGCGCGACGACGACACCGACGCCGCCCTGAGCGAGGAGTTCGACGACCTCCCCGCCGACGCCGACGACGCGACCCGTGACCGGCTGGCCGCCCGCTTCGCCGACGTCGTCCTGGCGCGCGCCGTCGCCGACCCGCGGATCACGACGTTCGGGTCCGACGCCCCCGGCGGCCTCACGAAGTACCTGCGGACCCTCGGACGTGCCATGGAGGATCTCTACAACCCCGCGCAGCTCGACGTCCTGCGCCGGATGACGACGAAGTTCCGCGCCCGGTGGGACCCGGAGGCCCTGGCGGCACGACCCGACGTCGGGAAGCATCCGAGCACGTGAGCGACCAGAAGCACCTGATCCGCTACTCGGGCCGCGGGGCGTTCGCCCCGGAGCTGATCGCGCGGGCCGCGGGGAGCTCGGTGTTCACCGAGGACGGCCGGGAGCTGCTCGACTTCACCTCCGGGCAGATGAGCGCCATCCTCGGGCACTCGCACCCGGAGATCGTGGCGACCGTGCAGCAGCAGGTCGCGAGCCTGGACCACCTGCACTCGGGCATGCTCAGCCGCCCGGTCCTCGACCTCGCCGAGCGCCTCGTCGACACCCTGCCCGCGCCGCTGGAGAAGGCCGTCTTCCTGACGACGGGCGCGGAGGCCAACGAGGCCGCGCTGCGGATGGCGAAGCTGGTCACCGGGGGACACGAGGTCGTGTCGTTCGCGCGGTCGTGGCACGGGATGACCCACGCCGCGGCGGCCGCGACCTACAGCGCCGGGCGCACGGGCTACGGCCCGATCGCGCCCGGGAACGTGGCCCTGCCGGTCCCCGACCGGTTCCGGCCCTCCATCGTCGGCGCGGACGGCGAGCTGGACTGGCGTCGCCAGCTCGACCTCGGCTTCGAGCTGGTCGACGCGCAGTCGGTGGGGGCGCCGGCCGCGTGCATCGTCGAACCGATCCTCAGCTCGGGCGGGGTGGTCGACCTCCCGCCGGGCTACCTCGCCGCCCTGCGCGACAAGTGCCACGAGCGCGGGATGCTGCTGATCGTCGACGAGGCGCAGACCGGGCTGTGCCGGACCGGCGACTGGTACGCCTTCGAGCGCGACGGCGTGGTGCCCGACATCCTCACGCTGTCCAAGACCCTGGGCGCCGGGCTCCCGCTCGCCGCCGTGTTGACCAGCGCGGAGATCGAGGAACGCGCCCACGAGCGCGGCTTCCTGTTCTTCACCACCCACGTCAACGACCCGCTGCCGGCCGCCGTCGGGCTGACCGTGCTCGACGTCCTGGCGCGCGAGCACCTGGACGTGCGCGCCCGGGAGCTGGGCGAGCGGTTGCAGGCGGGGCTGCGGTCGCTGCCGCACGAGGTGGTGGCCGACGTGCGCGGCCGGGGGCTGATGGTGGGGTTGGAGCTGGGTGGGGAGGACGCCGACCGGCTCGGCGCCGCCGTGACCGCGCGGTGCGCCGAGCTCGGCCTGCATGTCAACATCGTGCAGCTCCCGGGCATGGGCGGGACGTTCCGGATCGCGCCGCCGCTGACCGCCACCGAGGCCGAGATCGACCGGGGCGTGTCGATCATCGACGAGGCGCTGCGCTCCGTCGGCTGATCGGGAGGACCCTCATCGGTCCGCGAGGGTCGTCGGCGGACCGATGAGGGTCCTCTCGGCGGGGGCACCCCGCGGTGGTCCGAACACCGGCGCGAGCCGCCCCCGCCACGTGGTCGCCGTGCGGACGTCGCGCCAGATCGCCGCGAACTCGTGGTACTGCAGCCCGACGACGTGCTGCGTGGGCGGCGGAGTGGTCAGCCCGTAGCGCGGCCGGTGGGTCTCCTCGGCGTAGGTGCCGAACAGCCGGTCCCAGACGATGAGCATCCCGCCGTAGTTCCGGTCCAGGTACTCCGGGTCGCTCGCGTGGTGCACGCGGTGGTGCGACGGCGTGTTGAACACGAACTCGACCGGCGGCGGGAGCGTCCCGATCCGCTCGGTGTGCACGAAGAACTGGTAGACCAGCGTGATCGAGAACGCCGTGAAGATCATCCACGGCGGCACCCCGAGCAGCGGCAACGGCACCCAGAACAGCATCTCGAACCACGGGTTCCACTTCTGGCGGGCCGCGGTGGAGAAGTTGAAGTACTCGCTGGTGTGGTGCGCCTGGTGGGCGGCCCAGACGAGCCGGACGCGGTGCGCGGTGCGGTGGTAGCCGTACCAGAGCAGGTCCACGCCGAGCAGGACGCCGACCCAGGTCCACGGGCTCGACGGGTCGAGGCGCAGCGGCGTCAGCTCGTACAGCACCGCGTAGCCGAGCAGCGCGATGCCGCGGGCCACGGTGTTGAACCCCAGCGCCACCATCCCGCTCACGACGCTCGTGACGGTGTCGCGCCGCTCGTAGCCGCGCAGGTCGTCGTCGGCGAACACCGCGAACGAGACGGCCTCGAGGACCACGAAGACGATGAAGAACGGCACCGCGACCGTCAGGGGATCCCGCAGGACCGACATGGCGGCATTGTGCCGAACCGGGTGCTCCCGCCCGGATCGGGTGACGCCAGGATGCGCGCATGGCTCTCGTCCCGGTCGACCTGCCCACTCCGACGACGATGCGTGGCCGCTGGGCCGCGTTCGCCGCGATCCTCGCCGCGCGCGGCTGGGGCAGCGGCGCCTTCGCCGAGCCCGGTCGCTGGCACTACGACGACGGCGGCGGCAACTGGGCCGACCTGCACCTGCTCGGCGACGGTCGCGCCGTGCTCGTCGGCCACGACCACGAGTACTCCGACACCTACTTCCGCGCGGCCGCGACCTACTTCCAGGAGGAGGAGACCGACCTGCTCGCCGACGCCCCGGACTGGTGGGAGCCGCCGGTGGCCGCGGCCGAGGGCGACGGGCTGTGGGTCGGCTTCGTGTACGGGTTCGGCGGGTCCGGGTGGTCGCGGGCGCCCTACGAGATCGAGGACGGCTTCGCCTCGCTGCACCCGGTGTTCGCCGACCACGAGCGGTGCCGGGAGCTGATCGTCGAGTTCGTGGAGAACGAGGTCGAGACGCCGGTGCGGCCCGCCGACGTGGACGCGCTGATCACGGCGGACGGCGCGCCGACCCGGGAGCAGCTGCGGGCGGTGGCGGACGTGCCCGGGTGGGACCTCGACGCCGGGGTCGCGGCCGCGGCGGCGTTCCGCGGCTAGCGCCAGACCTGCTTCTCGGTGACGACCGCGGTGATCAGCTCGAACGGCGTGACGTCGAAGGCGGGGTTGTAGACCGGGGTGTGCTCGAGGCCGGCGATCCCGCGCACCTCGTCGGCCCCGCGCTCCTCGACGACGATGTCGGCGCCGGTGGGCGTGGCCGGGTCGATCGTCTCCTCGGGGGCGACGACGAGGAACGGCACGCCCGAGCGCGCGGCGGCGCACGCGAGCATGTAGGTGCCGATCTTGTTCGCGGTGTCGCCGTTCGCGGCGATCCGGTCGGCGCCCACGAGCACCGCGTCGACCAGTCCGGAGGCGATCGCGGCCGGCCCGGCCGAGTCGACGCACAGGCGGTGCGGGGCACCGGCCCGGTCCAGCTCCCACACCGTGAGCCGGGCGCCCTGGAGCAGCGGTCGGGTCTCGCAGGCCAGGACCTCGGTGAGGGCGCCGCGGTCGTGCAGCCGCAGGATCGCGCCGAGAGCCGAACCGCCGGGTCCGCACGCCAGGTCGCCCGTGTTGCAGAGGGTCAGGGCACGTGTCCGTCCCGGATGCAGCTCCTGGACGAGGTCGGCGGCCCGCTCCGTGGCCCGGGCGTTCACGACGGCGGCCTCGGCGGCGACCGCGCGGGCCTCGGCCAGGACCGCCGCCGGGCCGTCGTCGAGGCGGGTCATGGCGCGGCGGACGCCGAGGGCGAGCGGGACCGCGGTCGGGCGGGCGGTGGCGACGCGCTCCGCGGCGTCCGGCTCGTCGAGGGCGCACGCGAGCGCGGCGCCGTAGGCCCCGGCGATCCCGAGACTCGGCGCGCCGCGGACCGCGAGGGTGCGGATGGCGTCGACGAGCTCGTCGACCGTGCGCAGCGTCAGCCAGGACGTCGCGCCGGGCAGCGCCCGCTGGTCGAGCAGCACCACCGCCGGACCGTCGTCGGACCAGTCCACGAACTCCACGCCGTCGATCGTGCCACCGCCGAGTGCGACGTCAGGACGGGGCGAGCTCCGCGTAGGCCGCGTCGACCACCCGGGTGTGCAGCGCGATGTCGTCCGGGCCCGTGAAGAGCTTCTGGGTCAGGACGACGACCGTCAGGTCGCGGGCCGGGTCCACGTGCCAGCTGGTGCCCAGCCCCCCGGCCCAGCCGACGGAGCCCGCGCGTGGCCCGTCGACGGTCACCGACACGCCGTAGCCCCAGCTCAGCTCCGGTTCGAGGAAGCCCGAGGCGTGGGCGCTCTCCCGCTGGGCCGGGGTCAGCTGTTCCCGGGTCATCGGCGGCCGGTCGCGCACCGAGCGGGCGAAGGCGAACAGGTCGTCGACGGTGGACACGAGCCCGGCGGCCGCGTCCGGGAAGGCGGGCGGGCGGGTCCACTTCCCGTCGGGGGCGTCGAACACCTCCTCGCCCGAGTACGCCGTCACGAGCCGGTCGGTGTCGGTGGTCCAGAACGCGGTGTCGACCATGCCCAGCGGCCCGGTCACCCGCTCGGCCAGCAGTTCGGGCAGCCATTGGCCGGCCACGCGGGCCAGGAGGACACCCAGCAGCTGGCCGGACCCGTGGTAGAGCCACCGCTCGCCGGGCTGGGCGAGCAGCGGGAGCTCGGCCAGCTCGGCGAGCCAGGCGTCCTGGTCGGGTGGCAGGTCCGGGTCCGGCGGGCCGATGAGGTTCAGCCGGCCCGCCGTCACCGCCGCCGTCCACGGCCAGGTCGGCTCCCCGAACATCTCCAGGGTCATGCCGAACCCGGCGGTGTAGGTCAGGACGTCCCGCACGGTGATCGGCCGGTCCGCCGGCACGGTGTCGTCGAGCGCCGCGTCGGGCGCCCGCAGCACGCGCGGCCGGGCGAGTTCGGGCAGCAGGCGGTCGACGGGCTCGTCGAGCTCCAGCACCCCGTCGTCGAGCAGCCGCTCCGCGAGCGACGCCATCACGGGCTTCGTGATCGACGCGATCCGGAACAGCGAGTCCCGCCGGACCGGCTCCCCGCCGACCGACCGCGATCCCGCCGTCGTGACCCGCACGTCGTCGCCTCGCGCGGTCAGGGCGACGATCCCCGGCACGTCGGCGGCCGCGACGACCTCCTCGACGGTGCTCACGAGCGGGTCAGCCGCAGCGTCATCCAGGGCTCGTCGGCCCCGGTGCGGTGCCACACGCCGGTCGCGGTGTCGCCGTCGACCCGCAGCACCGAGCGGGCGCCGTCCGTCCCGAAGGTCAGGTGCCCGTCGTCCGTGAGCGCCACGGTCGAGTCCTCCACGGACCCGTCGCCCCCGTACGCGCGGGACGGCACGGGCGAGGCCGACAGCGGCCCGATGACCTCGAGGGCGCGCACCGCCGTCTCGCCCATGCGTACGTCCACGTGGTGGACGACGAATTCCCCGCCCAGCCACTCGTAGGCGTCCGTGCCGCGGATCGGGGTGCCGTCGTCCACCTCGCCCTCGGTGCGCCACGTCCCGACGATCGCGTCCAGCTGTTCCCGCATCCTCGGAACGTATCAGAGAGTCCTGTTGAAGGACTATGGGTCACGATCGGGTGACACCGGCTCACGGCCCGGGCCGCCGCCGCGATGAGCCGGCAGAACCCCGTGTACCGAGGAGTCCGAGGAGTCCCACCATGGCCATGCCCTCGGCGAAGCCGCCCACGCTCGCCTCCGCGCTCGCGCTGCTCGTCGTCCTCGCGGTGATCGTCGGCGCGATGTGGCTGGCCTACGCGGCCTGATCACAGGACGACGGTGGTGTTCCCGTCGCGCATCACGCGGTCCTCGCAGTGCCAGCGGACCGCGCGGGACAGCACCGACCGCTCGACGTCCGCCCCGAGCCGCGTGAGGTCGGCGGCGGAGTGCCGGTGGTTCACGCGGACCACGTCCTGCTCGATGATCGGCCCCTGGTCGAGCTCCTCGGTGACGTAGTGCGCGGTCGCGCCGACCAGCTTCACCCCCCGCTCCTTGGCCTGCCGGTAGGGCACCGCACCCACGAACGCGGGCAGGAACGAGTGGTGGATGTTGATCATCGGGCTGCCGACCGCCGCGAGCAGCGAGCCGGAGACGATCTGCATGTACCGGGCGAGCACGACGAGGTCCACGCCCGCGAGCAGCTCGGCCTGGCGTGCCTCGGCCTCCGGCTTGGTCTCCGGCGTCACCGGGACGTGCACGAACGGCACCCCGAACGACCCGACGGCCGGCGCGAGGTCGGGGTGGTTGGAGATGACGACCGCGACCTCGACGTCGAGCTCGCCCCGCTGCGTGCGCCAGAGCAGGTCGAGCAGGCAGTGGTCGCTCTTCGACACCAGGACGCCGATGCGCTTGGGTGCCGCGGCGTCGGTGACCGTGAAGTCCATCCCGAAGTGCCGGGCGACGTCGGAGGCGAAGGCGGCGCGCAGGCCGTCGAGGTCCCGCGACGGCAGCGCGAACTCGGTGCGCTGGAAGTAGGTGCCGCCGTAGGTCGCGGTGGCGTGCTGGTCCAGCGACAGGATGTTCGCGCCGGAGGCCGAGAGGAACGAGGAGACGGCGGCGACGATGCCGAAGCGGTCCGGGCAGCGCACGAGCAGGCGGCCGACGGTGTCGGCGGGGCGGGACACGCCGGGCAGGGTAGCCGTCAGGTGAGGGCCCGCGGCGAGCCGAGCAGCGAGGCGGCAGCCGATCGGGTCGCGCTCCGGCGGGGCATCCGCACGGGGATGAGCGCCTCGTTGCGGCGGCGCACGATGGCGGTGGCGAGCTCGCGGGAACGGCGCTCCAGCTCGTCGTCCTCGCTGCCGGACAGAGACGCGGCGGCGTCGCCCACCTGCAGCGCGACGCGGGCCAGCCCGTCGAGGAGGTCGGCCGACCAGTCGAAGCGGTCGACGTCGGCCGGGCAGCGCGCCTGCATCTCGACGATCTCGCCGAGAGCCTCGTGGGCGCGGTGCACGAGGTCGCGCAGACGGGTGCGCTCCTCGTCGTCCACGGTCCCCGCCTCCTCGCACCGGCCCTCGCAGGACGCAGCCAGAATGCCCCGTCGATGGCACTTCACACGTCGGCGGGCGACCGTGGGGTGACGGATCGATGAACGGACCGTGACACCGGACACCCCGCTCCACCGGACGGGGAAGACTTCGCCCGATCGGGCCACCGGAAGGGCGGCGACGGGCACGGAGAAGTAAGAAGCCCGGTCGGCGGGGGGACACCGACCGGGCTCACGTCGATCACGGGGGGCATGATCGACGTGTTCGAGGTTCCTCTCCGTGGTGCACCGCGTCAAGAAGAACTCGGACGTCCGAGCTGTGCCGTGAGACTCACCGTCGTCGGGCCCGTGCGACGATGGATTCCCGGTCGGCACGAGGGAGGGGCGACGATGCGCATCCGGCTCCAGGACGGACCCTGTGCGGGCGAGCACGACGTGCGGATCATCGAGTCCGCGCCGCCGCCCGAGGAGTACCTCGTGCTGGTGGAGAAAGGGCCGCGCACGCCCACCGACGGGATGAACGGCGGCACGATCCCCGGGGTCAACGTCTTCGCGGTGCATCGCCTCGCGCGGCGCGACCCGGACGGCACCCCGGTGTACGGGTTCGCCGGGGAGCGCTTCTCCCGCGGTTACTGATCTTCCGACGACGAGCCGGCCGGGCGCGGCCGGACCCGTCGTCGTCACGGAGTCAGCGGAACGCGTCCTTCACCTTCTCGCCGGCCTGCTTGATGTTGCCCTTGGCCTGGTCGCTCTTGCCCTCGGCCTGCAGGTCCTTGTCGTCCTGCGCCTTGCCGACGGCCTCCTTCGCCTTGCCCTTGAGCTCGTCGGCCTTGTTGTCGATCTTGTCACCGGTAGCCATGGGAGCGGAGTACCCGGACTCACTGCGCCACCAACAGCACCCAGACCGGACCCGGGGCGAAGGTGAGGGGTGTGCCGTCGTCGCCGGTGAAGGCGGTCGGGGCACCCGGCGACGAGCGGGACCAGGACCCGGTCAGGCGCCGGCCGTCGCGCAGCACCTCCACCCGCCCCGATCCGACGGTGACCGCGGTCGGCGACGGGGCTCCCGCCACGTCGCGGATCGCGGAGGTCCGCACCGGCACGCGCTGGACGACGATCGTCGCGGGCCGGGCGTCCGCGGGCGCGCCGCCGATCGTCAGGTCCCACCGGTCCCCGCCCCAGCGCGCCAGGACCTCCGTGCGTCCCACCCGCTCCGCGACGTCGGTGGCCTCGCCGGCCGGGAGCCCGGACGGGACGGGCCCGAAGCGGAACCCGACGTCGCGGGGGCCGTCCACCTCCGGCGCGGCGGCGAGCAGGGCCGCCGGGTCGCCGTAGAGGTTGTGCGGGACGGGCCGGTCGCCGGCGCGGCGGTACGCGGCGGAGACGCGCTCGGCGGACTGCGGCACGATCGAGGCGGCCGAGACGGCGGCGTCGAGCTCCGGCGCGTTGCCCGAGTAGGCGAGGGCGGGTCGGCCGTAGGCGGCGAGCAGGTCCAGGTCGGACTCGCGCAGGCTGCGCACGGGGCCGACCGTCGACGGGAGCCGGGACGCGAACACCGCGAGGAGGCGGGTCAGGCCGCCCTCGACCGGTTCCACGTAGACCACGTCCGCGTCGCCGACCCCGGTCCAGGGCCGGCCCTCCGGCGAGTTGTCGACCTTGACGGCGAGCACCGCCCGACCCGGGTCGCCCGCGATCCCGGTCAGCGGCGAGACCGCGCCGTCGGCCGACCGCCCCGCCGTCGGCCCCGGCGCCGTCGGTCCGTCGCGCGTCGCGACCACCACGATCCCGAACACCGCCGCGATCGCGACCGCGATCACCACCCCCAGCGTGCTCGCCCGGCCGCGATCCCCCGCCATCGCAACATCATCGCGGTCGGTGGGCGGACCTATCATCGAGGGCATGGGTCGTCCGGGGGATCGTGACGGGAGACGGTCCCGGCGCGTCGCCGACCCCGTCCACCCCGACGAGCCGGCGCGCAAGCGGGCCTCCGACGCCGAGCGCGAGGACGTGGCCTCGATGCTCGCGCGGGCGATGGTCGCGGGCCGGCTCACGCCGGTCGAGTACTCCGACCGGGCCGCGATCGCCCAGGCCGCCCGGTACCGCGACCAGCTCGACGGCCTGCTCGCCGACCTGCCGGGGGCGGTCCTGCACTCCTCCCACGGCAGCGACGTGCTCGACCTCGAGGCGGGGGTCGGTGGCTCGATCAGCCGTCGCGGCTACTGGAAGGTGCCGCCGACGGTGCGCGTGCGCAGCTGGGTCGGCAAGGTCCTGCTGGACCTCTCCGAGGCGGAGTGCGCCACCGCCGTCGTCGCGGTCGAGCTGACCACCGGGATGTGCTCGCCCACCCTCGTGCTGCCCGAGGGCGCCACCGCCGACGTCGACGACCTGAGGATCTCCGCGGGGTCCGTCCGCGACGAGACCGTGCACCGCCGCGAGCGCGGGGAACTGCACGTCAGCGTGCGGGGACGGCACGCCTTCGGCGACGTGGTGCTGCGCCATCCGGTGCGCGGGCGGTGGGAGCGCCTGCGGGCGCTGCCCGCCGAGGCACCGCGCTCGGTGGCCCGTCGGGTGACCCGTGCCCACCGACCCGCCCGCCCCGACGCACGCGGCTCCGACGGTCCGTCGCGGTAACGTCGGGCTCCGAGTGCACGGCGGCGCTGCGGCGCCGGGGCGGGAGGGAGGGACGCGGTGCTCGATCCGGTGGCCGGCCTGCGCCTGCTCGCCCCCCTCGCCCTCGGGGTGCTGGTGGCGTTGTGCCTCTCCCCGCTCTACCGCGCGCTCGCGACCCGGCGCCGCCAGGCCCTGCTGGTCGACCGCGTCGTCACCGGGCGGGTCGCGCAGCTGTCCGGCCCGGACCGGCGCCGCGCCGTGCGGCACCTGCACCACGAGGCGGGCAACCCCGTGCCCGCCGTCCTCGGGCTCGCCGCCGTCGCCGGGCTGATCACCCTGGTCGCCGCCGTGCTGACCGCGCGCGCCGCGGTGGGCGCCGCCGACCGCCGGGCGCTCATCACGCGGCTGATGGCGGTCGTCGACGACGCCGGGCTCCCGACGCCGTCCTCGGGCTCGGCGGTCCTGGTGGTCGCCGTCGTGGTCTCGGTGCTGCTCGCCCTCGCGATCGCGACGCTCCACGTGGCCACCCTCGACGTCGAGCGCCGCCGCACGATGCCGGTGACCCGGCCGTGGCCGCTGTCGAAACGCCGCACGACGTGGCTCGTCGCCGCGGTCGTCTTCGTCCTGCTGTTCGCGATCGGTCTGGAGAACGGCGCCCTCGCGGCGGGGCTGTTCCTGCTCGGTCACCAGATCACGGTCCGGGCGATGCGCCCGCGGCTGTGCGCGGCGGCCCCGGTCCTGCCCGAGGCGCTGCGCGCGGCCCGGCTGCCCGGCCCGAAGGAGCGCCGACTCATCCGGTCCCGCCGGGGCCCCGCGCCCGGCCTGCCCGGTGCCGCCACCGGGAGCGGCGCCCGGCCGGCCACCGCGGCGCGGCCCAGCGGCGCGGCCGGCGGCGGACCCGACCGCCCGCTCGCGGCCGCCGCGGGCCCGCGCTCCGGCCCGGGCCGCACGCCCCCGCCGCCCCGCTCGACGGCCGCGCCGCGCCCGCCGACCACCGCCACACGCCTGATCGACATGGCGCCGCCCGAGCAGCCGCTCACCCCGCACGACCCGCGGACGGTCGGCGAGTACCAGCTCACCGGCCGGCTCGGGTCCGGCGGGATGGGCACCGTCTACCTCGGCCACCGCGCCGGGACGGCGGGGCAGGTCGCGATCAAGGTCCTCGCCCCGCACCTGCTCGACGACGTCGACGCCCGCACCCGCTTCCTGCGCGAGGGCCAGACGCTGCAGAAGGTCACCGGCGACTACACCGCCCGCGTGCACGGGGTCGGGTTCGACGGGTCGATGCCCTACATCGTCATGGAGCGCCTCGACGGGCCGTCGCTGCACGCGTACGTGTGCGACAGCGGGGCCGTCCGCGACGCCGAGACGCTGACCCGGATGTCGATCGCGCTCGCCCGCGCCCTGGCCGCGCTGCACAACGACGGGATCACCCACCGCGATCTCAAGCCGGGCAACATCCTGCTGACCTCGGCCGGCCCGAAGGTCGTCGACTTCGGCATCGCCCGGGTCGGCGGCCAGACCCACCACACGCCCGCCGGGAACATGGTCGGCACGCCCGGGTACATGGCGCCCGAGCAGGTCACCGGCAACGGGGCCGGCCCGGCCACGGACGTGTGGGCCTGGGCGTGCTGCGTGGTCTTCGCCGCCCGCGGTGACCACCTGTTCGACGGCGAGAACATCGTCGACATCGCCCGGCGCATCCTGGACGGCCCGCCCGCCGACGCCTTCGCGGGCGTCGGCCGGCTCTCCCCGCGCCTCGTGCCGGTCCTGCGCCGCGCCACCGCCCAGGACGCCGCCGACCGCCCGCGGGACGGGGCCGCGCTGCTGCGCCTGCTCGACCGGTCCGGCGCCACCGCGACCGTCGGCAGCTTCGCGTGGGACAAGCTCGTCGGCGCCCGCTGACCCTCGACGGGGGCGAGCGACGCGACGGGGCGGGGTCGGTCCGCTGCTACGGTTCCCCGACGCCGGTGATCGACCCCGAGGAGCGACGCGTGGCCAGCTGGGACGACCTCGTGCTGTGGGTGCGGGTCCGCTACGAGGTGATGGCGCAGGACGCGGAGAGCCTCACGTTCCGGTTGCCCACCGGGGAGGACCGCGACCAGCTCGTCTACGTCCACCACCGGGGCGAGGTCGACGGGCACGACTGGATCCAGATCGAGTCGCCCGTGGCGAAGCTGGACCAGATCGACGCCCGACGGCTCCTGGAACTCGCCGAGGACGCGGTCGTGGGCGGCGCGGCCGCGGTGAACGGCACCGCCGTGTTCCGGCACGCGGCGCCGCTGGAGGACCTGACCTTCGCGGAGTTCGAGGGCCCGTTCCGCCTGGTCACCGCCACGGCCGACCGCCTCGAGCACGCCCTCACCGGCACCGACCACTTCTGAGTCTGGACCCGGGCGGGCCGACCCACCAGGCTGGCTCGCGCAGGAGCCGCCGCCCCGAGGAGAGCCCGCCGTGATCGTCATCAACATCGTCATGCAGATCCGTGCCGAGAAGACCGACGAGTGGCTGGAGCTGGCCGACTCCTACGCGCGCAACGTCAACGCGGAGGAGGGCTGCCTGTACTTCGAGTTCTCCCGCAGCCTCACCGACGAGAACCGCTACGTCTGCATCGAGGGCTTCCGGGACGCCGACGCCGGGTCCACCCACACCTCGCAGCCGTACGTGAAGGAGTTCTTCGAGAAGATGCCGGACCTCGTGGCCGCCCAGCCGCAGATCCTCTACATCGACACGCCCCACGACGGGTTCGGCCCGATGGGCGAGATCCAGCCCCGGTGAGCGAGCTCGAGTTCACCCCGACCCCCGAGCAGTACGCCTGGACGTTCGGCGGGGTCGCCCCGATCCACGAGGTCGACCCGGGCACGGTCCTGCGGTTGTGGTGCGACGACGCCTTCGGCGGGCGCATCCGCGCGGTCACCGACCTGGCGAGCGCGGTGCTCGACCCGCGGTTCCTCAACCCGCAGACCGGGCCGTTCGCGGTCCGCGGCGCGGAGCCGGGCGACACCCTCGCGCTGCACCTGGTCGACCTCACCCCGGCCCGCGACTGGGGCGCCTCCACCCTCGTCCCGTTCTTCGGCGGGCTCACCGGCACCGACCGGACCGCGCTGCTCGACGACCCGCTGCCCGAGCTGACCTGGATCTACGAGCTCGACCGGGCGCGGAACACCGTCACCTTCTCCGCGCGGCGCAGCGACTTCTCGGTCGACCTGCCGGTGGCGCCGATGCTCGGCACGGTCGGGGTCGCCCCGGCGGCCCGCGAGGTGCGCTCCTCGCTCACCCCGGACGCCTTCGGCGGCAACATGGACACCCCGGAGATGCGGGCGGGCGTCACCTGCTACCTCCCGGTGAACGAGCCGGGCGCGATCTTCTCGGTGGGCGACGGGCACTACCGCCAGGGTGAGGGCGAGTCGTGCGGCACCGCGGTCGAGGGCGCGATGGCGGTGACGCTGATCGTGGATCTGGTCAAGGCCGACACCGCGCCCGCCCCGGCGTGGCCGCGGATCGAGAGCGACGACGAGCTGATCACGGTCGGGTCGTCGCGCCCGCTCGAGGACGCCTGGCGGATCGGGCAGAAGGAGATGATCTCCTGGCTCTCCGCGCTGCACGGGCTGGACCGCCTGGACGCCTACGAGCTGCTGACCCAGATCTCGCTGGCCCCGCTGGCCAACGTGGTCGACACCAACTACAGCGCCGTGACCAAGGTGGCCAAGGCGTTCCTGCCCCGCGCCGAGGCCTACGGCGGCCTGCACGCCGACCTGCGCGCCCGCGCGGCGTCACTCTGAGGAGGAGCCGTGGATCTGCAGCTCGCCGGGCGGAAGGCCCTGGTCACCGGGGGCAGCCGGGGGATCGGGCGGGCGGTGGTGGAGAGCCTCGCCGGCGAGGGCGCGCGGGTCGCGTTCTGCGCCCGCGGGGCCGAGGGCGTCGAGTCGGCCGTCTCCGAGCTCACGGCGGCGGGACACGACGTGCGCGGGAGTGCGGTGGACGTCGCCGACGGCGACGCCCTGCGATCCTGGGTGGGCGAGGCCGCCGAGGCGCTCGGCGGGGTCGACGTCGTCGTCGCGAACGTGTCCGCCCTGGCCATCCCGCCGACCGAGGAGAACTGGGAGGCGTCCTTCCGCACCGACATGCTCGGCACGGTGCGCCTCGTCGAGGCGGCGCTGCCGTCCCTCGAGGCCTCCGACGCCGGGTCGATCGTCACGATCTCCAGCGTCTCGGGGCGCGAGATCGACTTCGCCGCCGGACCGTACGGGACCTTCAAGGGCGCGATCGTGCACTACACCCAGGGCCTGGCCCACCAGCTCGCCGGCCGGGTCCGGGCGAACTCGGTGTCGCCCGGGAACACCTACTTCCCCGGCGGGGTCTGGGAGTCGATCGAGTCCGGCGACCCGGAGCTCTACGACCGGGCGCTCGGCCTCAACCCGACCGGTCGTATGGCCCGCCCGGAGGAGATCGCGGTGGCGGTCACGTTCCTCGCCAGTCCGGTCGCGTCCTTCGTCACGGGGACCAACCTCGTCGTGGACGGGGCGCTCACCCGCGGGGTGCAGCTCTAGCGGCCCTAGCGACGCCGGCCCTCGGGCAGGGCGGGGCGCTTGGGCCCGAACACGAGCGTGAGCACGGCCTCCGCGGCGGCCCCGGCCACCGTGACGGCGGCCAGGAGCCCCCGCGCGGTCCAGTCGACGGCGACCTCGACGCCCCGGCGGGCGAGGACCCCGGCCCGGCGCCACGCCGTGACCAGGTCCTCGGTGCGCCGCGCGGGCACGTGTCGCGGGGCGAGGACCAGGTCCGTTCCCGACGACGGGGCGGCGGCGGTCGGCGGGGCGTCCTCGGTGGCGCCACGGGACGCGGAGCGGCGGTGCGGGAGCAGCGGCCCGACGTGCGGGTGCCGGGGCGCGGGGACGTCGGGGGAGAACAGCGCCGGGCCGTCGCCGAAGCGCGCGATGGCGGCCGCCTCCCCCGCGACCAGGTCCGGGCGCCCCGGGTGGTCGGAGCGGTCGGCGCGGTCGGAGGGGCCCGACGGGTCCGACGGCCCCGGCGAGGGGTCGTCCGGCACGTCGGTCATGGCACACCTCTCCACAGCGGTCACGGACGGCGTCGATCGCGGGACGGGGGCGGCGACCAGCGTCGACGACCGGCCGTCCCTGCGCGAGCGGAGGACAGTGTCACCCATCGGAGAGTCACCGGACACCGCTCGCCGCATGTTTCCATCCGGTCACGGAGCGCGCCATGTCCCCCCTGTACCCGCGTGCCCGCGGTGCCGTTGACCACGACGGGGTCCCCTGGCCTGGGGATCCACACGATGTCGGGGCCGGCAGGGGACCGTCGTCGGACGGTGACCGGATCGTGATCCAATCGAGACCGGCGGGAGACCCCGCCGACGTGGACGCGGAGGTGGGCGAGTGGCGGGTGCGCATTCCCGGTCCTCGCGACACGAGCGCCCGGAGCACGCCGAGGTGCCTCCGCCCCCCGCGCCCGACTCCGACGACGGCGCCCGGGACCGCGACTACGGCGAGATCTTCCGGCCGCGCCCGGCCGACGACCCGGCGCCGCCCTCGCCGCCCGTCGGTTTCCCGAACGCGCTGTCGTCCTCGTCCTTCCGTGCCCCCGCCGCGGCGTTCGGCCCGGCGGCCGCGCCGGAGACCCGTGGCGGCGGCGCCGGGCTGCTGACCGGCTCGCGCACCCGCGGCTCCTCGGGACCCACCGCGCTGCAGCCGCCGCCGTCCGTGCCGCCCCCGCCGGCCCGCCCCGCCGGCACCTCCGGCACCGGACGGCCGCCGGCGCGTCCGGTCGTGCACCCATCGCTGCCGGGCTCGCAGCCCGCCCCGTCGCGTCCCGCCGCGCCGGCGTCGTTCACCGGCACCCGTGCCGTCCCCGGGGCCCGCCCCGCTCCGGGTGCTCCGCCCGCCCCCGGTGCTCCGTCGGCTCCGGGTGCTCCGTCGGCCCCGGGTGCTCCGCGCGAGGGGAACCCCCGGACCACCAGAACGGCCGGATCCTCCCCTCGCGGCGGCGAGCCGGCCGGCCGCACGGGGACGGCGCCACGCCCTCCGGCCGCGCCCGGACCCCCGCCGGCCCGCACGGGGTCGGCCCCGATCCGGCCCCCGGCCGGTCCCACACCGCCGCCCGCGCCGACCGGCTCGGCTCCGGCCGGGCCCGCCGCCCCGGGTCGCGCCCCGCAGCCCCGCGGACCGCAGGCACCGGCCGGCCCGTCGGGTCCGGGCCCCGCCCGTCCCGGTGCACCCGCGGGCGCCCCCACCGCGTCGGGCCGCCCCGCGGCGGACGACCGAGCACCCTCGGCGGTCGCCACGAAGGCCGGGCCGCCGGCGGTGCTCGATGATCACGACGACGAGCCCGCCGCCCCGCCCCGGACCCCGGACGGCACCGCCGTCGGACCCGCCGTCACGAAGGCCGCCGACGAGCCGACCACCGCGAAGCCGACCCCGGCCTCGTCCGCGACGACCACCTCGGCCACCTCCTCCACCACCCGCCGGACCGGCACCCCGCAGTCGATGCAGACCCGGGCCGAGCGCCGCGCGGCCGGCAAGGACGGCCTGTCCCGGGCCGCGGGCCGCCGCACGGCGACCGCCGGACGCCGGACCACCGCCACGCCCGCGACCGCCGCGCCCCGGGAGGAGCGCCCCGCCCCGCCGCGCGGCCGTCTCGCCACGGCGGTCGCCGCGCTGGTGACGGCCGTCGCCGCCAAGGTCGCGCTCTGGCCGGGCGGCCCCCACCTCGTGCGCGCGGGCCACTGGGTCGACGACCACGTCCAGCGCTACCTCGACGGCAAGGACGCCGGGTCGCTGCCGGTCGCCGCCCGCCTGTGGCGCCGTCGCCGGCGGATGGGCTACGCGACCGTGGCCACGCTGATCGGCGTCCCGGTGCTGACGCTGGTGCTCGGCTGGCTGCTGATCCCGGTGCCGAACGCGGACTCGGCCGTGGAGAGCCAGCTCAACACGGTCTCCTTCTCCGACGGGACCGTGCTCGCGCGGGTGGCGCCCGGCGAGCAGGGCAACCGGCAGAAGGTCTCGATCGCCCAGGTCCCGCTCCCGGTGCAGCGCGCCGTGCTCTCCGCGGAGGACCGCAGCTTCTACACGAACTCCGGGTTCGACGTCTCCGGCATCGCGTTCGCGGCGTGGAAGCAGCTCACCGGCGGCGCCGGCGGCGGGTCGACGATCACGCAGCAGTACGTGAAGAACGCGATGGTCGGCTCCGAGCACTCCTACTTCCGCAAGTTCCGCGAGCTGATCATCGCCGCGAAGATCACGCAGGAGTACTCGAAGGACCAGGTGCTGGAGAACTACCTCAACAGCATCTACCTCGGCCGCGGCGCCTACGGCATCCAGGCGGCGTCGCAGGCCTACTTCAACAAGCCGGTCGAGGGTCTGACCCCGTCCGAGGGCGCGATGATCGCCGGGCTGATCCAGGCGCCGTCCCAGTGGGACCCGGCCGTCAACCGCGACGGCTCGCAGCGGCGCTGGACCTACGTCATGGACGGCATGGTCAGCTCCGGCTGGCTGTCCCCGACCGAGCGGGCCACGGCGGTCTTCCCGGCGACGGTGCCGCCGCGCAAGGTCGGCAACGGTGTCCCGGACGACGATCGCGGCCACATCTACAACGCGGTCAAGGACGAGCTGGAGACCCTCGGGATCGACGAGGACGCGCTCGTCACCGAGGGCCTGCAGATCCAGACCACGATCGACCCGGAGAAGCAGGAGGACGCGGTCGACTCGGTCCGCGAGGAGCTGGCCGGCAAGCCCGCGAACCTCCGCACCGCGGCCGTCTCGGTCGACCCGCGCACCGGCGCGATCGTCGCCTACTACGGCGGGGACAACGGCTCGGGCCTGGACTACGCCCAGGTCAGGAAGCAGGCCGGCTCGACGTTCAAGCCGTTCGTCCTGCTCGCCGCGCTGCAGCACAGCCCGCCGATCGGGATCAGCACGCAGTTCGACGGGCAGTCCGTGCCCGGGCGGACGGTGCGCAACGTCGACGGGGCGGACTGCAGCAACTGCACGCTCAAGCAGGCCATGACGCTGTCCAACAACGTCGTGTTCACCGCGCTGGGCAACGAGGTCGGGCCGCAGGCGGTCGCCGACGCCGCCCACCAGGCCGGCATCACCGCGAAGCTGGAGAACCCGAACTCCGGCATCTCGCTGGGCAACGCCGAGGTGACGCCGGTCGAGATGGCCGCGGCCTACGCGACGTTCGCCAACGACGGCGTCTACCACAAGCCGCACCTGGTGCAGAAGGTCACGACGGCGAGCGGCGAGGTCCTCTACGACGGCGCGGCCGAGCAGGGCGAGCAGCGCATGGACCCGAAGGTCGCCCGCAACGTCACCGAGGCCATGCGCGACGTCCCGACCTACGACGGCGCCTCGCTCGACGGCGGCCGGCTGTCGGCGGGCAAGACCGGCACGGTGCAGTCGCACGTCGAGGACCAGAACAACGACGCCTGGATGGTCGGGTACACGCCGTCGGTGGTCGCGTCGGTGTGGGTGGGCACGGACGACAACACGCCGATCCGCTACCCCGACGGACGCCCGGTGTACGGGCACGGCATCCCGAGCGACATCTGGCAGACGTTCATGAACGGTGCCTCCCGGGGCACGCCGAAGCAGACGTTCGGCGAGTTCGTGCCGGTCGCGGGCACCGACCCGGGCACGACGGCCACCGGCGAGGGCCAGCAGGCCTCGTCCACCACCGCCTCGCCGACGACGAGCGCGCAGGCACCCAGCACGAGCTCCGCGCCCGCGACGTCCAGCGCGGTCCCGGCCCCCGCGCCCGTGCCGGCGGAGCCCGGCGCCGCGGGCGAGGGCGCCGGGGCGGCCGAGGAACCCGGTGCCGCCGCGGAGCAGCCGGCCGAGCAGCTCGAGGAAGCACCCGGCGACGACGGCTGACCCGCGCCCGGCTCAGCCCGTCCGCGGACGTGGCACCGCCGCGAACGCGGACAGCGCGAACCAGCCGGGCAGCGCGCGTCGTAGCGCCTCCGGCCCCTGTGTGCGGAGCACCCCGCAGGTCAGCGCGTCGTCCCACGACCGGTCACCGCGCCACACCTGCGTGAGACCTCGCAGCGTGCCCGTGATCGTCACGGACACCGGGAGCCCGGGATCGAGGTCGCACACGTCCGCCTCGTGCAGGTCCATCAGCAGCCACCAGTCGCGCACCCCGGGTGCGGTGTCGGAGAAGTGCACGTGCACCACGGTGCGTCCGGGCGGGAGGGCGTCGTGGTGGACGTTGCGGTGCATGTCCCACAGCAGCAGCTGCGGGTCGAGGTCGGGATCGCCCAGGTGCCCGATCCATCGCGTCCCCCACGCGCCGAGGGCCTCGACCACCGCGCGCAGCTCCTCGCCGGCCGGCGTGAGTTCGTAGCGCACCGCGCCCCCCTCGACCCGCCGGTCGACCACCCCCGCACGTCGCAGCTGCTGCAGACGCCGCGACAGCAGCGTCGGGGACATCCGTGGCAGGCCGCGGCGGAGCTCGTTGAAGTGCCGGCTGCCGCACACGAGCTCGCGGACCACGAGCAGGGTCCAGCGCTCGTCCAGCAGCTCCATGGCCTTCGCGACCGGACAGAACTGGTGATACCCGAGTCCCATCCCTCGCAGCGTAGGCATGACGGACGGTGATCGGTACACATCGTGCACTGGTCGAGCCACTCGTCCCTTTCCTACCGTCGGCGGTGTCATCGGCACGAAAGGACACCGACCGTGATCACTCTGGACGATGTGAAGACCCGCCACCGCACGATCTGGGCCGGCGGCGACTACGCCCGCGTGGCCCGCGACCTCATCGCCTCCCTCGGCCCGGTCCTGGTCGACGCCTGCGGCGTCCGGCCGGGCGAGCACGTGCTCGACGTCGCTGCGGGCGCGGGCAACGCCGCGCTTCCGGCAGCACGGGCCGGCGCGTCGGTCGTGGCCAGTGATCTCGTCGACGCCCTGCTCGACCAGGGCCGCGCGGCAGCGGCACGGGAGGGGCTCGACCTGCGCTGGGAGGAAGCCGACGCCGAGGCCCTCCCGTACGACGACGGGAGCTTCGACGTCGTCCTGTCGTGCGTCGGGGCCATGTTCGCCCCGGATCACCGCCGCACCGCCGACGAACTGGTGCGGGTCTGTCGTCCCGGTGGTCGGATCGGGCTGCTGAGCTGGACCCCGGAGGGTTTCGTGGGCCGGATGTTCGCGGCCATGCGGCCGTACGCGCCTGCCCCGCCGCCCGGGGCGCAGCCGCCGGTGCTGTGGGGGCAGGCGTCCCACCTCACGGAGCTCTTCGGCGACCGGGTCGTCGAGGTGACCGCGCACCGCGCCACCGTGCGGATCGACGCCTTCGCCGACGGCGCGGCGTTCCGCGACTTCTTCCGGGCCCACTACGGCCCGACTGTCGCGGTGTACCGGTCGCTGGCCGACGACCCGGACCGCACGGCAGCGCTCGACCGCGACCTCGCCGCGGTCGGCGACGAGGCCCTCGACGACACCGGCGACGGGACGATGTCCTGGGAGTACCTGCTCTGGACCGGCACCCGTGCTCAGGCCGGGTCGGCGAGCTCCCAGTCGGCGTAGTCGAAGCCGGGGGAGACGACGCAGGTCACGAGCACCGCGGCGTCTCCGGCCGGCTCCGCCCGCTGCCAGGTGCCGCCCGGCACGAGGGCCGAGAGCCCGTCGTCGGGACCGAGCCGGTGCTCCACCCCGCCCTCGGCGACGTCGGAGACCCACACCGAGACCGGGCCGCCGCGCTGCCAGAGCCAGAGCTCGTCGGAGCGCACGCGGTGCCAGCCCGAGCGTTCGCCCGGTCCCAGCACGTAGTGGATCGCGGTGGCGGTGGGTCGCTCGCCGGCATCTCCGGCGAGGGTGACGACGGCGGGTGCGGCCCAGATCCGGCGGAACCAGCCGCCCTCGGGGTGCGGCTCGAGGCCGAACTCCTCGGCCAGCTGGGGCCGGTCGGTCACGCCGTCATGTCCAGCGAGGCGACCACCTTCGTCGGGATGATGCGGACGACGAGCTCGCCCGGCACCGCGTTGCGCCGCCCGAACTCCTCGGCGCGGTCGGCCCCCATGTAGCGCCCGCCGAGGGCGGTGGCCGTGCGCAGGAGGTCGTCCGGGTCCTCGGAGAGCTCGACCGTGCCCTGCACCTGGACGAACGCGAACGGCGGCTCCTCCAGGTCGACGCAGAGCGCGACGCGCGGGTCGCGGGCCATCGCCCGGCCCTTGGCGGTGTCCTTGCCGGTGTTGAGGACCAGGGTGTCGTCCTCGAGCAGGAACCAGATCGGGGCGATCAGTGGCCGACCGTCGCTCGCGGTCCAGGCGAGCTTGCCGGTACGGGTGCCGTGGGAGAGGAAGTCGCGGATCGCGGGGTCGGCGAGGTCGGTCATGACGGCGAGCCTAGGGCGCGGGCGAGGCCGCCGACCGCGTTCCGCGCCGTGACCAGCCCACCGACGCACGCACCCACGTCGACCGTGCCGCCCGGAGCGGTGGCCGGGCAGCCGCGGGCGACGTACGCGTCCCGCGCGGCTCCGACCCCGGCCGCCGCCGCGGTGACCGCCGGGTCATCCGGCCGGGCGTTCGCGGCGGTGCGCGCGGTGGACGCGGTCTCCTCGACCCACCGCCCGCAGCGCGGCCAGACCGCGCGCGGGTCGGCGCTCGTGTAGCAGGGGTCGGCGAGGGCCAGGCGCAGCTTGTTCCGGGCGGCGTCCGGCGACCGGTTCTCGACCCCGGGTGCCGCCGCGGCCTCCGAGGACTGCCCGGCCGGGATGTCGGCCGGGGCGGCGTCCGAGCACCCGGCGAGCAGGGCGACCAGCGCGGCGAGGACGACGGAGCCGACGGAGACGACGGTGGCGCGCCTCATCGACCGGTGTCGGCGGGCAGCGAGGCGGCGAGGGCGTCGAGGCCGTCGGCCGGTCCGGTGAGCAGCATCCGCGCATCGTGCGCTCCGCCGTCCAGCCGCGCGAACGCGGGCGGGGGTTCCCACCCGTCGTCGGGGACGACGAGGCGCACCAGGACACGTTCCTCGGGCAGGTGCAGCACCTCCGCCGGCCCGAAGGGCTGCCACCCGCGCGCCCCGGGCGGGGTGAGGTGGATGCCGCGTCGGGCCAGCTTCAGCGTGTAGACGGTCTCGCCCGACAGCAGGCGGGACAGGGCGGTCGCGAGGGCGACGGCGAGCAGGAGCGGGAGCACCAGCGACCACTCCGCGGTGATCTCGGCGACGATCACGACGGCGGTGATCGGGGCCCGGGTGGCCCCCGCGAGGACCGCCGCCATCCCGATGAGGCCGTACGCGCCGGCGGGGCCCGCCACGCCCGGGGCGAGGGCGTCGGCGGCGACGCCGAGCGCGGTGCCGGTCATGGCGCCGAGGAACAGCGAGGGCGCGAAGATGCCGCCCGACCCGCCGACGGCGAGGGTCAGGCTCGTCGCGAGCATCTTGCCCACGAGCAGGAGCAGCAGGAACCCGACCGCGTACTGCCCGGCGACGCCGGCCTGCAGCACCGGGTAGCCGACCCCGTACATCTCCGGCAGGGCCACGAGCAGCAGCCCGACGAGCAGCCCGCCGACCGCGGGGCGCAGCCACTCCGGGCCGCGCCAGAGCGAGTCCGCGAGGTCCTCCATCCCGTAGAGGACCCGGGTGAACGTGACGCCGACCAGGGCGCCGACGAGCCCCACCAACGCGAACAGACCGAACTGGGCGAACGACTCCACCCGAAACGTCGGCAGTTCCAGGAAGGTGCCCGGCGTCTCCAGGACCCGCGCGACGAGGTTCGCGACGACCGACGACGTGCCCACGACGACGACCGAGAGCACCGTGAAGTCCAGCAGGATGATCTCGAGGGCGAACAGCACCCCGGACAGCGGCGCGTTGAAGGTCGCCGCGATCCCGCCGCCCGCACCGCAGGCCACCAGCAGCCGCAGCCGCGACGCCGGCATCCGCATCCACTGCCCCAGGCTCGACCCGATCGCCGACCCGATCTGCACGATCGGCCCCTCGCGCCCGACCGACCCGCCGGTCCCGATCGTCAGCGCCGAGGCGAGCGACTTCACGACGGCGACCCGGGGCCGGATCCGGCCCTCGTTCTCGGCGACCGCGAGCATCACCTCGGGCACGCCGTGCCCGCGGGCCTCGCGGGCGTAGCGGTACACCAGCGGGCCGTAGAGCAGCCCGCCGAGCACCGGCGCCGCGAGCAGGAACCAGCGTCCGAGCTCCGGCCACCACGGCAACGGGGCGCCGGGGGTCGCGGCGTAGTCGGTGGTGCCGGTGACGAGGCGGGTCACCCCGAACACCAGCTCGCGGAACACGACCGCCCCGAGGCCCGCGCCCAGCCCGACCACCACCGCCGCGGCGGCCAGCCCGGCGACCGAGGTGCCCAGCAGGCGCTGCCATCGGGGTGCGGTCACGGCTGGTCACGGTGCCACGGGGTGGTGCCGGCCGCGGCGGCGTCGTCCGGTTCCTGCCCGGATGGGACGGCCGGAGCCTCGTCACCGCGGCCGGTCGCGCAGGGCCGCGTACTCCTCGGGGGTGTCGACGTCGCGGACCGCGGCCAGGTCGGGGTCGGCGGCGCGCAGCCGGTCGTCGGCGAGCAGGTCGGCGGCGCCGAGCTCGCGGACGTCGCTGACCGCGAACAGGTCGCCCGGGCGGCGGGCGCCCGCGGCGAGGAGTCCGGTGGCGCGGGGACCGAGCGTCGTCCGGTACGCCGCCGCGAGCGGCTGGCGGTGCCCGTGGAGCACGGGCAGCGCCACCTCGGCGTCCCCCAGCGCGTCGAGCACGGCGACGACGTAGGCGGGGTGGAGCAGCGGCAGGTCCACCGAACACAGGAACGCGACCTCGCAGCCGGCCCGGCCCGCCGTCGTCAACCCGGTGGCGATGCCCTGCAGCGGCCCGCGGCCCGGCGCGTCGTCGGCGACGGCGAGCACGCGGTCCGACCCCACCGGCCGGGTGGTTCCGGCCGCCGCGACCACGACCACCAGGCCGGGCAGCGCCCCCGTCAGGACCCCGGTCACGTGGTCGAGCAACGTGCCGTCCGCCCAGCTCAGGGCGGCCTTGTCGGTGCCCATGCGGGTCGAGCGGCCGCCCGCGAGGACCACGCCGCCGGCAGTCGTGTGGAACACAGGCCGATTGTTGCGCGGGCGTTGCGTCAATCCACACCCTACGGGGCTCGAGCCGTGGGCCCCATCGTGTGCGGACAGGAGTGAGGACCATGGCCGGCAGGCAGGCAGGCGAGCCCGAGGACGCGCGACGCGGGATGGTCGCGGCGGTGCCCGGCGACGTGCGCGAGGCGGAGGCCGACCGCGAGATGGCCGACGCCGAGCGCGCCGTGGCCACCGGGACGGCCTCCGAGCAGCAGCGGGCCGCCGTCGACCGCATCGCCCACGCGCGGACCCAGGAGGAGCGGCGCAGCCTCTGGCTCGCGGGGGACTAGAGCGCGAGCGTCAGGACGACCGGGAGGGTCACGATCGACCCCACGGTCGTCAGGACGACGGCGGCGGTGCTCTCCCGGTACCAGGTCCGGTACTGCGCCATCAGCACGAACACGGTGGCGGCGTCCGGGAGCGCGCACATCAGCACGATCACCGCCGCCCACGGCGCGGGCACCGCGAACAGGTGCACCGCCGCCACGGCGAGGGCGGGCAGCACCACGAGCTTGAGGACGACGGCGGCGACGATCCCGCCGCGCCGCCCGCCACCCAGGGCCGGGACGGCGCCGCGCAGCAGGATGCCGAGCGCGAAGAGACCGCCCGGGGCCGCCAGGTCGCCGAGGAGCTCGACGGTGGTCGCCACCGGGCGCGGCAGCCGCCACCCGAGGGCGGCGACGGCGAGCCCGAGCACGATCGCCACGACGATCGGGTTGCCCAGCACCCGGCGGGCGACGATGCGGACGAGCAGGCCGCGGGACGACCGGTCGCGGTCCCGGTCGATCAGGGTCGCCGCGACCAGGAAGACCGAGATCGCGACCGCGGTGTGCAGCGTCGAGACGAGCGACGCGGCGAAGCCGGTGGCCGGGCCGAGCACCGCGACCGACAACGGGATGCCCAGGTAGCCGACGTTGCCCCACGACCCGACCGTCCCGACGGCGTTCGCCTCCCGCCAGGGCACCGCCAGCAGTCGGGCCGCACCGACCCCGAGCCCGTAGCCCACCAGCAGCACCCCGAGCGCCACCACGAGGGCGACGCCGGACACGCCCGCGGACAGGTCGGCCTCCGCCACCGAGTCGAAGATCAGGGCGGGCAGCGCCACGTAGTAGACGAGGTCGTTGAGGGTCGCCGCTGCGCCCTCCGAGAACCGCTCCCACCGGGCCGCCACCGCGCCGACGGCGATGACGGCGAAGATCGGGGCGATCGCGAGCAGCAGGGTCGGCAGGTCCACGGACGGCCACTCTCGTCGACGATCCGGGCGTGGTGCGCGGCGTGGGCGCGAGGTCACTTCACGTCGACGCGTGCCGCGGACTCTGCTTGTGTGACCCGTCATGAGCATCCCGTCGGACCTCGAGATCGCCCAGAAGGCGACGTTGAAGCCGCTGGACGACGTCGCCGCGGCCATGGACCTGCCCCAGCACCTGCTGGAGATGCACGGTCGCGACGTCGCCAAGATCGAGCTCGACGCGATCGACGTGATGGCGGACCGCCCCCGGGCCAAGTACGTGGTGGTGACCGCGATCACCCCGACCCCGCTGGGCGAGGGGAAGACGACCACGACGGTCGGGCTGGGGCAGGCGTTCTCGCACGTCGGGAAGCGCGGCGTGGTGGCGATCCGGCAGCCGAGCATGGGGCCGACGTTCGGCATCAAGGGCGGTGCGGCCGGCGGCGGTTACTCCCAGGTCGTGCCGATGGAGAAGTTCAACCTCCACCTCACCGGCGACTTCCACGCGGTCACCAGCGCGCACAACATGCTCTCCGCGGTCCTGGACAACCACCTCTACCAGGGCAACGCCGCCGGGCTCGACCCCTACCGCGTCACCTGGCGCCGCGTGCTCGACGTCAACGACCGCGCGCTGCGCAACGTCGTCACCGGGCTCGGCGGCCGCATGGACGGCGTCCCCCGCGAGTCCGGCTTCGACATCACCTCCGCGTCCGAGGTCATGGCCATCCTCGCGCTGTCGAACTCGCTCGAGGAGATGCGCGCGCGGCTGGGGCGCATCGTCGTGGGCTACACCCCCGACGGCGACGCCGTGACCGCCGAGGACGTCCACGGCGCCGGCTCGATGGCCGCGCTCATGCGCGACGCCCTCAAGCCGAACCTCATGCAGACCCTGGAGAACACGCCGGTCCTGGTGCACGCAGGCCCGTTCGGCAACATCGCGCACGGCAACTCCTCGATCGTGGCCGACCGGATCGGCATCCACGCCGGTGACTTCCTGGTCACCGAGGCCGGTTTCGGCGCCGACATGGGCGCGGAGCGGTTCTTCAACATCAAGTGCCGGGCATCGGGCATGACCCCGGACGCCGCCGTCGTCGTCGCGACCGTGCGGGCGCTCAAGGCGCACAGCGGGAACCACCGGATCGTCGCCGGGAAGGACCTGCCGGAGGCGCTGCTCGCCGAGAACCCCGACGAGGTGCACGCGGGCGGCGCGAACCTGCGCAAGCAGATCGAGAACATGCGCCTGCACGGCGTCTCCCCGGTCGTCTGCATCAACGCCTTCCCCACCGACCACCCCAGCGAGCACGCGGCCATCCGCGAGATCGCCGAGTCCCTCGGGGCCCGGGTCGCGGTCTCCACGCACTTCTCCGACGGCGGGCGTGGCGCGGCCGAGCTGGCCGAGGCGGTCGCGGAGGCGGCGGAGGAGCCCGGCGACTTCCGGCTGCTCTACCCCGACGACGCCCCGCTGCGCGAGAAGATCGAGGCCGTCGCGACGCAGGTCTACGGCGCCGACGGGGTCGACTACGCGCCGGCCGCGAACACCTCGATCGACCTCTACGAGCGCAACGGCTTCTCGAACCTGCCGGTCTGCATCGCGAAGACCCACCTCTCGATCTCGTCGGACCCGAAGCTGCTGGGCGCTCCGACCGGGTGGCGGATGCCGGTGCGCGAGGTCCGGGCGTCGGTCGGCGCGGGCTTCGTCTACCCCATCTGCGGCGACATGCGGACGATGCCGGGCCTGGGCAAGCAGCCCGCGGCGCACTCCATCGACGTGCAGCCCGACGGCACGATCGTGGGGCTCTTCTAGGTGGCGGGCAGCGCCCGCCCGCTCGGCGAGGTGCCGGTCGCGCGGCTCGGGGAGGCGCTCGCCGCGCGGGGCCCCGGCCCCGCGGCCGGGTCCACCGCCGCCGTCACGACGGCGCTCGCGGCCGGGTTGGCGGGCAAGGTGGCGAAGGCGGCGGCGCGCACCGACGCCGCCGCGCTCGGCCTCTCCCACGAGCTCGACACGCTGCGCGCCCGGGCGCTCGGGCTCGCCGACGACGACGTCGCGGCGTACGCGGGGTTCCTCGCCGCCCGGAAGGCGCCGGGCGGCGACGCGGGCGCGACCGAGGCGATCGTCCAGGTCCCGCTCGACGTGCTCGCGGTCGCCGTGCGGGTCGCCGAGATCGCGGCCGCCCTGGTCGAGCACGGTCCCGATGCCCTCTCCGGCGACGCCGTCACCGCGACCCTGCTCGCCGCGTCGGCCGCCGAGGCCGCGTCGTCCCTGGTCGGGATCAACATCGCCGACGGGCCCGAGGCCTGGGCCGACCCGCGCGTCGAGGACGCCGAGGAGCGTGCCGGCGAGGCGCGTCGGCTCGCGGAGCGAGCGGCGTTCTGATGCAGGTCGAGGTCGTCCGCGGCGGGCTCGTCGAGTCCGTGCACGAGGTCTCGCTCGTCGCGCTCGACCCCGCCGGCGATCCCTTCCTGACGGCGGGCGACCCGGGTTGGGTGGTCTACGGGCGGTCCGCGCTCAAGCCCGCCCAGACGGTCGCCGCGCTCCGGGCGGGCGCCGACCTGACCGACGTAGAGGTGGCGATCGCGAGTGCCTCGCACAGCGGCGAGCCGGTGCACCTCGACGCCGTCACCGCGCTGCTGACCCGCCACGGACTGTCCCCGGACGACCTCGGCTGCATCCCGGACCTCCCGCTCGGGGTGGACGCGATGCACGCGTACCTGGCGGCGGGCGGCACCGCCACGCCGCTGGCGATGAACTGTTCGGGCAAGCACGCGGCGATGCTGGTCGCGGCCGGCGGCGACCCGGGCTACCTCGACCCGGAGCACCCGCTGCAGCGTGGCTGCCGGGACGCGCTCGCCGAGCTCGCCGGGCCGGTCCGCGCCGCGAGCACCGACGGCTGCGGCGCCCCCGCGTTCGCCACGACGCTCGCCGACCTCGCGCGGCTGCCGCTCGCCCTGGCGGGCGCGGCCGACCCGGTCGTCGCGCGGGTGGCCGGGGCGATGCGGGCGTACCCGCACCTGGTCGCGGGCACCGGCCGGCTCGACACGGTGCTGATGGACGCCCTGCCCGGTGCGGTCGCGAAGAGCGGGGCGGAGGGCGTGCTCGTCGCCGCCCTGCCCGACGGGTCCGCGGTCGCGGCCAAGGCCGCCGACGGCGCCGCGCGGGCCCTCGGTCCGGCCCTGCTCGCGGTGCTCGACACGGCCGGGATCCCGGTGCCGGACGCGGTCCGCGCCGTGGCCGCACCCGCCGTCGTCGGCGGCGGGCGAGACGTGGGGGAGCTGCGGGTCCGCGCGGACCCCTCCCTGACCGGGTGATGTCTCCAAACGTGTCGGGAGGGCGACGGGGGTGGTGTCGGTTCCGTGTGGGAGCCTGGCCCCGACACCCGCCGGACCCGCCCGAGGAGACCTCATGGCCGTCTGCCTGATCGTGGGCCCGGACGCCGACGTCCGCGAGCGGGTCGCACGCGCCCTGGACCCCGGGTTCGACGTCGTGTGCGGGGTGGTGCCGGGCGACGAGCTGCCCGCCGCCGTCGAGCGCGAGCGGCCCGACCTGGTCCTGGTCGCCGCGGACGCCCCGGAGGGTGGCGCCGGGCCGGGCTGGGTCGCGGTCCTGGAGGCGGTCCGGGCGGCCGCCCCCGACGTCGCGGTCCTGGTGGTCGGAGCGCCGGAGGGCGGGCCGGACGACGAGCACCGCGTGGCCGGACTCGCCCTCGAGCGCGGGGCCAAGGGGTTCCTGCGCGCCGGCGAGGAGACCGGGCCGCGTCCCTTCAGCGCCCGCGGTCGCCGTCCCGCGACCACGGAGCTCTCGCGCCGCGAGCTCGACGTCCTGCTCGGGATGACCGAGGGGCTGTCGAACTCGGAGATCGCGGCGTCGCTGGTGCTCGCCGAGGACACCGTGAAGACCCACGCCCGCCGGCTGTTCCGCAAGCTCGGGGCCGGCGACCGGGCGGACGCCGTCGCGCGGGGCTTCCGCCAGGGCATCCTGCACTGACGCGGGGGGCCGACTTGCATACAAGTCGTTGACCCCTCGCCTCGGGTGTGGTCGGCTGACCGGTCGACGGACGCGGAGGAAGCCGGTGAGATTCCGGCGCGGTCCCGCCACTGTCACCGGGGAGCGGACCCCACGCATGGCCACGGCCGGGAGACCGGCGGGAAGGCCGGGGCGAGCGCCGATCCGGGAGCCAGGAGACTCCGGCCGTCGCGAGGTGCACACCATGCCGACGGCTCCGCGCGGGCCGTCGGAGATCGGGCGAGGAACCCGAGGAAGGCTGCCTGCGATGTCGCACGCCCCGTCACGAGGATCGCTCCGCTCCCTGCGCCGCCGCGGCGCCTGCCCCCGGTCCGCGAGATCGCGGCCGCACGTGCTCGCGGAGCTGCGCAGCGCCCTCGCGCTCGCGTGCCTGGACACCGACGCCACCGTGCCGCTCGACCACCTGGGGGCCGGTCCGCTGCGCTGCCGCGCCGACGTGAGCGCCCGCATCGACACGCTGGCCCGGGCCCTGCTCGAGCGGATGGACGCCGAGGACTGGGACCCCGGCGCCGCGCCGCGCGCGGTGACCTCGGTGCTCGCGGCGTCGGTGCCGGCCGTCGAGGCCGCGCTGCTCCGGGCCGCGGCGGGGAGCGCCCGGCCGGGCGAGGTGCGGTGACGGCGCTCCTGCCCGACGACCCCGCCAGCGACCCGCCGGGGCACGACCTCGCCCACCACGGCGACGCCGAGGTCGGGCCCGGCCTCGTCGACCTCGCCGTCAACGTCCGCGCCGGAACCCCGCCCGCGTGGCTGACCGAGCGGCTCACCGCGTCGCTGGTCGGGCTCGCCGCCTACCCGAACGCGACCGCGGCCCGGGCGGCGGTCGCCGCCGCGCACGGCCGTGACCCGGCGCAGGTGTGGCCGGTGGCGGGGGCGGCGGAGGCGTTCGTGCTGCTCGCCCGAGCCCTGCGCCCCCGTCGGGCCGTCGTCGTGCACCCGCAGTTCACCGAGCCGGAGGCCGCGCTGCGGGCGGCCGGGCACGCCGTCGAGCGCGTGGTGCTCGACGGCGACCTCACGCTGGACGCGGGCGACGTGCCCGAGGAGGCCGACCTCGTCGTCGTCGGGAACCCGACGAACCCCACGTCGGTGCTGCACCCGGCGGCGACCCTGGCGGGGCTCGCCCGGCCGGGCCGGGTCCTCGTCGTCGACGAGGCCTTCGCGGACACCGTGCCCGGGGAGCCGGAGTCGCTCGCCGCGCGGACCGACCTGCCGGGGCTGGTCGTGCTGCGCAGCCTCACCAAGACCTGGGGGCTCGCGGGCCTGCGGGTGGGCTACGTGCTGGCGCCCGAGGAGCTCGTCGCGGCGCTCGCGGCCGCCGCCCCGCCGTGGTCGGTCTCGACCCCCGCGCTCGAGGCGATGCAGGCCTGCACGACGCCGGCGGCCCGGGACGAGGCCGACCGGGCGGCGGTCGCGCTGCGCGGGGACCGGGAGCACCTGCTCGGGCTGCTCGCCGGGCTGGACGGGGTCGAGGTGCGGGGTAGCGACCCCGCCGCGAGCTTCGTGCTGCTGCGGTTCCCCGGCCGCACCGACGTGCGGGGCGCGCTGCGCGACCGCGGCTGGGCGGTCCGGCGCGGCGACACGTTCCCGGGGCTGGACGGCGAGCACGTGCGCGCGGCCGTCCGGGACCGGGCGACCTCGGAGTCGTTCGTCGCGGCGCTGCGGGAGGTGTTGTGAGCCTGGAACCGGGGGATCGGGAGGCGCTGCACCGGGTGCTGGCGGCCCGGCGGGACGTGCGGACGGGCTTCACCACCGAGGCGGTCCCTGACGACGCCCTGCGCCGGGTCCTCGAGGCGGCCCACACGGCGCCGAGCGTCGGCTTCTCGCAGCCGTGGGACTTCCTGGTGCTCCGCGACCCGGACCTGCGGGACGACCTCGCGGCGCTCGCGGCCGAGCAGCGGGCGGCCTTCGCGGCGTCGCTGCCCGCGGCCCGGGCGCGCGCCTTCGCCGGGCTCAAGATCGAGGCGATCCGGGAGGCGCCGCTCGGCGTCGTCGTGACCTGCGACCCCACCCGCGGCGGGCGGCACGTGCTCGGCCGGGCGACGCAGCCCCGGATGGCCGCGCACTCGGTGGCCGGAGCGGTGCAGAACCTGTGGCTGGCCGCGCGGGCCGAGGGCCTCGGCGTCGGGTGGGTGTCGTTCTTCCGCGAACGCGAGCTCGCGGCGCTGCTCGGCGAGCGCGTCGGCCTGCCCCAGCACCTGGAGATCGTCGCGTACCTCTGCGTGGGGCACGTGGACCGGTTCGCCGCGGAACCGGAATTGCAGAGCGCGGGCTGGGCCCGGCGCCGACCGTTGGAGTGGGCCGTGCACGAGGGGACCTGGGGTGCGCACCCCGGCGGGGACGCGCTGGACGACGCGCTGGCGGCGTGCGCGGGGCTGTCCGTGGCCGAGGGCGAGGCGGCCGCGCGGGAGCGGCTGGACCGGATGACGGTGCCGCCGGGGGCGCTCGGGCAGGTGGCCGAGGTCGGGGTGCGGCTCGCCGGGCTGGCCGGGTCGTGCCCGCCGCCGGTGCCGGAACCTGCGGTCGTCGCCGTGTTCGCCGGGGACCACGGGGTGCACGCGCAGGGCGTCACGCCGTGGCCGCAGGAGGTGACCCACCAGATGGTGGCGAACTTCCTCGCCGGGGGCGCCGCGGTGAACGCGTTCGCGCACCAGGTGGGCGCGGAGGTGGTGGTGGTCGACGTCGGGGTGGCGACCACGATCGACGAGGCGCCGGGCCTGCTGCCGCGGAAGGTCCGGCGCGGGACGGCGGACATGACGGCCGGCCCGGCGATGACCCGGGCGGAGGCCCGGGCGGCACTGGTCGCGGGCGTCGAGGTGGCGCGGGACCTCGTGGCCGCGGGCAACAGGCTGCTGGTCACCGGGGACATGGGGATCGCGAACACGACCTCCTCCGCCGCCCTGGTCAGCGCGTTCACCGGGGCGTCGCCCGAGGCCGTCACGGGACGGGGCACCGGGATCGACGACGCGATGCTGGCCCACAAGGCCGCCGTCGTCCGGACCGCGCTGTCGCGGCACGGCCTGCTGCCGGGCCCCGGACCGAGCGAAGGGCCCCTCCGGTCGACTAGTTCGAGCGAAGGGCCCCTCCGCTCGGAACCGGGTGTGGCCGCCGGGACCGGCGAGGGGCGCCCTTCGGCGGATAGATCGAGCGAAGGGCCCCTTCGCTCGGAACCGGGTGCCGCGGCGGACGACCCGCTCGGCGCGCTCGCCGCTGTGGGCGGGCTGGAGATCGCCGGGATCGCGGGGCTGCTGCTGGGCGGGGCGGCGCTGCGGACGCCGGTCGTCGTGGACGGCGTGGTGGCCGGGGCGGCGGCCCTCGTGGCGGCGGCACTGGCCCCGGATGCGTCACACGCGTGGCTGGCGGGGCACCGCTCGGTGGAGCCGGCCCATACGCTGGCGCTGACCCACCTGGGGCTCGAGCCGCTGCTCGACCTCGGGCTGCGGGTCGGCGAGGGGACCGGGGCCCTGCTGGCGGCCCCGGTGGTCGCCGCCGCCGCGCGAGCGCTGGCCGAGGTCGCCACCTTCGACAGCGCCGGGGTCGCCGAGAAGAGCGAGGAGAGTCGTCCGTGAGCACGCTGTACCCCGTCGGGCTCGACCTGACCGGCCGCCGCGTCGTCGTCACCGGTGGGGGGTCGGTGGCCCAACGGCGGGTCGCGGGGCTGCTCGAGGTGGGCGCGGACGTGCACGTCGTCAGCCCGGCCGTCACCACCGCGCTGGAGGCCCTGGCGTCCTCGCGCGAGATCACGTGGGAGCAGCGGACCTACGCGGCGGGCGACCTGGACGGCGCCTGGTACTGCGTCGCGGCCACGGACTCGACCGAGGTCAACGCCGCCGTCGCCGCCGAGGCCGAGGCCGCGCGCGTGTTCTGCGTGCGGGCGGACAGCGCGGAGGAGGGCACGGCCGTGACGCCCGCGGTCGGGCGCTACGACGACGTCACGGTCGGCGTGATCGGCGGGGGCGACCCGCGGCGGGCGGCCGGGGTGCGCGACGGCGTCGTGGAGGCGCTGCGCACCGGCACCCTCGCCGACCGGCGCCACCGCGGCGACCGGAACCCGGGCGTCACCCTGGTCGGCGGCGGCCCGGGCGACGCCGGGCTGATCACCGTCAAGGGCCGGCAGGCGCTGGCGCAGGCCGATGTCGTCGTCACCGACCGTCTCGCGCCGCAGGCCCTGCTCGACGAGCTCCCGCCCGACGTCACCGTCATCGACGCCTCCAAACTCCCCCGCGGGCGCTACATGAGTCAGGACACGATCAACGCGGTCCTGGTCGACGAGGCGCTCGCCGGGAACCGGGTGGTCCGGCTCAAGGGCGGCGACCCGTTCGTCTTCGGGCGGGGCTACGAGGAGATCCAGGCGTGCGCCGCGGCGGGCGTGGCGGTCGACGTCGTCCCCGGCGTCACCAGCGCGATCTCCGTGCCGGCGTTCGCCGGGGTGCCGGTGACCCACCGCGGGATCACCCACGAGTTCGTCGTCGTCTCCGGGCACCTGCCGCCCGGCCACGCGCAGTCCCTGGTCGACTGGGCCGCGCTCGGCCGCCTCACCGGCACGATCGTGCTGCTCATGGCGGTGGAGAACCTCCCGCACATCGCGGAGGCGCTGATCGACGGCGGCCGCGACCCGGAGACCCCGGCGGTCGCGATCCAGGAGGGCGGGCTGCCGGGGGAGTCCACGGTGCGCGCCCCGCTGGCCAAGCTGCCGTCGGCCATCGCGGACGCGGGGCTGCGGCCGCCGGCCGTCGTCGTGATCGGGCCGGTCGCCGACCCGTCGGCCTTCCCCCCGCCCTAGTCGTCCCGGTCCCGGTCGCGCCGGTCCTGGTCCTGCGCGGCCTCGGAGGCCGTCTGCACCTCGATGCTGCCGAACGCCCCGCGCCCGGTGACCTCGACCTGCGGGGCACCGGGCCGCGGGGTGCAGGCGGTGTCGCAGTTCGTGGAGCCGAAGATCGTGGTGCCCGAGGTGGTGGCCTGCGTGCCGTCGGGGACCACGACCTTCGTCGACCCGAACAGCACCCCGACGGACACGTCGGGGGTTCCCGGCGCCACCTGGACGACCTGGCTCCCGAAGACGGCCGCCTGCCCGGTCGAGAACACGCCCGGCGCCACGATCGCGGCGACCCCGATGACGACCGCCGCGATCACCCCCTGGCCGCCGCGCTTCCGGCGGTTCTGCTGGGCCGGGCGGGCATCGTCGTGCCAGGCGGGCTCGACGACGGCGGTCTCCGGCTCGGGGGCCGGCGCCGGTCGCGGTGCCTCGTCGGGGAGGTCCGCCGTCAGGGGTGCGAGGTCGCTGCGGAAGCGGGCTGCGTAGACGGCCTGCGCCCGCTCGTCGTACTCCGCGAGCGTGAGCATCCCGTCGTCGTGGGCCCTCCGGAGGCGCTCGTCGACCTCGCGGCGCTCACGGTCGCCGATCCGCGGTTCCGGCCGGTTCTCCACGGGGCCCATCCTGGCGCGGTTGGCACGACGGGCACCACCACACCTCGCGGGCGAACGGCGCTCCGGAGCCGACGGCGGGCCGGAAGCGGATCAGCGTGCCGCAGCGGTAGCAGGGCCGGTTGGACCGGCCGGTGACCCAGTGGTTCTGCCCCTTGCGCTGCACGCCGGTGGTCGTCATGCCGGTGCCGTGCTCGAGGGAGTGCCGGATCATCTTCCGCCCGAGGGCGAGGAGGGGCTCGAGCGGGACCTCCCCGACCGGCGTCCACGGCCACAACCCGCGCAGGAAGCACAGCTCGACCGCCCAGAGGTTGCCGAAGCCCGCGACCGTGCGTTGGTCGAGGAGGGTCTCGACGACCGGTCGGGCCGGGTCCTTCCCGAGGCGGGCCAGGGCCTCGTCGTGATCGAAGTGGTCCTGGGTGGAGGTCGGCTGCCCGGCGAGGACGTCCGGGCCGAGGTGGCCGACGACGCGGTGCTCGTCGCGGGTCGCGAGCAGGTCCATCACCGGGACCCCGATGGCGACCAGGCTGCGCCCGTCGTCGAGCGTGACCGCCGCCCGGAGCCTCGGGAGGAGGTGCCGCGGCAGGGCGGGGCGGCCGTCGGGGCGGTGCTTGCGCACGATCGTCCACGACCCGTCCATCCGCAGGTGCGAGTGCAGGGTGCGACCGTCGGCGAGCCGGGTCAGCAGGTGCTTGCCGTGGGCCTTCGTGGCGTCGAGGGTCGTCCCGCGCAGGTCGGCCGTGGCGAGGTGGTTGCGGAACTCGGCGCGGGTCACCGTCGCGCCGGCGAGGGTGCTCAGCCGCGCGGCCGCCCGGTGTACGGCGTCGCCCTCCATGCCGCCGGGTGTACCCGGTCCCCCGATGTCAGCACTGCGGCCATGCTGACACTCGACGTCACGAAAGCCGCAACGACGATGCCGCGCGCGGATCCGTACCGCCCACGATTGTGACGTCCAGTGTCAGCATGGCCGCACTGCTGACACCGCCAGGTGCCTACCGCCCCAGGCCCGCCCGGTCCGCCGCCCACGCCGCGGCGCCGCAGACGAGGCCGGTCGGGGAGCCGGCGCCGGGGTCGTCGACACCGGTGAGCGGGCACCCGGTCCGCGCGGCCAGCCAGTCCCGGACGCCCGGCAGCGCCGCGATGCCGCCCCGGACGAGCAGCGGCGGGCGCTCGTCGCCGGTGGAGCCCAGCAGGTCCGCCGTCGCCGCGCCCACCTGCTCGAGGGCGGGCGCGAACAGCGGGCCGAGGTCGGCGTGGGTGATTCGCACGCTGCCCGGCCCCGGGTTCTCCGGCTGCAGCACCGGCACCGCCACGTCGACGTAGCCGTCGCGGCCCAGCCGGGCCTTCGCGTCGTGCACCCCGCGGCGCAGCCAGAACCACGCGCGGTGCGCCTCCGGGTCGGCGGAGAAGCGGATGCGGTCGGCCAGGGCGGGGCGTGCCCGGTCGAGGACGAGCTGGGTCAGCGCGTCGTCCAGGGACTCGGCCCCGACCTCGACCGAGCGGGCGCCCGGGCGGGCGGTCGCCGCGGTCGTCCCGTGCTCGCCCTCGACGCGGTCGACGACCGCGATCTCCGTCCCGCCGCCGCCCAGGTCCACGACGACGACGGGTCCGGTCCCGCCGAGCCGGACCGCGGCGGCCACCGGCGCGCTGACCAGCGCGACCTCGGTGTCGGCCGCCTCCGCGACCGCCCCCAGCGCCGCCCGGCCCGCCGTGGCGAGAGCCGCCGGCCCGGTGCCCGGGTCGGTCCACGACGCCGGGTGGACCAGCGCCAGGACCGACGGCGCCCCGCCCCGGCGGGACACCTCGGCCTGCAGCACCCGGGCGACGAGCGCCGTCGCGACGTTCACCGCGGTGGTCGGCCGCGGCCACGTCGCGAGCAGGGCGTCGTCGCGCCCACCGGTCGCGGCGCCGAGGTAGTCACGGGCGCGGAGCACGGCGGCCTGCGGGTCGGCGTGCGCGGCCTCCAGGGCGGGCCGGCCGGCCAGCACGGCGCCGTCGGTGCGCGAGAGCACGACCGACGGCAACTCCACCGCGCCGTCGACGGCCACCGTCGAGACCCGGGTCCACCCGTCGTCGGGATCGACGTCGGCGACCGCCCCGATGGTCGTCGAGGTGCCGTGGTCGACCGCCAGCACCCACCGCCCGTCACCCATGGGCGCAGTGTGTCAGGACCCCTCCGGCGAGAGCCGCACCGGCAGGGCGGCGAGCGCGTGGATCAGCATGCTGTGCCGGTAGACGATCTCGTCGAGCGGCACGGCGGCCGACAGCCGCGGGAACCGGTCGAACAGCGCCGTGAGCGCGACCTCGGCCTCCAGCCGCGCGAGCGAGGCGCCCAGGCAGAAGTGGATGCCGTGGCCGAAGGCGACGTGGCCGGTGAGGTCGCGCCCGGCGTCGTGCAGCTCCGGGGCGTCGAACCGCTCGGGGTCGCGGTTCGCGGCGGCCACCGAGAGCGTCACCACCGCGCCGCGCGGGATCGTGACGCCGCCGAGCTCGAGGTCCTCGGTGGCGAAGCGCAGCGGGGCGTTCGCCACCGGCGAGGTCCAGCGCAGGAACTCCTCGACCATCGGGGTCAGCGACTCGGCCACGAGCACCCGCTCGCGCAGCGCGTCGTCGCGCAGGACGGCGTGCACGCTGTTGGTGATCAGGTTCGCGGTCGTCTCGTGGCCCGCGATCAGCAGGATCATGCCCATCGCGACGATCTCGTCGTGCGAGAGCGCCTCGCCGTCCTCCGAGGCCCGGATCAGCGCCGAGAGCAGCGCCTCGTCCGGGGCCCCGCGCTTGGCGTCGACCAGGTCGGACAGGTAGGCGGTGAGGCTGGCCTGCGCCTGCCACTTTTCCTCCTGCGGGGAGGAGTCGATCATGGTGTTGGACCAGCGGGCGAAGGCGTCGCGGTCGTCGGTCGGCACGCCGAGCAGCTCGCAGATCACCGCCATCGGCAGCGGGACCGAGAAGTCGGCGACCAGGTCGACCTCCGCGGCCTGCTCGGCCTGGTCGAGCAGGGACGTCGCGATCTGCTCGATCGCGGGCCGCAGCGCGGCGATCCGGCGCACGGTGAACGCCGAGACGACGAGCTTGCGCAGCCGGGTGTGCACCGGCGGGTCGTTGAGCAGCAGCATGTGCCCCGCCGGGCCCGGGATCAACGGCTCCGCGGGCCGCTCGTCGGGCGGCATGGTGGAGCGGAAGTCCTTGGCCAGGCGGGGGTCGACGAAGGCCGCGCGCACGTCGGCGTAGCGCGTGACGAGCCACGTGGACCCGCCGTCGGGGAGGTCGACCTCCCGGACCGGCGCGATCTCGCGCAGGCGCGAGAGGGTGCCGTAGGGGTCCGCCCAGTAGTCGTCGGTGAAGACGGGTCCGGTGGCGAGGTCGGTCACGGGTGCAGTGTGCCCACGCCGGCGTGCGCTCACCGTGATTTCGGTGAGGGTTCCCTCAACGAAACCAGGGTGTTCAGTCCTTCGGCGCACCCATGCCGACCGACGTACGCCCGAACGCGCGCCCGGTCCGCCGGAACTGCTCCTCGAGCTGCGGCACCATCTTCTTCGCCTGCGCCATGATCGGCAGGTCGCCGAGCCAGGAGAACGTGATCGGGCGCAGCCCGGCCAGCAGCCCGACCGACTTCGGCACGAACACCCGCCGCTTGCGCTTCGCGATGCCCTCGAGGAAGCCCGCGACGCACTCGTCGACCGTCGCGATGCTGCCCAGGGGCGGCGGCAGCTTGCGCAGGGTGTCCTCGAAGGTCGAGGAGTCGGCCTTCACGTCGCGCACCAGGTCGGTGTCGATCCAGCCCATGTGCGCGGTGCCGACCCCGATCCCGCGGTGCGCGAGCTCGAAGCGCAGCGCGTTCCCGTAGTTCTCCACGCCGGCCTTCGCCCCGCAGTAGGCGGCCATGCCCGGCAGCGCGGTGAAGGCCGCCAGCGAGGAGACCAGCAGGAAGTAGCCGCGGCGCTTCTCGACCTCGGCCACCGTCGCCGACACCGTCCGCGACACCCCGATCAGGTTGACCTCGAGGACGCGCGCGATGACGTCGGCCGGGCTCGTGGCCACGGTGCCGTGGTTGGCGATCCCGGCGTTGGCGATCACGACGTCGATCCCGCCGAGCTCGGCGACGGTGTGCTTCACCGCCGCGTCGAGCGAGGCTTGGTCGGTGACGTCGCACGGCGCCCAGGTGTGCTGCGGACCGAGCTCGCCGGCGATCCGCTCCAGGCGCTCGGACTCCAGGCCGACGAGCGCGACCCGCGCGCCCCGTGCGGCGGCGGCGCGGGCGGTGGCCTCGCCGATGCCGCGGGCGGCGCCGGTGATGAAGAGGACCCGGCCGGTGATGTCGTAGGTCATGAACGCTCCAGGATCCGTCGGGGGGTGAGGACGTACTCGTCGGTGCGCATGCGGCGCAGGCGGCGGTGGAACGGCATCGTGAACGTCGGCCAGAGCGCCGAGTTGTTGCCGTGCCCGTCGAGGTACCAGGACCGGCACCCGCCGTCGGTCCAGACCGTGCCCTCGGTGAGGCGCTGCATCTCGGCGACGAAGCGGTCCTGCACCTCCTGGCGCGGCTCGACGGCGCCGACCGACCGCGTCCGCAGCCGGCGCAGCACGTCCATGACGAGGTTGATCTGCGACTCGATCATGAAGACGACCGAGTTGTGGCCCAGCCCGGTGTTCGGGCCGAGCAGGGTGAACAGGTTCGGGAAGCCGGCGATCATGGTGCCGTTGTGGGCGAACATCGTGTCGCCCCAGTGCTCGGCGAGCGAGCGGCCGTCGCGGCCGAACACCCGGTGGCTGATCGGCAGGTCGCTGATCGCGAAGCCGGTGCCGGCGATGATCGTGTCGACCTCGTGCTCGGTCCCGTCGGCGGTCACGACCGCGTGCGGCTTCACCTCGGTGATCTTCTCGGTGACGACCTCGACGTTCTCGCGGTCCAGCGCCGGCAGGTAGGTGTTGGACAGCAGGATGCGCTTGCAGCCCATCGAGTAGTCCGGCGTGATCTTCTCGCGCAGCTCGGGGTCCGCGACCTGCGTGCGCATGTGGCGCTCGGCGAGCTTCGCGGCCTTCGCCATGCGGGCCGGGTCCTTGAAGCCGAGCACGAACGTCTCGCGCGCCCAGTAGATCGCCTCGCGCTGCAGCCGCTGCAGTGCCGGGAACCGTCGGAACAGCGCCTTCTCGACGCCGGTGATCCGCCGGTCCCGCCGCGGCATGATCCACGGTGGCGTGCGCTGGAAGACGGTCATCTTCCCGACGACGGGTGCGATCTCCGGGACGAACTGGATCGCCGACGCGCCCGTGCCGATCACGGCGACGCGACGGCCCCGCAGGTCGAGGTCGTGGCGCCAGGTGGCGGAGTGGAAGACCTCGCCGGCGAAGTCGTCGAGCCCGGGGACGTCGGGGAAGGATGGGTCGCTCAGAGCGCCGCTCCCGAGTACGAGCGCGTCGGCGGTCCACGTGCCGCCCGTGGTGGTGACGGTCCAGCGTTGCGTCCCGTCGTCCCACCGCGCGTCGGTGACCTCGTGGTGGTTCCGCGTGAAGCGGTCGATCCCGTACTCGCGGTTCACTCGCTGCAGGTAGGCGTGGATCTCGGACTGCGGCGAGAAGGCGTGGCTCCAGTCCGGGTTCGGCGCGAACGAGAACGAGTACAGGTGGCTCGGGACGTCGCAGGCGCAGCCCGGGTAGGAGTTGTCCCGCCAGGTGCCCCCGACGTCGCCGTGGCGCTCGAAGAGCAGGAAGTCCTCGACGCCGGCCCGGCGCAGGCGGATGGCGGTGCCCAGCCCGGAGAACCCGTTGCCGACGATCGCGACGGACAGGTGGGGCACGTCGGTGCCCTGCTTCTCGACGGCGGGTGCTGCTGTCACGGTGTCCTCCCGTGGTACGACGACGTACCGACTCCTCCGGGAGGATGGTACGAGCTGGTACCATAGGCCAGTGTCTGTGAGCGCGCACACGGCGGATTCCGGCGAGCACCCGGTCGTGGTCGCCATCCGCACGGGGGCGAGCCCGGGGCCGGAGCACCGCGACCGGCTGATCGCCGCGATGGGGGAGCTCCTGGCCGAGCAGGGCTACGCGAGCGTGACCGTCACCGACGTCGTCGCCCGCGCCCGCGTGTCGAAGCGGACCTTCTACCAGCACTTCGCCGACCGCGAGGAGTGCCTGCTCGCCACCTACCGCGTGGTCGCCGAGGCCCCGCTGCACCGCATCGCGGCGGCCGCCGCGCAGACCGTCGGGGCGGGTCTGCCGGTGCGCGAGGAGATCGCGGGCGTCACCGGGGCCTACCTCGCCGCGATGGCCGAGCACCCGCTGCTGACGCGCGCGATGCTGACCGAGGTGGGCTCGGCCGGGCCGGCGGGGCTCGCCGTGCGCCGGGAGGTGCTGCAGCGGTTCGCGGACGGTCTCGTGGCCCTCGCCGCCGCGGAGGGCCGGGACCTGCCGTCGGGCGTCGCGCTGGCCCTCGTCGGCGGGATCAACGAACTGGTCCTCGAGGCCGTGGAGTCGCCGGACGTGCCGGCGTCCGCCATGGCCGAGGCGATCCTCGCGCTCGGCGACACGGTGACCGAGCTGGGCGTGGCGGTGCTCGACCGGGGATGAGCCCTCGTCGGGAGCTGCCCGACGGAGCACTCGCGTCGGCGTCAGGGACGCGCATCCAGGACGCAGAACTCGTTCCCGGACGGGTCCGCGAACACCGTCCACGGCAGTCCGGCCGGGTCGGCGAGCAGCGTGGCGCCCAGCGCGAGCACCCGGGCGGCGGGGTCCGCGTCGGAGGCCTCCGCCCGCACGTCGACGTGGATCCGGTTCTTGCCGCTCTTCGCCGCGGGCTCCGGGCACAGCTCAAGCAGCGGTCCGTCGCCGGACGGGTGCCGGAGGCTCGGGATGCCCGGGGTGCCCTCGGCCCGCTCCCACCCGGTGACCGCCGCCCAGAACCCGGCGTCGCGCTCCGGGTCCGCGCTGTGCAGCGGAAGTCCGGCGAGCGGCCCGCCCTGGCGGTAGACCGGGCGGTCCTCCATGACGCAGAACGGCTCGCCCCCGGGGTCGGCGAGCACGGTCCACGGCACGTCGCCCTGCCCGATGTCCACGGGCACGGCCCCGAGCGCGAGCAGCCGGTCGACGACCTCCTGCTGCTCCCCGCCGCCCCGCAGGTCGAGGTGCAGCCGGGCCGGGGACGACGACGGGTCGGCGACCTGCTGGAAGCACAGGTCCAGGTAGTGGTCGCCGAGGTCCAGCCGCGCCTCGTGGACACCGGGCTCGTCGGTCAGCGCGGTCAGGCCGAGGGTGGCGGCCCAGAACCGGCCGAGCGCTCCCGGGTCGCGGGCGTCGCGCACCACGTTCTCGAGATACACGCCGTGCATCATGCGGCCGGGACGGGCGAGTGCTGCACCAGGCAGGCTCGGGACCTCCGGAACCTGCCGGACGTCGCACTCGGCGGCACGCACGTGGCCGGAACTGGCCCGGCCGGGTGACTCCGAGCAACCTCGGCACGAGGTGGACGTCGTGACTCGGTTGGAGCCGTCACCCCGACGGTGGTTATGGTCGCTCCCCGAACGCGGCGTCCGGTTCTCGTGCGGCCAGCCCGAGCGCCGCCGGCGTCCCTCCCGTCCCGGTACCCCGGGTCGGGGGAGCCGAGCAGCGAGGGAGACGGCCGATGGCTCCAGCCCCGGGCCCGCCCGGCCCCGGCGCGCCCCCACCGCGCCCGGGCGGATTCGCGATGCCCCCGCAGGCACCGCCGCCGCCCCGACCCGGTCCGCCGCCCCCGCAACCCCCGCCGCCGCGCCGTCCCGGTCCGCCGCCTCCCCGGCAGGCCCCGATGCCCGCCCCGCAGCAGCAGCCGCAGCGCACCCGCGTCGGGCCCCCACCCGCCGTCGGGAACCCCCGCCCGCCCCGTCCGGTCCGCCGGGCCCGGTGGGGCCGGCGGATCGCCGCGATCCTCGGGGTGCTCCTGCTGCTGGTCGTCGGGTTCGGCGTCTACCTCGACACGCAGATGACGCGCACCGAGGCGCTGTCGTCGTACTCCGGCCGCCCGGCGTCCGGCTCGGGCACCAACTGGCTGCTCGTCGGCTCGGACAGCCGCGCGGGCCTGTCGACCGCGCAGGAGCGCCAGCTGTCCACCGGCGAGGCGGACGGCAACCGCACGGACACGATGATGCTCGTGCACATCGGCTCGTTCGGCGGGCAGACCTCGATCGTCAGCCTCCCCCGCGACTCGCTGGTCGAGGTGGACGGCACCACCGCCCGGTTGAACTCGGCCTACTCCAGCGGCGGCCCGCAGCTGCTCACCCGCACCGTCGAGCAGTCCACCGGGCTGCGCATCGACCACTACGCCGAGATCGGGTTCGAGGGGTTCGCGGGCATGGTCGACGCGGTCGGCGGGGTCGAGATGTGCCTCGACGAGGCCCTCGACGACCCCAAGGCCGGGATCGACCTGCCGGCGGGCTGCCAGGAGCTCACGGGCCCGAACGCGCTGGGCTTCGTCCGCTCGCGCGCGTTCCCGAACGCCGACCTGCAGCGCGTGCAGAACCAGCGCGCGTTCCTGTCGGCGCTGATGGCGAAGGCCGCCAGCCCCCTGACCCTGGCGAACCCGTTCGCGACGGTGCCCTTCGCGACGGCGGCCGTGCGCACGTTGACCGTCGACGAGTCCACCCACGTGTGGCACCTCGCGAGCCTGGGCTGGGGGATGCACTCGGTCGGGTCGGGCGGCGTGACGACGACGGTGCCGATCTCGCCGTCCGGGTCGGTCTCGGGCGCCGTGGTGTGGCGCAAGGGCGACTCGCAGCGTCTCTTCGACGCCCTGCGCGACGGCGACGACATCCCGGCGGACCTGGTGACGCCCGGGCCCTGATACCGCACACGAATGTGACGTCCGGTGTCAGCATGGCCGCACTGCTGACGCTGGTGGGGGACGTGCTCAGCGGTCCCGCGAGAACAGCACCGCGAGCACCGTGCACCCGATCACGATCAGCACGATCGGGGCGACGGCGGTGACGGTGTCCCAGGACACGGCTCAGCCCCAGGCGGGCGCGCGGTCGTCGGAGCCCGTGCGGTCGGTGCGCAGCACGGCCGCGCTCTGCCGGGTGATGACGACCGTGCCGGCCACCACCACCGCCGCCGCCACGACCTGCCCGAGCAGCGCGACCGGGCTCGTCCGGACGGTCTCGCCGAGCACCAGGACCCCGAGCGTGACCGCGACCGCGGGGTCGGTGGTGCCGATGACGGCGTTCACGGGGGCGTTGAGCCGGCCCAGGTGCAGGGCGCGCTGGGAGAACGTCCACCCGCACAGCGAGGTGACCAGGGCGGCCGCGAACGGCCAGGAGACCACGGCGTCGACCAGGGTCCCGGCGGCGAGCGCGGTGGCGAAGAGCGTGGCGGTCAGCCCGTAGAAGCCGCCGGTGGCGAGGGCCAGCAGCGCGGCGCGCACCGGCTCGGACCAGCCCAGCCCGCGGAGCCCGAGCGACCCGACCAGCAGGGCCAGCACGCCGACCACCACGAGCGGCGTGACCGCGGGCGAGGGCATCACCGCCGGGGCCTCGGGGTGGGCGATCGCCAGGAACGCCGCCAGCCCGAGCACGCAGACCACGGAGGCCCGGAGCAGTCGCCGGTCCAGTCGCCGGCCCGCCAGGGCGGCGGAGGCGATCGTGCCGAACACCAGGCCGGTCACGAGCACCGGCTGCACGAGGGCGACGGGGCCGACGTGCAGCGCCCAGGCGTAGGACCCGAACCCGACCGCGATCACGGCCTGCCCCGCCCACCAGCGGCGGCGCCGCAGGACCCGGGCGAGCAGCTGCCGGGTGGAGCCCGGCTCGTCGATCTCCTGGCCGGCGCGCTGCTGGAGCACGGTCCCGGTGGAGATGCCCGCGGCGCCGACGAGGGCGGTGAGCAGGGCGATCGCGGCGGACATCAGCGGGTCCCCGTCGTCGAGGGCAGTTTGAGCACCGCGGCCAGGTCGACCCCGGCCTGCCGGTCCGACCAGGCGGCTGCCCGGGCGTGGGCGGCGGCCAGCGCGGCCGGGTCGTCGAGCCACGTCCGCAGCAGACCCGTGAGCTCGCGCGGTCGGCGGCACGTGCGGGCCAGGCCGGCCCGCCCGAGCAGCCGCGCGGAGTCGCGGCCGTGGCCGGGCAGCGGCTGGTAGATCACCAGCGTCCGGCCGCACGCGAGGGCCTCCTGCGCGCTGGCGCCCCCGGAGTTGTTCACGACGACGTCGGCCGCGGCGAGCAGCGTCGGCATGTCGTCCACCCAGTCCGGGACCCGCAGCCGCCCGGACGCCACGCGGCGCTCGAGCGCCCGGAGCCGGGCCCGCGCGCGCTCGTCCCGGCCGCACACCGCCACCACGTGGCAGCGCGGGTCGGCGGCCAGCGCCGCGCGGACGGCCCCGGCGATGCCGCCGAGCCCGAGCGAGCCCGCCGTCACGACGACGACGAGCGCGTCCGCGGGCAGGTCCAGCCGGTCGCGGGCCGCACGGGTCGCGTCGTCGGGCACCGGCGCGAAGGGGGCGCCGACCAGCGCCGAGCGCACCGTGACCCCCGCCCCGGGGTCCATGACCCGCGTCGGGGCGGCCGCCAGGTCGTCGAGCACGAGGTACTCGTCGACGCCGGGGTAGGTCCAGTAGGCGTGCGGGGCGAAGTCGCAGATCGCCGCGACCACGCGGGCCTCCAGCCGGCCCCGGCGGCGCAGCCAGGCCAGACCCGCCGTCGCGAGCTGGTGGGTGGAGACGACGACGTCGGGCGCGCCGCCGGCGGCGAGGCGCGCGTGCGGGCCCTCCAGGTCGGCCGCCAGCGCACGCGCCACCCAGGCCCCCATCACCTCGCGGTAGAACCACCGCACCAGCCGGGAGCGGGACACCGCGGCGTACCAGGCCTCCTGCAGCACCGGGGTCCACTGCACGGCGAACTCGAACAGCCAGCGGAAGACGGGACCGGAGCCGTGGCCCATCCGGGCGAAGGCCTCGGCGAGCCGGATGTCGCAGTCGGGCCGGTCGCGCGCGACGATGGTGGCGACCGCGCGCGCGACCGCGGCGTGCCCCTGGCCGATCTCGCCGGAGACGATCAGCAGCCGGGTCGCGCGGTCGATCTGCGGACTCGTCACGGCGTCCAGTCTCCCGATCGCCGATCGGGCACACCCGTCCGGGTGTGCTGTTCATGCCGACGGCGGTCACCGTTCAACCACGCACGGGTACTTCGGCGACCCTTCACCCGTGCCTCATCGTCCGTCCCCCGACTGCACCGATCATGAGTCCCGCGTCGAGGTCCACCGTGGGTCACAGTAGGTTCACGGCAGGGTCACGGCACCCGGACGACCGTCGACGGGAGGAACACCCGTGCCCGTCGGGAGTCGTCACGCCCGAGAGGAGCCCCGCGACCGATGACCGTACTCGGCGTCCCGAGGTCGGCCCGTCCCCGGCGCCGCCCGCCGCGCGCCCCGCACCTGCGGGTCCTGCGCCGCGGCGCGCGTCCGCCGGAGGACCGCCGCCCGGGCGGCCCGGACCGGTCCCCCCGCGTCGTCGTGCTCACCGCGCGCGTCGGCGCCGGGCACGACCGCGCCGCCTACGAGCTCGCCGCCCGCCTCCGGGCCCGCGGCGCCGTGGTGGACGTGCACGACTACCTGGACGCCCTCCCGCGCTACGGGCAGGTGATCATCGGCGACGGCTACGGTTTCACGGTCAACCGGCTCCCGCGGTTCTTCGACTGGCTGTTCTACGCCCTCGAGCACCGCTGGGACGTGCGCGGCATCATCCTGACCTTCCTCACGTTCTCCGAGCGCACCGTGCGCCGGTGGACCCGCGACGCCGACGTCGTGGTGTCCACCTTCCCGCTCTCCTGCCAGACGCTCGGGCGCATGCGGGCCGCCGGCCGCATCGACGTGCCGGTGATCAGCTACCTCACCGACCCGGCCCCGCACCGGATGTGGCTGCACCCGGGGGTGGACACCCACCTGTCGGTGACGAGCGCGTGCGCCGCCGCGGCCGACGCCATGTACGGCGTGCAGGTGCGCCCGGCGGGCCCGCTGGTCGGTCCCGCCTTCTCCCGCGCGCACACCGACGCCGACCGCACCGAGACCCGGAACTCGCTGGGGCTGGGCGACGACGAGACCGCGGTGCTGATCAGCGCCGGCTCGCTCGGGCTCGGGGACGTGCCGTCGCTGGTGGCCGCGGCGCTGACGAACCCGTCCTCTCACGTCGTCGTGCTCTGCGGGCGGAACACGGCGCTGCGGACCGAACTGGACGCGATGCCCCGCGTCACCGCCCTGGGGTGGCGCGACGACGTGCCGGCGCTCATGGGGGCCTGCGACGTCCTGCTGCACAACGCCGGCGGGCTCTCGGTGACCGAGGCGCTCGTCGCGAACCTGCCCGCGGTGACCTACTGCCCCATCCCCGGCCACGGGCGGGCCAACGCGACCGTGCTGGCCGACGCGGGGCTCGCGCCGTGGCCGACCAGCCCGGAGGGGCTCGCGGAGGTCCTGGACGGCGTGTCCCGGACCTCCCCGCTCTCGCCGTGGCCCACGGACCCGCACGGCGACGTCGCCGAGATCGTGCTCGAGGCGGCCGGCGAGCGGGCGGCGGTCGCCGCCGCCTCGTAGCGTCAGGGGGCGTCGACGATCTGGACGACGCCCGTCGAGACCCCGGCCACGAAGAGCCGACCGGTCTGCGGGTCCACGCCGACGGTGTACGGGTTCTGCACCGTCGGGATGCGCGCGACCTCGCGCGGCTGCGGGTTCGTCATGTCGTAGGCGACGACCTCGTTGGTGCCGGAGGAGGCGACGTAGACCCGGTCGCGGACCGGGTCGTAGGTGATGCCGTACGGGCCGCCGGGCTGCGGCACGGCGCCGACCTGGGTGGGCGGGCCGTCCGGGTTCGGCTGGAACACGATGACCTGGTCCCCGCGGGTGTCGGTGGCGATCATCCGGCCGTGCCGGTCGGCCACGAGGTGCGTCGGCCCGGCCCCCGAGGGGGCGCTCCCGACGATGCGCAGCGTCGCCACGTCGTAGACGGTCAGGTCGTTCTTGCGGACGTCGACGAGGCCCACGAGGTTCCCGACCGGTGCCAGCCCGGCCGGCTGCACCGCGTCGGTGAACACCTTGACGACCTGGTCACCGCGGACCGCGGACACCGTCCCGCCGAGCTCGTCGGCGGTCAGCACCGTGCCGTTCGGGGCCTGGGTGGCGTCGTGCGGGACCGTCCCGACGAACAGCGGCGGGTCGCCCTGCCCGCCGGGGAGGGCGACGCGCACCAGCGAGTTCGCGCTCTCCACCGGCACGAGCACCGGACCGCCGGGGGCGGCCAGCTGCAGGTGGCGCACGAAGCCGGGCAGCGGGGTGCGGGCACGCTCGGCGCCGGTATCGGCGTCGAGCAGCACGACCTCGTTCGGGTTCCGCTTGGTGACCGCGACCGTGCGGGTCACCGGGTCGACCACGACGCCTTCCGGCGCCGACCCGACCTGGACCTGCCGTCCCGGGGGCGGCGTGGTCGGCGGCGGCGCGGACTGCGGTTCGGCCGCGAGCGGCAGGTTCGCGGTGTCCGGACGCACGCCCTCGGTCGGGACCCCGGGCGGGAGCAGGCCCGTCGTCGTCGTGGCCGGTCCGGCGGACGGCGGGGGCGCGGCAGGGGGCGGCGAGGTGCTGCACGCACTCAGGGCCAGGCCGGTGGCCAGACCGAGACCGAGCAGGACGCGGGCGCTGCGTCGAGGCATGTCCGGAGTCTTCCGTTCGTCGCGTGTGGTCGGTCGGAGGCGACGACGGCGGGTCCGCCCCGGGCGGACGCCGCCGTCGCCGTCCTGGTGGTCCGTACCGGCGGCGGACCCGGTTCGGCTCGGAGGGTCAGCGCACCTCGGCGGCGTGGATCTCGGCCTGCTTCTCGGCCTTCGCGAACTCCTCGACGAGGGTGCGGCAGAAGGCGGGCAGGTCGTCCGGGTTGCGGCTGGTGATCAGGCCGTTGTCGACGACGACCTCCTCGTCGACCCACTCGGCGCCGGCGTTGCGCAGGTCGGTGGCCAGGCTGGGGAACGAGGTCATGCGGCGCCCACGGACCACGTCGGCCTCGATGAGCAGCCACGGGGCGTGGCAGATCGCGGCGACCGGCAGGCCCGTGGCGAACGCCTCACCGACGAGGCGCACGAAGTTCGGGATGGTGCGCAACAGGTCGGGGTTGGCGACTCCGCCGGGCAGCACGAACCCGTCGTAGTTGTCGGTCTTGACCTGGCTGACCACGGCGTCGACGTCGAAGCGGTCGGCCTTGTCGAGGTGGTGGAACGCCTGGATCGAGCCCGGTGTCTCGGAGATCAGCACCGGGGTGCCCCCAGCGTTCTCCACGGCCTTCCAGGGCTCGGTGAGCTCGACCTGCTCGGTGCCCTCCTTGGCGGCGAGGAACCCGATGGTGCGGCCTTCGAGAGGGCGGTCCGATGTGGCCATGCGGTGTGACGCTCCTTGAGGAGAGGCAGGTGGGATACCCACGGGGGGTACGGTCGGCGCGACGGCCGACGGACAGCGCCGGGATCCCCAGCCGTCGGGGCGCGAAACGCCCGCGAGGTGGGGTGGGCGCCACGTCGCACAGCGGCCCGTGGCACCGTCGCGGGCGAGACACGCACCGGCCCACGTCAGGGAGGACCCCCATGGCCACGACGACGCTCTCGGTTCCCGAGATCCACTGCGACCACTGCCGCGCCGCGATCGAGGGCGCGCTCTCGCCCATCGACGGCGTCGAGGGCATCGACGTCGACCTCGAGAACCGCGTCGTCCGCGTCGAGCACGACGACGAGCTGCAGCTCGGCGCCGTGGTCGAGGCGATCGAGGACCAGGGCTACGACGTCCCGAACCGGGACGCCTACGTGCGGGCCTCGTAGGAGCCCGCCGTCAGCTCGCCTTCTCCTCCTTCTCGTCGTCGCTCTTCTTGCGACGCGAGCGGGTGGTGGAGGACTTCTTCGTTCCCGACGACGAGTCGTCGTCCTTCTTCGCCGCCGTCGACTTCTTGCGGGAGGTCTTCGGCTTCTCGTCGGCGGGGGCCTCCTCGGTCTTCTCCGCCTGGTCCGCCTTCTCCTCCGAGGACGTGTCCGCCGCCTTCCCGCCGGCCGCCTCGACGGAACGACGCAGGGCGGTGAGCAGGTCGGTCATGTCGTCGGCGTCGTCCTCGGCCGCGGGCTGCGGCGCGGGGCGCTTGCCCCCGTGCTCGCGCTTGTACTCGATGAGCTCCCCGACGGCCTTGCGGTAGTCGTCCTCGAACTCGTCGACCTCGAAGTCACCGGACAGCGAGTCCACCAGCGACTGCGCCATCGCCTTCTCCTGCGGGCGGAGCTCGACGTCGCCCTCGAGCACCGGGAAGTCCGCGTCGCGGATCTCGTCGGGCCACAGCATCGTCTGCAGCACGATCGTCTCGCCGCGCACCCGGAGCAGGGCCAGGGTCTCGCGCTGGCGCAGGGCGACCTTCACCAGCGCCATGCGGTCGGTGTCGCGCAGGGCCTCCCGCAGCAGCGAGTACGGCTTGAGCGCCTTGTTCTCCGGCTCGAGGTAGTAGCTCTTGTCCAGCAGCAGGGCGTCGACCTGCTCGGCCGGGACGAACTGCACGACGTCGATCTCGTGGCCGGAGGCGGTGGGCAGCGAGGCGAGGTCGTCGTCGTCGAGCATGATCAGCTGCCCGTCGTCGGTCTCGTAGCCCTTCGCGATCTCGGAGTACGCCACCTCCTCGCCGCAGACCGAGCACGTGCGCTTCTGGCGGATGCGCCCGCCGTCGACCTCGTGCACCTGGTGGAAGCGGATGTCGTGGTTCGACGTCGCGGCGTAGAGCCGCACGGGCACGTTGACCAGCCCGAACGACACGGCGCCGTTCCAGATCGCGCGCATCGCGCGGCTCCCCTCATCCGTCACCGGGCGTCACCGGTGTACGTGGGACAGAATGCCCTACACGCGACGCGGCTCCCAGGATTTCCGCTCGCGGGTACCGCGCCGCGTAGGTGGTCGGCGACTCGCCGAGCAGGGCCGTGACGTCGCGGACCAGGTGTGCCTGGTCGGCGTAGCCGAGGTCGGCGGCGAGCCCGGCCCACGCGATGGGCCGCCCGGACGTCATGCGCGCGGTCACCTCGCCGAGCCGGAACCGCCGGATGACCCACTTGGGTCCGACGCCGACGTGCTCGGCGAAGAGCCGCTGGAGCCGGCGGGGGTGGCTCCCGGTCCGCGCCGCCAGGTCCTCCACGCGGAGCAGGCCCGGATCGTCACGTACCAGGGCGACCGCGGCGGCCGCCTCGAGGGAGCCCGCGGACGGCGCGTCCGGGAGCCGCGCGCCCAGCCAGGCGGCGAGGGTGTCGACGTCGTCGATCCCGGCCGGTCCGTCGGCGGGCCGCTCGTCGTCGGTCAGCCGGACCACCGGGTCGCCGAGCACGTCGCGCGCCATCCCGGGGCGCACCGCGGCGCCGACCACCCGGCCCCGCCCGACGAGCTCGCGCGTGACGTACCGGGTGGTGACGCCGTGCCACCGGGGCGCCGCGCCGTCGCGGGCCGTGAGGTGCACCGACGCCGACGGCGGGACCTTCTGCGCGTACGGGGCGGCGTAGTCCCAGGTGACGGCCCAGAGGTGGTCCACCCACGGCGCGAGGTGCTCCGGCGGCTCCCGGCGCTCGTGGCGCTGGTGACGGCGCCACGCCCCGCCGATCTCCCGCTCGTCGCGCACCGGTCCATCCTCGCCCGGGGTGTCGGCGGCCGGACCGTCGGACCCACGGGGCACCATGGCGTGCATGCAGGACGTCGGCGTGCGCGGGGCCGGCATCCGGCCGATGCAGCCGGTGCCGGGGCGGCTGCCCGTGGGCCCGGAGTGGTCCTACGAGGTCGACTGGAGCGGCATCCGGCTGCTCGCTGACGTCGAGCAGGGCTCGCTGTGCCTGCGGACCCTCGAGGGCGACGACGTCACGGCGCGGTTCCCGGAGTTCGCCCCACTGGCCGACGTGGTGGCCGACGGTCTCTTCGACGGCGAGGCGGTGCTGCTCGACGCGGGGCAACCGTCGTCGCTGGCGCTGTTCGACCGCCTGCGCCGTGCCGACCCGCGCAAGGCCCGCACCCTCGCCCGGGCGCGCCCGGCGATCTTCATGGTCTACGACGTGCTGCGCCTCTACGGCGTCCCGCTCACCGCGCGCCCGCTCGACGAGCGCCGCGCCACGCTGGGGCGGCTGAGCCTCGACGAGGTCGGCCGCATCCAGGTCTCCCCCGTCTACGACGACGGGCCCGCGCTGCTGGCCGGGGTCCGCGAGCAGGGCCTGCCGGGAGTCATGGCCCGCCGGCGCGACACCGGCTACGACGCCGAGGCCGCCGGCGACTGGCTGCGCGTGGTCGCACCCGCCGACACGCTCCCCACCTCGCCGACGGCGGTCGACGTGCCCGGCGGGCCCCCCGCCGGTCCGGCGCTCTCGGCACTCCCGCCGTCCGGGCCCGGCCCGGACCACCCGCCGTCGGGACGGGGCCGCCGCACCCGCCACGGCCGGGACGAGGAGCCGCCGGGCCTGTGGTGAGGGGGGCGCGTGACTGGCGCCTTTCGGACGTCAGGTGTCAGCGATGGGCCATCGCTGACTCGGTCACTCCTCCGGCGGTGCCGCCTCGTCCAGGGCCTCGGCGGTCCACCCGATGATGCGGCCGCCGCTGCGGCCGAGCTCGCGCATCGCCTCGAGCCGCTCCGCGGGGGTGCCGGAGACGTCGATCCGCAGCTCGCGGCGGTCGAGCCGGGCGGCCTCCAGGGTGCTGCGGCCGTCGTGGCCCGCGGTGAGGGTGGAGAGCAGGCCGCCGGTGGAGGCCAGCGACCCGCGGGCGGCGCCGAGCCGGCCGAGGGCGTCGTCCAGGGCGGCGAGCAGCGCGGCCCGGTTGCCCTCGCACATGGCGGCGGTCAGCTCCGGGCGGGTGGCGGCGACGCGCGTGCCGTCGGCGAACGACCCGGCCGCCAGGGCCAGTGCCAGCTCGCCGCCGTCGGCGCCGACCGCGGCCAGCACCGCGGCGAGCAGGTGCGGCAGGTGGGAGATGCGGGCGACGGCGACGTCGTGCTCGTCGGAGGCCGCGGGCACGACGGTGGCCCCGCAGGCCAGGGCGAGCGCGACGACGTCGGTCCACACGTCGAGGTCGGTGTCGTCGTCGGTGGCGACGACCCAGACCTTGTCGTGGAAGAGCTGCAGCGAGCCGGCGTCCCACCCGGAGAACTCGGTGCCGGTCATCGGGTGCCCGCCGACGAAGCGGGCGCCCGCCGCCCAGCGGTCGACGGCCTCGCGGACCGGCTCCTTGACGCTCGTGACGTCGGTGAGCCGGGCGTCCGGGGCCTCCTTCCCGACGACGGCGAGCACGTCGTCCATGCTCGTCAGCGGGACCGCGACGACGATCAGCGCGTCGGCGTCCGCGGCCCGGCGGACCGCCTCGGCGACGGTGTCGGCGACGTCGTAGCCGTCGGCGCGCGCCTTCTCGATCGTCGTCTCCGACGCCGACGCGCCCCAGGCGTCCCGACCGGCGTCGACGGCGGCGCGCAGCAGCGACCCGCCGATCAGGCCGAGCCCCAGCACGCACACCGGCCGCGTCAGGGCCGCGGCGAGCACCGCGCCGTTGTCCGGTTCCACAGTCCCCACGGTCAGGGAGCGTAGGACGAGCCGTCCGGGTGACGGTGATTCACCCGTGCGCGCGACGGCGGGCGACCCCGTCAGCGGCGCAGGACCTCCAGGGCGTACCCCGCGTAGAGGGCGACGCCCGCCACCATCGCGTCCTCGTCGAACACCACGCGGTTGGAGTGGTTCGGCGGCGAGTCCGACGGGTCGATCCCGGGCGGGCACGCCCCGAGGAACGCGAGCGCACCCGGGACCCGGCCGAGCACGTAGGAGAAGTCCTCGGACCCCATGATCGGGTCCGGCATCGGCTCGACGAAGCGCGACCCCAGCACCGACCGCCCGACGTCGGCGACCCGCTCCGCGACCTCGCCGTCGTTCACCGTCACCGGGTAGCCGCGGTCGATCTCCACCTCGGCGGTGCATCCGTAGGCGTCCGCCGTCCCCAGGCAGACCCGGCGCAGCTCGCCGAGCAGCTGCTCGCGGGTCTCCTCGGAGAGGCTGCGCACGGTGCCCTCGAGGGTGGCGGTCTCCGGGATGACGTTGGTGGTGGTGCCGGCGGTGAGGTGGGCGACGGTGAGCACGGCCGGGTCGAACGCGCTGACCCGCCGGGAGACCATCGTGTGCAGCGCGCCGACCATCGCGGCGGCCGCGGGGACCGGGTCGAGCGCGTCGTGCGGGGCCGAGGCGTGACCCCCCGAGCCGCGGACGGTGACGGTGAAGTCGTCCGACGAGGCCATGATCGAGTCCGCGCGGGTCTGCAGCGTCCCGGAGCTCAGCCGGGACGTCACGTGCAGCGCGAACGCCGACGTCGGCAGCGACCCGCCCGCCTCCAGCACGCCCTCGGAGAGCATCGCCAGGGCCCCGTGCCGGGACTCCTCGCCCGGCTGGAACATGAACACGACCGTGCCGGCCAGCCGGTCGCGGCGGCCGCAGAGCAGGCGCGCGGCGGACGCCAGCATCGCGGTGTGCAGGTCGTGCCCGCAGGCGTGCATCGCGCCGTCCACCCGGGAGGCGTGGTCCAGCCCGGACTCCTCGCGCAGCGGGAGGGCGTCCATGTCCGCCCGGAGCAGCACGGCGGGGCCGGGGTGGTGGCCGGTGAGGGTGGCGACGACCGAGGTCGACGTGCGGCCGCAGGTGATCGTCAGCGGCAGGTCGCGCAGCACCGCGAGCACCGCGGCCTGAGTGGTCGGCAGGTCCAGGCCGAGCTCGGGGTGGCGGTGCAGCGTGCGCCGCAGGGCGACCGTGTCGGGCTGCAGCGCGCGGGCGTCCGAGAGGAGCGCCCGCTCCGGCGCGCGGTGGGCGGCGCGACGTCGCACCTCCTGCCGGGCGGCGCCTGAGGTCCTCACCCCTCCGATCCTGCACCCCCGGCCTCCGGCGGGCGACCGCCCGGCGCGCGGAAGGTGTCGATTCGGTGCGTGTGGTGGCCGTGCCCTAGCCGGGCGTGCTCGCGCGCACCTACCGTGGTGACCATGGCAGGACAGGGCGCACAGGCCGCCCCCCGAGGCGGTGGACAGGGCACCGTCGCGCCCCTGGACGGCTGGGCCGTCGCGGTGACGCGGGAGGAGGGCCGGTGGCGTGCGGTCTCGATGGACCGTACCGCGCTCGCCGACCTGGACTCGGCCATCACCGCCCTCCGGGCGCTGCGCTCCACCGGAGCGGTGATCGGGCTGCTCGACGTGGACGACGAGTTCTTCGTCCTCGTGCGCCCCGTGCCCGGCGGGGTGTCGCTCCTGCTCTCCGACGCGGTCGCGGCGCTGGACTACGACGTCGCCGCCGACGTGCTCGACCTGCTCCGCCTCGACGCCCCGGACGAGGACGAGGTGGACGACGACCCGTGGCCCGAGGGCGACCTCGGGATGCTCGCCGACCTCGGCATCCCGGCCGACGAGCTGGCCGTGCTGGTCGACGAGATCGACCTGTACCCGGACGAGCAGCTGACCGCGATCGCGCGGCGCTGCGGCTTCGCCGACGAGCTGGCCCGGATCGTGGAGACCGCGCCTGCGTCCTGAGTCGCTGGTCGACCGCGCCCTCGAGGTCGCTCGGACGGCCCCTCCCGACGACGTCCCGGTGGGCGCGGTCGTCGTGGACGCGGCCGGTCGCGAGCTGGCGGTCGCGACCAACGCGCGGGAGGCGCTCGGCGACCCGACCGCCCACGCGGAGGTGCTCGCGCTGCGGGCCGCGGCCCGGGTGCACGGCGACGGCTGGCGGCTCGAGGGCTGCACGCTCGCCGTGACGCTGGAGCCCTGCACGATGTGCGCCGGCGCGGCGGTGCTCGCCCGGGTCGAGCGCGTGGTGTTCGGGGCCTGGGAGCCGAAGACCGGCGCGGCGGGCTCGCTGTGGGACGTCCTGCGCGACCGGCGCCTCACGCACCGTCCGGAGGTCGTCGGCGGCGTGCGCGAGGACGCCTGCGCGGAGTTGGTGCGGGAGTGGTTCAGGGGGCCTGCGGAACCCGGTCGGGCGCCCTAGTAAAGTTGCTCCCGGTAGCGTGTCCGAGCGGCCAAAGGAGCACGCCTCGAAAGCGTGTGTGGGTTCTGCCCACCGTGGGTTCGAATCCCACCGCTACCGCCATGACGCCGGGTCTCCTCCGCGGAGCACCCGGCGTTCGTGTGTCCGGGACATCCGGCCCGGAACGGACGAACGGGCCGTTCATCACGGTCTTCCGTGACGAACGGCCCGCTCGTGGCTCTGCCCGGGTGCTACGCCACCCCGGCCTGGCGGGTGAAGTTCGCCGGGATCATCAGGTCCTCGGGCGCGAGGTCGTGCACCGAGGCCTTCCCCAGGCCCATCAGCCCCGAGCCGATGCCGTTCTGCAGGATGTCGAGCACGTTCCCGACGCCGGTCTCGCCGGCCGCGGCGAGCCCCCACAGGTAGGCCCGGCCGATCGCGACGGCCTTGGCGCCCAGGCAGAGCGCCTTGACCACGTCCGAGCCGCGCCGCACGCCGCCGTCCATGATGACCTCGACGTCGCGGCCGACCGCCTCGACGATGCCGGGGAGCAGCCGGATCGGGGCCGGGGTGGAGTCCAGATTGTTGCCGCCGTGGTTGGAGACCTGGATCGCGGTGGCGCCGGCGTCGACCGCGCGCTTGGCGTCGTCGACCCGGGTGATGCCCTTGACGCAGAACGGCAGGTCGGTGCCCCACTGCTCGCGCAGCCAGGCGATGTCGGCCCAGCTCGGCGACGGCGTGAACATCCATTGGCCGTAGGCACCGAAGAAGGTCGGGGGCGTCGAACCGTCGACCGGGATGTTCGGCACGGTCAGGTCCGGGATCTTGCCGCTGCGCAGGAACTCGATGCCCCAGCGCGGGCGGGTGACGCCCTCGGGGATGTACTTCAGGATCGTCTTGAGGTCCATCTTCTCCGGGATCGACGGGCTGCCCCAGTCGCGGCCGTGGGAGAACGACCAGTCCAGGGTGACGATCAGGCCCTTCGCCCCGGCCCGCTTGGCGCGCTCGGCGCGGGCGGCGAGGGTCTCCTTGTCGCCCACCCAGTACATCTGGAAGAACGTCTTGTCGTTGACCGCGCACACGTCCTCGACCGAACGGCTCGCGAACGACGACAGCCCCATCGCCGTCCCGCGCGACGCGGCGGCGCGGGCCACGGCGACCTCGCCCTCCGGGTTCACCGCCTGCACCCCGGTCGGCGAGATCATGACGGGCATCGAGATCTCCTGCCCCATGATCGTCGTCCCGAGGGACTTCTCGAACGGCAGGTCCGCCACGTGCGGGGCGAACTGGAGCTCGCGGAAGGCGCCGGTGTTGTCGTCGAGCGTGTAGCCCGCCTCGCTGCCCGCCACGAGCGCGCCGTACACCGACTTCGGCAGCCGCTTCTTCGCGCGGCGCTGCGCCTCCGCCACCGACTCGAACCACTGACCAGCCATGAGCACCTTCCGCAGTCGCGTTTCCCCCGAGGGTAGGTGCGCGGGCGCACACCCGCGCCGCTCGCGCGGGCGGCATCGATCCCGTCCGTCAGGACAGGGTCCCGACGGCCGGTGCGGGCGCTCCGGCGACCGGTCGGATCTCCTGCGGGCGTCCGGTCCCCCGACGGTGCGCCGTGCGGCCGAACCGCCCCGGGGCGTCGCGACGAAAGCCCGGGCGACCGCCACCGAAGGAGTTCACCTCGTCATGACACCGCCCCGTGCCGCCGGGCCGGACGTGCTCGAGCCCGCGCTCGCACGCCCCGCCGCCGGAGCCGCCCCGGCCGGCGCGGACGTGACCGACGCCGACCTGGTGGCCCGCCTCGCGAGCCGCGACACCGGGGCCCTCGACCTCCTCTACGCCCGCCACGGCCGCGCCGCCTACTCGCTCGCGCGCCGGGTCTGCGCGGACGAGACGCTCGCCGAGGACGTCGTCCAGGAGGTGTTCCTGGTGCTCTGGCGCGACCCGGAGCGCTTCGACCGGACCCGGGGCACCGTCATCAGCTGGCTGCTGACCCTCGTGCACCACAAGGCCGTCGACGCCGTGCGCCGCGAGGCCACCCGCCGTCGTCACCACGTGCCCACCGAGGAGCCCGGCACGGACGCCGGCAGCGCAGTGCCCTCCGCCGACCGCGCCGCGCTCGGCTCCGTCATCGCCGAGCACGTGCGCGCCGCGCTGCGCCACCTGCCGTCCGAGCAGCGCCAGGCCCTCGGCCTGGCCTACTACGGCGGCTACACCCAACGGGAGGTCGCCTCGATCACCGGGGTCCCGATCGGCACCGTCAAGTCCCGCATGTTCACCGGCGTGGCGAAGCTGCGTGTCCTGCTGGCCCCGGTGCTCGGCACCTCCGGCCTCGACCTGCTCGGGGACACCTGGTGAGCGCCCCCGTGCCCCCGCACGACGACGAGCTCGCGGGAGCCGTCGTCGGCCGCGCCCTGCACGCGCTCGAGCCCGACGAGGAGGACCGGGTCGCCGAGCACCTGCGCACCTGCGCCCCGTGCCGGGCCGTGCTCGCGGAGACCCGCGCGACGATGGCCGCCCTGGCCCACGCCGTGGCGGACGCCGACCCGCCCGCCGCGCTGCGCCGCCGGGTCCTGGACGCGGCGGCCGCCGACCCCGCGCCGACGCCGCCGCCTGTCGCGGCGGCCCCCGAGCCCCCGCCCGACGTCCGCGTCGACGACCGCGCCGACGTCGGCACCGACGACGCCCCGACGGCGCCCCGCCCCGTCGGCGGCCGTCGCCTCGCCCTGCTCGCGCTGGTCGCGGTCGTGGCCGGGGTGATCGTGTTCTCCGCGCGCGGCCTCGTCACCGGACCGCCCGCCGACGACCGCTCGGTGGCCGCGGCGCGGGCGGAGCAGGTCATCACCTCCGCCGAGCAGCGCGACCCCGACGTGCGGCACGCCTCCCTGATCCAGCCCGGCGGCGTGGTGATGGCGGTGGTGCTCGACGACGCGGGCGGGGCGCGGGTCGTGCCGGTCGACCTGCCCGAGCTCGGGCCCGGGCGCACCTTCGTGCTCTGGCGGGTCGCCGGGGGGTCGGCCACCGCGGTCGGCACCTTCGACCCCGTGGGGACCTACACCCCGACCGGGACTCCTGCCCCGACCGGCACCCGGCCCGGGCAGGGGGCCTACGCGGTGTCGGCCGAGCCGAGCGGGCCCGTGCCGGAGCGGCCGTCCACCGTGGTGGCGAGCGGGCCGCTCGTGTAGCGCCGGCGGGCCGACCGGGCGAGACCCGTCGTCCGGCGGCCCGCGTCCGGCGTGCGCCACCCGGCCGCGCGCGCGACGATGGCGACTCGGCCGTTCGTCGCGTCGTGTCGCTGTCCGGCCGCAGCGCGCCGCGGCGCGCGCGTCGGACGGGCCGTGACCGTCGGGGGGTCTGGCTACCGTGGTCGGCGTCGGCCCACGCAGCGGAGCGGGGAGCCGGCGGCGGACGCCGGAGCCGGGCCGGCGCGACGGGAGACGGGAGGCGCGCCATGTCGTCCTCACCCGCGAGCGCGCCTGCCTCCGACGTGCTGCCCCGCGTCCCCGGGCCGCGCGGCAGTGCCCGGCCGATGCTGGCCTCCGCGGGCGAGCTCCCCCGCGGCGCCGGGTGGGCCTTCGAGTTCGTCTGGTCCGGCCTGCGCTGCTTCGCCTACGCGCAGGACGGCGAGCTCCGGCTGGTCGACGCCGACGGGCACGACGTGACCGCCGGGTTCCCCGAGCTGGGCGTGCCCGCCGCGCACGGGCTGGTGCTCGACGGCGTCGTCGTCGCGAAGGACCCGGTGGGCCGGCCGAGCATGTCGCGGCTGCGTCGGCGACGCCGCGTGGCCCGGCCGTCGCGGGCGCTGGTGAGCGGCACGCCGGTGTCGTACTACGTCTTCGACGTGCTGGAGGTCGACGGGCGCTCCACCGCCCGCATGCCCTACCGGCAGCGCCGCGAGCTGCTCGCCGAGATCGACCTGGCCGGCGGGAACCTCGTGGTCCCGCCGTCGTTCACCGGCGTCGCCGCCGACGAGGTCGTGGCCACCGCCCGGCACTACGGCCTGGAGGGCGTGGTGGCCAAGCGGCTGGAGTCGACCTACCAGAGCGGGCGGCGCTCCCGGAGCTGGATCACCGCCGAGATCACCCGCTCGCAGGACGTCGTGGTCGGGGGTTGGCTGCCGCCGCGCGGCGCGGACGAGGGGGTCGGGTCCCTGTTGCTGGGGGTGCCGAGCGAGGGGGTGCTGCGCTACGTCGGCCGGGTCGCCACCGGGGTCACCGCCGCCGCCCGCCGCGAGGTCCTCGACGCGACCGTCGGGCTGGAGCGCCTGGTGAGCCCGTTCGACGGCGACCTGCCCGCCGACGTCGAGGGCGCCGCCACCTGGCTGGCCCCGCGGCTCGTCGGGCGCGTGGAGCACCGTCGGTGGACGCCCACCGGCCTGCTCGGCCGGCCCGTGTGGCGGGGCCTGCGGGCCGGCACGCACCCGGCCACGGTCCAGGCGCCGCTCATCGCCGCACCGGTCGTCGCCACGGACCTCGCGCTCGACGACCTCGAGACCGTGGACGGTCCACGCACCGCCGGATCGGGGCACCCCGACGCCGTGCACCGGGGGGAGCAGACGGAGACGGCCGTGCCGCAGCCGCCGGGCGTCCTCGTGCCCGCCGGGGCGGAGATCCTGCTGCCCGACGCCGAGGTCGAGGCGGCGCTGCGCTCGCGGTTCTCCGCGCACTTCGTGCACAACGCGCTGACGGCCATCGCCGCGTTCGTCCGGGTCGACCCGGGCCGGGCGCGCGAGCTGCTCACCGAGTTCGCCGACTTCACGCGCTACTCGTTCCGCTCATCCGACACGACCACCACCGTCGCCGAGGAGCTGCGCAACACCCGGCGCTACCTCACCCTCGAGCAGGCCCGCTTCGGCTCGCGGCTGACCGTCGAGATCACGGTGGCGCCCGAGGTGGAGAACGTGGTGCTCCCGCCGTTCGTCGTCGCGCCGCTGGTGGAGAACGCGGTGCGGCACGGCATCGAGCCGGTGCTCGACGGCGGGACGGTGCGGGTCACGGCCGCCGGCGCCGGGCCCGACTGCGTCATCACCGTCTCCGACGACGGCGCCGGCATGGGCCCGGAGGCGTCGCGCGCGGCCTCGCAGGTCGACGCCCGCCACGGGGGCATCGCGGAGGTCACCCGACGGCTGCGGGCGGCGTTCGAGGGCGGCTCCGACCTCCACGTCGACAGCCGGGCCGGCAGCGGCACCACCGTGCGGCTCCGCGTCCCGGCCACCCGGGCCGACGAGGAGCCGCCGGCGGGGCGACTGCTCGTCGGCTGAGAGGTCCCCCGCCTCCCGACACCGGGGGACACCTCGGGCCGGGTGCGTCAGTCGTCGGTGTTCGAGCAGTCCGCGTCTGGGGCGTCGAGGATGCTGCCGAGGATCGGGAGCTGCAGCCCGCAGGCATTCACGGGCAGCAGCGTGAGGTCGTTGAGCAGCCCGATGTTCCCGTCGCCCGACTGTCCGTCGTCGCGCGGCTGCGCCGAGGCCACCGGGGCCGCGGCGGTGAGGGCGGCCGCCGTGAGGGCGAGGGCGGCGACGGGGGTGGCGGCCCGCCGGACGGAGCGGGTCGGGGCGCGGTGCTTGGCCACGGAGGTCCTCCTGAGCTGGTGGAGCAGGACGATCGACCGTTCGGCGCACCTTCGCGCACGACGAACGGTCGACGCGGACTCTGCGCCCCTGTGGCGGGTGGGACCAGTGAGGCGACGAACATCGGCCGGAAGGGGTGGTCCGGCTCGCGCGAGGACGAGTGGTCGAGTACAAGGGCCCAGCGGTCACTCTGCTGCGCCGAACGGGCTGCACGGGGCATGCGTCGGTCGCACACCGCGACCGCCCGTACGACCCGGCTCGCGTCCACGATCAGCAGTCCGGGAGCGACACGCGCACCTCCTGATGCGACACGCTCACGAACTTCCGAACTCGGGCCGCCGGGCACGATGTCCCCGTGCGTGTCCTCGCCGTCGACTGGTCCGGGGATCTGCGCGCGGCGGCGAAGCGCATCCGCGTGGCCGAGGCGGCGCCCGGCCGGCTGCTCGACGTCCGTGGCGGGCTCGACCGGGACGGGGTGGGCGATCTGCTGCTGGGCCTGCGCGACCGGGCCACACCCGCCGTCGTCGGGATGGACTTCTCCTTCGGCCTGCCGGGGTGGTTCGCGACGCGGCACGGGGTGCGCACGCTGCCGCAGCTGTGGGACCTCGCGCGGGACGAGGGCGAGTCGTGGCTGCGGGCGTGCGAGCCGCCGTTCTGGGGCCGGGCGGGCACCCGCAGGCCCACCGACCTCCCGGTTCACCGCGAGACCGAACTCGACGCCCGCGCGTGGGGTCTGAACCCGCTCTCGACGTTCCAGATCGGCGGCGCCGGCGCGGTCGGCACCGGCTCCGTGCGCGGGATGGCGCTGCTCGGGCGGTGGCGCCGGGAGGGCATCGGGGTATGGCCGCTCGACCCGGCACCGGGACCGCGGGGCGTGCTCGTCGCCGAGGTCTACCCGCGGGCGATGACCGGCCCCGTCGTGAAGTCGTCGGCCGACGCCCGTGCGGCGCACGTCGCGGTCGACCCCCGCATCCCGGGCGCGTTGCGGGCCGCCGTCACCGCGACCGAGGACGCGTTCGACGCGGCGTTCGCCGCCCTCGGCATGGCGGAGCACGCCGCCGAGCTGGCGTCCCTCCCGGCGCTGACCGACCCGACGTCCCTGCTGGAGGGCCGGATGTGGCTGCCGCCGGTCAGAGGCTGACGGGGACCTCGGAGAACGTCAGCCCCAGCTGGTCGCCGGCCTCGGCGAGCACGCCCTGCACGGCGAGGGTGTCGTCGAGCGGCATGACGGCGGACTCGGTCCGGCCCGCGCGCAGGCACTCGTTGACCTCGACGATCTCGTGGGAGTAGCCGGCGCTGGTCGCCGGGAGCTCGAGGCGCTCGCCGGGGTCGTCGGCCGAGCGGTGCACCACGATCGTCGTCGGGTGGTGGAAGCGGGGGAGCACGTCGATCCAGCCGGTGGAGCCGAAGATGCGCGCCTGCCCCGGCGACGGGCTGTGGAACGAGGTCTGGGCGGTGGCGAAGCGGCCGTCCTCCCAGGCCATGAGCAGGGCGTTCTCCGCGTCGACGCCGGTGGACTCCATCCGCCCGACCGCGTGCACCGTCATCGGGTGGCTCCCGAGCACCATCTGCGCGAACGACACCGGGTAGACCGCGAGGTCGAGCAGCGCGCCGCCGCCCAGCTCCGCGTTGAACAGGCGGTCGGCGGGGTCGACGTCGCGGACGGTCCCCAGGTCGGCCTGCACGGAGCGGACCTCGCCGATCTCCCCGGCCTCGTAGATCTCGCGGGCGCGCACGACGGCGGGTTGGAAGCGCGTCCACATCGCCTCCATCGCGAACACCCCGTGCCGCCGCGCGGTGTCGACCACCCGCCACGCCCCGGCCAGCGTCGCCGTGAACGTCTTCTCCACCAGCACCGCCTTGCCGGCCTCGAGGGCGGCGACCGCGAGGTCGGCGTGCTGCGGGTGCGGGGTCGCGATGTAGATCGCGTCGAGGGCGGGGTCGTCGACCAGACCGCGGTAGGTGCCGTGCGCCCGCGCCGCCCCGTGCTCGGCCGCGAAGGCCTGCGCACGTTCCTCCGAGCGCGACCCGACGGCGGCCAGCTCCGTGCCCTCCACCGCCACGAGGTCCCGCGCGACGTTCGCGGCGATGCGGCCCGGACCGGCGATGCCCCAGCGGATGGTCTGCACGGACGTCAGCCTGTCACGAGGTCCACTACAGCGAGCCACCGAGGAGGTCGACGTCCTCGGCGGTCCCGGAGACGACGAGCTTGCCGTCCTCGGCGCGGAGGTCCGTCGCGGTGATCGAGAACGGGAGCTGACCCGGGTCCAGACGGGCGGAGAAGCTCCCGAGCCGCGACCGCAGCGCCCCCGAGACCGCGTTCGACACCGACGACGGGGCGTCCCCGGAGTCCACGGCGATGTCCCGCGCGGAGAGCACGATCTGCCCCCCCGCGAGCCGGAACGTCGCGATGACCGACGCCCGGACCTGCTGACCGAGCACGGTCGTCGTCGAGGTCAGCTCGACGGCCTGCGACGGGTCCACCTCCGCGACCTCCGACCCGCGCGCCTCAAGCGTCGCGGCGGTGACCGGCTCGACGGTCACGTCAGAGACCCTGAGGATCCGCGCGAGGTCCGCCGGGTCGACCTGCGCGCTGGCGGTCACGGTCCTCGCCGGGATCGAGCGGACGGAGCCGTCGATCAGCGACTGCGGCGGCAGGGACACGTCGCCGAGGTCGGCCACCAGCGTGATGTCGCGCAGCTGCCGGTACGGGATGTGCTCGGCGGTCAGGGTGACCGAGGGGTACTCGCCGGCCGCGGCCTGCGTCAGGAACGGGAAGCCGTTGATGTCGACGCTGGGCTGTTCGTCGAGGTCGAGCTGCGTCTGCAGCTGGGAGGCGACCCGGTCCTGCGCCACGAAGCGCGCGCCGGTGTCGACGCCCACGAGCAGCACGGCGAGCACCGCCAGGGTGATGAGGAATCCGCGCATCACCCGACAGTGTCCGGCACGGCCGATTCAGCGGGCGAAGTGCCTCGAGATCACCAGGCGCTGGATCTGGTTGGTCCCCTCGAAGATCTGCATGATCTTGGCCTCGCGCATGTACCGCTCGACCGGGAAGTCGCGGGTGTAGCCGGCGCCGCCGAACACCTGCACGGCGTCGGTCGTCACCTTCATCGCGGCGTCCGTCGCGACGAGCTTCGCGACGGAGGCCTGACGCGAGTAGGGCACGCCGGCGTCCTTGCGGCGGGCGGCGTCGAGGTAGGTGGCGCGCGCCGAGTCGACCGCCGCGGCCATGTCGGCCAGCACGAAGCCGAGACCCTGGTGGTCCACGATCTTCTTCCCGAAGGTCTGCCGCTCGTTCGCGTAGTCGACGGCGGCGTCCAGGGCGGCCTGCGCGAGCCCGGTGGCGCAGGCGGCGATGCCGAGGCGGCCGGAGTCGAGCGCGGCGAACGCGATCGACAGGCCCTGGCCCTCCTCGCCGATGCGCCGGTCCGCCGGGATGTGCCCGTCGTCCCAGGTGGCGCTCGTGGTCGGGACCGCGTGCAGGCCCATCTTCTCCTCGGGCCGCCCGAAGGTGAGGCCGTCGGTCTCCCCAGGCGCGAGGAAGCAGCTCACACCACGGCTGCCCTCGCCGGTCCGGGCGAACAGCGCGTAGAAGTCCGCCTTCCCGCCATGGGTGATCCAGGCCTTCTCGCCGGTGATGCGGTAGGCGTCGCCGTCACGCACGGCCCGACAGCGCAGCGCGGCGGCGTCCGACCCGGCCTGCGGCTCGGAGAGGCTGTAGCCGCCGACGAGTTCGCCGGTGAGCATCCGCGGCAGCCACTCCTGCTTCTGGGCCTCGGTGCCGAACGTGGCGACCGGGAAGCAGGCGAGCCCGTGGACGCTCGTCGTCACCGCGACCGTGGCCCAGCGGGCGGCGAGCTCCTCGAGGACCTGCAGGTAGACCTCGTAGGGCTGCGCCCCGCCGCCGTACTCCTCGGGATAGGGCAGGCCGAGCAGCCCGGTCTCGCCGAGGGTGCGGAACAGGCCCTCGGGATACATCCCGTCGCCGCGCTCGTGGTCGTCGACCCGGGTGGCCAGTTCCTTGTCGGCGACCTCGCGGGTCAGCTCGATCAGGGCCCGCGCCTCGTCGGTGGGCAGCAGGCGGTCGACGGCCATCGGTACTCCTATCGGAACGTGAGTACCGTTGACAGTAGCGGTGTGCCGATAGGATCGCCAGGTGGCATCTCCGGTCCGGCGCGGCGCTGCACGGCGCGACGAGCTGTCGGACGCCCTCGTGGAGCTGCTCCTCGCCGAGGGGTTCGCGCAGTTCACCCTCGACGACGTCGCCGCCCGGCTGCGCTGCTCGAAGCGCACGCTCTACGGGTTGGCCGACTCGAAGGAGCAGTTGGTGACGGCGGCCGTGGTCCGGTTCTTCCGGACCGCGACGGCCCATGTCGAGGCCGCCGTCGCGACCCGCACCGACCCCGCCGACCGGCTCGCGGCCTACCTGCGGGCGGTCGCGGCCGAGCTCGCCCCGGCGTCGGCGGCGTTCTTCGAGGACCTGGCGTCCTTCGCGCCGGCCGCCGCGATCTACCAGCGGAACACGCGGGCGGCCGCCCGCCGGGTGCGCGAGATCATCGACGAGGGCATCGCGTCCGGGGTGTTCGGCGACGTCCACGTCGCGTTCGCCGCGGAGGTCGTCGCCTCGACGATGGAAGCCATCCAGCAGCGGCGCATCGCGGCGACGACCGGCCTCGACGACGCGGAGGCCTACGAGCAGCTCGCCACGCTGCTGGTCCGGGGTCTGCGTTCCTGACGCCGGGTCGTGTCAGCGATGGTCCGTTGCTGACGTTAGGCGTCAGGACGGCGCCACTCGCACGTCCGCGTCCTGGGGCCGGAACGACGGACGCCGGGCCCCGCAGTGGGGACCCGGCGTCTCGTGGAGCTGGCGGAGGATACGGGATTCGAACCCGTGAGGGTGTTAGCCCAACACGATTTCCAATCGTGCGCCTTAGGCCGCTCGGCCAATCCTCCGTCGACGAGGGTACAGGGGCTCCTCCCTGCGACGACGCCCCGACCCCCACCCCGTCGGCGACGCCGTCGCGGACCGGTACAGTCGGCTCCGGACCCCGCGCGGCGTCCATCCTGTGAACTCCCCCAGGGCCGGAAGGCAGCAAGGGTAAGCGGGCTCTGGCGGGTGCGCGGGGTCCCCTTTCTTCCCCGGCCCCAGGCTGTCGGGGTCCCCGCGTAGCCTCGCGGCGTGGCACTCGCGCTCTACCGTCGATACCGGCCCGGCACGTTCGCCGAGGTCGTCGGGCAGGAGCACGTCACCGATCCGCTGCGTACGGCGCTGAGCGCCGGCCGGATCAACCACGCCTACCTGTTCTCCGGCCCGCGGGGCTGCGGCAAGACGTCGTCGGCCCGGATCATGGCGCGCTCGCTGAACTGCGAGCAGGGCCCCACCCCCGATCCGTGCGGCGTCTGCGAGTCGTGCGTCGCGCTCGCGCCGAACGGCCCCGGGTCGCTCGACGTCACCGAGATGGACGCGGCCAGCCACAACGGCGTCGACGACGCGCGCGAGCTGCGCGACCGCGCGCACTTCGCGCCGGTCAGCTCGCGCTACCGCGTCTTCATCATCGACGAGGCGCACATGGTCACCACCGCGGCGTTCAACGCGCTGCTCAAGGTGGTCGAGGAGCCGCCGGACCACCTGATCTTCGTCTTCGCGACGACGGAGCCGGACAAGGTCCTGCCGACCATCCGGTCGCGGACGCACCACTACCCGTTCCGCCTGCTCCCTCCCAGCACCCTGCGCGGGCTGCTCGAGCGGATCTGCGACGAGGAGGGCGTCCGGGTCGAGCCGGCCGTCTACCCATTGGTGATCCGCGCCGGCGGCGGGTCCGCGCGCGACTCGCTCTCGGTGCTCGACCAGCTCCTGGCCGGCGCGGACGACCAGGGCGTCACCTACGCGCGGGCGGTCGGGCTGCTGGGCGTCACCGACGTCGCGATCCTCGACGACGTCGTCGACGCCCTCGGCGCGCAGGACGGCGCGGCGGTGTTCGGCGCGGTCGACCGGCTCGTCGAGGCCGGGCACGACCCCCGCCGCTTCGCCTCCGACCTGCTCCAGCGTCTGCGCGATCTCATCCTCGTGCACGCCGTGCCCGACGCCGCGGACAAGGGTCTGGTCGACGTCCCGGCCGACGAGCTCGAGCGCATGGTCGACCAGGCGCAGCGCCTCGGCCCGGCCGCGCTGGCCCGGCACGCCGAGCTCGTGCACACCGCCCTCACCGAGATGCGGGGGGCCACGGCCCCGCGCCTGCTGCTCGAGCTCGTATGCGCCCGGATGCTGCTTCCGGCCGCGTCCGCGTCGGACGCCGCGCTCGTCCAGCGGCTCGAGGGCGTCGAACGGCGCCTGCAGGCCGGGGCCACCGCGAGCGCGGGTGGTCCCCTCGTCGTTCCCGACGACGGGGCGGAGCCGGTGGGGGAGGCCCGCTTCCAGCGGCCCTCGCAGCGCCCGCCGGAGCCCGCCGTCCCGGAGCAGGCGCCGCCGTCGACGCCGTCGACGCCGCGGGCCGACGACCAGGACGCCACGGTCCAACCGCCGACCGGCCGCCCGACCGCCACCGTGGAGGCCCCGCGTCAGGGGTCCGGCGAGGCCCCGCGCCGCGAGGCTCCCCGCGAGCAGCCGGCCCGGGACCAGACGCCGCGCCAGGCGCCGGCGGCGCAGGGCCCACCCGCCGGGTCGCCGCCCGAGCCCGCAGCTCCGGCGGCTCCCGCAGCCCAGCAGTCGGCGCCCGGGGCCATGGACGCGGCCGGCCTGCGGCGGGTGTGGCCGGAGGTGATGTCGGCCGTGCGCGAGGCGAACAAGCCCACGCACGCGCTGCTGCAGAACGCCACGGTCGCCGCGGTGGAGGGCACCACGGTCGTGCTCGCCATGCCGACGGCGCCCCTCGCCCGGCAGCTCTCGCAGCCCAACCGCGCGAGCCACGTCACCGCGGCTCTCTCCCGGGTGCTCTCCGGCGAGTGGGCGGTGCGGGCCACGGACGCCGCGGGACAGCAGGCCGGTGGCGGTGCCCCGGCCGATGGTGCGCGCCCGGCGCCGACCCGGGGCGCGCCCGCCCCGGCTCCGCAGCGCCCGCCGCAGCAGTCCGCGCCTCCGGCCCGTCCCGAGCCCCAGCGCGCCGAGGGCGCCCCGGCCGGCCGGCCGCAGTTCCAGCGTCCGAGCGCCCGCGCCAACGGCGGCAACCCGCCCGAGGGGGCCGCGGCCCCCGAGCGCCCCCGGGCCACCGCCCCGCCCGCCGACATCCCGCCCCCGCCGGAGCCTCCGGAGGACGACGACGTCAGCGAGGAGGACATGTACGCCGAGGCGCACGCCGACCCCGGCGGCGGCGAGCGGGTGGCCGCTCGCGACCCCGACGACGAGGCGATGGAGCTCCTCACCCAACAGCTCGGCGCCCGGCGGGTCGACGGTCGCTGACCCGCTGCCGCGCCTGCTCGGCGAGTGCTACGTCACGCAGGTAGGGCGGCCCCGGAACCTGCGCCACGTCGCACTCGCGGGTGTCCCTCAGCCCAGGACGCGGCCCAGGAAGTCGATCGCCCGCGGGTAGGCGTCCAGCCGGTTGGCGCGCTTGGCCAGGCCGTGGCCCTCGTCGTCGTAGACCACCAGCTCCACCTCGACCCCGCCCGACCGCACCGCCGCGGCCACCTGCTCGGCCTCGGACAGCGGCACACGCGGATCGTTGGCGCCGTGGATGACGAACAGCGGCGCCCGGACGTCGGTGATCCGGTTCAGCGGGGAGGCCGACTCGAGGAACTCCCGGTCGCGCTCCAGCGACCCGTACTCCCGCTCGCGGTGCGCCCGGCGATAGGGCGAGGTGTTCTCGAGGAACGTCACCAGCGACGAGATCCCGACGATGTCCACGCCCGCCGCCCACAGCTCGGGCTGGAACGCGACCCCCGCGAGCACCATGTAGCCGCCGTACGAGCCGCCCCACAACGCCGCACGGCCCGGGTCCAGGCCGAGCTGCGGCAGGAACGCGTGGAGCGCGGCGAGGTCGGCCACGGAGTCCAGCCGCTTCTCGACGTCGTCCAGCGAGTACCAGCGCTTCCCGTACCCGACCGACCCGCGCACGTTCGGCACCAGCACCGTGTGGCCCTGCGCGACGAGGGCCTGGGTGATCGGCGAGAACGAGCGGACCGACTGACCCTCCGGTCCGCCGTGGATGATCAGCACGCTCGACCCGGTCGGCTGCGCGGGGGAGTAGACGAAGCACGGGACGGTCTCGCCGTCTGGGGTCGGGACGCCCACGCTGGTCGGGGCCACCAGGTCCAGGCCGTCCAGGTCCTCGACCCACGACGCGACGGTCCCGGTCCGCCCGGTCGCGGCGTCGACCAGCACGACGTCGGCCGCCACCGTCGGGGAGGTCCACGTCAGCGCCAGGCCCTGGGAGTCCGAGGACCAGCGCGGGAGCGTCAGGAAGTCGCCGACCCCGACGCCAGGCGTGACGACGTCCCGCAGGTGCGCCCCGCTCTCGGCGTCGTGGATCGCCATCCGGGAGGCGCCGTCGTCGTCGGTGACCACCAGCAGCAGACGCCCGTCCGGGGAGAGGCGGCCGGAGACGTCGTGCGCGTCGTCGGTGACGAGGTAGGAGACCGTTCCCGACGTCGGGTCCAGGCGGGCGATGCCCGTCCGGTCGCGTCCGGTGTTCGTGGTGCACAGCGCCGCCGAGGAGTCCGGGAGCCACTGGAGCCCACCGAAGATCGCCGGCTCGTCGGCGGAGGTGACCTCGCTGGTCCCGCTGCCCGAGAGCAGCAGGACCTGGGAGCTCAGCGCGGGCGTGCCCGGCCGCGTCATGAGCGCCCCGGAGCCGTCCGGCGCGACCGCCGCCCCGCCGACCATGCCCCCGCCGTCGTAGAGCACGGTCTCCTCGCCGGTGGCCACCTGCCGCAGCACCAGGTCGAAGTCGACGCCGTTGCGGCGGTTCGTCGCGTAGACGACCCGGCCGTCGTCGAGGACCTCGGCGAGCGAGTGGATGAACTTCGGGTCGCGGACGAGCGGCGTGAGGTCGTCGGTCCCCAGCGGCGCGGCGACCTCGTCGGGACGCAGCAGGGAGAGCTGGGCGCGCTCGTCGCCGTCGGTGTCGTGCGAGACGACGATCGTGCGCGGCTCGACGCCCTTGAGGTAGCGCCCGGAGCACGCGCCGGGGAGTGCGGTGAGCGGCCGCCGGTCGCCGTCAGGGCTGAGCTCGACCAGTTGCACGGTGCCCGAGGTGTCGTCGCCCGCCAGGACCCGGCCGTCCGGCGCGACGTCGAAGGCGCGCCACGTGCGGGCGGAGAGCAGGCGGTTCACGAGGTCGGCGGTGTCGCTCACGGCCCCACCCTGGCATCCGACGCCCGCGCCCGTCGTCGGGAACCGCTTTGGCCCTACCCTGGGGGTGTGCAGCCAGGACAGCCGGACATGCCCGACATGGGTGCCCTCCTCGAGCAGGCGCAGGCCATGCAGGAGCAGCTCATGAACGCCCAGGCCGAGCTGGCGGAGACCGAGGTGACCGGCCAGGCCGGCAACGGTCTCGTCACGGTCACCCAGACCGCCGCGGGGGAGATCCGCGGCATCACGATCGACCCCAAGGTCGTCGACCCGAGCGACGTCGAGACCCTGCAGGACCTCGTGCTGGGCGCGCTCGCCGACGCCGCGGACGCCGCGGGGCAGCTGCAGGCCGAGAAGATGGGGCCGCTCGCGGGCGGCCTCGACATGGGCGGCGGCGGGCCGCAGTTGGGGATGTAGGGACCTTGTTCGAAGGCCCGGTCCAGGACCTGATCGACGAGCTCGGCCGGCTCCCCGGGATCGGGCCGAAGAGCGCCCAGCGCCTGGCGTTCCACCTCCTCGGCGCCGAGGAGGCCGACATCACTCGCCTGCAGGAGGCGCTGGCCAAGGTCAAGGCCGGCGTCGTGTTCTGCGAGGTCTGCGGCAACGTCGCCGAGAAGCCGCGGTGCCGCATCTGCGCGGACGCCCGGCGCGACGCGACGCTGGTGTGCGTCGTCGAGGAGCCCAAGGACGTCATGGCCGTGGAGCGCACCCGGGAGTTCCGGGGGCGCTACCACGTGCTCGGCGGGGCACTCGACCCGATGGGTGGCGTCGGACCGGACCAACTCCGCGTGCGCGAGCTGCTGCGCCGGATCGGCGGGCAGCAGCTCTCCGAGGGCGGGGAGACCGAGCCGGAGATCGCCGAGGTCATCCTCGCGATGGACCCCAACACCGAGGGCGAGGCCACCGCGACCTACCTCGTCCGGCTCCTGCGCGACTTCCCGGGCCTCACGGTGACGAAGCTGGCCTCCGGCCTGCCCATGGGCGGAGACCTGGAGTTCGCCGACGAGCTGACCCTGGGCCGTGCGCTCGCCGGGAGGCGGCCGACGGCCTCGTGAGCACTTCCGGTCGCGATAGCGACCGGAAGTGCTCACGAGACGAAGTCACCTGAGTGCCCGGTTCACCGCCGACACCACGGCCTTGAGCGACGCGGTGAGGATCGAGCCGTCGATCCCGATGCCCCACACCTCGACGTCGGCCCCCTGGCCGTCGCCGACCGCGGCCTCCACGTAGGCGGCCGCCCGGGCGTCGTCGCCGGCGGACATGGCGTGCTCGGCGTAGTCGAGCACGCGGACGTCGTAGCCGACCGAGGCGAGCGCGTCGACGAAGGCGGCGATCGGGCCGTTGCCGACGCCCGTCACCTCGTGGAGCTCGCCCTCGACCTTGAGCGTCGCCTCGAGCTCGGCCTTGCCGTCGTCATGGGTGGAGACCCGGGAGCGGACGAGCTCCAGCGGCGAGCGCCGCATCAGGTACTCCTCGGCGAAGATGTCGTACATCTCCTTGGCCGAGACCTCGCCGCCCTCGGAGTCGGTGACCTCCTGGACGCGTCGGGAGAACTCGATCTGCAGGCGGCGCGGCAGCTCCATCTGGTGCTCGGTCTTCATCAGGTAGGCGACGCCGCCCTTGCCCGACTGCGAGTTGACGCGGATGACGGCCTCGTAGGTGCGGCCGACGTCCTTCGGGTCGATGGGCAGGTAGGGGACCTCCCACGGGTGGTCCTCGACGGCGTGGCCCGCGGTCGACGCCTCGGCGCGCATCGCCTCGAGGCCCTTGTTGATCGCGTCCTGGTGCGACCCGGAGAACGCGGTGAACACCAGGTCACCGCCCCACGGGTGGCGCTCGCCGACCGGCAGCTGGTTGCAGAACTCGACGGTGCGGCGCACCTCGTCGATGTCGGAGAAGTCGATCTGCGGGTCGACGCCCTGGCTGAACAGGTTCATGCCGAGGGTCACCAGGCAGACGTTGCCGGTGCGCTCGCCGTTGCCGAACAGGCAGCCCTCGACGCGGTCCGCGCCGGCCTGCACGCCCAGCTCGGCCGCGGCGACGCCGGTGCCGCGGTCGTTGTGGGGGTGCAGCGACAGGATGATCGAGTCGCGGCGGGCCAGGTTGCGGTGCATCCACTCGATGGAGTCCGCGTAGACGTTCGGGGTCGCCATCTCCACCGTGGCCGGCAGGTTGACGATCATCGGCTTCTCGGGCGTGGGCTCCCAGACGTCGCCGACCGCGTCCACGATCTCCTTGGCGTAGGAGAGCTCCGTGCCGGTGTAGGACTCCGGCGAGTACTGGAAGCGCCAGTCGGTGCCGGGCCGCTTCTCCGCCTCCGCGCGCACGAGCTTCGCGCCGTCGGTGGCGATCCTGGTGATGCCGTCGCGGTCGGAGCGGAAGACGACGCGGCGCTGCAGGATCGACGTCGAGTTGTACAGGTGCACCACGGCCGAGTGGGCGCCCTCGAGGGACTCGAACGTGCGAGTGATCAGCTCCGGCCGGGCCTGGGTCAGCACCTGGATGCGGACGTCGGCCGGGACCGCGTCCTGGGTGATGATCTCCCGGACGAAGTCGAAGTCGGTCTGCGACGCGGCCGGGAACCCGACCTCGATCTCCTTGTAGCCCATGCGCACGAGCAGGTCGAACATCCGGCGCTTGCGCGCGGGCGACATCGGGTCGATCAGGGCCTGGTTGCCGTCGCGCAGGTCCACCGCGCCCCAGAGCGGGGCCTTCGTGATGACGGCGTCCGGCCACGTGCGGTCCGGTACTGACACGCGTTCGACCATCTCGGCGAACGGCTTGTACCGGTGGACCGGCATCCGGCTGGGCCGCTGGGGGTTCCAGAACGGCTGGTCCGCGGGGATCTCGCCGTCGGGGTGGACGACGGTGTCGCGGATGCCGGCGGCCGGCATGTCGGGGGTGATGCTCATTCTCGGTCTCCGTGCGGCGGTGCAGGGTTCCCGGGGGACGACGTCCGGGCCGACCGGCGAGCGCACATCACCCGCGGCGAGGGGCCGGTCTCGGTCAGACCCCGCCGCGGCTGGGAAGGAGCAGCGCGTTCAGCATCGCCGTCCACGGTAGACCCCTCCACCCCGCCCGGGGCAACCCGGCTGCGGCGGACGGACGAGGTGATGCGAGCCACCGCTCGGCGCAGGAACCGGGATCGCGGTACCGGTTCGGCTTACCAGTCGGTAGTGATGCGTGCCATCATCATCGGCATGACCCAGGACGCCGACACCGGCTCCCAGCGCAAGTCGAACACCTCGGCCGATCTGCGTGCGCTCGCGAGCAAGTCCCTCACCCTCGCCGCCTCGGTCATCAAGATCCTGTGCACGATCTTCGCCGCGATCCTCGTGATCCACATCGTGCTCGTGGTGGCCGCGGCCAACCCGCAGAACGGGATCACCCAGTTCTTCGCCGACGCCGCGAACAGTCTCACCCTCGGGATCGGCGACCTGTTCCTGCCGGCGAGCGAGTCGCTCAAGGTGATCCTCAACTACGGCCTCGCGGCCGTCGTCTGGCTGATCATCGGAGCGGTCGTCGCGCGCATCCTGAACGCGCTGGCGCCCTGATCACAGGCCCGACGCGGGCGATCTGACCTCGGCTAGGGTGGACGGTCGAAACCATCCCGAGGAGCCGGAGGTCGGTCGCCGTGGCGCTCGTCGTCCAGAAGTACGGCGGGTCGTCCGTCCAGTCCGCGGAGCGCATCAAGCGCGTCGCGGAACGGATCGTGCGGACCCGCAAGGACGGCAACGACGTGGTGGTGGTCGCGTCCGCGATGGGCGACACCACCGACGAGCTGACCGATCTCGCCCTGGCCGTGCACCCCAGCCCGCCGCCGCGCGAGCTGGACATGCTCCTGACGTCGGGTGAGCGCATCTCGAACGCGCTGCTCGCGATGGCGATCACCGCGCTGGGCGGTCGGGCGCGCTCCTTCACGGGCTCGCAGGCCGGGATGATCACGACCGGCAAGCACGGCGACGCCCGGATCATCGACGTGACGCCGGGCCGGATCTTCTCCGCGCTCTCCGAGGACGGCATCGCGCTCGTCGCGGGCTTCCAGGGGGTGAGCGCGGACTCCAAGGAGATCACCACGCTCGGGCGCGGCGGGTCGGACACGACCGCCGTCGCGATGGCGGCGGCCATGAAGGCCGACGTCTGCGAGATCTACACCGACGTGGACGGCGTCTACTCCGCCGATCCGCGCATCGTCCCGAACGCGAAGCTGCTCGAGACCATCACCTACGAGGAGATGCTCGAGATGGCCGCGTGCGGGGCGAAGGTGCTGCACCTGCGCGCGGTGGAGTACGCGCGCCGCGAGGGCGTGCCGCTGCGCGTGCGGTCCTCGTACACCGACCAGCCCGGCACGACGATCGTCGGGTCCATCGAGGAGCTCAGCGTGGAACAGGCCGTCCTCACCGGGGTCGCGCACGACCGGTCCGAGGCCAAGGTGACCGTCGTCGGCGTGCCCGACCAGCCCGGCTTCGCCGCCCGCATCTTCCGGGCGGTCGCCGACGTCGACGTCAACATCGACATGGTCCTGCAGAACGTCTCGCACCTGCGGACGGGCAAGACCGACGTGACGTTCACGCTGCCGGTCAAGGACGGCCCCCGCGCGGTCGAGGCGCTCACCGCCGTGCAGGACGAGGTCGGCCACGAGGAGGTCATCTACGACGAGCACGTCGGTAAGGTGACCCTGGTCGGCGCGGGGATGCGCAGCCACCCCGGCGTCACCGCGACCTTCTGCGAGTCCCTCGCCGAGGCCGGCGTGAACATCGAGATGATGAACACCTCGGAGATCCGCATCTCGGCGCTGATCCGCGACACCCAGCTCGACGACGCCGTCCGCGCGCTGCACGAGGCCTTCGACCTCGGCGGCGACACCGAGGCCGTCGTCCACGCCGGTACCGGCCGTTAAGGAGCCCGACCCATGACCACCCTCGCCATCGTCGGCGCCACCGGTGCGGTCGGCTCCGTCATGATCGACATCATCGACGCCCGCGAGACGGTGCCGTGGTCGGAGATCCGGCTCATCGCCTCGCCGCGCTCCGCCGGGCGCCGCCTCACGGTGCGCGGGCAGGAGACCGAGGTGATCGCGCTGTCGCCGGAGGCGTTCGACGGCGTCGACATCGCGATGTTCGACGTGCCCGACGCGGTCAGCGCCGAGTGGGCGCCGGTGGCGGTGGAGCGCGGGGCGATCGCGGTCGACAACTCCGGCGCCTTCCGCATGGACCCCGACGTCCCGCTCGTGGTCCCCGAGGTCAACGCCGAGGCCGCGCACCACCGGCCCAAGGGCATCGTCTCGAACCCCAACTGCACGACGCTGTCGATGATGGCCGCGCTCGGGGCGCTGCACCGGGCCTTCACGCTCACCGAGCTCGTCGTCGCGAGCTACCAGGCCGCCTCCGGCGCCGGCCAGGACGGCATCGACCGGCTCCAGGCCGAGATCTCCGCGGTGGCGGGCAAGGGCGTCGGCCATCGCGCGGGCGACGTGCGCGAGGCGATCTCGGCGGCGGGGCTCGCCACCGAGTCCCCGTTCCCCGCGCCGCTGGCGCTGAACGTCGTGCCCTGGGCCGGGTCCTGGCGCGACGGCGGGTGGAGCTCGGAGGAGCTCAAGGTCCGCAACGAGTCCCGCAAGATCCTCGGCATCGACGGCCTGAAGGTGTCCGCGACCTGCGTGCGCGTCCCCGTCGTCACCACCCACGCGCTCGCGGTGCACGCGACGTTCGCGTCCCCGGTCGACGTGGAGACCGCCCGCCCGGTGTTCGCCGCCCAGCCGTCGCTCGTCGTCGTCGACGAGCCGGACCAGGGCCGCTTCCCGACGCCGGCCGACGTCGTCGGGGAGGACCCGACCTACGTCGGGCGCATCCGGCAGGCGCTGGACTTCCCGGACACGCTGGACTTCTTCGTCTGCGGGGACAACCTGCGCAAGGGCGCGGCGCTGAACACCTACGAGATCGCGGAAGAGCTCGTGCGTTCCTGACGCCGGGTCGGGGCGGCTTCAAGCCGCACCCGATCGGGCACCCCTCGTCTAAACGGCGTACCACCACAGCCGATGAGAGGGTGCTCGTGAGCAACAACGACCTCACCACGAACGTCGCCACCGACGACGCGGGGATCCCGGTCCAGAGCCAGGAGTTCTCGATGACCGTCGGGCCGGGCGGCCCGATCCTGCTCCAGGACCACTACCTGATCGAGCAGATGGCGAACTTCAACCGGGAGCGCATCCCGGAGCGCCAGCCGCACGCCAAGGGCTCCGGCGCGTTCGGCACGTTCGAGGTGACGCAGGACGTCTCGGCGTTCACGAAGGCCGCGGTGTTCCAGCCCGGGGAGGTCACCGAGGGCATCATCCGGTTCTCCACGGTCGCCGGGGAGCGCGGCAGCCCCGACACGTGGCGCGACCCCCGCGGGTGGTCGCTGAAGCTGTACACCCGCGAGGGCAACTGGGACATGGTCGGCAACAACACGCCGGTCTTCTTCGTCCGCGACCCGATGAAGTTCCAGAACTTCATCCGCAGCCAGAAGCGCCGCGCCGACAACGGGCTGCGCGACCACGACATGCAGTGGGACTTCTGGACGCTCTCGCCGGAGTCCAAGCACCAGGTCACCTGGCTGATGGGCGACCGCGGGGTGCCGGAGACCTGGCGCCACATGAACGGCTACTCCAGCCACACCTACATGTGGATCAACGCCGCCGGCGAGGAGTTCTGGGTCAAGTACCACTTCATCTCGGACCAGGGCGTCGAGTGCATGACGCAGGACCGCGCGGACGAGATGTGCGGGGTCGACAACGACCACCACCGGCGCGACCTGTTCGAGGCGATCGAGCGCGGTGAGTTCCCGTCGTGGACGTTGAAGGTGCAGATCATGCCCTTCGAGGACGCGAAGACCTACCGCTTCAACCCGTTCGACCTCACGAAGGTCTGGCCGCACTCGGACTACCCGCTGCAGGAGGTCGGGCGGCTCACGCTGAACCGCAACCCGGTCGACTTCCACACCGAGATCGAGCAGGTCGCGTTCGAGCCGAACAACCAGCCGCCCGGGCTCGGTCTCTCGCCCGACCGCATGCTGCTCGCCCGCGGGTTCTCCTACGCCGACGCGCACCGTGCGCGGCTCGGGGTCAACTACAAGCAGATCCCGGTCAACGCGCCGAAGAACCCGACGAACACCTACACGGTCGCGGGCGCGATGCGGGTGGTGAACTCGGTCGACCCGGTCTACGCCCCGAACTCCAAGGGCAGTCCGCAGGTGCCGCAGGGGCAGGTGAACCAGCCGCCGACGTGGTACGCCGACGGCGACATCCAGCGTGCCGCGTACGTGCAGCACCCGGAGGACTCCGACGAGGGCCAGGCCCGCACGCTGATGCTGGAGGTCTGGGACGACGACGCGCGCGAGCGCTTCGTCACGAACGTGTCCGGCCACCTGGCGGGCGGGGTCGGCGAGGACGTCCTGGAGCGGGCCTTCGACTACTGGCGATCCATCGACCAGGAGATGGGCGACCGCGTCGAGCGGGCGACCCGCGAGCTCCTCGGTCAGGAGGTCAAGCAGCTCGCCCAGAGTTGATCTGTTCAAGAAAACGGGCCCGGACCGGAATGCGGTCCGGGCCCGTCCCGTTGTCACGGGTACCGAACGGACACTCTCAGGAGGACACACACATGGCCACCGCGCCCATCACGAGCCCGCTGTCCGCCGAGGCGCAGGACGTCGTCGGCCGCGTGTTGCAGGGGGCCGTCGCCGACCTCACCGACCTGTCGCTGATCGGCAAGCAGGCGCACTGGAACGTCCTGGGTCGAACCTTCCGTGACGCCCACCTCCACCTCGACGAGCTCGTCGACCTGGCCCGCACGCAGACCGACGAGGTCGCGGAGCGGGCGGCGGCGCTGGGCGTCTCGCCCGACGGCCGCGCCGAGACCGTGGGCAAGGAGAGCGGCCTGCCGACGTTCGACGACGGGTGGCACTCCGTCGAGGACGTCACCGGGAAGATCGTCGAGATCCTCGCCGTGCTGATCGAGCGGCACCGCGCCCGTATCGCCGAGACCTCGGAGCCGGACCCGGTCACCGAGGACCTCCTCATCGGGCAAACGGCACGCCTCGAGGAGGCCCACTGGATGTGGCAGGCCAAGCAGGCCGCCTGATCCCGGCACACCGCTGTTGAGCGAAGGGCCCCTTCGGTCGATCTCGTCGACCGAAGGGGCCCTTCGCTCGTTCCGGGGGCGGTGGGCGAAGGGCGCCCACGGCCCATCTAGTCGACCGGAGGGGCCCTTCGCTCAATCCGGGGGGGCGGGCGGGCGGTCAGATGTACTTGCTGCCCGCGTCCTCACCGAAGTAGTGGCCCTTGTCCAGGTCCTCCAGCAGGCCGGGGCCGGTGGGTGTCCAGCCGGTGACCTCGCGGGTGATCGTGCTCGTCGCCGGGCTGTCGTAGCCGACGAACGCGGCGAGGAAGCCGAAGACCTCCGGCGCCTCGTCCGCGGGAACCGACCGCACGGGCACGTCGAGGTGCCGGCCGATGGTGGCGGCGATGTCGCCCATCGGGATGCCCTCGTCGGCCACCCCGTGCAGCACCGACCCCGGCGGTGCCACCTCGATGGCGAGGCGGAACAGGCGGGCGGCGTCGGAGACGTGGACGGCGGTCCAGCGGGCCGAGCCGTCGCCGACATAGCCGGCCACTCCCTGCCGTCGGGCGCCCGCGATCAGGGTCGGGACGAAACCGCCGTCGCCCTCGCCGTGCACCGTCGGCGAGAGCCGGACGACCGAGGTGCGCAGGCGCGGGGCCAGGGCGAGCGTGGCGGCGGCCGAGGCCTGGCGACCCGCGGCCATCGAGTCGGCGGCGGGCACGTCGCGCTCGGTCGCGGGCGCGCCCGAGGCCAGCCCGAGGATGCCGCCCGCGACGGCCAGGGCCCCGCCGTCGGGCAGGCCCGCGGCGAGGGCGTCGACGGCCGCCATGTCCGAGGCGACGGCGTCGGCGAACCCGCCGGAGAAGGCGATGTCGTGCCGGAAGGCCAGGTGGACGACGGCGTCGACGCCGGCCGCGGTGGACCGCAGGAGTTCGAGGTCGGTGATCTCGCCGCGGACGACGGTGGCGCCCGCGGCCTCGACGGCGGCGCCGGAGGCGTCGGAGCGGGCGAGTCCGGAGACGGTGTGGCCGGCCGCGAGCAGTTCCGGGACGACGGCGGACCCGATCCAGCCGGACGCCCCGGTGACGAACACGCGCATGAGGAGAACCTCCGAGAGTACGGTGGCCGCCATGTCAGCGGCTGACATCGACCGTAGCACGCGATGTCAGAGTCTGACATCCCCTAGGGTGTGACGCATGGGTCGCTGGCAGCCGGGCGCGCAGGGCCGCCTGCAGCAGGCCGCCATGGAGCTGATCACCGAGCGGGGGTACGACCGGGTCACGGTCGCCGAGATCGCCGCACGGGCCGGGCTGACCGAGCGCACCTTCTTCCGGCACTTCGCGGACAAGCGCGAGGTGCTGTTCGCCGGACAGGACCGGTTCGCCGAGGCGATCGTCGCGGGCCTCGTCGCGACCCCGCCCGACGTGGCGCCGCTCGAGGCCGTCGTCCGGGGGCTCGAGGCCTCGGGCACCTGGCTCGACGACGAGCGTCGGCCCGGATCCCGGGCGCGCCAGGACGTCATCGACGCCCATCCCGAGCTGCAGGAACGTGAGCTGATCAAGCTCGCGCGCGTGGCGTCCACGATGGCGGCCGCCCTGCGCGATCGCGGCGTCGACGAGGGGGAGGCCGTGCTCGCGGCGGACGCCGGGATGGCGGCGTTCCGGCTCGCGTTCACCCGGTGGGTGGCCGACGACGGCGAGCACGACCTGGCCTGGCACGTACGGGCCGCCGTCGCGGTCCTGCGGACGGTCGTGGCCTGAGCGCTACCCCCGCGCGTCCCCGAGGTGCGACCGGGCCGCCTGCTCGAGGTGGGTCAGGTCGCTCGCGACGCTGCACCACGTGAAGCCCTCGGCGAACCGCTGCGCGGCGACGGCCCCGCTCGGCGTGTGGATCCCGGCGACGATGCCCGCCGACGCGCACGCCGCGCGGACGCGCTCGAGGGCCTGCGCGAACACGTCGTCGTAGGCCGGGTCGTCCGGCGCGGCGCCGCCGAGCCCGAGGCGCAGGTCGGACGGGCCGATGTACAGGCCGTCGACCCCCGGCACGGCGGCGATCTCCTCGACCGCGGCCAGGCCCTCCGCGGTCTCGATCATCGGCAGGCAGAGCACCGCGGCGTCGGCCTCCGCCGGCCGCGTCGGGAAGCGCAGTTCCGCGCGGACCGGGCCCATCGAGCGACGCCCGACCGGCGGGTACCGGCACGCGGCGACGGCCGCGCGGGCGTCGTCGGCGGAGTTCACCATCGGGATGATCACGCCGGCGGCGCCCGCGTCGAGCGCCTGCCCGATCCAGAACTGCTGGTTGTCCTGCACCCGGACCAGCCCGGCGCACCCCCGCGCGTCGAGCGCGGTCAGCCCGTCGAGCAGGGCGCGGTAGTCGAGCAGGCCGTGCTGGGCGTCGAAGCAGACGTAGTCGTACCCGACCCCGGCCACCCGCTCCACCGCCTGCGGGTTGTCCGAGAGGACCCAGTAGCCGATCGTCCGCGCGCCGCTGCGCAGCTGCTGAGCGAGAGTCATGACCCGATGGGAACAGGCATGTCCAGCGCACGCCGGACGAACGCGATCTCGGCCGCGGTGTGGCGCAGCGTCTCGGAGACCACCAGCGACCCGTGCCCGGCGTCGTAGCGGACCATCGCGTAGGGCTTGCCGCCCTCGCGCAGCCGGTCGAGGTAGTTGTCGATCTGCCGGATCGGGCAGCGCGGGTCGTTCTCGCCGGCCAGGACGAGCACCGGGGCCGCCACGTCGTCGACGTAGGTCAGCGGCGAGGCGGTGCGGTAGCGGTCCGGGACCTCGGCCGGCGACCCGCCGAACAGCGACCGGTCGAACGCCCGCAGCGGCTCCATCTCGTCCTCGTACGCCGCGAGGTAGTCGGCCACCGGGACGCCCGCCGCGCCGACGGCCCAGCGCCCCGGCTGCAGCCCCAGGCCGAGCAGCGTGAGGTACCCGCCCCACGACCAGCCCTCCAGCACGCAGGCCGCCGGGTCCGCGAGCCCCGAGGACACCGCCCACGCCTGCACCGCGGCCACGTCCTCGAGCTCGGTCGTGCCGGGCCGGCCCTCGATCGCGTCGCGCCATGCCGAGCCGTAGCCCGAGGAGCCCCGGTAGTTGACGTGCACCACCGCGAACCCGGCGTCCAGCCACACCGCCCGCACCGCCGAGTACCGGTCCTCGTCCGCGGCCTGCGGCCCGCCGTGGATCATGAAGACCGTCGGGAGCGGGCCGTCGGCGCCCGCCGGCCGGGAGTACAGGGCGTGGACGTCGCCGCCGGGCCCGGGCACCCACGCGTCGTCGAGCACCACCGACGGCGCCGGCCGGTCGCCCGGCGGGGTCAGCAGCACCTCGTCGGTGCCGTCCGGGCGCAGCACCCGCACGCTGGAGGGCTGCTCGGCCGAGGACCACCCGTACTCCACCGAGCCGTCCGGCCGGACGTCGGCGCCGCCGACCGACCCGCGCGCGGTCGGCAGGTCGGTGAGCGCCCCGGACTCCAGGTCGTAGCGGTGCAGCGTGGTGCGCCCGGCGCGGGTGTGCGCGACGAGCAGGGCGGTCGCGTCCGGGTAGAAGCCCGCGCCGAGGTCGCCGGGCAGGTCGATGTCCAGCTCGGTCTCGCGGCCGGTGAGCGGGTCCCAGATCAGCAGCTCGTCGCGGCCGCGGCGCTCGTGCTGCACCAGCAGGCGCGGGTCGCCCACGACCGGGGCGAACTCGACCGGCTCCAGGCCCTTCCCCTCGCCGTCGTACAGGTCCGCGACCGTCGAGCCGTCCTCGACGCGCAGCACCCGGATCGCTGGGTGCCGGGAGTCGCCGTGCTCGGAGTGCGAGATCGCGAGCAGGGTCTCGTCCCGGCACAGCGCGCCGATCCCGGCGTCCTCGGTGTGGGTGTAGACGGTGCGCAGGGCGGCGTCGCCGACCTGCACGGCGAGCGTGGACCCGGCGTCGGTCGACCAGCCGATCGCGGTCGTCGTCGTGCCCAGATCCAGCCCGGCGGGGTAGCCGCGCTCGGCGCCGGCGACGGCGGGTCCCGCGGCCGCTCCCGGCGTGAACGGCTCCCGCACCCAGGTGCCGAACTCGTCGCCGTCGGTGTCGTCGAACCACCAGATCCACGCGCCGTCGGTCGACACCGTGGCCCCGCGCGTGCCGTTGGGCCGGTCCGTCACCTGCCGGTGGTCCCCGCTCGCGCGGTCCCAGGCGTACGCCTCCCACGTGCCGCTGGCGTTGGAGGAGTAGACGCTGCGCTCCGGGGCGTCGCGGGCCCAGTCCGGCACCGAGATGCGGGCCGCGGTGAAGCGACCGCGCCAGCGGGCCTCCGCCTCCGGGTCGGCGAACAGGGCCTCGGGGACGTCCACGGCGGGATCGCGTCGGGTCTCCACGACCGCAGATCATGCCTGCCGGGCGCGTGCCGCGCGCCGGGCGCGGGTGTGCCCCGTGTGCGTATTCCCGCACCCGAACGACTGGCGAGTACGCGCCGGAAACGGCAAGTTCCATGCCATGGCGTCCGACGAAGGCCCCACGCCGCCTCCCGCCCCGGGGAGGTCGGCCCCCACGGCGTTCGACGAGGGCTTCCCGCCGCCCCGCGCGGTGCGCCGGATCGCGATCGTGAACCGGGGCGAGGCGGCGGTCCGGCTGATCCACGCGGTCCGCGACATCAACGCCGAACGGCGCGGCGAGGACGTCGAGCCGATCCGCACGATCGCGCTGGCCACCGACGCCGAGCCGGCCGCGATGTTCGTGCGCGAGGCCGACGAGGTGTACCAGCTGGGCGCGGCCGCGGACCGTCCCTACCTCGACCACGACCGCCTCGCCGGGGCGCTGCGCGACACCGCCGCGGACGCGGTGTGGGTCGGCTGGGGCTTCGTCGCGGAGGACGCGGCCTTCGCGCAGCGCTGCGCGGAGCTGGGCATCACCTTCATCGGCCCGGACGCGGAGGCGATGCGCCGGCTCGGCGACAAGATCGGCGCCAAGCAGCTGGCCGAGGAGTCCGGGGTACCCGTCGCCCCCTGGAGCGGCGGCGCCGTCGACTCCCTCGACGCGGCCCTCGAGGCGGCCGCGGCGATCGGCTACCCGCTGATGCTCAAGGCCGCCGCCGGGGGCGGCGGGCGCGGCATCCGGACGATCCGCGGCGACGACGAGCTGCGCGCGGCCTTCCAGACCACGCGCGACGAGGCGCGGCGCGCGTTCGGCAGCGACGTGGTCTTCCTGGAGCGCCTGGTCACCGGCGCCCGGCACGTCGAGGTGCAGGTCATCGCGGACTCCCACGGCACCGCCTGGGCCCTGGGGGTGCGCGACTGCTCCGTGCAGCGCCGCAACCAGAAGATCCTCGAGGAGTCGGCCTCGCCCCTGCTCACGGCCGGGCAGACCGACGAGCTCAAGGCCTCCGCGGAGCGGCTCGCGCAGCGGGTCGGCTACTGCGGTGCCGGGACCGTCGAGTTCCTCTACCACCCCGGCGAGAAGTCGTTCTCGTTCCTCGAGGTCAACACCCGGCTGCAGGTCGAGCACCCGATCACCGAGGTGACCACCGGCACCGACCTGGTGCGCCTGCAGATCCACGTGGCGAGCGGCGGTCGGCTGACCGGTCAGCGGCCGCCCGAGGTGGGCCACGCCGTGGAGGCGCGCCTGAACGCCGAGGACCCCGACCGCGACTTCACCCCGTCCCCGGGCCGGATCGAGCTGCTGGAGCTGCCGAGCGGGCCGGGGGTCCGCGTGGACACCGGCGTGAGCCGGGGCGACGTCATCCCACCCGACTTCGACTCCATGATCGCCAAGATCATCGCCTCCGGCCGCACCCGGGACGAGGCGCTCGCGCGGCTCCGGCGCGCGGTCGCCGAGACCGCGGTCGTCGTCGAGGGCGGCGTCACGAACAAGAGCTTCGTGCTGGCGCTGCTCGACCGGCCGGAGGTGATCGACGGGTCGGCCGACACCGGATGGATCGACCGGGTGCGCGCCGAGGGCGGCCTGGTCGAGGACCGGCACGCCGGGATCGCGCTCGTCACGGCGGCCATCGAGGCCTACGAGAGCGAGGAGCTCCTGGAGGTCGCGCGCCTGCTGGAGACCGCCCGCGGCGGGCGTCCGCAGGCCGCGCACCGCACCGAGCGGCCCTTCGACCTGACCCTGCGCGGCCGCAGCCGCCGCGTGGAGGTGTCCCGCATCGGGGCCCGGCGCTTCCGCGTCTGCGTCGTGGGGGGCGACGGCGAGCCCGACCGGGTCGTGCACGCCACCGTGCACACCCTCGACGCCCACCACCGCCGGGTGGTCGCGGGCGGCCGCGGCTACCGCGTGCTGTCCGCGACCCACGGACCCGTGCACTTCGTCGAGGTGAACGGGATCGCGCACCGGGTGAGCCGGGACGAGGGCGGGGTCGTGCGCGCCCCGGCCCCGGCGCTCGTCGTGGCCGTCCCGGTCGCGGTCGGCGACGAGGTCGCCGCCGGCGCTCCGGTGCTGGTGCTCGAGTCCATGAAGATGGAGACCCAGCTGCACGCCCCGTTCGCGGGCGTGCTGCGAGAACTGCACGTCGCGACCGGCAGCCAGGTGGAGACCGGCGCGCCGCTCGCGCGCCTGGAGCCGCTGGAGGACCCCGACGAGGCGGCCGCGCCCGACGAGCCCGCGGCCGAGCTGGACCTGCCCGACGCGTCCGACGACCCCGGCCGGCCGCTCGACGACCTGGCCGCCGTGCTGCTCGGCTACGACGTCGCCCCCGGGGACGAGGACGGCTGGGGCACCGAGGCCGCGCTGGCCCGCTACCTGGCCGAGCGCGACCACCGCGACCCCTACGACGACGAGATCGGGCTGCTCGCGATCTTCGCCGACTTCGCGGAGCTCTCCCGCAACCGGCCCGCCGACGAGGAGGCGCGGGCCGAGATGCGGGTGCACAGCCCGCGCGAGTACTTCCACACCTACCTGCAGAGCCTGGACACCGAGCGCGGCGCCCTGCCGGAGATGTTCACGGCCAAGCTCCGCAGCGTCCTCGCGCACTACGGCGTCGACGACCTCGCCCGGACCCCCGAGCTCGAGCGGGTGGTGTTCCGGGTCTTCCTCGCCCAGCAGCGCTCCGCGCCGGACCTGGCGATCGTCACCGCGATCCTGCAGCGCTGGCTCGTCGAACCCGCCATCGACGACGACCGCGCCCCCGGGGTGCGCGAGCTGCTGGACCGGCTCGTGCGGGCCATGCAGCGCCGCTTCCCCGCCGTCGGCGACCTCGCCCGCAGCGTGCGCTACCGCTGGTTCGACGAGCCGGCCGTCCTGGGCGAGCGCTCCGCGGCCCTGGAGAGCGTGGCCGGCGAGCTCTCCTACCTCGACGCGCACCCCGACGCCCCGGACCGCGCGGAGCGGATCGAGGCGCTCGCCGCCACCCCGGAGCGCGTCGTCGGGCTGCTGGCCGACCGGCTGCTCGCGGGCGTCCCCGTCCGCGAGCCGCTGCTCGACGTGCTGACGCGCCGGCACTACCGCGGCTACGAGCTGCACGACCTGCGCACGCTGACCCTCGACGGGCGCCCGGGCGTCGAGGCGGACTACGTCCTGGACGACCGCCCGACCCTCCTGGTCTCGACGGTCGGCACCGTGGACGAGCTCACCCCGGACAGCGGGCTGGCGCTCGCGCTCGCGGAGTGCGTCGCGGCCCGCCGTCGGGACCAGGCGGCCGTGGTGGACCTCTACCTGGCCTGGCCGGACGCCCCCGACGACGCGGACGCCTGCACCGCGGCGCTGTGCGAACGGCTCGCGGCCATCCCGTTCGCGGCCGACGTCCGCCGGATCGCGGTCGCGATCTGCACCCCGGTCCGTCCGGTCGGCTACGTGACGATCCGGCCCTCCGGCGACGGCGGGCTGGTGGAGGACGACCTGGTCCGCGGCGTGCACCCGATGGTCGGGCGCCGGCTCGACCTGTGGCGGCTGCGCGACTTCGACATCACCCGCGTGGACGCGCCGGACGACGTCCTGCTCTACCACGCGATCGCGAAGGACAACCCGGCCGACCAGCGGCTCGTCGCCCTCACCCAGGTCCGGGAGCTCGCGGTCGTGCGCGACGCCGACGACCGGGTCGCGTCGCTGCCGCAGGTCGAACGGGCCATCGCGGACTGCGTGGAGGGCATCCGCCGGGCGCGGGCGGCCCGGGCGTCGAAGTCGGTCCCGCTGGACATGAACCACGTCTGGATCCACATCTGGCCGCCGATCGAGGCCGAGCTGGAGCAGGTGACGGCGGTCCGGGCCAGCATCGCCCCGATCACGTCCGGCGCCGGGATCGACGAGGTCCTCGCGTCCGGGCGGATCGCGACCCCCGAGGGCACCTATCCGATCACCGGGCGCTTCTACGCCCAGCCCGGTGCCGGGGTGCAGTACTCCGTAGGCCCGCCCCCCACCCGGCGGCTCGCGCCGATGGACGACTACGGGCAGAAGGTGATGCGCGCGCGGCGCCGCGGCACCGTGCACCCCTACGAGGTGCTCACCGTGGTGGCCGGGGAGCACGGCACGGTCGTCGAGCACGACCTGGACGACGGCGGGGCGCTCGCGCCCGTGCAGCGGGCACCGGGCGGCAACAGCGCCGGCATCGTCGTCGCCGTCGTCACCACCCCGACCCCGGCCTACCCCGAGGGGGTCACCCGCGTGGTGCTCGCGGGCGACCCGACGAAGGCGCTCGGCGCCGTGTCCGAGCCGGAGTGCTCGCGGATCATCGCCGCCCTCGACCTCGCCGAGTCGTCGGGCGTGCCGGTCGAGTGGTACGCGCTCTCGGCCGGGGCGCGGATCGCGATGGGGTCCGGGACCGAAAACATGGACTGGGTGGCCCGCGGCCTGAAGCGGATCATCGAGTTCACGCAGGCCGGCGGCGAGATCGACGTCGTCGTGGCGGGCATCAACGTCGGCGCCCAGCCGTACTGGAACGCCGAGGCCACCATGCTCATGCACACCAAGGGCGTGCTGGTCATGACGCCCGAGTCGGCCATGGTGCTCACCGGCAAGCAGTCCCTGGACTTCTCCGGCGGGGTCTCGGCCGAGGACAACTTCGGCATCGGCGGCTACGACCGCGTGATGGGCCCGAACGGCCAGGCGCAGTACTGGGCGCCCGACCTCGGCAGCGCCCGCGACATCGTGCTCGCCCACCACGAGCACGCCTACGTCGCCCCCGGCGAGCCCGGGCCGCGGCGGCTGCCGACCGCGGACCCCTACGACCGGGACATCACGACCGCGCCGCACTCGTCGCCGGACTCGACGTTCACGACGATCGGCGAGATCTTCTCGTCGGCGACGAACCCGGACCGCAAGAAGGCGTTCGACATCCGGACGGTGATGCGGGCCCTGGTCGACGCCGACCACCCCACCCTGGAGCGCTGGGCCGGCATGGCCGACGCCGACACCGCGGTCGTGTTCGACGCCCACCTCGGCGGCCACCCGGTCTGCCTGCTCGGGATCGAGTCCCGCGCGGTGCCCCGCCGCGGCTTCCCGCCCACCGACGGCCCGGACACCTACACCGCGGGCACGCTGTTCCCCCGGTCGTCGAAGAAGGCGGCCCGCGCGATCAACGCCGCGAGCGGGAACCGCCCCGTCGTCGTGCTGGCGAACCTCTCCGGCTTCGACGGCTCCCCGGACTCGATGCGCAACCTCCAGCTGGAGTACGGCGCCGAGATCGGGCGCGCGGTGGTCAACTTCGACGGGCCGATCGTGTTCTGCGTGATCTCGCGCTACCACGGGGGCGCGTTCGTGGTGTTCTCCAAGATGCTGAACCCGCGGATGACGGTGCTGGCGGTGGAGGGCTCCTTCGCCTCGGTGCTCGGGGGCGCCCCGGCCGCCGCGGTGGTGTTCTCCGCCGAGGTGGAGAAGCGCACCGAGGCCGACCCGCGGGTGGCGGAGCTCACCGAGGCGGTGCGCGCGGCGGACGAGGTCGAGCGGGCGTCCCGGGCCGGCCGGCTGCGGGAGGTCCGGACGGCGGTCCGGGCCGAGAAGCTGGGGGAGGTCGCCACGGAGTTCGACCGCGTGCACAGCATCCACCGGGCCGTCGAGGTGGGCTCGGTGGACGCCGTGATCTCGGCGGCCGAGATGCGTCCGCGGATCATCTCCGCGCTCGGCTGATCCTCCCGACGACGTCGTCCCAGGCGTCCGCGGGCGGGAGCTGGTGTCCCATCCCCTCGACCTCGACCAGCTCCGCGCCCGGGATCGCGGCGGCCAGCGCGCGCCCGTGCTCGACCGGGAAGACCGGGTCGGCGGTGCCGTGGACCACCGTCGTCGGGAGCCCGGCGAGGGTCGACAGGTCGTCGGGCCCGGGCGCCGCGTCCCCCAGCACCAGGACGTGGTTGGCCGCGCTCGCGAGGTCCTTCGTGCGGGCCACGACCCGCTCGGCGATCGCCCGGACCCGCGCCTCCTCGAACGCGCCCGGGCCGGCGCACGGGCGCTCGGCCTCGACGATCGCCGCCACGGGATCGTCGAGCTTCGGGCCGGGGGCGAGCGACGGCTCGGAGCCCGGGAGGCCGGTGACGCGCGGGTCCACGGCGGTCGTGGCGATCAGGGTCAGCCCGGCGACGCGGTCGCGGTGGGCGAGGGCGAGCTCCTGCGCGATCCCGCCGCCCATCGACAGCCCGACGACGTGCGCGGCGCCGATCCCGAGCCCGTCGAGCACGCCGAGTGCGTCCCGGGTGAGGTCGGCGCCGGTGTAGCCCGGAGCGCCGGGCGGCCAGTGCTCGGCCTCGCCGGTGTCGCGGTGGTCGTAGCGCACGACGCGGAACCCCCGCTCGACCAGCGGTGCGGTCGCCGTCTCGTCCCACCAGTCGCGCGACCAGGTCGCACCCCCGACGAGCAGGACCGGGAAGCCGTCGTCGGGACCCAGGCATTCGGCCGTGGCAACTGGTGGTGGCATGCAACCAGTCCTAGCGGAAGGTGATGGTAAAGTGCAAGCACCATGGAGACGCGATCCGGCTGCCCGATCAACCAGGCCGTGGAGGCGTTCGGCGACCGCTGGAGCCTGCTCGTGCTGCGCGACATCACCTTCGGCGGGCGCCGGCACTTCCGGGAGCTGCTCGCCGGATCGCAGGAGGGGATCGCGTCCAACATCCTGGCCGACCGGTTGAAGCGCCTGGTGGAGAGTGGCCTGCTCACGCGCGACGACCCGGGCCGCGGGCGGCGCGCGACCTACAGCCTCACCGAGCCGGCGATCCAGCTCGTCCCGGTCTACGCGGCCCTCGGCTCGTGGGGCCTGCGGCACCGGGAGACGTCCGAGCCGCTGCGCGTGCGCGCCGAGCTCCTGGAGGCGGGCGGGCCGACCCTGTGGGCCGATTTCATGGACGAGCTGCGCGCGGTGCACCTCGGTGCTCCGGCGCCGGACGGTCCCTCGGCGACGGAGAAGCTGGCGGCGGCGTACGCGGCGGCGTCGGATGCGTGAGTGGCGCCTTCCGCACACCTGACGTCAGCGACGGACCATCGCTGACACGATGACGCGCGTGATCGAATCGCTGGCCCACGACGCGGTGACCGAGCTGCGGATCGCCCGCCCGGAGCGGCGGAACGCCCTCGACACGGAGCACTGCCGCGACCTGCACGCCGCGCTGGACGAGGCCGTCGCGGGCGGGACGCGGGCGGTCGTCCTCACCGGGGAGGGCACCGCGTTCTGCTCCGGCGCCGACCTGCACACCGTGGGCGACGCCGGCTTCCTCGACGCGCTCTACGCGATGCTGCAGCGCCTCGTGGCGGTCGAGGTCCCGGTGATCGCCGCGGTGCAGGGGCCGGCGATCGGGGCCGGGACCCAGCTCGCGCTCGCCGCGGACCTGCGGGTGTGCGCACCGCAGGCCGTCTTCGGGCTCCCGACGGCGGCCCTCGGGCTCGCGGTCGACCCGTGGACGGTGCGGCGCCTGGCGCTGCTCGCGGGCGGCGGGCCCGCGCGTCGCATGCTGCTGACCTGCGAACGGCTCGACGTCGTGGCGGCGGCCGGGCTCGTCGACCGCGCCGCCGACGACCCGCGCGCCGCCGCCCTGGCGTGGGCGGCCGAGGTGGCGGAGCTCGCCCCGCTGACCCTCGCCTACAACAAGCTCGCGGTGAACCGCCTGCTCGAGGAGCCGACCGACCCGGAGACGCTCGGCGCGGTCGCGGCCGGGTTCAGCGCCTGCTGGGCCAGCGAGGACCTCGCCGAGGGGCGGCGGGCCCGGGAGGAGCGACGAGCGCCGCGCTTCGTCGGGAAGTAACCTCACGCCCACCTCACGAGGCGGGCGAGAGGCGGGCTCATGACCGAGACGTCGGAACGACCCGACACCGAACTGCGGGCCGGTCTGCGCAACCGGCACGTCACGATGATCAGCATCGCGGGCGTGATCGGGGCCGGGCTCTTCGTCGGCTCGGGCACGGCGATCGCGACGGCAGGCCCCGGGGTGCTGCTGTCCTACCTGTTCGCGGGCGCCCTCGTCGTGCTCGTGATGCGGATGCTCGGCGAGATGGCGGCCGCGCAGCCGGACTCCGGATCGTTCTCCACCTACGCGGAGCGGGCCATCGGGCCGTGGGCGGGCTTCACCGTCGGCTGGCTGTACTGGTGGTTCTGGGTGCTGGTCATCCCGGTGGAGGCCACGGCGGCCGCGACGATCCTCAACTCCTGGGTCACGGTCGTGCCGCAGTGGACGTGGGCGCTGGTCGTGACGCTGCTGCTGACGGTCACGAACCTGTTCGACGTCTCCAACTACGGCGAGTTCGAGTTCTGGTTCGCGCTGCTCAAGGTGGTCGCGATCATCGCGTTCATCGTGTTCGGGATCCTCGTCGTCGCCGGGCTGATCCCGGTGCCCGCCGGCGACGTCGGCGGCCTGTCCCGCCTCGTCGACCAGGGTGGCTTCCTGCCGAACGGCGTCGGCGCGGTGGTCGCGGCGGTGCTGGTGACGATGTTCAGCTTCATGGGCACGGAGATCGTCACGATCGCGGCCGCGGAGTCCGACCACCCGGCCCAGCAGATCCGCCGGGCGACCCGCTCGGTGATCTGGCGGATCTCGATCTTCTACCTGGCGTCGATCCTGCTCGTCGTCATGATCGTGCCGTGGACCGACCCGCGGCTGCCGGAGAACGGCTCGTACCAGGCCGCGCTGGAGGTCCTGGGCATCCCGGGCGCGAAGGCGATCGTCGACGTCGTCGTGCTCGTCGCCGTGGCCAGCTGCCTGAACTCCGCGCTCTACACCGCCTCGCGGATGATCTACTCGCTCGGCCGCCGCGGGCGGGCGCCGGCGGCGGCGGTCACCCGCACCACCGCCCGGGGCGTCCCGCGGGTCGCGGTGCTCGCCTCCACCGCGATCGGCTTCGTCACCGTGGTCGCGAACTACGCCTTCCCGGAGGAGGTGTTCTCCACCCTGCTCGCGACGTCGGGTGCGGTGGCGCTGCTCGTCTACCAGGTGATCGCGGTGTCCCAGCTGCGGTTGCGGCGGGCCCTGGAGCGCGACGGGGTCGCGATGCCGGTGCGGATGTGGGGCTACCCGTACCTGACCTGGGCGGTCGTGGTCGTCATCCCGGTCATCCTGGTCTACATGGCCACCCGGGAGGGCTCGCGGTTCGACCTCGCGATGACGGCCGTGATCGCCGCCCTCGTCGTGGTGCTCTCGATCGTGGCGACCCGGCGCCGCCGCGCCCCGGCGGAGTAGCGGCTCAGTCCTCGCCCGGCCAGTGCGCGAGCGTGTCGAGGTACTGCCGGCGCACGCCCTCGACGTGGGCGTCGAGGTCCGCCGGGTCCCAGGACGACACGTCGACCGGGGGGAGCACGGCCACCTGCACCGTGCCGGGGTGGATGACCATCGCGTTGCGGCCCATCAGCTCGCCGGTGTTGCGGAACACCAGCGGCACCACCGGCACGCCCGCCTGCATCGCGAGGTGGAACGCCCCCTTCTTGAACCGGCCCGGGCTCGGCGTCGCCGACCGGGTGCCCTCGGGGGCGATGACCACGGAGACCCCGGAGCGCAGCCGCTCGACGGCGGGCTCGAGGGCCTTGCGGGCCGCGGCGTTGTCGGCGCGGTCGATGAACGCCGTCTCGAGCAGCCGCATGAGCGGACCGAACATCGGGTTGTTCGCCAGCTCCTTCTTGGCCACCGGCGCGAAGTTGCCGCGCAGCAGGCCGCCCAGGACGAGCACGTCGAGCTGGCTCTGGTGGTTGAACAGGAAGACCGCGGGCTGGTTCTCCCAGATGTGGTGTCCGCCGACGACGTCCAGCGTGACCCCCGAGGCCAGCAGCGACAGGTCGCCGCCGAGGCCGATGCCGAGGTTCAGCCCGGCGCGGCGCGACCCGCCCAGCAGGCCCAGCCCGAGGCCCGTCACGAACCCGCCCATCATCCCGGCGTACGTGCCGACGGTGCGGGCGACCTCGACCGGGCCCGTCCACGGGCGCCCGGTGAAGTCGATGGTGGGCCAGCCCCGTTCGGCCGCGGCCCGGCGCAGGCCGGCCGACGGGTTGACCGCGGTCGGCCGGCCGACGGTCGCCAGGAACGGCACGTCCTCGTTGCCGTTGGAGTAGGCGAAGCTCTGGTCCAGGTCGACCTCGTGGGCCGCGGCGAACTCCTTGACCGCGGCGGCCTTGCCCTCGCCGTAGGGGCTGCGCCCGTCGGGCTTCCCGGTGATGCGCCCGTCCTCGTCGACCTCGACGGCGGTGTAGATGGTGTGGTCGACGCCGAGGGCCTCCGCGGCCGGCTGGACCTGGAACCGCGTCGCGGACGACGCGAGCACCACCGTGTGGCCCCGGTCGAGGTGCGCGCGGACGAGCCGCCACGCCTCCGGGTACACCGACGGGCCGATCTCGTCGCGGAACAGCTGCCGCCCGAGCTTCTCCAGCTCCTCGGGACGGCGCCCGACCCACGTGCGCAGCGTGATCCCGAGGAACTTGCGGAAGTCCTCCTCGGTCTCGAGCGCCTGGCTCCCGACGGACGCGAGCGTGCGCACCGTCGTCGGGACGTCGATGTCGAGGTGGGTCACGTGGTGACGCATGAACGACACCACCGAGTACCCCGCGATGACGGTGCCGTCGAAGTCGAAGAAGGCGCCGATGCCGGGGCCCTCGGGGGCACTGCGGACGTCGGCGACGAGGGACTCGGGACTAGGGCCGGACACCGGTGCTCTCCTGTCGGTTGCGGGCATCGGTCTCGTCGATGCGGACCACCCGGCCCACCACGGCGCGGATCTCGTCGGCGAACGCCCGGCGCTGGGTGGCGAGGGCGGCGAGGTCGTCCTGCGACGGGGCGGACTCCCGCTCGCCGTCGTCGTCGCTGCTGCCGGGGAGGGCCACGAGACCCCGGTTCCCCGCCAGGCGCAGCGCCGAGGAGAACAACTCCCGCGACAACGCCTCCGGGCCGTGCAGGCGGCCCTGCAGCAGCAGCTGGCGCCCCACCGCCGAGCAGTCGTCGAACAGCTCGGACTCCTCGACGGGCGTGGCCACGTCCCAGGCGGCGAGGCGCTCCGCGACGACCCACATGGCGTCGACGAACGAGCGCAGCACGCGGTGCGCGCACAGGAACTGGCTCGCGAGCAGGATCTCCTTCGTGCGGGCGACCGGTCGTCCGACCTCGGTCCAGTCCGGGTCGATCAGCGTCAGCTCGTCGGCCAGCTCGGCGCGGAAGGTCTCCTTGTCGGGGAAGAAGAACTCGTACTTGAGCAGGTCGCGCAGGGCCAGCGCGTGGGTGAACCCGGCGGCCAGGGCCTCCCGCCCGTCGTCGGCGTCGTCGACCTCGAGCACGGCGAGCTCGACGATCGCGCGGTTGACGAAGTGGTGGATCGCGGAGTTGCGGTAGAAGGCGGCCACGATGTGGTGGCCCGGCTCGATGGAGAAGACCGGTTCGGTGCCCTCGGTGTAGGCGGTGACCACCTGCTCCTGGCGCAACGACAGCAGCGCCTCGGCGACGCCGCCGTTCGTGCGCAGCGAGCCGATGCCCGTGTGCGGGAGCTTGCGCGCCTCGACGTAGTCCAGGACCGGCTCCACCACGCGGCGGACCTGCGAGAGGGTCAGCGCCCGGTCGCGGACCCCGAGCAGGGTCAGCGCGGCCAGGGCGATCGGCGTGACCGGTGTGACCCGGTTGATCCGCACGAAGACCTCGAAAGCGGTCTTCTGCAGCGCGAGCCGCCGGGCGGGGGAGTCCCCGGCGTCGTCGGCGACCAGGTCGGGGTGCCGCTCGAGCGCCGGGTCACCCGCGGTGGACAGCGCCTGACGCAGCGAGAGCGGCTCCCCGAAAGCCACGTGCAACGACCCGACCCGGCGGCGCTGCGCCCGCGCGTACCCCGCCAGCCAGCGCAGGCCCTCCGGGGTCTTCGTCGCGCCGGTCTGCTCGGCCGCCATCTGGTGGACTTCCTGGAGCTGGTCGTGCGTGATCGAGACCGGCACCAGGTAGACGTCCGAGGCCCGCCGCGTCTCCACCGCGTACGCCACGTCGGAGAGCAGCCCGTACTTCGGGGGGCGCAGCTTCCCGGTCCGGGTCCGGCCGCCCTCCATGTACCACTCGAGGTTGAACCGCTTGGCCGCGAGCCACGAGAAGTACTCGCGGACCATCGCCTTGTAGATCGAGTCGTTGCCGAAGCTGCGGCGGATGAAGATGATCCCGCTGCGCCGCGCCAGCGCCTCCAGGCCCCAGATGCGCAGGTTGTTGCCGCCGAGCACGTGGTTGCGCGGGAAGTCGTTCTCGCGCAGCACCTCGGCCAGCACGAACGGGTCGGTGTAGGAGCGGTGCGAGGGCAGGAAGACCAGCGCGTGCTCCGCGTTCAGCTCGCGCAGCGGCTCCAGCCCGCTGGTGTCGGCGTGCACCTCCCACGCCCGCTCGTGCATCGGGCGCAGGACGCCGGAGAACATGTCGACCGCGGTGGGGTCCATCGCGGCGACGAGGCCCTGCAGGTGCTTCTCGGCCTCCTCGGCGACCGCGGTCTCGGGCTGCCCGGTCTCCTCCGCGAGGCGGCGCACCTCGCGGGCGAAGTGCGCCCCGCCGACGATCTGGTCCGAGACCTCGCGCGGCACCTTGGACCGGTTGCCCAGCACGGTGCGCTCGGCGCGGTCGAGCGCGAGGTTGGCCTGCTGGGAGACGAAGCGGACGAAGTCCTGGGTCTCGGTCGACATCCGCTCGCGGCGGTGGCGCACCAGCAGCTCCCGCACCGTGGCGGGGCGTCCGACCACCACCCGGTGCCGCTGCCGGTCGGTGCGCTCCTGCTGGGCGACGGCGGCCCGCGCGCGGTCGCGCAGCTTCGACCGGCGGGTGACGGCGTCCAGGACGCGCAGCAGCGGCTTGGTGGGTTCCGGGCCGCCGAGCTCCCAGACCAGCCGCACCGGAACGAGCAGCGGGTTGTCGCCGTGGGTGAGGCGGGCCGCGAGCTGCTCCCCGCCCGCGGGCACGGTCTCGACGGACCGCCCGTTTGTCGGCCCGTTGGTGCCGAGCCAGCGGTCGATCAGCCGGCGCTCCAGCACGCTCGGGGCGTCGACCAGGACGACCAGCGCGCGGTCCCCGGACTCCGGGAGCGCGCCCAGCGGCGTCGCCGGGACCGGTCGTCCGACCGGGGCGTCGGGCCCGGGCGCGTCCTCGGGGCGGGGATCCGCGGCGGAGGCCGGGTCTGCTCCCACGGTGCACCTCCCGCGTCGGGCCCACGCGGGCCGGGACGGCGGCGGCGCGGGTGCGCCCACCCTACCCGGATGTCGGGGCGCGGTGATCGCCACGCGTCGCCGCTCGGATGCAGGGGTAGGCATGCGTACGACGGCGATCCCGTGATGCGAGGAGAGAGCAGTGCGAGCAGTGCAGGTGCCCCGGGCCGGCGGCGAGTTCGAGCTCGTGGAGCGCGAGCTGCCCGAGCCGGGGGCGGGCGAGGTCCGGGTGACGGTGCAGGCCTGCGGGGTCTGCCACTCGGACATGTTCGCCAAGGAGGGCGTGATGGGGGACGCGACGCCGTTCCCGATCGTGCCCGGACACGAGATCGTGGGCGTCGTCGACGCCGTCGGCGAGCACGTGCGCGGCGACTGGAAGCCGGGCGACCGCGTCGGCGTCGGTTGGTTCGGCGGGGCCTGCTACCACTGCGAGTCCTGTCGCCGCGGGGACTTCATCACCTGCGCCAACGGCCGCATCCCCGGTGTGACCTTCGACGGCGGGTACGCCGACGCCGTCGTCGTGCCGGCCGACGCGCTCGCCCGCGTGCCCGAGGAGCTGTCCTCGGAGGAGGCCGCACCGCTGCTGTGCGCGGGGGTGACGACCTACCACGCGCTGCGTTCCAGCGTGGTGCGTCCCGGGGACCGCGTGGCGGTGCTGGGCATCGGCGGCCTCGGGCACCTCGCGATCCAGTTCGCGGCCCGGATGGGCTGCGAGGTCGTCGCGATCTCGCGCGGCACGGCGAAGGCCGACCTCGCGAAGCAGCTCGGGGCCCACGTCCACGTCGACTCGCAGGCGACCGACCCGGGCGAGGCGCTGGCCGCGATGGGCGGCGCGACCGTGGTCGTCGCGACGGCCACCGAGGGCGGGGCCATCTCCGCGCTCGTGCCCGGCCTCGCCCCGCGCGGGCAGCTGATCGTCGTCGGCGCGGCGGAGACCCCGCTGACGATCGAGGCGATGTCGCTGATCGGGCCGGCGGCCCAGGTCGCGGGGCACCCGTCGGGCACCTCGAAGGACTCCGAGGACACCCTGAACTTCTCCCGGATCACCGGAGTGCGGCCGATGATCGAGACGATGCCGCTGGAGCAGGCCGCCGAGGCCTACGCGCGGATGATGGCGAACGACGCCCGGTTCCGGATGGTGCTCACCACGGGCAACTAGGCGAACCGCTGCAGGGCGCGGGTGAACGCCCAGGGCTCCTGGGCGATGCCGCTGCAGTCGTCCGCCTCGGTCGCGGTGCCCGGGCAGCCGCCGTTGTCGCGCAGCAGCGACCAGGCACCGACGTAGCCGTACCCGCGGGCGCGGGCGCCGTCGACGACGGCGGCCGCGTCCGCGAGCGTCGTGGTGGCCTCGGTGTCGTTGCGGCCGATCATCAGCGTCAGCCCGACGCGCTGCGCGACGTCGGCGGGCTCGGACCCCGGCCACATGCGCTGCAGCGCGGCCAGCGAGAGATCGGCGGCGTCGAGCATGGACTCCGCCCAGCTCCCACGCTGCTCGAAGTTCATCACCATGAGGTTGATCCGCGCCGCCACGCCGCGACCGGACACCGCCTCCACGAGCTCGCGGGCGTCGTCGGTCATGCCCGCGTCCGCGCTCTCCACCTGCACGGTGAGCGTGATCCGCGCTCCCCGCTGGTCCTGCAGCAGCTCCAGCGCCTCCGCGACCCGGTCCATGGAGACGTCGCGGCCCTTGTCGGTCTCGATGTCCACGTCGAGGTGGTCGGTGCCGACGACGTCGAGGGCGCGCCCGTAGGCCCGGGCCAGCGAGGCCGCGTCCGGGCAGCGGGTCTCGAGGTAGTCCCCGACCGCGCCGCCCGACGACACCGTGACCGTGCCGCCCCGGGCCTTCGGCCCGGCGATCGACTGCTGCACGGCCGGGTCGGTCAGCGGGGTGGTGCCGCCCCACGTGGGGTCACATCCCCGCCCGGCGAGGATGAAGCCGAGCACGACGTCGCGCTGCCCGGAGGCGGCCGCGACCGCGCCGAGGTCCGGCAGCGGCGGGGTGGTGAGGTCGACGTACGGGGCGACCCGGACGGTCGGCAGCGGGCCGTCCGGGGCGCGGGGCCCGGGTCGGGTGGAGGCGGGCGCGGCGGTGGACCCGGCCGTGGTCCCGAGCGAGCCCGGCGCGACGCGGACCGGCGAGGGCAGCACCGAGCACGCGACCAGCACGACCGTCAGCAGCGCGCCCGCCAGCGCGGCGCGCAGAGCGACGATCACGTGTCGAGCGTGGGCTGCTGCGCCGCGGGCTTCCTGACGGCGCCGTCCTCGGGCGTGGCCGGCTGCTCCGGCTCGGCCACGGGCGGCTGCGGGACGACCGGGGCGGGCGCGACGGGAGCGGGCGCCACCGGCGCAGGCACGACCGGCTTCGGGACGACCTTGCGCGGCGTCGTCGTGCGCGGGACGACCTTCTTCGTGGTCGTCGTCTTCTTCTTGACCGGCGCCTTCGTCGTCGTCGTGACGTCGGCCGGGGTGGCGACGATCGGGCTGGGCACCACGGGCGCGGGCGGCGACGACGGGGCCAGGGAGGCACCGTTGGCGACCGGGGCCGTCGCGCCGCCGACCGGGCCGCTGGGACCGGCCAGGGCACCGGTGACGACGACCCCGACGTAGCCGGCCGCGAGGGTCGCGGCCACGGCGGCCAGGCCCTTGAACCGGCGGGCACGGCGGCCGCTGCCGTCGACGAACACCGGGCCGGCCTGGGCGCGGGCACCGGGCGAGTTCGGGATGAGCGTGGTGGTGGCCCGCGCGGCGATCTCGTCGGCGGAGCTGCGCTGCGCGGAGGCGGCGCGGATCTCCTCCGGCGAGCTGCGGCGGGCGGGGGCCGCGGTGGTGGGCACGTGCACCGTCGGCGCGGCGGGCGCGGGGACCGGGCGGGGTGCGGGCACCGACGGCGGGCGGGCGGCAAGCGGCCCGCGCTGTGACGGAAGGTGGCCCGGCTGCGCCCGATCGGTGGAATTGAGCACCGTGTACCGGCGTGTGACGCCGTCCGTCGCGCGGTGGTTCGCCATGATTCGTTCCCTGCCGTCCCCGATCGGTGACCGACGCCCGGACGGACGTCACCCGTCCGAGGTATCGCCGGCCAGCATGGCACCGTTACCGCGCGGTGACCAGTTCGTGCTCTTCGTCGACCTGATCACGGCGAGCACCGGCTCCGGAGACGACGAAGGCCCGGTCCTGGACTCCAGAACCGGGCCCTGCCTGTGTGTCGGGGTGGCGGGATTCGAACCCACGACCTCCTCGTCCCGAACGAGGCGCGCTACCAAGCTGCGCCACACCCCGAGCGTGCCGCTCTGGTTCGTACTCTACCCGGTGGGTCCGGCGGCGCGGGACGGGGGCCGGGTCACGGCGGTGGTCCGGCCGTCGGCGGCGCCGGGACCGGCGGGCGCGGCCACCAGCTCGAGCAGCGTGGCCTCCGGCCGGCAGCAGAACCGGGCCGGCGCCCACGGGGACGTGCCCAGCCCGGCCGACACGTGCAGGCGCAGGTGGGACCCCCAGCGCGAGGGTCCCTTCACCCGCGACCGGTCGATCCCGCAGTTCGTCACCAGGGCCCCGTAGCCGGGCAGGCACAGCTGGCCGCCGTGCGTGTGGCCGGCCAGCACCAGGTCGTAGCCGTCGGCGGCGAACCCGTCCAGCACCCGCGGTTCGGGGGAATGGGTCAGCCCGAGCCGCAGGACGGGCGGGGCGCCGGGTTCGAGGGGCCCGGCGATGCGGTCGTGGTCGTCGCGGCCGATGTGCGGGTCGTCCACGCCGGCGACCGCGATCCGCTGCCCGGCGACGGTGAGCTCGAAGCGGGTGTGCGTCGCGTCCTGCCAGCCGCGCTCCACGAACGCCGCCCGCAGGTCCCGCCACGGCACCTCCGGCCCGAGGATGCGGTGCTCCGGGCGGAAGAGGTAGTTCGCCGGGTTCTTCGGCCGGGGGCCGTGGTAGTCGTTGCTGCCGAACACGAACACGCCCGGCCGGTCCAGGAGCCGGCCGAGCGCCTGAAGGACGACCGGCACGCCGCGCGGGTGCGAGAGGTTGTCGCCGGTGTTCACGACGAGGTCGGGCTCGAGCTCGGCGAGGCCCGCCACGAACCGCTGCTCCCGGCGCTGCCCGGGCCGCAGGTGCAGGTCCGAGACGTGCAGCACGCGCAGCGGCCGGGCGCCGGGGGCGAGCACCGGCATCGTCGCGCGCCGCAGTGCGAACCAGTGCCGTTCGACCACGCACGCGTAGCCGAGCCCGAGCGCCCCGGCCGCGCCGGCACCGAGGGCGACCCTCCCCACCGTCCGGAGCAGGCCGCCGTCGGGATCCCGAGCCACGTGTCCTCCGCTCAGCCGCCGGGTGCCGGTCCGACCGCCGGGGCCGCCACCGCGCCGGGGGGCGGGGGCGGCGCGGGCACGGTGCCGCTCGCGACCTGCAGCGTGATCGCCTGGTTCGGCAGCGCGGACCCGCGCGGGGACTGCCCGACCACGGTACCGGCGGGAGCCCGGTTGGCGACCGAGCTCCGCACGACCTGGAACCCGGCCTCGCGCAGCGTCTGCTCGGCGTCGTCGGCCGACTGCCCGACGACCTCCGGGATCTGCTCGTTGGTGCCGCCGGAGACGTAGCGCGGGTCGGTGGCGGGCAGGGGCTGCACCGGTGTCGGGCCGATGACCGGGTTCATCGCCTTGAACCAGGTCCGGGCCGGGGTCTTGCCACCGAAGATGTTGCCGTCGGAGCAGGGGAAGGGCGGCGAGTCGCCGCCGCCGTCGCAGAGCGGGCGCGGTGACGACGAGTCGTCGAAGGTGATGACCGCGCCGGAGAGGGCCGGGGTGAAGCCGAGGAACGCGGCGGACTTGTTCTGCTGCGTGGTCCCGGTCTTGCCCGCCATCGGACGGGTCCAGCCGTTCTCGCCGGCGGCCGCGGCGGAGGTCCCGCCGGGCTGGTCGTCCTTGCTCATGCCCACCATGAGGGTGTCGGCGAGCGTCGGCGGGACGACCTGCTCGCAGGGCTGCTCGGAGACCGGCACCGCGGCGCCGTCGGGACCGGAGATCGACACGATCGGCGTCGGCGGGCACCACGTGCCGCGCGACGCGAGCGTGGCGCCGACGTTGGAGAGCTCGAGCACGCTGGTCGGCGTGACGCCGAGGGTGAACGAGCCCTGGTTCTGCTCCTTGGCGATCTCGGCGATCGACTTGCCGCCGTTGCCCTGCGGCTCGGCGAGCGAGCGCATCCCGAGCTTCACGGCCATGTCGACCACCGGCGCGACGCCGGTGTACTCCATGAGCTTCACGAACCCGGTGTTCGGCGACTGGGCGAGCGCGTCGGTCATCGACAGCACCGGGGGCACCGGGCCGGAGTTGCGGACCGGGAACGGGTTGCCCTGGCCGTCGCGGTAGATGGGGGACGCGTACCCGTCCGGCGGGATCTGCATCTGGTAGTTGATGCCCAGGCCCTTGTCCAGGGCCGTGGCCGCGGTGAACACCTTGTAGACCGACCCGGCACCCAGGTTGACCGGCTCCCAGGGCAGCCCGTAGCTCGTCTCCAGCTCGGAGCCGTCGACGCCGAAGACGCGGTTGGAGCCCATGGCGGTGACCTCGTGGCGGGTGGCCCCGGGGGAGACCGCCGCCATCACGTCGGCCACGTTGCGCTGCTTCGCGGGCACCTCGTTGCGCAGCGCCGCCGTCATCGCGCCCAGCGAGGCGCGGTCGAGCGTGGTGCGGATGGTGTAGCCGCCGCGGTTGAGCTGCTCGGCGGGCAGCCCGGCCTGGCCGAGGTAGTCGACCATGTACTTGCAGAAGAACGCGGCGTCCCCGGCGCCGATGCAGCCGTTGGCCGGCGGGGCGGCGCTGGCGACCCCGAGCGGGCTGGCCGTGGCCTCCTGCGCCTGCTGCGGGGTGATCATCCCCTGCAGCCGCATCTGGTTGATGACCTCGTTGCGCCGCCCGGTGGCCGCCTGCGGGTGGGCGACCGGGTCGAACGCCGCCGTCGACTGCACCATCCCGGCCAGCATCGCGGCCTGCGGGATCGTCAGCTTGTCCGGCGTGGTGTTGAAGTAGGTGCGAGCCGCGGCGCCGACGCCGTAGGAGTTGTTCCCGAGGAACACGATGTTGAGGTAGCGCTGGAGGATCTCGTCCTTGGCCTCGCGCTTGCTGCCGCCCTCGGCGAGCTGGCGCTCGAGCTGCAGCGCGACGCGGACCTCGCGCAGCTTGCGGGCGTAGGTGGCCTCGGTGGCCTTGAGGCGCTCCGAGGGCGTCCGCGCGGTGACGTAGAGCTGGTAGTTCTTGATGTACTGCTGGGTGAGCGTCGAGGCGCCCTGCTGGGTGGAACCCGCGGACTGGTTGGTCACCAGGGCGCGCAGCGTGCCGGTCCAGTCCACGCCGTCGTGCTCGTAGAAGCGCCGGTCCTCGATCGCGACGATGGCCGCCCGCATCGTCGGGGAGATCTGCTCGAGCGGCGTGTTCTGCCGGTTCTGGTCGTACAGGTAGGCGATCGGGGCGCCCTGCCGGTCGGTGACCGTGGTGACCAGCGGCAGCTGCCCGGCCGCGAGGTCGGAGGACGTGGCGCTGACGGTGTCGCTCGCGTCGTTGGACACCAGCCCGAGCCCGCCCACGAGCGGGAAGGTGATGCCGGCGAGGATCAGGCCGGCGACGAGGCACAGACCCAGCAGGCGTGCGATCGGACGGGCCGCGACGCCGCGCCGGCCGGCGTCGTTCCGTGTTCCCCCAGTCATCGGTGTCCACGGTACTGGCCCGGTGGTGTGGTTCGTGCTCACCGCGTCCGATGGGCTCCGACGACGGTGTTCACATGACAGATCCGATTCCGGTCTTGGTCGATGGAACCGTTCGCTCCTAGAGTGCGTCGAACCCCATGAAGGGCGGGGCGCGCGGCCGGCGGGGCCGGGCGCACCGGTGCGCGGGCCGGCCGGCGGGGCGGCGGCGCGGTGCACCGGGAGCCATGGGGCCACACGAGGGCGGGATGACGTGATCGACGAGGCGGGAACGCGGAACTGGCGGCACGAGGCACGGTGCCGCCACGAGGACCCGGACACCCTGTTCGTGCAGGGCGCCCAGCAGCGGGACGTGCGCGAGGTGTGCAAGGCCTGCCCCGTGCGCACCGAGTGCCTGGCGCACGCCCTGGACAACCGGATCAAGTTCGGCGTGTGGGGCGGCATGACCGAGCGGGAGCGCCGGGCGCTGCTCAAGCGCCGCCCGGACGTCGTCTCGTGGTCGGCGCTGCTCGAGGCCGCACGGCGTGCCGCGCTGCGGCCGCAGCAGCCGGCCGCCGGGAGGCCCGAGCGCCCGGCAGCCGAGGAGAAGCCGGCGCGCCGGGTCGGCTGAGCCGGAGCGCGGCCGCCGCCGTGCGAGTGGCGCCATCGGTGACGTCAGGTGGCAGCAATGCGCCATCGCTGCGGTGCCGCGGCGTTCTTTCGCGGGTTCTCGACGGCGCGAAGCCGCCTTATCGTTGGCATTGACAGCGACAAGGTGAGCGCTCGGTGCTGGTAACCCGCGACAAGTCGGCGCCGGGCGGCGGCACCGGGACCCGCGACCAGGGCGACGCCGATGTGCGAGTGGCGCCAGCCTGACGTCAGGCGTCAGGAACGGACCATCGCTGACGGCCCGGCCCGCCGTCAGGACGCCAGCAGGTCGCCGATCGCCCGCAGGCCGTCGAGGTCGTGCACGTCGGTGGCCATGGCCGGGACGTCCACGATCGGCACCGTGGGGTGCGCGCGGGTGAACCGGGCGAGGACCCGCCGCTCGCGCTCCGCGGTCTCGACGCGGTCGGCGTGCAGACGCAGGACCGCGGCGGTGGTGACGTCCCCGCGGGCGGCCTCGAGGGCCTCCGCGCCCTCGCGGGCGCGGGCGCCGGACAGCGTGGCGTGCACCGGGTGGGTGCGGTTGAGCACCATCCCGGCGAGCGGCATGCGCTCGGTACCCAGCCGCTCGACGAAGTACGAGGCCTCGCGCAGCGCGTCCGGCTCCGGCGCGGCGACCACGACGAACGCCGTCCCCGGCGCACGGAGCAGCTGGTAGGTCGCGTTCGCCCGCTCCTGGAACCCGCCGAACAGCGTGTCGAAGGCCTGCACGAACGCGGAGGCGTCGGCGAGCATCTGCCCGCCCAGGATCGTCGAGACCGCCTTGGCGAACAGGTTGAACGTCGACCCGACCAGCTTGCGCAGGGCGCTGCCGCCGGCCCGGGCGGGCGCCGAGAGCAGGCGGATCATCCGGCCGTCGAGGAACGACGACAGCCGCTGGGGCGCGTCGAGGAAGTCCAGCGCGGACCGCGACGGCGGGGTGTCGACGATGATCAGGTCCCAGCGGCCGGTGGCCGCCAGCTGGCCCAGCTTCTCCATCGCCATGTACTCCTGCGTGCCGGAGAACGACGAGGAGATCGTCTGGTAGAAGGGGTTGTCGAAGATCGCCTGCGCCCGGTCGGGCGTGGTGTGCCCGGAGACCATCTCGTCGAAGGTCCGGCGCATGTCGAGCATCATCGCCTGCAGCTCGCCGCCGGACCCGGTCGTGGCGCCCGGCACCACCCGCGGCTCGTTGTCCAGCTCCTCGAGTCCCATCGACTGCGCCAGGCGCTTGGCCGGGTCGATCGTCAGCACCACGACCCGGCGTCCGCGGGCCGCCGCACGCAGGGCCAGCGCCGCCGCGGTCGTCGTCTTGCCGACCCCGCCCGACCCGCAGCACACGACGACGCGCGTGCCGCGGTCGTCGATCAGCGCGTCCAGGTCCAGGTGCTGCGGGCGGCGGCCCCGCCCGGTGTCGGCCTCAGCGGTCATGACGCACCCCCTGCTCGCGCAGCAGCTCCGCGAGCTCGTAGAGCCCGCCCAGGTCGACGCCGTCGGCGAGCTCGGGCAGCTCGATCTGCGGCATGCCCGCGGCGTCCAGCCGCGACCGGACCCCGGACTCGACGCCGAGCCGGTCGGTGTGCTCGCCCACCTCGGTGAGCAGCCCGTCCACCTCCTCGTCCTTGAGGAACAGGCCCGCGGCCTCCAGGCCGGCCCGCAGCCCGTCGGTGTCCACCCCGACCCCGGCCACGGGCAGCCGCGCCGGGCGCACCCGGTTGACCATGACGGCCCCCGCCGGGAGGTTGGCGCCGGTCAGCTCGTCGACGGTGTCCAGGGTCTCCTGGACCGGCAGGTCCTCGAGCTGGGTGACCACGTGCACCACGGTCTGCGGCGAGTGCAGCAGCGCGACCACGCCCTCGCTCTGGCTGCGGATCGGGCCGGTGCGCGCGAGCGTGCCCATCGCCTTGGTGACGTCGAGGAACTTCACGACGCGCCCGGTGGGCGGGGCGTCCAGGATCACCGCGTCGTAGAGCGGGCGGCGCGAGCCGCGGCCCCGGCGGTCCTCACCCACGGTGCGGCCGACGCACTCCTTGACCTTGCCGGTGAGCAGGACGTCGCGCAGGCCCGGGGCGAGCGTCGTCGCGAACTCGACCGCGCCCATGCGGCGCAGGGTCCGGCCGGCGAGCCCGAGGTTGTAGAACATCTCGAGGTACTCGAGCAGGGCCTCCTCGGCGTCGACCGCGAGGCCACGGACCTCGCCGCCGTCCGGGGCGACCGCGATGCGCTGCTCGGCGTAGGGGAGCGGCGGGGTGTCGAAGAGCTGGGCGATGCCCTGCCGTCCCTCGACCTCCACGAGCAGGGTCCGCCCGCCGCCGGCGGCCAGCGCGAGCGCGAGCGCGGCGGCGAGGGTCGACTTGCCCGTGCCGCCCTTGCCGGTCACGACGTGCAGGCGGGCGCCCGCGAGGGCGTCCGGCCACCGCTCGACGCCGGCCTCGTCGAAGAGACCGGCGGACCCGGTCTCGCGCTGAGTGCTCACGACGACCAGCGTAGGACCGCCACCGCGGTGGTGCGGGCCCCGGCCGGAGGGGCTGGATCACACCGGGTCGCGGTCCCGGTGACGATGCGTGCGCGGCGGGTCGCCGCCGGTGTGACGGGGCCGGGACCGGTCCGGGGCGCGGCCGGGCGTGTCGGGACCGACATCTACCCTCGGCACCCATGAGTGCCCAGACGTGGGAGTACGCGACCGTCCCCCTGCTGACCCACGCGACGAAGCAGATCCTCGACCAGTGGGGTGCGGACGGCTGGGAGCTCGTCACCGTCCTGCCCGGCCCCACCGGGGAGCAGCACGTCGCCTACCTGAAGAAGCCGCTGTCGTGACGAGCCCGACCGCGCGCCTCGCCGAGCTCGGCGTCGAGCTGCCGCCGGTCGCCCCGCCCAAGGGGATCTACGTGCCGGCCAAGCGGGTCGGTGCGCAGGTCTGGACCTCCGGTCAGCTCCCGCTGGTCGGCGGCGAGCTGCCGGCCACGGGGCTCGTCGGCGCCGAGGTGGGCGTCGACGACGCGGCCGCGTACGCCCGGATCGCGGCGCTCAACGCGCTGGCCGCCATCGACGCGCTCGTCGGCCTGGACGCGGTGGCGTCGGTGGCCAAGATCGTCGGGTTCGTGGCCTCCGCGCCGGGGTTCGGCGGGCAGCCGCAGGTGGTGAACGGCGCCTCCGAGCTGATGGGTCAGGTGTTCGGCCCGGCGGGCGAACACGCCCGTTCGGCGATCGGGGTGGCGGCGCTGCCGCTGGGTGCCCCCGTCGAGGTTGAGGTCGTCGTCGACCTCGCGTGAGGTCGGTCGTGAGTGCCGCGGGGCCGACCCGCGGCGGTAGGGAGTGCCGACGTGGCGAGCACGGACGCGCGGGGACCGGGCGACGAGGAGTCCGGGTCCCGCGCCTGCCACGACCTGCTGGTGGCCCTGGCGGGGCGCGTCCCCGACCGCGCCCTGTGGCGGCTCCGCGACTGGCTGGCGGCCGGGGCCGACGTCGCCCTGCGCACCGCCGTGCCGCGCACGCTGCTGCGCCACCGCGTCGGCGTCACGGACACCGAGCGCGCGCTGCTGCGCGAGGCGGTCGCCGCGTGGCGCGGGTCGCCCCGGCTCGTCGACGCCGTGCTGCACGCCGAGTCGGTCCCGGAGCCCACGCGGTCCTTCGGGGAGCCGGGGGTCGGGGCGTGGGACGCGGCGGACCTGGTGCTGCGCGCGGTGGTGCCCGCCGCCGGTGACGTCGGCGAGGTCCGGCGGGCGTGGCGCACCGGGGGCGGCCGGGTCGTGCTCGTGAGCGCGGCGGGGGACCTCGCGGCCCTGACCGGCGTCGTGCAGCGTGCGCTGCGGGCCCATGGTGAGGCCGATCCCTGCGTGGAGGTCATCGGCGCCGGGACCCCCGTCACGGGCTACCACCGGGCGGCGCTCGCCGGGTCGGACGTGCTGTGGCGCGCGGGCGGGGTGGCGCCGTCCGCCGACGCGCCCGACGCCGCGCGCCTGCCGGACCCCCGTCCCGGGGTCCCGTCGTCACCACCGGAGCTGGTGCGCCATGGCTGAGGCCGTCCCCCATCCCGACGGGCCCCGGCCCGAGCCCCGCGCGCCGGAGGCCGCGGACGCCGCGGGGCGGCCCGCACGGGCCCGCGGTGGCCGCGATCCGGTCGCGCTCGCGGCCTGGCGCCGGGTGGCCGAGCAGCGGCGCCGGGCCTCCGGCGCCGAGACGCCGGTGGAGGAACCGCACGGGGCCGGCCCGGACGGGACGCCCGCCGACGACCGGCCGGCGGGCACGCCGGAGCCGGGTTCCCCCGACGTCCCGACCCCCGCGGCCGGCCTGCCCGTGGGCGACCCGACGCCCGCGACCGGTCTGCCCGCGGCGCCCACCGCGCCCGAGGCCGTCGAGGTCCCCGACGCCGTCGAGCGCGACGCCGTCGAGCCCGAGGCCGTCGAGCGTGTCGAGCCCGAGGAGCCCGGGGAGCCGCCCGCCGCGCCGTCGCGCCCGGACGCCCCGGTCGTGCGGGACCGCGAGACGCAGCGCCCGGGTCGTCCGGGCGGTGCCCCGCACCCGGGTGCCCCGCGCTCCGACGACGACCGCGACCAGGGGCCGACCGGCCCCGATCGCCTGCACGACGTGCTGCTGGGCCTGGCGGGCCGCATCGACGACGACGCGCTCACGACCGTCCGCGAGATGGTCGCCGCCGAGGACGACGCGGAGGCCGCCGAGCTGCTCGGGGGGTGTCTGCTCGCCGACGAGGTCGGGCTCGGGGCCGACGAGCGCGCGGTGCTCGCCCCCTGGTTCGCGTCCGGTCGCGTCGACCCGGACCTGCTCGCCGCCCTCCCCGTCGACCCGGACGCCCGGCGTCGCTCCGGGCACCGGTTCACGACGACGGCGGGGGCGGTCGAGCCGGCGGCCTCGCTGGCCCGGGCCGCCCGGCGCCTGCCCGGGGTCGTCACGGTGCGCGAGAGCTGGCGGGTCACGCCGGCGGGTGTCGCGCCGGGGCCGGTGCCCCACCGGGTGGTGCTGGTCGAGACGGCCGACCCCGACGACTGCGACCACGTCGTCCACCACCTCGCCCACGCCGCCCGCGGGCTCGGGAGCACCTCGATCGAGGTCTACGCCTCCGGGGTCGCCCTGCCCGCCTACCACCGCGACGCGCTCGCGGCGGCGCGCCCGCTCACCGCCGCCGAGGAGCGTCCGGCGCCGGCGCGGTCCGAGGACGACGAGACCTGGCGCACCGTCGCGGACGCGGGCACCGCCCACGAGGCGCCCCGCCCGCTCGGGGACCGGCCGCCGGAGCCGGAGCCGGGACCACCCGCCGTCGGGAAGGCGGGGCCGGACGACGAGCGAGCCGCCGCGCCCGCCGCGTCCACCCCACCCACCTCGATCGACGACGACCTCTCGGTGACCGCCCGCCGGATCGCCGCGCTGTGGGCGCGCCCGGTGCCGGAGGACTTCTCGGCCCCGCTGCCCGCGGACTCGCTGGAGGAGACCCGCCTGGAGCCGCCGCTCGACGCGGGCACGGACGCGGACGACCCGGCCCCGGACGATCTCGTCCCTGACGAACTCCAAGACGAGCTCCCGGACGACGTCGGCCCCGGGCGGCACGGTCGCCCGGCGACCGGGTCCTTCCCCGCTCCCACCCCGACCCGCCGCAACGGGCACCACCTCGGCGACGCGGCCGTGGACGACGAGGCGGGGGAGCTCGTCGACGCCGGCGAGCCGACGCCGCCCGAGGGCACCCCGGCCGACGACCCCCAGGTGCAGCGGGCGCGGCACAGCCGCGGGCCGTCGCCGGAGGAGCCCACGGCCCCCGCCCGGTTCGGGCACGACGCCCGGTTCGGGGCAGGGCCCGGCCCGGCCTGGCCGGGAGCCCCCGTCACCGGCGCGCAGCCCGGCGCGGACACGGTCTTCGCCTCGCCCGTGGAGGTCGGCGGGGAAGCGGTCACGCTGGGCACCAACGGCCACCGGCACGAGCCCGTGCGGGCCGTGGCGCCGCAGGAGCCCGAGGTGCCCGAGGAGCCCGCGACCGGACCAGTGTCCTGGGCGGAGCCGTCACCGGAGCCGTTCGACGGGGCGCACCTCGGGGACGCACCCGGGACGGCCACCGACGTCGCCCCGCCCTGGGCGGCCGCCGACGGCGCGGGCTGGACGCCGGAGACCGCCGCGTGGGCGCCGCCCCGCCCGGCGCCGGCGCCCGGCCCGGACGCGGCGGGGACCGGGCCGGTGCACCAAGCGCCGCCGCCCCACGCCGTACCGCCCCGTCCCGGACCCCCGGGGGCGCACCCCGGCCCGCCGCCCCAGGGCCCGCCCCACCTCGGGCCCGCGGCGGGCGGACCGCCCCGCTCCCACCCGCCGGACGCCGCCCCACCGGTGTGGCCGGCCGACCCGGAGGCGACGAGCAGCTGGGCGCCCGACACCGACGACTCCGTCGCCCAGCTCTCCGAGCGCGAGCGGGAGCTGCTCGCCCGCCTGCACGAGGAGCTCGCCCAGCGCGAGCGGGCCGAGGGCTCGGACCCGTTCGGCGGGCCGGCCCACCGGGGTCGCCCCCGCCCGGGGGAGCACCCGCCGGACGGCCACGGGCGGGTCAACGGGCACGGCCTGCCCGGCGGGCGGGACGACACGCACTGAGCCCCGGACCCCTCTAGGGTCACGGCGTGAACGAGCACCCGGCCTACGAGGTCCTGCGTCCCGTCACCGAGGCCGCGGGGGTCGTCCTCGCCGACAACCCGTCGGGCATGACCCTGGACGGCACGAACAGCTGGGTGCTGCGGGCCCCCGGGCACCGCGGGTGCATCGTCGTCGACCCGGGGCCGGACGAGGCCCACCACCTCGACCGGCTGCGGGAGCACGGGCCGGTCGAGCTGATCCTGCTCACCCACCACCACCTCGACCACTCCGAGGCGGCCCGGCCGTTCGCCGAGCTCACCGGCGCGCCGGTGCGGGCGCTGGACCCCCAGCTCTGCCTCGGGGCCGAGGGGCTGGGGGCCGGCGAGGCCGTCGGCGCCGCGGGGCTGGACGTCCGGGTGCTCGCCACGCCCGGCCACACGATGGACTCGCTCTGCTTCGTCGTGGACGGCGACGGGTCGGTCCTTACCGGAGACACGGTGCTGGGCCGCGGCACGACCGTGCTCGGGGACCACCACGGCGCCCTGGGCGACTACCTGCGCTCCCTGGAGCGGCTGGCGGCGCTGCCGGCCGGCACGCGGCTCCTGCCCGGCCACGGCCCGGACCTGCCGGACGCGCCGGAGACGGCGCGGCAGTACCTGGCCCACCGCGAACAGCGGCTGGAGCAGGTGCGCGAGGCGCTCCGCTCGCTCCCCCGCGACCCGGAGCCGCGCCAGGTGGTCGAGGTCGTCTACGCGGACGTCGACGAGTCGCTGTGGCCGGCCGCGGACATCTCCGTGGCCGCCCAGCTGGAGTACCTGCGCGAGGGCTGACCGGAGCGGGTCAGCGGGCGCGGCGCGCCAGGCGGTCCGGCTCCAGGATGAGGACGCTCTTGCCCTCGAGGCGCAGCCAGCCGCGGGCGGCGAAGTCGGCCAGGGCCTTGTTCACCGTCTCGCGGGACGCACCCACCAGCTGGGCGATCTCCTCCTGCGTGAGGTCGTGCGTCACGCGGAGCAGGCCCGCCTCCTGGGAGCCGAAGCGCTGCGCGAGCTGCAGCAGCGCCTTGGCGACGCGGCCCGGCACGTCGGTGAAGATGAGGTCCGCGAGGAGGTTGTTCGTGCGGCGCAGCCGGCGGGCGACCACCCGCAGCAGCTGCTCGGCGATCTCCGGGCGCTGCGCGATCCACTCCTTGAGGGCCGTGCGGTCCATGGAGTAGGCGCGGACGTCGGTGACGCAGGTGGCGGTCGACGTGCGGGGGCCCGGGTCGAAGATCGACAGCTCGCCGAACATGTCGGACGGGCCGAAGATCGACAGCAGGTTCTCGCGCCCGTCGGGCGAGCGGCGGCCGATCTTGACCTTGCCGCTCTGCACGATGAACAGCCGGTCGCCGGGCTCGCCCTCGTTGAAGATGACGGTGCCCCGCGGGAACTCGACGCGATCGAGCGACTCCGTCAACACCTCGATGGCGGCGGGATCCACACCCTGGAAGATCCCTGCCCGCGCCAGTACCTCGTCCACCGTCGTCCGCTCCTCGCCGACTCTTGAGACCCCACGGGCCCGGGCATCCTGCACCCCGAACTCCGCTGTGTCACCAGTCACGTCTGCCGCAAGTCTAGTCGCGCGCATGGTCATGATCACGCAGCACGCGGCCGACGATCCCCGGATCTAGCCTTGTTCCGTCGTCATTCGCGAGCCGTGCCCCCCGAACGGACGACAGTACTCGCCGATCATGACGCCGCTCGGTGAGCGTCAGACGCCCGTGGTGCTCCGGCCGGACGTCTCGCCCGTCCGGGCGCCCCGGCGCGACGCGCCGCCGCGCTTGCCGAGGTTCCGCAGCCGGAACAGCGTCAGCGCGCCGCCGATGCCCTGCCGGAAGAGCGCCTTCACCTCGTCGGGCCGGGCACGCTCGAGGAAGTCCTCGACCTCGTCCTCGCGGACGGTGCCCGCCCGCAGTCTCGTCTCCAGGCGCTCCATGCCCAGGGCGAAGACCATGATGAGCAGGGGGATGAGGATCGCGATCCAGGCGGTCATGGTGAGACGCATGCTCCCGCACGCGCACGGTCCCGCTGCGACCGGGGGTGCCCCGGCGTGTCGCGGGTGCTCCCGGTCGGCCACGGTGTCGGGGGCCTTCATTACCCTGGTCGAATGACCTCGGGGGCCGCTCTGAAGCCGGGTGAGACGCACCTGGGCCTGGTGCGCCGGGCGCGCCGCATGCACCGCGCGCTCGCGGCCGCCCACGTCGACGCCCACTGCGAGCTGGACTTCACCACGCCGCTCGAGCTGCTCGTGGCCACCGTCCTCTCGGCGCAGACCACGGACGTGACCGTCAACCGGGTGACGCCCGCGCTGTTCGCCCGCTACCCCGACGCCGCGGCCTACGCGGGCGCCGACCGCACCGAGATGGAGGAGATCCTCCGGCCCACCGGGTTCTACCGGGCGAAGACGAACTCGGTGATCTCGCTGGGCCAGGCCCTCGTGGAGACGTTCGACGGCGAGGTGCCGGCCCGCCTGGACGATCTCGTGAAGCTCCCGGGTGTCGGGCGCAAGACCGCGAACGTCGTCCTCGGCAACGCCTTCGGCGTCCCGGGGATCACCGTGGACACCCACTTCGGCCGGCTGACCCGGCGGTGGGGGTGGACCGTGTCGGAGGACCCGGTGCACGTGGAGTCCGAGGTGGGCGGGCTCATCGAGAAGCGGGACTGGACGATGCTCTCCCACCGCGTGATCTTCCACGGCCGCCGTGTCTGCCACGCGAAGAAGCCGGCCTGCGGCGCGTGCTCGATCGCGAAGGACTGCCCGTCGGCCGGCATCGGGGAGACCGACCCGGCCAAGGCGGCGAAGCTCGTCAAGGGGCCGGAGGCCGACCACCTCCTGGCCCTCGTCGGTCTCGAGCGGTGACGCGCACCGAGGTCGGGTCGACCCTGCTGGTGCTGATCCTGGTGGTCGTGGGCGTCATCGCGCTCTGGCCGCGCGACTCCTCCGTTCCCGACGCCGGGTCGGCGCCGGCGGGCGGCGCGCCCGCGGCCGCCGCCGACCCCGCCGACCTGGCCCGCGCCCGGGCGGCCGCCGCGCTCGCGCCGTGTCCCGGCCCGTCGTCGGGAGCGCCCGCGCCCGCGCCCGCGCCGCTGGCCGAGCTGAGCCTGGACTGTCTCGGGGCCCCCGGCACCGTCGATCTCGCGGCCGCCCTGCCGGGACGGGTCACGCTGGTGAACCTGTGGGCGTCGTGGTGCGGCCCGTGCCGCGAGGAGATGCCGGCGCTCGGCGCGTACGCGGCCCAGCCGGGTGCGGCGTCGGTGCTCGGGGTGGACGTCGCGGACGACCCGGCCGACGCGCTGGACCTCATGGCGGCCCTCGGCGTGCGCTACCCGTCGGTGACCGACCCGCAGCAGGTCGTCGGCCGGCGGCTGGGAGCGCCGCCGGTGCTGCCCGCGAGCGTCGTCGTCCGCGCCGACGGCACCGTCGTTCCGCTGCCGCCGCAGGTGTTCGCGACGCCCGACCAGGTGCGCGCCGCCGTCGCCCGGGCCGCCGCGTGAGCCGGCTGCTCCGCCCGGCGGAGGCCCCGGACTGGCTGGCCGGCCTGGTGGCCGCCTGCGGACGCGTCTCGCCGTCCGACGTGCCGTTCCGCCGGCAGCCGACCGGGAACGGACGGCAGGCCGCCGTGGTGCTGCTCTTCTCCGACGACGGCGCGGACGGGCCGGACCTGGTGCTCACCGAGCGGGCCGCGGACATGCGCTCGCACGCCGGGCAGGCCGCCTTCCCGGGCGGCGGGCTGGAGTCCGACGACGGGGACGGGCTCGACGGGCTCGTCGCCGCCGGCCTGCGCGAGACCGAGGAGGAGATCGGCGCCGACCCGGCCGGGATCGTGCCGCTCGTCACGCTGCCCCCGCTGACCATCCCGGTGTCCGGTTTCGCCGTCACCCCGGTGGTCGCCCACTGGGCGGTGCCGGAGCCGATCGGCGTGGTGGACCCTGCGGAGACGGCTGCGGTGGAGCGGGTCCCGCTCGCCGAGCTGACCGACCCGGCCCGGCGGTTCACGGTCACCTCGCCGGGCGGCTACCAGGGACCCGCGTTCGCCGTGCGGGGGCTGCTCGTGTGGGGATTCACCGCCGGCGTGCTCTCCTGGGTGCTCGACCTGGCGGGCTGGACGGTCCCGTGGGACGGCACGGACGTACGCGATCTCGGCGAGGCGTGGGCCCGTCGGCACGAGGGGGAAGCGATCCGATGAGCTGGGTCGACATCGTCGTCGTGCTGCTCGCCGTCGCCGCGGCGATCTCGGGCTGGCGCCACGGCGCCGCGGTGGCCGCGCTGTCCTTCCTCGGGGTCATCGGCGGGGCGCTGCTCGGGCTGAAGCTGGCGCCGCTGGTCGTCGGGACGTTCGAGGGCGACACCAGCCGCGTCGTGGTCAGCGTGCTGATCGTGATCGCGCTGGTCGCGCTCGGCGAGACCCTCGGGGTCTACCTCGGGCGCGCGGTGCGCGACCGGATGCGCCTCGGCGCCGTGCGCACCGTGGACTCGACCTTCGGGTCGGTCCTCCAGGCACTCACCGCGCTCGTCGTCGCGTGGCTGATCGCGCTGCCGCTCGCGTCCTCCTCGAACGTCGCGCTCGCCTCGGCGCTGAAGAACTCCGCGGTGCTCTCCACGGTGGACTCGGTGATGCCCGCACCGCTGCGGGCGCTGCCCAACGAGCTGCGCGCCATGTTCGACGCGTCCGGCTTTCCGGACGTCCTCTCGCCCTTCTCCCCGACCCCCGGGGTCGCCGAGGTCGCACCGCCCGACGAGGGCCTGGTGCAGGACCCGGTGGTGCAGCGGGCGCGGTCGAGCGTGCTCAAGATCCGGGGCCGCGCGCCGTCGTGCTCGCGCGCGCTGGAGGGCACGGGCTTCGTCGTCGGCAACGAGCGGGTGATGACGAACGCGCACGTCGTCGCCGGCACCAGTGAGGTGTCGGTGGAGGTCCCGCGGTCCGGGGGCGGCGCCGCGACCGAGACCGCGCGCGTCGTCTACTACGACCCCGAGGTCGACGTGGCCGTGCTCGCCGTGCCCGGCCTCGAGGCCCGCGCGCTGCCGTTCGAGTTCTCGGCGGCGGGCACCGGCGACAACGCCGTGGCGCTCGGCTACCCGCTCGACGGGCCGTTCTCGTCCAGCCCGGCCAAGATCCGGCAGCGGATCCAGCTGCGCGGCCCGGACATCTACGACTCGCAGACCGTCACCCGCGACGTCTACACCATCCGCGGCACGGTGAAGTCCGGGAACTCCGGCGGGCCGCTGGTGAACCCGCAGGGGCAGGTGATCGGCGTGGTGTTCGGCGCCGCGGTCGACCAGGGCGACACCGGCTTCGTGCTCACCGCCGACCAGGTGCGCGCGGCCCTCGACGCGTCCGCCTCCGCGACCTCGCGGGTGTCGACGGGGAGCTGCGCCAGCTAGAGGCGGCGCAGGAGCACCTCGGTGACGTGCCGGGGTGCCTCCTGGTGCGGGAAGTGCCCGGCGCCGGGGATCGTCACGACCTCGTGGTCGGGCGCCCAGCGCGCCGAGGCGTGGACGACGTCCTCCGGGACCCACGGGTCGTCCGCCCCGCGCAGGTGCACCACCGGGACCTCCACGGGCCGCCCGATCGCCTCGGCGAAGCGGGCGCCGTCGGGACGGGTCTGGGAGCGCGCCGCCCAGCGGAAGTACTCCAGCGCGCAGTGCGAGGTCCGCGGGGTGAGCAGGGCGGCGGCGTGCTGCGCGGCGACGCCGGCGAACTCGGGGGTCGCGGGCCAGCCGGGACCCGCACCCGCCGTCAGGAAGGTGCCGGCCGCGGCCCCCGCGTCGCGGCGCAGGGAGCGCTCCGGCAGACGGGGGAGCTGGAAGAAGGCGACGTCGCGCAGCGGGCGGGCCCAGCGCCAGGGCCGACGGCGGACCGCGCGCCGCAGGGCCAGCGGGTGCGGGGTCGCGACGACCGCCAGCCGTGCGACCACCCGCGGGTGCAGGGCGGCCAGCGTCCAGGCGACGGCACCGCCCCACCCGGCGCCGACGACGGTCGCGCGCCGGGCGCCGAGCGCGGGCACCAGGCCGGCGACGTCACCGGCGAGGGTCCACAGGTCGTAGCCGCGCGGCGGCCGGTCGGAACCGCAGTAGCCGCGCAGGTCCGCGGCCACCGCCCGGTACCCGGCCGCGCCGAGCGCGGTGAGCTGGTGACGCCAGGACCACCAGAACTCCGGGAACCCGTGGAGCAGCAGCACCGGCTCGCCGGTGGCGGGCCCGCACTCGGCGACGTGGAGTCGGATGCCGTTGGCGGACACCTCGCGGTGTCGCCACGGCCCGGCCAGGGCCGCGGGGTCGGGGTGGTTCAGCGCCGCTCGGCGACGGTCGACGGCGAGGCGTCGGACCGGCCGCGGCGCAGGGCCTCGACCGACTCGCGGGCGGTCTCGATCGTCCGCTCCGGGGCCTTGATCTTGCGGACCTTGAGGTAGCCGAGGAAGCCGGCGATACCCGCGATGACCAGCATCAGCGCGAAGGTCACGGCGAAGCCGGCCCAGCGCTGCGACGGCCAGATCAGGTTGAACGCCTCGGCGACGGCGAAGAAGAAGTACCAGAGGCTGAACAGGGCGACGACGCCGGCGATGACGAAGAAGATGCTGCCCTGCACCCCCTTCTTCACCTCGCCGGTGATCTCCTGCTTGGCGAGTTCGACCTCCGCACGCACCAGGGTGGAGACGTGCGTGGTCACCTCCTTCACCAGCGCCCCGACCGACGCGTCGCCGTTCTGGCGAGCCGGTTCGGCGTTGAGCGGGATGGAGGGCACCACGGGCGGGCCTCCGGGGGACGACGGCGAGGTCACGGGCCCTCCTGGCGGGTCGGGTCGAGAGGGGGCACATCGTGCCACGACCACGACGGACGCGATCGGTGACACGGCAGCACGGCCCGTGTCTTCCCGATCATCACCGGGTCCAGTCCTGTCTTACTCGGACGGTGTCCGCCGCAACGCCTTCCGATCGCTGCGGCGGCGCTTGTCCTCCAGGCGGCGCAGCTTCGACCCCCGGCTGGGCTTCCGCGGGGTCCGGGACGGCGGGTCGGGCCGGCGGGCGCGGGCGATGCGCTCCGCGGCGCGCTCTAGGGCGGCCTCCCGGTTGCGGAGCTGCGACCGGTGTTCCGAGGCCGTGACGTGCAGCACGGGGCCCAGTCGCCCGACGAGCCGGTCGGCGTCCGGGAGGGCGGCGAGGTCGACGAGGAGCTCGACGCGGGAGTCGGTGGTGTTCACGCCCTGCCCGCCCGGCCCCGACGACCGGGAGAACCGCCAGGTCAGGGCGTGCGCGGGCAGCAGCTCGGTGCTGTCCATGTCTCCAGGATGCTCGCCGTGTCGAGGGGTTAACCCCGCACGTCCCCGGAGTGTCAGCACTGCGGCCATGCTGACACTGGACGTCACATTCGTGGGTGGTACGACCCTGGGACGATGGACCCCATGACCGCCTCGACCACCGACCCGCTCGCGCCGCTGCTCGAGCTGCCCGGCGTCGCCGAGGGCGCCGAGTCGATCCGCCGGCACGTCGAGGCCGTCCACGCGCACCGCACCAACCGCCGCGGGTGGCCGACCACGGCCGCCGAGGCGAGCGTCCGCGCCGCCCGTGCCTCGGCCGCCCTCGACGGCGGGTCCGCGGACCTGCCCGAGGACGGCCCCGTCACCGACCCGGTGCTCGCCGGCTCGCTGCGGGTGGCCGAGGCGCTCGGCGGGCTGCTCCCCACGTGGCGTCGCGCGCCGCTGCAGGCCCTCGCCCGGTTGCACGTGCTCGCCGCGACCGACCGTGTCCCGGAGTCCGACCTGGGGCGGCCCCGCCCCGGTGCCTGGGTCTCGGCGCGGCTCGACGCGCTCGCCGGGCTCGTCGTCGGCGGCACCTCCGTGCCGGGCCCGGTGCTCGTCGGCGTCGTGCACGGCGAGATGCTGGCGCTGGCGCCGTTCCTCGTCGCGAACGGCGTCGTGGCGCGCGCCGCGGCGCGGCTCACCGCCATCTCGACGGGGCTCGACCCCAAGGGCCTCGTCATCCCGGAGGTCGGCCACCTGCGGGCGTCGGGCGAGTACTCGGCGGCGGCGCAGGACTTCGCGAGCGGCACCCACGAGGGCCTCGCCCGGTGGTTCGCCCACGGGGTGACCGCCTGGCGCACCGGGGCCAAGGAGGCCACCGGCATCGCCGACGCGGCCGGCTGACGCTCGTCCGTCCGGCGGCACCGCCCGTCCCCACCGGCAGCCCGCGGCGGACCTGTCCCCAGGGGCGGCGCGAGCGCACCCGTCGTCGTCGTGATCACCGCACGCTGCGGGGGTGGACGGACGACGAGTGACGCTGCTGTGCGAGGACGAGGACCTGACCGACGAGGTGGTCCGCCTGGCCGCCGCGGCCGGGTGCGAGCTGGAACGGGTGCCCGACGCGACGGCGCTGCGCCGGCGGTGGCCGGGCGCGCCGATGGTGCTGCTGGACGAACGGGGCGCCGCGGCGGCCGCCGCCGCGGCCGTGCGGCTCGGACGGCGCGACGGCGTCGTGGTGCTGTGCCGGGGTGATCCGCCCGGCAGCGTCTGGGAACCGGCCGTCGCCGTCGGCGCGGAGCACGTGGTCTCGCTCCCCGAGGGGGAGCAGTGGCTGGTCACGGCGCTCTCCGAGATCGAGGGCGAGGTTCCCGACGGCGGGCCGGGTCGCGTGGTGTGCGTGCTCGGTGGCCGCGGCGGGGCGGGTGCGTCCGTGCTGGCGGCCGCGATCGCGGTCCGGGCCCGTGACGAGGGAGACCGGGTGCTGCTGGTCGACTGCGACCCGCTGGGCGGCGGGCTCGACCTCGTCGTGGGTGCGGAGCAGCTCGACGGGCTCCGCTGGCCGGGGCTGGCGCTCGGGGGCGGGCGGGTCGCAGCGGCGTCGCTGCACGACGCGCTGCCGAGCGCGGACGGCCCGCTGACCGTGCTGGCCTGCGACCGCCACGGCCCCGGACCCGCCCCGGAGGCGGCGGTGGCCGTCGTCACGGCGGGGCGTCGGGCCGGGGACACGGTGGTGTGCGACCTGCCCCGGCACCTGACGGAGGCGGCGACCGCGGTGCTGGAGGTGGCCGACCTGACCGTGCTGGTGGTGCCGGCCGAGGTGCGGGCCACCGCGGCCGCGTCGCGGGTCGCGCAGCAGGTCACCGACCTCGGGGTGACGGTGTCCGTGGTGGTCCGGGGTCCCGCGCCGGGCGGCCTGGACGGGACCGACGTCGGGGAGGCGCTGGGCCTGGAGGTGCTCGCGGCGGTGGACGCCGAGCCCGGCCTCGCCGCGGCGATGGACCGCGGCACCGTGCCCGGCGTGCGGCGCGGGCCGCTGGCGGACGCGGCGAGCGCGGTGCTGGACGCCGTGGACGCCGTCACCGGGCGCGCCGGACCCACGGGGCGGTCGGGACGGCCACTGGCGGCGTAGGCGTCCGGACCCCGCGACCCGGCTTCCCCTGGGGGAGCCGGGTCGTCGGCGTGCGCGCCGGCCGTGGCGTCCGGAGCAGCGAGTTGTCCCCAGTGGCAGTGCGGGCCGGGGTTGTCCACAGGTCCGGGTGGCGTGCTGGCCGACCTCGCGGCTGGTCGGGCAGCGTCGATCACGTGGACGGGCGGCGCGGGGAGGTGGGTGGGATGGCGGGTCACGACGGCGGGGTGCCGGACCTGGTGGGACGGGTCCGGGCGCGGATCGCCGCGGCGGGCGGCGAGGCCGGGGTGGGGGAGCTCGCGGCGGCGGTGCGCGCCGAGGCACGCGGGGTGGTGGGCGACGCGGACGTGCTGGCCGCGGTGCGCACGCTGCAGCGGGAGTTCGTGGGCGCGGGGCCGTTGGAGCCGTTGCTGCGCGACCCGGCGACCTCGGACGTGCTCGTGACCGCGCCCGACGCCGTGTGGGTCGACCGTGGGGCGGGGCTCGAGCGGGCGGACGTGGCGTTCGCCGACGAGGACGCCGTGCGGCGGCTGGCGCAGCGGCTGGCCGCCGCGGCCGGGCGGCGGCTGGACGACGCGAGCCCGTACGTCGACGCGCGGCTGCCGGGCAGCGGGGTGCGGCTGCACGCGGTGCTGCCGCCGGTGGCCGCGGACGGCACGTGCGTGTCGCTGCGGGTGCTGCGCCCGGCGAGCCACGACCTCGACGCGCTGCAGGCCGGCGGCACCGTCGACGAGACGGGCCGGGCACTGCTGGAGGCGGTGGTCGAGGCGCGGCTGGCGTTCCTGGTGGTCGGCGGCACCGGGTCGGGGAAGACGACCGTGCTGTCCGCCCTGCTGGCCCGGGTCCCGGCGGCCGAGCGCATCGTCGTGGTGGAGGACGCCGAGGAGCTGCGCCCGGCGCACCCGCACGTGGTGCGGCTCGTGTCCCGTCCGGCCAACGTCGAGGGCGCGGGCACGGTCCTGCTGCGCGACCTGGTGCGGCAGGCACTGCGGATGCGCCCGGACCGCCTGGTGGTGGGCGAGGTCCGGGGCGCCGAGGTCTGCGAGCTGCTGGCCGCCCTGAACACCGGGCACGACGGCGGGGCGGGCACGGTGCACGCGAACTCGCCCCGGGAGGTCCCGGCCCGGCTCGAGGCCCTCGCGGCGCTGGGTGGCATGGCACCTGCGGCGCTGCACAGCCAGACCGCGGCCGCCGTGCAGGTGGTGCTGCACGTGCGTCGGCTGCCCGACGGACGGCGGGTGCTCGAGGCGGTCGGGGTGCTGCGGCGCAGCGGCGCCGAGGTGGTGGTGGTCCCGGCGTGGTCCCGCGAGGAGGGCTGGGCCCCCGGGCGCGCCGACCTCGGCGCGATGCTGGCCGAGCGGGGCGTCGCGGCGCCGTGGCCGGGGACCGGGCGTGCGGTGTCCGCACGGTCCCCGGAGCCGACCGGGACGACGGAGCCCGCGGTGCCGCGCCTGCGTGGCGGCGTCGCCGACCTGCGGGCGGTGCCGGCATGAGTGCCGTGGCGGCCCTCCTGGCGGGCTCGGCGGCACTCGCCCTGTGGCCGGCCGCGCCCGCCCCGGCGCGGGTGCGTGGCCTGGGCGTGGTCGGCGGCCCGGGTGGTCGGGCCGGGCGCCCGTGGCGACGACCACCGGTCGTGCTGGCCGTCGTCGGCGCCCTGGCGGGGGCCGGGCTCGTGGCGGGCCCCGGGGGAGCGGTGGCCGCGGGTGTCGTCGGCGCGGTGCTGCTGCGGGCCCGGCGGGCACGGCGCCGCGACGCCGACCGGAGAGCCGCGGTCGCGGGGCTCGCCGACGGACTCGCCGGGTTCGCCGCCGAGCTGCGCGCCGGGCACCCGCCCGCGTCCGCCGCGGCGGCGGCGTCGCGCGACGCCCACCCGGTCTGCACGCGGGCGCTGACACTCGTGGAGGCGACCGCCCGGCTCGGCGGTGACGTGCCGACGGCGCTGCGCGCCCACGCGGAGGGCGACGCGCTGGCCGGGGGCCACGTCCGGCGGCTCGCGGACGCCTGGTCGCTGGCCGAGCGGCACGGCATCGGCCTCGCGGGGCTGGCGGAGGCCGTGGCGGAGGACCTGCGGGCCCGTGGACGCTTCGACGGCCGGCTGGCGGCCCACCTCGCCGGGCCGCGCACCACCGCGTCGGTGCTGGCGGGGCTCCCGGTCGTCGGGCTGCTCCTCGGTCAGCTCATGGGTGCGCGCCCGTGGGCCGTGCTCACCGGCTCCGGGCTCGGTCAGGGGCTCCTCGTGGCGGGCGCGGTGCTCGTCGCGGCCGGTCTGGAGTGGAGCGCCCACCTCACCGCCCGGGTCGTCCGGTGACCGCGGTGGCGGCGGCGGTCGCGCTCCTGGCCGTGGCCCTGCTGGTCCTGCCGGGTCCGGTCGAGGCCGTGCGGCGCCTCGGGAGACCGGACGCGGCGGCCGCACCGGCCCGTCCGGCCGGTTCCCCGCGGGAGCGGCGGGACCCGTGGCGGGAGGCGGGCGCGTGGGACGAGCTCGCGGCCTGTCTGCGGTCCGGGTTGTCGCTCGACGTCGCGGTCCGGGCCGTCGCCGAGTCGGCCCCGGCGGCCACGGCCCGCGCCCTGGTCCGCGTCGCCGACCTGATCGCGCTCGGCGCCGACCCCGCCGACGCCTGGGCGCCCGCCCTCGACGAGCCCTCGACCGCCCGGCTCGCCCGGGCCGCGCGCCGGTCGGCCCGCAGCGGTGCGGCGGTCGCGGAGGTGGCCGCCACCGTGGCGGCCGACGTGCGGGCCGAGGCCGCCGAGGCGGTCGCCGCCCGGGCCGAGCGGGCGGGCGTACTCGTCGCGGGTCCGCTCGGCCTGTGCTTCCTGCCGGCCTTCCTGGCGCTGGGGATCGCCCCGGTCGTCATCGGGCTGGCGAGCCCGCTCCTGGAGCGGACGTGACCACCGGTGCCCACCCGGGGCCCGGGACGGAAGGAGACCACGATGGAGAACCCGACGACCGCGATCGCCCTGCTGACCGCCCGCCTCACGGCCCTCGCCCGCTCGGACGACGGGATGTCGACGGTCGAGTACGCCGTCGGCCTCGTGGCGGCGGCCGCCTTCGCGGGGCTGCTGATCGTCATCGTCAACGGTCCCGGCGTGCTGGACGCGCTGACCGGCCTGATCGAACGCGCCCTCGCCCCGGCCGGGGGCTGATCGCGGACGACCGGGGGATGGCGACGGTCGAGGCGGCGATCGCGCTCGGGGCGCTCGTGCTGGTGTTCGCCGTCGTCCTCGGCGGGCTCGGAGCGGTGCTGGCCCGGATCCGCTGCGTGGACGCCGCGGGCGAGGCCGCGCGCCGCGCCGCGCGGGACGACCTCGTCGGCGCCCGGGGCCTCGCCGAGGGGCTCCCGGCCGGGACGGACGTGGAGGTGGTCGCGGAGGGCGACCTGGTGCGGGTCCGGGTGCGGGTGCCGCCGCTCGGCGGCGCCCTGCCCGGTTTCCGGGTCTCGGCGGAGGCCGTCGCGGCCCGGGAACCGGCGGTCGCCGGCCCGACCGCCGCTCCGGCCGACGGCGCGCCCGACGAGACGGACGCCGGAGGGGAGCCCGGCCCCGAGGTCCCCGCCGTACCGCGTCCGGCCGGGCCGCCCGAGGAGCTCCCGCCGTGACCGGCCCGCTCGCCGACGACCGGGGCGCCGCGACGGTGGTGGCGGCCGCGGCGATCGGCCTGCTCGCGATGCTGCTGGGGACCCTGCTCGTGCTCGGGTCAGCGGTGGCCGCCCGCCACCGGGCGGCGGTCGCGGCGGACCTGGCCGCCCTCGCCGGAGCGGCGGACGCGGTGCGGGGCCGGGACGTGGGCTGTGCGACCGCGCAGGACCTCGCGGCCCGCAACGGCGGCGAGCTCCGCGACTGCGCCTGGATCGGGTGGGACCTGACGGTCGAGGTGGCCGTGAGCTGCGGATGTCTGCCGGTCGCCGACACGGCCACCGTCCGCGCCCGGGCGGGTCCTGTGGTGAAGGTCATGGGTTGAATCGGCCGAGGCGCGGTCACCGATCGTCACCCGACCGTGTCCTCCCCCGACGAGCGGCTCGGAGCCCCCGCCGAGCGGCGACACGGATGGTGCACCCGGGACGAGTGGTGCGACGACCGCGCGCCGAACGCGCGTTCGCCCGCTCGACGGTGCCGGGGAGGGCGCTCGGCGTTCCACCGCGTCCGATGGGCGACGACGGGTGGAAATCGGGCGGGAACGTGCCGTTACTGGGGGAGGAACACCGCACGGGGTGGACCAGTACCGGGAGGACCCGCATGCAGTGGTGGGACAGCTACCGCGCCGTCTACGGCACCGAGCTCCGCGCCGAGGCGATGGTGCTCGCCGACCACGGCTGGGCGGTGGTCCCGGGCACCTTCCCCCAGGGCGAGGTCTGGACGGGGCGCGCGGACGCCCCGCAGGCGGGTCCCACGCCGGTGCTCGACGACTGGGCGGCGAAGGCGACGACGGACGTCGCGCAGATCGCCGACTGGTGGTCCGGCCTGCCGTACTCGATCCTGCTGCCGACCGGCATCACGTTCGACGTGATCGAGGTGCCGGCCAGCATCGGGCGCCGTGCGGCGGCGGCGCTGCGGGCGGTCGGGGAGCCGGTCGCGATCGCGGCCACGCCGACCGGTGAGTGGCTCTTCCCCGTGCTGCCCGGCGAGCCGCTGCGTCCCGACCTGGCGGGCCGCCCGGGGACGGCGCTCCACGGCCGGGGGTCGTACCTCGCCGCGCCGCCGTCCACGTTCCCGCAGGGCTCCATCCACTGGCGGGTCCGCCCGGCCGCGTGCGGCTGGCGCCTGCCCGACCCCTACAGCGTCCAGGACGCGATGGCCGAGGCCGTTCGCGAGCGCCCGCACCGCGGGCTCGGCGGCAGCTCGACCTACCGCCTGGCATCGGTCGCCACGGGCATCCGCTCGTAGCCACCAGCACCACCGAGCACCACCCAGCACCACCACCACAACTGCAGACTCGGGTCGGCCTGGACCGCCGACGACGTCCCGCGGAGCGCGCTGCCCCGCTGCTGCCCGCGAGGGGACGTCGGAGCGGTCCGGCCCACCCGCGGCGGTGGGCGCCGGTCGGACACGACGCGGCGCCCGCCTCCCGACGACCACGACCCCGGTCGTCAGGAGACCCGGAGCGCGCACCGTGCGCCCACCGCCGCCCGAGGCAGCGCCGCAGGGCGGGTCGAGAGACCCTCCCCGCCCTGCGGCGTGACAGACCTCCCCGCGGGCCGGGAGCCCCGAACCCCGGCCCGCGGTGGACCCCACTCACCCCAGCCGCGCCAGCACTGCCGTCAGGACCGCCACGGCGCCGGCCTTGTCCAGCGGGTCGTTCCCGTTGCCGCACTTGGGCGACTGCACGCAGGACGGGCACCCCGAGGGGCACTCGCAGCCGGCGATCGCGTCGCGGGTCGCGGCCAGCCACACCGACATCACCTCGTGCGCCCGATCGGCGAAGCCGGCGCCGCCAGGGTGCCCGTCGTGGACGAACACCGTGGGGCGCCCGGTGTCCGGGTGCAACGCCGTGGACACGCCGCCGATGTCCCACCGGTCGCACGTCGCGATCAGCGGCAGCAGCCCGATCGCGGCGTGCTCGGCGGCGTGCAGCGAGCCCGGCACGCGGGCGGGCTCGATCCCGATGCCGGCGAGCAGGTTCTCGGAGAGCGTGTACCAGACCGCCCGGGTGGCGAGGCTCCGCTCCGGCAGGTCGAGCGGCACCTGCTCGACGACCTGCCCGGACGGCATCTTCCGCAGGTAGCCGACGACCTGTTCGGTCACCTCGACGCTGCCCAGGCACACCTGCAGCTCCGGGCCGTCGGCGCACGGCGTCCCGTAGGACTCGCACCGCTCGGTCTCCACCACCGCGATGTCGGTGACCGACCGGGCCTGCGTCGTCCACTCCGGCTCCTCCGCGTGGACGTGGGCGACGTTCTCCTCCAGGTCGAGGGAGTCGACGACGTAGCTCACGCCCTGGTGCAGGTGCACCGCGCCCTCGTGCACCGTCGAGTGCGCCGCGCCGGGGTCCACCGTGCCGAGCAGGCGCCCGGTGTCGGCCTCCACGATCACCACCTGCTCGCCGCCCGACCCGCGGATGTCCACCCCGTGGTGCGGGGTCTCGGTGGGCAACGCCCAGAACCAGCCGCCGCGGCGGTGCCGCAGCAGGCCCTCGGCCACCAGGTCGTGCAGCACCGCGTCCGAGCCCGGGAACACCTCCGCCACGTCGGCGGCGGTCAGCGGCATCTCGCTCGCCGCGCACGCGAGGTGCGGGGCCAGCACGTACGGGTTCGTCGGGTCGAGCACGCAGCGCTCCAGCGGGGCGCCCAGCAGGGCGGCGGGGTGGTGCACGAGGAACGTGTCCAGCGGGTCGTCCCGGGCCACCAGCAGCACCAGGGCGTCGTCGCCGGACCGCCCGGCCCGGCCCGCCTGCTGCCAGAACGACGCCCGCGTCCCCGGGAACCCCGCCACCACCACGGCGTCCAGCCCGGCGATGTCGATGCCCAGCTCCAGCGCGTTCGTGGTGGCGACGCCGCGTAGCTCCCCGGTCAGCAGCGACTCCTCCAGCGCCCGGCGCTCCTCGGGCAGGAACCCGGCCCGGTAGGCCGCGACCCGCCGCGCCAGGTCCGGGTCGACCTCCGCGAGCACCCGCCGGGCCCCGAGCGCGGTCAGCTCCGCCCCCCGCCGCGAGCGCACGAACGCCAGCGACCGCGCGCCCTCCACGACGAGGTCCGCCAGGATCCGCGAGGTCTCCGCGCCCGCCGATCGGCGCACCGGGGCGCCGTTCTCCCCGGTGACCTCCTCCAGCAGCGGCGGCTCCCACAATCCGACCGCACGCGCCCCGCGCGGTGAGCAGTCCTCGGTGACCCCGACGACGTCGAGCCCGGTGAGCGCCCCTGCCGACGTGGCCGGGTCCGACATGGTCGCCGAGGCCAGCACGAACACCGGGTGCGCGCCGTACCGCGCGCAGATGCGCCGGAGCCGCCGCAGCAGCAGCGCCACGTGGGACCCGAACACCCCGCGGTAGGCGTGCGCCTCGTCGATCACCACGTACCGCAGCCGGCGCAGGAACGTCGTCCAGCGCCCGTGCCGGGGCAGCACCCCGCGGTGCAGCATGTCCGGGTTGGTGAAGATCCAGCGCGCGGAGCGGCGGATCGCGTCGCGCTCGGCGATCGGGGTGTCGCCGTCGTAGGACGACGCGCGCAGCCCCTCCGCCCCGCCCGGGTCGAGCGACCGGGCGGCGCGCAGCTGGTCCGCGCCGAGGGCCTTCGTCGGGGACAGGTAGAGCGCGGTCGCCCGCGCGTCGGCCGTGAGCGCCGCGACCACCGGGAGCTGGTAGGCCAGCGACTTCCCCGAGGCCGTGCCGGTGGAGACGACCACGTGCCGCCCCGCCCAGGCGTGCTCGGCGGCCTCGGCCTGGTGCCCCCACGGCGACGGGATGCCGCGCGCCACGAGCCGGGCACGGAGCTCGTCGGGGACCCATCCGGGCCACGGCGACCGGCGGCCCTCCCGCGCGGGGACCACCTCGGCGTGGGTCAGCGGGGCCTCGCCCTGCGGGGTCCCGGCGAGGACGCGCCGCAGCAGGGTGGTGCCGCGCCCGTCGTCGTCGGGAATGCCCGACGCCCGCTCGAGCGCCCCCACACCGGTCACGCCACCGAGTGGAGCACACGGGCCCGACAGCCCGTCGTCGGAGGGAAAGAAGTGCACGTCACAGCTTGATCGGGAACCGCGCCGCAGCCTGTGTCGGAGGGCACCCATACACTGCGACCCCTGCCACTTCGTGCGCATCGCGCGAAGGGGCGATCACTGTGCGCCGTGGACGCCGCCAGAAGGCCTCCCGTCGCGGTCGATCCGTTCCAACCGGGAGGCTGGATGCAAGCGTCCGTCCTCGCTCAAGGGGTCGAATTCTCCTCGAGCGAATACGTCGTGGTGAGCGTGGTCGCGGTGATCGCGCTCATCGCCCTCGCCATCGGCGTCGTGCTCCGTCAGCAGGTACTCGCCGCCGACGAGGGCACCCAGAACATGCGCGACATCGGTCGCGCCGTCCAGGAGGGCGCGCAGGCGTTCCTCCAGCGGCAGTTCCGCACGCTGGCGCCGTTCATCGTCATCGTGTTCCTCGTGCTGCTCGCGCTGCCGGCCACCGGCTGGGTCGAGCGGATCGCCCGCTCGGTCGCCTTCGTCGTCGGCGCGCTGTTCTCCATGGCCATCGGTGGCCTGGGCATGAACCTCGCGACGAAGGCCAACATCCGCGTGGCCGCGGCGTCCACCCGCCCCGGCGGCCGGGACGACGGGGCGCGCATCGCGTTCCGCACCGGCGGCGTCGTCGGCATGGCGACCGTGGGCCTCGGGCTGCTCGGCGCGGCGGTCGTCGTGCTGATCTTCGTCGAGGAGGCGCCCCGCATCCTGGAGGGCTTCGGCCTCGGCGCCGCCCTGCTCGCCATGTTCATGCGTGTCGGCGGCGGCATCTTCACCAAGGCCGCGGACGTCGGCGCCGACCTGGTCGGCAAGGTCGAGCAGGGCATCCCGGAGGACGACCCCCGCAACGCCGCGACGATCGCCGACAACGTGGGCGACAACGTCGGGGACTGCGCCGGCATGGCCGCCGACCTGTTCGAGTCCTACGCGGTGACCCTGGTCGCCGCGCTGATCCTCGGCTCGGTCGCGTTCGGCACCCTCGGCCTGACCTACCCGCTGATCGTCCCGGCCATCGGCGTGCTCACCGCGATCGTCGGCGTGTTCATCACGCGCACCCGCGAGGGCGAGAACGCCCTCAAGGCGATCAACCGCAGCTTCTACATCTCCGCGGGGATCTCGCTGGTCCTGACGATCGTCGCGGCGTTCGTCTACCTGCCCACGAGCTTCACCGAGCTGCCCGGCGTCAACGCCGCGTCGGTCGGCGACCTCGCGGGCGCCGGCAACCCGGCGCTCATCGCGGCCATCGCCGTCGCGATCGGCATCGTGCTGGCGATCATCATCCTCGCGCTGACCGGCTACTACACCGGCACCGAGGACGCCCCGGTCAAGGACGTCGGCCGCTCCTCGCTCACCGGCGCGGCGACCGTCATCCTCGCCGGCATCTCGGTCGGCTTCGAGTCGGCGGTCTACACGGCCATCGTCATCGGCGCGGCCGTCTACGGCGCCTTCCTGCTGTCCGGCTCGGTGATCGTGGCGCTGTTCGCGGTCGCGCTCGCCGGCACCGGCCTGCTGACCACGGTCGGCGTCATCGTCGCCATGGACACCTTCGGGCCGGTCTCGGACAACGCCCAGGGCATCGCCGAGATGTCCGGCGACGTCGAGGGCCCCGGCGCCGAGATCCTCACCGAGCTCGACGCGGTGGGGAACACGACCAAGGCCATCACCAAGGGCATCGCGATCGCGACCGCCGTCCTCGCCGCCACGGCGCTGTTCGGCTCGTACAACGACGCGATCCGCCAGGCCTACGAGTCGGTGGGCGAGCAGCTCACCGACCTGTACAACATCACCAACCCGAACCTGCTCGTCGGGGTCATCCTCGGTGCAGCCGTGGTGTTCCTCTTCTCCGGCCTCGCGGTCAACGCGGTGTCCCGCGCCGCGGGCGCCGTCGTGTTCGAGGTGCGCCGCCAGTTCGCCACGATCCCCGGGATCATGGAGGGCACCGGCCGCCCGGAGTACGGGCGCGTGGTCGACCTGTGCACCCGCGACGCGCTGCGCGAGCTCGCGACGCCGGGTCTGCTCGCCATCCTCGCCCCGATCGCCGTCGGCTTCGGCCTCGGCGTCGGCCCGCTCGCCGGCTACCTCGGCGGCGCGATCGCCGCGGGCACGCTCATGGCGGTCTTCCTCGCGAACTCGGGCGGTGCCTGGGACAACGCGAAGAAGCTGGTCGAGGACGGCAACCACGGCGGCAAGGGGTCCGAGGCCCACGAGGCCACGATCATCGGTGACACCGTCGGTGACCCGTTCAAGGACACCGCCGGCCCGTCGATCAACCCGCTGATCAAGGTCATGAACCTGGTGTCGGTGCTGATCGCGCCGGCCGTGGTCACGCTCTCGATCGGCCCGGGTGCCAACCCGACGGTGCGGATCATCATCGCGGTGGTGGCCGTCATCGGCATCGCGGTGGCGATCTACGTCTCGAAGCGCCGCTCGACGGCGATCGCGGACTCCAACACCGACGCGCCGGCTCCGGCCTCGGTGTAGCAGCTCCACCCCGCGAAGGGCGTCGTCCGCTCCGGACGGCGCCCTTCGTGCTGTCCGGAGGTCGCCGCCCCGAGTGCGACACCTGGCAGGTTCCGGGACGACGGAAGCTGCGCCGTGTCGCACTCGGTGCTGCTTCGAACGCATGTTCTAGAGTGCGCGCGCGTGGGGCAGATGTCGTTCTACTCGGCGGACGCCCTGCCGCGCGCGATCACCGACCTCGAGGGCGTGCTCTGCGCCGGCGGGGAGATGTCGCTGTTCGGCCGCGGGACGGCGGCGCGCCTCACCATCGTCCTCGGGGCACCGCCGCCCGAACCCGAGGATCTTCCCGACGACGAGCCGGTGCCGGTCGAGCCGGCACCCTCGGTCCCCGACGAGCCGGTGCCGGTCGAGCCGGCACCCTCGGTCCCCGACGAGCCCCCGCCGCCGCCGACGGTGCTCGTCGATCAGCGCACCTGGGAGGAGGGCGTCGACGAGATCCCCGACGACGACCTCCCCGTCCGCGACGACGGCCCGCCCGCCGACGCGGAGCCCGGGCCGCCGCCCCCGGCGCCGGCACCGGAGCCGCCGTCGGTCACGGACCCGGAGGCCGAGTGGCGCGCGCACGCCCTCTGCTGCGCCTTCCGGGGCCGCGGCGTCCCGGCGGAGGTGGAACGGGCCCCCGACGGCCGTCCGGTCGTCCGCAGCGCCTTCCGGGCCGATCTGCTGCCCCTGGCACAGCAGTGGCACACCGAGGCCAAGCACGCCCCGGACGCCCTCCATCTGGACGGGCCCCGCCTCCGGCTGTGGGTCCTGGCCGCCGGACGGTGGAGCGGCCGTGCCTACACTCTCGGTCTCGACCCGTCCGCCCCGACCACCCACGAGCCCCTGCTCACGGCGTGTCAGCGGGCGGGCCTCGGCGCCACCCTCGCCGAGGACGCCGACGCACCCGTCGTCCGGATCGTGGGGCGGGCGCGGCAGCGTCGGCTCGCCGAGCTGGTCGGGGGCAGGCCACGAGCGCTCCACGACGGGGTGTGGCCGGATCGACTCTCGGGGTCAATGCCGTGACCAGCGGGAATCGGTGGGTGGATCGGGAACGACAGCGATGCGTGTGACGTTCTCGATGGCACGGGAGACGCCGTGAGGCACACTGGCGGCGAGTGACGGGCCCGAGGACGGGACGTCACGACGCGACGAGACGAGGCATGACTGGTGGCAGCGCGAGGGGCAGCGGCTGGTTCGGCGGGCACGAGGTCGACACGGAGCGCGACCGCAACGGCGGACGCGGCGACGGTCGAGGAGGCCACCGCGCCGACCCAGCGCGCCCGGACGTCGAGCACGCGCAAGAGCACGTCCAAGACCACGTCCAAGGGCGGCGGGCGCAAGAACGGCAACGGCACGGCCACGCCGGCCGGTGACGGCAGCCGCCGGCTGGTGATCGTGGAGTCGCCGGCGAAGGCCCGCAAGATCGCCGACTACCTGGGCTCGAGCTACATCGTCGAGTCCAGCCGCGGCCACATCCGCGACCTGCCGCGCGGCGCCGCCGACGTGCCCGCCAAGTACAAGGGCGAGAGCTGGGCCCGGCTCGGGGTCGACGTCGACAACTCCTTCGAGCCGCTCTACGTCGTCACGCCGGACAAGAAGTCCACGGTCACCGAGCTCCGCGACGCCCTCAAGGAGGTCGACGAGCTCTACCTCGCGACGGACGGCGACCGCGAGGGCGAGGCGATCGCCTGGCACCTGCTGGAGACCCTGAAGCCGAAGGTCCCGGTCCGGCGCATGGTGTTCCACGAGATCACCGAGTCGGCCATCCGGGCCGCCGCCGCGAACCCGCGCGAGCTCGACCACGACCTCGTCGACGCGCAGGAGACCCGCCGCATCCTCGACCGTCTCTACGGCTACGAGGTCAGCCCCGTGCTGTGGAAGAAGGTCATGCCGAAGCTCTCGGCGGGCCGCGTGCAGTCGGTGGCGACCCGCGTGATCGTCGAGCGCGAGCGCGAGCGGATGGCGTTCGTGTCCGCCGGCTACTGGGGCATCGACGCGCAGCTCAACACCGGCGCGGGCGACCAGGCCAACCCGCAGACCTTCAAGGCCGGGCTGACGAAGATCGGCGACCAGCGGGTGGCCACGGGCCGCGACTTCGACGCCCGCGGGCAGCTCAAGAACGACGACGTGGTCCGGCTCGACGAGGCGGGGGCGAACCGGCTGGCCGAGGCCCTCGGCTCCAGCGACTACTCGGTCGCCTCGGTCGAGGAGAAGCCCTACACCCGCAAGCCGTACGCGCCGTTCATGACCTCGACCCTCCAGCAGGAGGGCGGCCGCAAGCTGCGCTTCTCGTCCGAGCGGACGATGCGCACCGCCCAGCGGCTGTACGAGAACGGCTACATCACCTACATGCGCACGGACTCCACGACGCTGTCGGAGACCGCGATCAACGCCGCGCGCAGCCAGGCGCGCGACCTGTACGGCGCCGAGAACGTCGCGGAGCAGCCGCGGCAGTACACGCGCAAGGTGAAGAACGCCCAGGAGGCCCACGAGGCCATCCGGCCCGCGGGGGACACCTTCCGGACGCCCGGTCAGGTCGCGGGCGAGCTCGGCGGCGACGAGTTCCGCCTCTACGAGCTGATCTGGCAGCGGACGATCGCGAGCCAGATGCGGGACGCCCGTGGCACGACCATGACCGTGCGCATCGAGGCCACCGCCGCGACCGGCGAGGCCTGCACCTTCACGACGTCGGGTCGGACCATCACCTTCCCCGGCTTCCTGCGGGCCTACGTCGAGACCGTGGACGAGCTCGAGGGCGGCCAGGCCGACGACGCCGAGTCCCGGCTGCCGCGTCTGGAGGAGGGCCAGGGCCTCACGGCCGACGAGCTCGACCCGTCCGGCCACGCGACCAGCCCGCCCGCCCGCTACACCGAGGCGAGCCTGGTCAAGACCCTGGAGGAGCGCGGCATCGGCCGCCCGTCGACGTACGCGTCGATCATCAACACCATCCAGGAGCGCGGCTACGTCTGGAAGAAGGGCAGCGCGCTCGTCCCCAGCTGGATCGCGTTCGCCGTCGTCGGGCTGATGGAGAAGCACTTCGGGCGGCTGGTCGACTACGACTTCACCGCGACCCTCGAGGACGAACTGGACTCCATCGCGGCCGGCAACGCGCAGCGGCAGACGTGGCTCTCGCACTTCTACTTCGGGGGCGAGACCGCGTCCGACGGCGGCGTCGAGGGCGCGATGGCCCGCGACGGCGGCCTGAAGAAGCTCGTCGGCGACAACCTCGAGGGGATCGACGCCCGCGAGATCAACTCGCTGCCGATCGTCACCGACGAGCAGGGGCGCGACATCGTCGTCCGGGTCGGGCGCTACGGGCCCTACCTCGAGCGGACGATCACCGAGGACGGTGAGGAGAAGAACCAGCGGGCGAACCTGCCCGAGGACCTCCCGCCGGACGAGCTCGACCTCGCGCTCGCCGAGCAGCTCTTCGCCACCCCGCAGGAGGGTCGTTCGCTGGGGACGGACCCGGAGACCGGCCACGAGATCCTCGCCAAGGAGGGCCGGTTCGGGCCGTACGTCACCGAGACGCTGCCCGAGGGTGACAAGTCCAAGCCGCGCACCGGCTCGCTGTTCAAGTCGATGACGCTGGCAGAGATCACGCTCGACGACGCGCGGAAGCTCCTGAGCCTCCCGCGCGTCGTCGGGAAGGACCCGGAGACCGGGGTCGAGATCACTGCGCAGAACGGGCGCTACGGGCCGTACATCAAGAAGGACAAGGACTCGCGGTCGCTCGACAGCGAGGACAAGCTCTTCACGGTCACGCTCGAGGAGGCGCAGAAGATCTTCGCGCAGCCGAAGCAGCGGGGTCGGGCCGCAGCGAAGCCGCCGCTCAAGGAGCTGGGCAAGGACCCGGTCTCGGGCGAGCCGATGGTGGTCAAGGACGGCCGCTTCGGCCCGTACGTCACCGACGGCACCGGCTACAACGCCTCGCTGCGCAAGGGCGACTCGGTCGAGACGCTCACCGACGAGCGGGCCGCCGAGCTCCTCGCCGAGAAGCGGGCGAAGGGCCCGGCGCCCAAGAAGTCGACGGCGAAGTCGACGGCCTCCAAGTCGACGGCCTCCAAGTCGACCGCCGCCAAGAAGGCGCCGGCGAAGCGGACGACCACCCGGAAGTCGCCGACGACCTGATCAGCTCACCCCGGCGGGCGTCAGCAACGGCGTCCGCCGGTAGAGCTCCAAGCTCGTGACGGCGAGCCAGGTCCACGCCAGGATCACGGCGACCCAGAAGCCGATCACGACGACGGGTGACGACGAGCCCGTCGTCACGCCCGCGAAGCCGATCAGGAACACGATCCCGGTGACCCGCCCGAACCACGGCCGGGACGTGGGCACGACGAAGCAGGCGACGATCAGGCACAGGAAGCCGAGGCCGGCGAAGGCGATGTGGCCGAGGCCGCCGATCGACGGTACCTCGACACCGCCCTCGGGCGCGCCCGGGGGGAACCCGTTGATCGGGTCGGCGACGAACGCGCCCGCGCCGACCAGCCCGATCCCGTACCCGACGACGAGCCACCCGCTCCAGGCCCGCCGCCCGCCGTCGAGGACCCGCAGCGACCGGTGCATGCCCACCCCGGCGGCGATCGTCATGAGCCCGCACACGACGAACGTCGCGATCTGCACCCAGCCGCCCGGGCCGTTGGCGAGCAGGGAGACGTCGTGGCGGGTGAGGTCGAACCCGTCGCGCACGAGGCCCTGGACCAGGGCGGAGACCACGTAGAGCGGCCCGGCGAGGAGTCCGTAGCCGAGCAGCGACCGGGTGACGGCGGCGTGCATGTCGGCGTCGCCGCGACCCACGAGCGGGCTGCCCGACGGTCCGGTCGGGCGGGTGTCGGCCATCGTGGACCCCTCTGGACTGATCGGTACTCGACTGGACCGGACAGTACTGAGCGCAGTACCGTCCGGTCCAGTGGATGAGCTGATCGTGCGGATCGAGTCGACCGCGGGCGAGGAACGTCGCGCGGAGCCGTCCCGCGTCGCGATCGTCCGGGCGGCCACGGAGCTCTTCCTCGCCCACGGGTTCCAGGCGACGGGCACGGACCGGATCGCCGCCGCGGCCGCCGTCTCGAAGCAGACCGTCTACAACCAGTTCGGCGACAAGCGCCGGCTCTTCGCGGCGGTCGTGCTCGGGGTGACCGCGACCGCGGAGGCGTACGGCGCGGAACTCACGGCCACGCTCGAGGCGGTCGAGCGGCGCGAGGACGTGGGCCCGGCGCTGCGGCTCCTGGCCCACCGGTGGACCGCGGCCGTCCTCGCCCCGGGCGTGCTCGCGGTACGCCGGCTCGTGGTCACGGAGGCGGGGCGGTTCCCCGACCTCGCGGCCGAGTACCACCGGAGGGCCCCCGGGGCGACCCTGCAGACCGTCGCGACGGGTCTCGGACGGTTGGCGCAGCGGGGCCTCGTCGACGTCACCGACCCGGAGCGGACGGCGGCCGACCTCGCGTTCCTGCTCTTCGGGGCGGAGCTCGACCACGCGATGTTCCACCCGGAGGCGCCACCTCCCGACGAGCGGCGGATCGCGGAGCTCGTCGACCACGCGCTGCGGGTCGTCGGGTTGGCGTAACGCCAAGATCCGGGCCGCCGATAGCCCGTTCGTCCGAGACGCGCGGGGCGTACGGACGAGATCGGGGGGAACCGGTGCGCATCGTCGCGCTCGTCGCCGGGGCCGTCACGGCCGTCCTGCTGCTCGCCGGGTGCGACCCGCAGACCGCGGTGCGCCCGTCCGGCTCGTCGGGCTCGTCGGGTTCGGTGCCCACCAGCGAGGCGTCGGCCTCGCCCGTCGCGGACGACGCGACCCCGGGGGCCGGCGCCACGTCGAGCGCCACGGTCACCCGCGTCATCGACGGCGACACCTTCGTCGTCAGCGGTGGCACCGAGGTGCGGGTGCTGGGGATCGACTCCTGCGAGGCCCCCACCGTCGGCGGCCGGAAGGCCACCCGCGCCGCCGAGGACGCGATCCTCGGGCAGACCGTCCGCCTCACCGCCGAGCCCGGCGTGGACCGCGACCGCTACGACCGCCAGCTGCGCTACGTCTCCTACGCGGGCGGCGACCTCGCCGAGACGATGGTCCGCGCCGACCACACCGCGATCTACACCAAGGGCCGCAACGACGCGTCCGCGTCCGTGCAGGCCCGCCTGCGCTCCCTCGACGGCAACGGCCGCACCTGCGGCGGGACGACGACCGCCCCGAACAGCCCGCAGCCCGCACCGGTCGTCGGGAACCCGAAGCCGAAGCCCGCACCGAAGCCGGTCGCCGCGCCGAAGCCTGCCCCCCGGCCGGTGGCGGCCGCGCCGAATCCGGCGGCGGCCTCCTACGCCAACTGCAGCGCGGCGAAGGCCGCGGGCGCGGCCCCGCTGTACCGCGGGCAGGCCGGCTACTCCGCCAAGCTGGACCGCGACGGCGACGGCGTCGCCTGCGAGTGAGTCAGTCCTTGGTGTAGGAGTAGCCGCCCGGCAGGTCGACGGTGCTCTTCTTCGTCCGGCTGTTCCAGGTGAACGGACCGAGCTTGAACGAGTACGACACCGTCTTGCCGGCATCCGAGCGCGAGACGTTGCGCCAGATCGGCAGCGGACCGAGGCGACGCTTCTTGCGGTAGTTCAGTCCCATGTCGGGTTCCTGCCCGTTCCGGGCGGCTCTCACGCGCGCCCGACGAACGCCAGCGCCTCCTCCGCGAGGTCGAGCCATCCCCCGGGTGAGACCTCGGGGACGGCGACCCACTCCCGCATCGGCCGCGGACCGAACGGCCGGCCGGTCCCGGCGTCGATCAGCTCCCGGACCCGCGGCGCCGGCAGCTTCACGACGAGGGCCTCGTCCTGCACCATCGCGAAGATCGAGCCGCGCACGCGCAGGGCGCCGGCGCCGAATCCGCGCCCCGCCGGGTCGGGGGGCTCGACGCCGGGGCGGTCCCGCAGCGTCGTCACGAGGCCGTCGAAGCACTCCCGGGGATCCACGCGGCCCAGCCTCGCGGGCTCGCGCGGTGGCCGAGGACGCCCGTTCGTGTGACAGTCGCTCCATGGACGAGCGGGGGGACGGCGACGCGCTGTCCGGTCCGGACGGCACCGGTCCGGGGCGGCGTGGGGACGACCCGACGGTCGCGCCGGCGGCCGCCTCCGACCTGCGCCTGCCGCCAGGGCCGACCGACCGGGACGGGATCACGCGCTGGATGGACGACGACCGCGAGCGGGCCCTGCGCCCGCTCGGTCGCGAGGTCCCGCCGCCGCGACCGGTCCGGCGGCAGCGGGTGCTGCCGCCGGAGTACACGGACACTTCGGCGCCCGTGCCCGCTCCCCGCGAGGAGTCCGCGTGGCGGCGGGAGCGTCGCGAGGAGGCCGAGTTCCGGGCGCAGTTCGGCGAGTGGCGTCCGGGGGTCCGGCCTCCCGGGCGGCGGTCCGGGGGAGGCGTCCTCGGCGGGGTGCGCCTGGGCGCGCCGCTGATCGTGCTGGTCGCGGTGCTGATCGCGGTGTTCGCGCTGGCCCTGGCCCTCTGAGCGGAGGCTGTCGGGGGTCTCGGGCATCATCGGGTCCGTGAGCGTGTGGTCGCAGGTGGTGGGTCAGCCGGAGGCGGTCGCCGAGCTGCAGGCCGCGGCCGAGCACGCGGCGCACGTCCGCTTCACCACCGACGCTCCCGACGACGAGCCGCGGCGGGCCGGCGGGATGACCCACGCCTGGTTGTTCACCGGGCCGCCCGGATCGGGCCGGTCGGTCGCGGCGCGGGCGTTCGCGGCGGCGCTGCAGTGCCCGCGCGGCGGCTGCGACGCGTGCCAGGTCTGCCGCACGGTGATGGCGGGGACGCACGCCGACGTGCACGAGGTGGCCACCGAGGGGCTCTCGCTCGGCGTCAAGGAGATGCGGGCGGTGATCGAGCGGGCCGCGCGGATGCCCACCACGGCGCGCTGGCAGGTCGTGCTGATCGAGGACGCCGACCGCATGACCGAGCAGGCGTCGAACGCCGTGCTCAAGGCGGTCGAGGAGCCGAACGAACGCACCGTGTTCCTGCTCTGCGCGCCCAGCGAGCACCCCGACGACGTCAGCGTCACGATCCGCTCCCGCTGCCGGCCCCTGCGGCTGCGATCGCCGCAGACCTCGGCGATCGCCGCCGTGCTCCAGGAGCGGGACGGGATCGACGCGCCGACCGCGTCGTGGGCCGCGAGCGTCTGCGGCGGGCACATCGGCCGCGCCCGCCGGCTCGCCCGCGACGAGAACGCCCGGCAACGCCGGGAGGCGGTCCTCGCCGTGCCCCGGTCGCTGCGCAGCGCCGCCGAGGTGTTCGCGGCGGCCGACGACATGATGGCCGCCGCCGAGGCCGAGGTCGTCGCGCTCACCGGCGAGCGCGACGAGGCCGAGCGCGAGGAGCTCGCCGTCTCGATGGGCGCGGGCGGCACCGGCAAGGGCGTCGCCCAGGCCCAGCGGGCGGCCAAGGCGGCGGAGAAGGAACTGGAGAAGCAGCAGAAGCAGCGTCAGACCCGCACGAAGCGCGACTCGCTCGACCGGGCCCTGATCGACCTGGCGGGCTACTACCGCGACGTCCTCGTGCGCGGCTTCGGCGCCGAGGTCACCGCCACCCACCCCGACCGGGCGATCGAGGTGGAGAACGCCGCCCGCGACGGATCCCGCGAGTCGGCGCTGCGCCGCCTGGAGGCCGTGCTCGCCTGCCGGGAGGCGCTGGAGACGAACGTGAAGCCGCAGATCGCGGTCGAGGCGATGGTGACGGCGCTGCGGGCGGGGTAGTCCCTCCTCAGTCCTCGACGAACACCAGGTCGGCGAGCGGCACCGTCAACGACACCCGGTCGCCGTCCTCGGTGAGCAGCTCCGCGAGGTTCGTGCGCTGCCCGGCCACCTCGACGGGGTCGTTGTCGGCGCCCTGGGCCTTCACCCACTCGACGAAGGTGCGCTCGGAGTCGGCACGCAGGTAGTCGGTGGCGCGACGGAACAGCTTCGGGAGGATCAGCTGGCCCTCCGGGCCGATGTCGGCCTGGGTCGCGAGGGTGAAGCCGCCGGACCGGTCGGCGGCCCAGACGCTGCCGGCGCCGGTCGCGGCGGCCGCGAGCTCGAGGAAGCGGGCGCGGACCGGTTCGGGGGTCGAGGTGTACAGGGTCAGGTACGCGCGGCCGTTGCTGGTCTGTACCGCGTTGACCGACGCGTCGACCACCGTGGCCGGGTCGACCTCGTCGCCGTCCGCGTGGCTCGTGACGGCGTCCCCGGTGACGAGCAGCGCGACCGGACGGCCGTTGACCTCGACCAGGGCCGCGCAGATCGCGGCCGGCACCGACTCCGGCGTGGACGAGGTGACCGTCCCGCCGTCGTCGTAGGCCACGTCGGAGAAGCCGACGGCCGCGAGCAGGGTGTCCCGTGCCTCGTCCGCGAGGGGCTGGGCCTCGTCCTGGTAGTGCGTCTCCGGCGAGTCGATGGCGTCGAGGCGGAGCTGGAGGCTGCCGTCACGCTCGCCGGGCTCCACGCGGTCGCCGTTCTCGAGGCCGCGCACCGTCTCGAGGTCGTCGGGCACGAAGCGCACCGAGTCGCCGTCGGGCTGGTAGCCGACCACCACGAGCCGGCCGCGGATCCACGTGAACGCCATGGGGTCCTGCTGCCCGGCGGGCGGACGCTCCACGCCGTCGAGGAGGCGAACAGTGGGCGACGCCTGCTACTTTCTCCGTCATGTCGAGATTCCGGATTCTCGTAATCGCGATGGTCGTGGGTCTGACGCTGCTCGCGTGCGGCGGGCCGGCGGAGGCCCCGCGGGCGCAGGCGCTGCCGCCGAACCCGCCGCGCCCGGCCGGGTGCACCCCGCCGACCTCGACGGACCTGACGAAGCCCGCCGGATGGCTCTCCCGGATCGCGAACCAGCCGGGCACGGTGGGGCTGGTCGTGGACGACGGGCGCGGGCGGGTCGTCTCGCACGAGGCGACGCGGCCCTTCGTGCTGGCGTCCGCGGTGAAGGTGGTGCACCTGACGGCGTACGCGGCAGCGGTGGCCGACGGGCGCATCCGACCCGACGAGCGCGTCAGCCGGGCCGACTGGGAGCGCTGGTACGTGGCCGGGACCGACGGCGGCGTGCACCCGCTGGCGGTGCAGCGGCTCGGGCCCGGGCCCGACTACAGCGTCGACCAGCTGGTGTCGGCGATGATCCAGGACAGCGACAACGCCGCCCCCGACTGGCTGCGGGCGCGGCTCGGCGACGACGCCCTCCGGGCGGCCGCGTCGACGGGCTGGGACGACGTCGACCTGCCGAACTACGCCGGTGCCGCGGCCCGACTCGCGATGCCCTCGCTGGCCCCCGCGGGGGCGACCCGGCTGCAGCTGGCGCAGGTCGACGCCCAGCTCGGACGGCGGGTCGCCGACGACCCGGCGTTCCACGCCGACGTCGAGCAGCGCCTCGCCGCGGCCGCGGCCCAGGACCCGGCCCGTTTCGTCGCGGACGCCCAGGCCTGGTCGGCGACGAACTCGCAGGGCACGGCGGCCCAGCTGCTCGGCGTGCACCGGGCGATCGCGTCCGGCACCGTCCCGGGCGCCGACATCGCGGCCCGGCACCTGACGTGGCAGGGGCCGACGCCGAACGGCACGATCGGGTTCAAGAGCGGGAACTTCGTGAACGTGCTGACCTTCGGCGGCTTCCTGCGTCGCGACGACGGGTCGGTCGGCTACGCGGTGGTCCTGGCCGGCGATCTGCCGCTGACACCTCCGGTGGGCGAGCAGGTCCCGGGTCAGCAGAACCTGGTGCTCGGCGCCCTCACGTCGCCAGAGGTCCTCGACCGGCTGGTGTGCGTCGCGTGAGCGTCGAGGACCGCCTGGCCGACCTCGAGGCCCGGGTCGCCGCGCTGGAATCGGCGCCGGTGGCCGTCGATCCCGTGGACGACTCGGGGTCCGTCGGCTACGAGGGGGCGGTCCGGCTCGACGGGGAGGTGTCGTGGCGGATCGGCTTCTCCCCGGCCGCGGTCCTCGACCTCCCGGCCGTCCCGACGGCGGAGGTGCTGGCCGCCCTCGGCCACACCGTCCGGCTCGCGCTGGTCCGCCGGCTGTTGACGGGCCCGGCCTCGGCGGCGGAACTGCAGGAGGCGGCGGAGCTGTCCTCGACGGGGCAGGTCTACCACCACCTGCGCGCCCTGACCGCCGCCCGCGTCGTCGAGCAGGACGGCCGCACCTTCCGGATCCCCGCGACCGGCGTCGTCCCGGTCCTCACGATGCTGCTCGCCGCCGGCGACGTCGCGGGACTGCTGCGGTGAGTTCTCCCGTTCCGTTCCCGACGGCGGGTTCGCCTGGCTAGCGTGGGCCGGGTGAGCTCGCCCGTCCCGCCCGGCTTGTACTCCGAGCCCCCGCGTGGCGTGTCCGCGATCCCCACACCCGCCCCGCAGGCGTCGGACCCGACGGTCCTCGCGAACGGCCAGGTGATCCCCCGCCAGGCGATGCCGACCGTCGGCGGCGGGGAGTCGTTCTTCGTCGACCTCACTGCGGCGCCCCTGGTGCTTCGGGATCTCGTCGACGCTCGCGAGAAGCTCGAGGAACTTCGGCAGGAAGCCTTCCGACTCGGGCGGGTTGACCCTGGCGTCTCTGACGAGGTCAGCCGGGACGCCGCAAAGGTCCTTGGTCTCGTGGCCGTCGGCGGCTCGGGATCTCTGCTCCACGCGCTCGACGGAGGAGTTCGTCGACTGGACGAGCTGATCGGAGCGCTCCGAGCTGAACTCGTGTCCTACCAGGGCGTGGAAGCGGCGACTCGAGCTGGGATAGATGGCGCTCAGAGGACTTGAGCTCGCCGTCATCGTGCTGATCGGCTTCGCGCTGAGCGGCTGCACTGGTGCATCGGAGCCGAACGCCGTGCCGAGCACGGCATCGACGACCCCTCCCTCACGCTTTGGCGCACCGATAGTGCCGAGTCCTGCCGACGTCTCGGGCTTGGCGACGTCGCCGTGCACCTCGACTTTGAGCGCCTCTGAGCTCCGGTCCATGAACTTCTTGGCGCCCGGCCGCCAACGCTCGAATCTCGGGGCCGTCGCGTGCGCGTGGACGTCGACGACTGACGACCGTCTGACGGTGACCGTCGATATAGGTCGAGACTTGTTGGTGGATTCGTATCGAGCTCGGCCAACGCCGATCTTCGAGTCGGTCGCGGTTGGGAACTTCCCGGCTGTGCGGCAACGGACATCCTTCGACGTCAACACCTGCACCGTCACTGTCGGCGTCAGTGACCGGCAGGCGCTTGAGGTCGACTGGACGGGGCACAAGCCGCCGTCGGCTACCGAGGATCCGTGCGCGAAGGCGGAGGAGGCGATTGCGCTCGTCGTCAGGAAGCTCCCGCCGCAGCGGTGAGTGCTACATGGGTCATGCCGGCAGCACTCCGGAGCTGCCTCGTGTAGCAATCGGCGTGGGGCCGGCGGCCGCTCCCGCAGCGAGAGCTACATGAACCACGCCGATCGGGCTCGAGAGATGCCTGATGTACTCCTGATCTTGGTCAGGGCCATGCCGCCGCGACCACTGCGCGAGAACCGATTCCATCGGAATCGGTTCTCGGGCATGTCCCGCACTCGCGAGTCACGCTCCGTACAACCCAGCGCTCACTCCGCGACGTCCACGACCTCGCCGCCCGTCGCCTCCACGAGTCCGGACGGCAGGGCGTCGAAGACCGTCCGCGGCGAGCCGGCCGCTGCCCAGACGCGGTCCCAGGCGAGGACGCCGCGCTCGATGTAGGTCGTCACCGGCGCGACCAGGCCGACGGGCGCCACGCCCCCGATCGCGAACCCGGTCCGTTCGCGCACGAAGGCGCCCGACGCCTGCTCCACCGGCTCGCCCACGACGGCGGACAGCTTCCCGACGTCGACCCGCGTCGACCCCGAGGCCAGCACCAGTACCGCGGCGTCCGTCGACGGGACCCGGAACACCAGCGACTTGACGATCTGGCCGACCTCGCACCCGAGTGCCGCCCCCGCCTCGGCCGCGGTCCGCGTCGACTCCGGGAGCTCCCGCGACCGACCGCCCATCCCGTGCGCGACCAGCGCCTCGGCCACCCGGTCGACACTGCGCACCTTCGCCATGCCGATCATCGTGGCACGACGGCCGTCACATCCGACGGTTCGCCAGGACCGGCAGCACCTCGCGCGTCCGAGCGACCGACGCGGTGTCCACGTCCACCACGAGCAGCCCCGGGTCGGCCTCCAACGACTCGACCACGACGCCGAACGGCGACGCCAGCAGCGAGTGCCCCACGCCCCGCGGGGCCTTGCCCGGGTCGACGCCGGACGCGAGCGGGTCCGCCTGGTCGCAGGCCGCCACGAACGTCGTCGAGTCGATCGCCCGCGCCCGCACGAGCAGCTCCCACTGCTCGACCTTGCCCGGCCCTGCGCCCCACGACGCCGGCAGCAGCACCGTCGACGCGCCCCGGTCGGCGAGGGCACGGAACAGCTCCGGGAAGCGGATGTCGTAGCAGACCGCCAACCCGATCGTCTCGCCGTCGACCTCCACGACCACGGGCGAGGACCCCGGCGCCACCGTGTCCGACTCGGCGAACCCGAAGGCGTCGTAGAGGTGGATCTTGTCGTAGGAGGTGTCGACCCCACGCCCCGTCGCGAGCAGCGTGTTCGTCACGCGCCCGTCCTCGGTCGGGGTGAACATGCCTGCGACGACGAGCACGCCGTGCTGCTCGGCGATCGCCCGGACCTCGTTTGCCCACGGCCCGTCGAGCGGCTCCGCGACCGGCTTCAGCGAGACCCCGAACCGGCACATGGTCGCCTCGGGGAACACCACGACCGTCGCACCCTGCTGAGCCGCGAGCGCCGTGTGGTCACGGACGATCTCCAGGTTCGCCTTCGGGTCGTCCGTGGCCAGGATCTGGGCGAGAGCGACGCGCATGCGCCCGTGTATACCGGGCGCCATGGATGTCGCCACCTATCTCTCCCGCATCGGTGCGGACGAGAACGACGACGTCGCCACCCTCACCGAGCGGCACTTCCACGCCGTTCCGTTCGAGAACCTGTCGATCCACCTCGGCGAGACGGTCGACACCCGGCCGGAGGCGCTCTACGACAAGATCGTCGTCCGGCGCCGTGGCGGGTTCTGCTACGAACTCAACGGACTGTTCGCCTGGCTGCTCGGCGAGCTCGGCCACGACGTCCGCTTCCTCGGCGGCGTGGTCCATACCCCCGACGGCGACACGGCGCCGCTCGCCCACATGGCGCTGAGCCTTCACGACGGCACGTCGGAGCGGCTCGTGGACGTCGGATTCGGCGGGTTCATGGTGCCGCCCACGGCGCTGGACGCACCATCGACGCAGCTCGAGCCGCAGGCCGACGGCGACGTCGAGGTCCGTAGCCCGGCCGGGAAGACGGGCTACCGGCTCGAACGCCGGGAGCGCTCCCGCGCCGACTTCGCCCCGACCTGCTTCTGGACCGCGACCCACCCCGACTCCGGCTTCACCCACGGGCCGACCTGCACGCTGCCGACCCGTGAGGGCGGCCGGGTCACGCTGGCCGGCGCCCGGCTGATCCGCACCGCGCCGGACGGCACCCGCACCGAGGACGACCTCTCCGACGGCGAGGCGCTCTCGGCCTACCGCGACGTCTTCGGCATCACCCTCGATCGCCTGCCGGTGGCGCTCCACCCGCCGCAGCCGGCGTGAGGGCGCACCGGCTGGTCCTCGTCCTCGCCGCACTCCTGCTCGGCGCGTGCGGAGCCGCTCCACCGGCCCCGGTACCTCGCGCAGGTGGAGCACCAGCTCCGACGACGGCGACGCCGGCGGCCGCCCCCGCCCCGCTACGCATCCTGCTCACGGACGACGACGGGTGGCAGGCGGGCGGCATCACCGCCGTGCGGAAGGTGCTCACGGCTGCCGGATACGACGTCACGCTCGTCGCGCCGGAGAGCAACCGCAGCGGCGTCGGCGCCTCGTCGGACGGCAGGACCGAGCTCCGGGAGAAGGGACCGGACACCTATGCGGTCGACGGCATGCCCGTGGACGCGGTCCGCGCCGGGCTCGAGCTCATGCGCTCCGACCCGCCCGACCTCGTCGTCTCGGGCACCAACCTCGGCCACAACTCGGGCACCGGGATCGTCGAGTCCGGGACCGTCGGCGCCGCCGTCACCGCCGCGACGGCCGGCGTCCCGGCGATCGCGTCGTCCACGCACCGGGCGAGGTCCGAGAGCGACTGCACTGCGACCGCCGCCTACGTCACCCGGCTCGTGCAGACGCTCGGCCCGGAGCTGTTCGCGCCCGGCACCGTCGTGAACGTCAACTATCCGTCGGGGCGGGTCGCGGACGAGGTGCAGGTCCGCGACCCACTCACCGTCGAGCTCGCCGGCGAAGAGATGACGGTGCCGACCGACGGTCCGGCGGACGACGTGGACCTCCTCGACGACGGCGTGGCCACCCTGAACCAGCTGACGGTCGGCGGTGCCCCGTCGGACGCCGTCGTGGACCGGCTCCGCGAGGTGCCGGCCTGACCCCGCTCGTCCGGGGCGGAGCCCAGGTCCCCTACACTCGTCGCTGCTGCCGCCTTAGCTCAGTCGGCCAGAGCAACGCACTCGTAATGCGTAGGTCTCGGGTTCGAATCCCGAAGGCGGCTCCGAAGGTGGAGGCCCTGTCGCACTGCGACAGGGCCTCCTTCCGTCCACCCCGGGCCTTCCCGGTGGACTCCTCCGAGCGGACCGCATCCAACGGCGAGTGGTCGGGAGGGGCGGGCGGCGTCGCCGCGCCGGTGCCTCTCCGTCCCAGATGGTGCGTTCTGCCTCTCCGTGTCCCGAATGTCCCCGCTCGGGCGGATCCGCGGCCGGCTGCCTAAGGTGAGGCTGCCCTGACGAGCACCACGGTCAAGTATTTCCGAGGAGGGAGTTCGGTGGGTCGAGCACGCGTCGTCGCGTCCGAGCTCGCCGTCGGGCATGGCGCTCGCCGCGTCCTCGACGGTCTCGATCTCTGCTTGCGCGGCGGCGCCGTCACGGTGCTGGTCGGACCCAACGGATGCGGCAAGTCGACGCTGCTCCGGACGGTCGCGGGGCTCCAGGAGCCGCACGCCGGGACGGTGAGCATCGACGGCGAGCCGTTGGCCGGGCTGTCGCGCCGGGAGATCGCGCGACGACTCGCCTTCCTGCCGCAGAGTCCGCTGGTGCCGGCCGGAGTGAATGTGCGGGAGCTCGTGCGCCACGGTCGCTACGCCCATCGCGGGGCGTTCGCCCGTCACACGGGCGAGGACCGGGACGCCGTCGGGTGGGCGCTGGAGGTCACCGGCGCCGAGGCGCTGGCCGAGGCCCGACTCGACGAGCTCTCCGGCGGCGAGCGCCAGCGGGCGTGGCTGGCGACGGTGCTCGCCCAGCGTGCCGACATCCTGCTGCTCGACGAGCCCACGACCTACCTCGACCTGCGTCACCAGTTCGAGGTGCTCGACGTCGTGCGCCGCCTCGCCCACGACCACGACATCGCCGTCGGGGTCGTCCTGCACGACCTGATGCAGGCGGCCGCCTACGGCGACGAGGTCGTCGTCGTCGCCGACGGCGGGATCGTCGCGTCCGGCTCGCCCGAGGCGGTCCTCGTCCCCGAGGTCATCGAACGCGCTTTCGGGATCGAGGTCGACGTGGTGCGCGACCGGACCACCGGCCGGCTCGCCTGCTTCCCCCGGCACCGACCTCACGAGAACCCCGAACCGAGGAGCTGACATGACACGACGTCCGGTGCCCGGGCGCCGAGGTGCCGCCTTCGCGCTGCTGCTCTGCAGCGTTCTCCTCGCTGCGTGCGGCGGAACAGTGGGCGACCCGGGGGCCAGCGCCCCACAGGCCCCCGCGGCCATCACCATCGACACGGCCCGCGGCCCGGTCGGGCTGCCCGGGCCGGCCACGCGTGTGGTGTCGCTCGAGTGGGTCCACACCGAGGAGCTGCTCGCGCTCGGTGTCGTCCCCGTCGGGGTCGCCGACATCCGGGGGTACGGCGAGTGGCTGCAGGCCCCCGACGTGGCGATCCCGCCGGGCGTGCGCGACGTGGGCACACGGAACGCCCCCAGCCTCGAGCAGATCACGGCTCTCGACCCCGACCTGATCATCGCCTCCGAGGACCGGGTCGGCGCGGGCTACGAGGCGCTGAGCCGCATCGCGCCGGTGCTGTCGTTCGACTACAAGCGTGAACCCCAGCTCGAGAACCTCGAGCAGCGGTTCCGTGGGGTCGGTACGGCGGTGGGTCGCACCGACCGGGCCGAGGACGTACTCCGTGCGCTGGAGGCCCGCACCGGCGAGCTGCGCTCTCGGCTCGCGGCGGCCGGTCGGGAAGGCGCGGCCTACAGCATGGCGCAGGGCTACACCAGCCAGGGTGCACCCACGATCCGCCTCTTCACCGACCGCTCCGCGGCCGCGCAGGCGCTCAACGCCGCGGGTCTGCGCAACACCTGGACGGGCCAGGCAGATGCCTACGGTCTGACCATCGTCGGCGTCGAGGGACTCACGCGGATCTCCCCGCAGTCGCAGTTCCTCTACGTCGCCAACCCCGCCGACGACCCGTTCACCGGCGCCCTCGCGGCCAATCCGCTCTATCAGGGACTGCCCTTCGTCGCCGAGAACCGCACGACCGGGCTCGACTCCGGCACCTGGCAGTTCGGCGGTCCCTCCTCGATGATGTTCCTGCTCGACCAGGCAGGCCGGGCGTTCGGGGTGTGAGCGCTTCGGCCTCCCCCCGGACGAGGGACGCCGCGCACCCCGACGGTTGTCCACGGGGGCGCGGTCGGGCGCGGACGAGCCTCGCCATCGGTGCCGTCGTCGTCGGTGCGGTCACGGCGCTCGTGGGCGCGATCGTCGCGCACCTCGGCGTCGGCGCGTCCGACGTCGGCCCCACCGCGCTGCTCCGCGTCCTCGACGGCACCGCCGACCCGCGCACGGTCGAGGTCGTCCTCGGCGCCCGGTTGCCCCGCACCCTCACCGGGCTTCTCGTCGGTCTCGCGCTCGGGGTGGCCGGCGCGGTGGTGCAGGGCTCCACCCGCAACCCGCTGGCCGCCCCCGACACCCTCGGCATCAATGCGGGTGCCTACGCCGCCGTCACGCTTGTCGCGGTGTCCGGCGTGCAAATCGGCGTCCTCGGCCAGGGCGGTGCCGCGCTGCTCGGCGCCCTGCTCGCGGCCGCCCTGGTGTACCTGATCACGTCCGGTGGCGTGGCCGCGCCCGGGCGGGTCCTGCTCGCCGGGGCCAGCATCACCCTCGCCGGCACCGCGGTCGCCGAGTTCCTCCAGATCCTCGACGAAGGGGCGACGGGGGGCTTGTTTTTCTGGGGCAACGGCACGCTGCTCGCGGCGAGCCTCGATCGGCCGCTGGTGCTCGGCGCGGTGATCGCCGTGTGCTTCACGGTGGTCCCGCTGCTCGCACGACCGCTCGATCTGCTGGCCCTCGGTGACAGCGCCGCAGCCGCGCTCGGGCTGCGGGTCGACCGGGTCCGGCCGGGGGCCCTGCTGCTGACCGTGGTCCTCGCCGCCACCTGCGTCACGCTCGCGGGGCCGGTCGGCTTCGTGGGGCTGGTCGCGCCGGCCGCGGTTCGAGCGCTCAGCATCCGGCGCCACGCCCTGCTCCTCCCGCTCGCGGGCGCCGCCGGGGCCGTGCTCCTGCTCGGCGCCGACTCCATCGCCCAGATCGTGCTGCCGTCGTCCGCCGGCTACAGCGAGGTCCCCGTGGGCGTGGTCACCGCGCTGGTCGGCGGGCCGGTGTTCGTGCTGCTCGCGCGACGCGTGGTCACCGGTGACGTCGACGGCGGCGCGGCGGTGACCACCGGCCGTGGCCGACGCGACGGCCCGAACCGCGCCTGGATCGCGATGACGACGGCCGCGGTGCTACTGGTCCTCGCCCTGCTGTTCGCGGTACGCACCGGGGACGTCGACATCGGATGGGGGCAGGTCCTCGCGACGCTCGTCGGAGCCGGCGACACCCTCTCGGTCGCCGTGCTCGACCTGCGCCTACCCCGCATCGTCGTGGCCGCCCTCGCGGGCGCATGCCTGGCCGTCGCCGGCGTGGCAGTGCAGTCGGTGGTGCGCAACCCGCTGGCCGAACCGGGCCTGCTCGGCATCAGCTGGGGCGCCGCTGCGCTCGCCGTGGTGGTCATCGGCGTGGTGCCCGGCGCGCCCGCCCTGCTGCTGCCGCTCGCCGCCGGGCTCGGCGGGATCGCCACGGCCGGGCTGGTCATGCTGCTCGCGCGCAGCGGGGGAACCCTCGACCCCACGCGCGTCGTCCTGGTCGGGCTCGGGGTCGCCGCGACGGCTGCCGCCGTGGTCAACATGATCGTGGCGGGGGCGCAGTTCAACGCGGCGGCGGCACTCTCGTGGCTCGCGGGGAGCAGCTACGCCCGGGACTACAACGCCCTGTCCTGGCTCGTCCTACCCGTCCTCGCGGGCGTCGCCGTGGCCCTCGCCCGACGCTCGGTCGATCTGCTGGCCCTCGGCGACGACCTCCCGCGCGCCCTCGGGCTCTCCCTGCGCCGGACCCGCGTCGCCGTACTGCTCGCCGCAGCCGTGCTGGCCGGCGGCGCGGCCTCCGCGATCGGGACGGTGGGCTTCATCGGTCTCGTCGCCCCACACCTCGCCCGTCCGTTGGTGGGCAACGGCACCGGCCGCCTCACCGTCATGTCCGCGCTGCTCGGCTCCCTGCTCGTCGTCGCCGCCGACGGCATCGGCCGGTCCGTGCTCGCGCCGGTGGAGGTACCGCTGGGGGTGGTCACCGCGATCCTCGGCGCGCCCTACCTGGTGTGGCTCCTCCGACGATCGTCCCGCGCGTGACTCGATTGCGGGGCGGACTCCCGGGCGTCCCCGGGAATCCCGAAGGCGGCTCCCGCGATCAGGGGCCTGTTCCGGACTCCGGAGCAGGCCCCTGACGTGTCTTCGCAGCGCTCGTGATCCGCTCCAGGGCGTCCGCGATGACGCGCTGGCCCGCGGCGCCCGCTCGGGTCAGGGCGACGATCCGGCGGACCGGGACCGCCGGACCGTCCAGGCGGAGCCGCACGACCCCGGTGTCGGGATGGACGGCCGCCAGCCGCGGGAGCATGAAGATCCCGAACCCGTGGGCGACCAGCGAGGCGCCCGTGTCCCACTCCTCGGCGTGGTGCGCGACGTGCGGGCGGAACCCGGCGGCCTGGCACGCGGCGAGGGTCAACCGGTGGTAGGCGCTGCCGGGGCGGCACGTGATCCACGATTCGTGCGCGGCGTCCCGCAACGTCACCGAGGACCGGGCGGTGAGGGGATGGCCGATCGGGACGGCGAGGTCGATCGGGTCGTCGAGCACTGCGTGCTGCTCGAACCGCGCGTCGGTCTCGGGTGGGACGCGGTCGTCGACGACGAGGAGCGCGAGGTCGCAGTCACCGGCCAGCACCAGGTCGACGCACCGGGCCGGTTCCGCCTCGACGACCTGGATGACCGTCCCGGGGAACCGGTCGCGCAGCGCGGCGGCCGTGGGCACGAGGAACGCGGTGGCCGCGGTGGAGAACCCGCACAGGCCGATCGACCCGGTCGTGTCCTCCGTGCCCGCCAGCTCGGCACGGGCCGCCTCGGCGTGGGCGTGCAGCGCCTCGGCGTGCCGCAGCAGGGTCCGCCCGGCCGCCGTCGGTTCCATGCGGCGCCCGACCTGGCGCACGAGGGGCACGCCCAGGTCCTCGGCGAGCGCGCGCAGCTGCTGGGACACCGCGGACGAGGTGAAGTGCAGTGCCTCGGCAGCCCTGGTCACCGAGCCGTGATGGGCCACGAGCTGCAACGTCCGCAACCGCGGATCGATCATGAAGCAATGCTACGTGCTGAGTGAAGAAGCGTTCGCTGGTGCTGAACGCCCAGCGTCCGCATCGTGCACGGTGATGACGACGCAGCCGACACGAGCGCGGGCGTGGGCGCTCGCGCTCCTCGCCCTCGGAGCGGCGGGCGCCGGGATCCCGAGCCCGCTCTACCCCGCCTACCAGGCCGACCTCGGCTTCAGCGACCTCACGTTGACGGCCGTCTACGCGGTCTACCCGCTGGTCAGCGTCCCCGCGGTGTTCCTGCTCGGCCCGCTCGGTGACCGCCTGCCTCCGCGACGGGTCCTGCGCGCCGGCGTCGCGATCGCCGCCGCCGGGTCGCTGGTGCTCGCCGTCGCCGGGGGCACCGGCTGGCTGCTCCTCGGCCGCATCGCCTACGGCGTCGCACTCGCCGTCATGACCGGGGCCGGTGTCGCGGTGGCGTCGAGCGGCGCGGACAAGGTGCGCGCCGGCCGGGTCTCGGCCCTGGTGTTCGTGATCGGCACGGGGGCGGGCCCGGTCCTCGGCGGCGCCCTCACGCGCTACGGCCCGACGCCCGGTCTCGTCCCCTTCGCGGTGAACCTGGTCCTGCTCGCCGTCGTGTTCGTCGGGCTCGGCTCGGTGGCCGGGCCCGGGCACACCACGGACAGGACAGTCCGCAGGTCCGGGTTGTCCCCGGCCGCCCGTCGAGCGCTGGTGATCGCCGCCGTGAGCGGCTTCCTCGGGTGGGCGGTGGCCGGCCTCTTCCTCGGGCTGACCGCGTCGCTGGTCGAGCGCGCCCTCGACCTCCGCGACCCGCTCGTGGCCGGGAGCATCACGGCCGCCGTCCTCGTCTGGTCGGCCCTGACCCTGCCCCTCGTCGGGCGCCTCGGTCTCGGGCGATCGCAGCTGGTGGGCCTGATCGCGCTGACGGTTCCCCTCGCGATCCTCGCGATCGGTGTGGACTCCCTGCTCGGCATCGTGGCGGCCGCCGTCGTCGCCGGCCTCGCGAACGGTCTCCTCTACGGAGCCGCCACCACGACGGTGAGCACGGCGGCCCCGGCCGACCGGGCGAGCAGCGTCGCCGCGGCGGTGTACTCGGCCTTCTACCTCGGGGCCGGGCTCCCCGCCCTGCTCGTCGGCCTCCTCACGACGACGCGGCCCCTCGACGTGGCCCTGTCCGACCTCGCGATCGCCGTGCTCCCGCTGACCGCCGTCATCGTCGTCCTCACCGCGTTCGGCGGCGCTCGTGCCCGGCGGCCGAGGGGAGGCCTGGAGGCCGAGTTCCCCGACGGGACCCGCGTCGCGCCGCCCCGGGGCAACTGACCCGGCCGCGCCGGCCGCCGAGCTCCGACGGGCCCTGGACGCCGGTGGCGGCCTCCGGCACGCTCCCCCCATGGCCGAGCGGGACGAGGGCACCCCGGACCCCGGCGTCGCCGCGGCAGGCAGCGCCGGCACGACGCGGAGCGTCGCCACCGTCGGCAGCGTCGACACCACCAGCAGCGTCGCGACGGCCGGCAGCGTCGCGACGAGCACCAGCGTCGGCGTCGTGCGCAGCGTGGCGACGGGCGGGAGCGTGGCCGTCGCGGGCAGCGTCGCGACGGCCGGGAGCGTTGCGGTCGCCGGGAGCGTGGCGACCTCGGGCAGCGTCGCCGTGGCCGGGAGCGTGGCGACGGCCGGCAGCGTCGGGATCGTCGCCAGCGTCCTCACCCTGGTCGGCGTCGGGCTGCGCCGCTGCGTCGCGACGCTGGCCTGCGTCGACTGCTCCCGGTGCGTGGGGTGCATCGCGTGCGTCGACTGCGTGGACTGCGTCGGGTGCATCGGGTGCGTCGGCCTGCGGGGCGCGGTCGGTCAGCGGGGCGTCCGCGCCTGACGGGACGTCGGACCGACGGGCTTCCCGGCCGCGACGGGCGGGAACCTGTCCCCGTGCAGTCGCTGCGGATCGTCCCGGACCTGCGGAGCTCCGTCGTCGAGGAGATGCCCGCGACGCAGGCGCTGCTGTTCACCTCCGCGCGCACGGACGCGGACGCCGAACTCCTCCGGGACCCGCGGGTGCGGCCGTTCACGTGGCGCACCTACCTCCGGCAGCTCCGCGATCCCGATCTCGTCGTGCTCGAGGTCGCCGAGCCCCTGTGGTTCGGGGAGTGGAAGAAGGCACTGCGGTACATCGCGGTGGCCAGGGCCGTGCGGCCGGGCATCCGGGTCGCCACCTACGCGATCGAGAACTTCGACGCGGCCGAGCGCCTCGGATCGCGCACCCGCGCCGTCGGCCTGTCCCTGCGTGGCCTCGACCTCATCGCCTTCGGGACGACGGGAGCGGCCGACAACTACCTCGCCACGTTCGGCCGCTCGCTCGACCGCATCCAGCACGCCGTCCTCCCGCCCCGCATCGACACCTGCACGGTGTGCGGACCCACGCGCGGCACGACCCGGGAACGACGGGTGCTCTTCCTCGGCGCACCCACCGACCGCAAGGGGTTCCCGGTCCTGAGGGAGGCGTGGGAACGCCTCGACCCGGACTGGCAGCTCGTCGTCGCCGACCCGTCGGGCGACGAGCCCCCGCCCCTCCCGCGGAAGGCCGAACTGCGCCCGGACCCGCCCCGGCGAGAGATCCACGAGCTCCTCCGGACGAGCGCGGTCGTCGTCATGCCGTCCGTCCGCCGCCCCGGCTGGCGCGAGCAGATCGGCCTGCCGCTGGTGGAGGGCCTCGCGCACGGCTGCCGCGTGGTCACGACGACCGAGACCGGTCTCGCCGACGACCTCCGCGACCACCCCGACGTCGTCCTCACCGAACCCGGCGATCCCGACGACCTCGCGCGCGGCCTGACGACGGCGATGAGCAGGCTCGCGCAGGCCCCGGACCGTGACGGCCACACCAAGCGCGACGTCGTCGCGTGGTGGCTCGAGGCCGCGAAAACCCGTCGCCGACCAGCAGGAACGGGCTCACGATGAACGCATGTCGACGGCGCAGCGAGAGCAGGCGCGCCGCGATGCGCTCCGCATCGCGGCCGTCCTCCGGACCAACACCCCCGATGACCCGACGATCCGCGCGGCCGCGCAGCTGCTGGAGGACTGGCGCGCCGAGGAGGTGGTGCGCGACGCGCTGCGTCCGGTGTTCGCCGCCGCGGTGCCCGACCAGCGTGCCCTGATCGCGCTCGGCGACATCGACGCGTGGCTGTCCGACGGCCGCGTGGCGCGCGAGCACTGGGAGTCGGCGGCGAGCGGGCCCGATCCGCACCTGGCCGCACTCGCCGCCGACCGCGCGGGCCGGGCCCACCTGCGGGCCGGGCGCCGGGAGGAGGCCGAAACGTTCCTGTGGCAGGCGGCCACCGCCGGCGTCCGCGCGGCGTCGCACGCCCTCGAGGAGATCGCGGCGCAGCGGGTCTCCGAGGCCCGGGAGCGCCGGGAGGAGGACACGCTCCGCCTCGCCGAGCTGTGTCTGGAGGCCGACGACATGGCCGGCCTGGGGAAGCAGCTCCGCGCGCTGGGCCGGCCGGACCGGTTCGGCCTCGAGAGGCGGCGGCAGGGCGTCCTGGGGGAGCTGGCCTTCCGCCGCGGTCACCTGGCCGAGGCGGCGGACTGCTTCACCGAGGCGCTCGGGCCGTACGGGGACGGCCCTCGCCGGCTCCGGCTCCGGCTCGCCCAGATCGCGATCGCCCGGGGTGACGCGGCCGGGGCCCACGAGCACACGCTCGCCCTCGCCGACGACGAGGGCGAGCTCGGTGAAGGGGCACGGCTGCTCGTCCGCCTGCACGTGGATCTGATCGTCGCCGGATGGTCGGTCGACGACGGTCTGTGCGACTGCTGCTGCGACTGCTGCTGCGACTGCGGGGACGACGGGGAATGATGGAAAAGTCGCATCCGACCCGTCGTCGTACGCAGCAGTAGTGCCGTACGGTGCGCTGCCCTGGCAGCGCACCGTGCGGTGCGTCCGTTCGGCCCACCGGGATCGACGGATCTTCCTGTTACCCGGCGTTTCCTACGATTCGCGGTAGCAGGAACAACGAGTTCGGAGAACGCGCTGTCCGCAATACCGCTCATGGCGACGGAACAATCCGGAGAGCATTCTCGGAACCATGAGAGCGGCACAGCGCTACGACGACGTGGTGATCACGGGGCTCGCGCACGTCGACGCGCCGCACGTGGTCACCTCCACCGAGCTCGAGGACCGGCTGGCGGGCACGCTGGGGAAGCTGCGCATCACGCCCGGCCTGCTCGAGAAGCTCTCGGGCATCGCCGAACGGCGGGTGTGGGACGAGGGGACCATGCCCAGCGAGGTGGCCGCCCGCGCCGGCGAGAAGGCCCTCGCCGACAGCGGCGTCGCCCGGGACGACATCGGCATGCTGATCAACACGTCGGTCTCCCGGGACCACCTGGAACCGTCCACCGCGAGCATCGTGCACGGGCGCATGGAATTGTCGCCGGAAGCAGGCAATTTCGACCTGGGCAACGCCTGCCTCGGATTCCTCAACGGCATGAACGTGGTCGCGACGATGATCGAGGCCGGCGAGATCGACCACGGACTCGTCGTCGCGGGCGAGACCAGTCGATTCGCGATGGAATCGACGATCGCCCGTCTCGCGGGCGACGACGCCACGCGGCAAATGTTCCACCAGCAGTTCGCCACCTTGACCGTCGGCTCCGGCGCGGTCGCGATGGTGCTGTCCCGCGGCACGACGGGCCACCGCTTCCTCGGCGGCCTCGGCCGCGCGAGCACGATGGGCAACGCCGAGCTGTGCGTCGGGCAGGCGGACGAGATGCGCACGGACTCGTCGGGACTGCTCTCGGCCGGCATGGAACTCGCCGGGCGCGCCTGGAAGGACGCCGTCTCGGCCTTCGCCTGGGACACCGACAGCTACGACGTCTACTGCCTGCACCAGGTGTCCAAGGTGCACACCCGCGCCGTCGCCGACCAGCTGGGCCTCGACATCGGCCGGTTCCCGTCGCAGTTCCCGCACTTCGGCAACATCGGACCGGCCGGGGTCCCGACGGTCCTGTCGAAGGCCGTCGAGGACGGCACCGTCACCGACGGGTCCCGCGTGATGCTCATGGGCGTCGGGAGCGGGATCAACGCGGCGGCCGCCGAGGTGATCTGGTGACCACGGCCTTCACCCTGGAGCAGCGCTCCGTCGAGATCGGCGGCCACACGATGGCCTACGTCGACGAGGGCTCCGGCACGCCGGTGCTGCACGTGCACGGCAATCCGACGTGGTCGTTCTACTTCCGCTCGCTGCTCTCCACTCTGCCCGACGACGGGTTCCGCGCGATCGCGCCCGATCACATCGGCATGGGCCGCTCGGACAAACCCGGCCGCGATGCCTACCCGCACACTCTCGCCCGCCGGGTCGCCGACCTGACCGCGTTCGTCGAGCTCCTCGACCTCGACGAGCCGCTGCACCTCGTGGTCCACGACTGGGGCGGGCCGATCGGCCTCTCGTGGGCCGTCGAGCACCCGGACCGGGTGGACCGCATCGTCGTCCTGAACAGCGCCGCCTTCCCGCTGCCCGCCGACAAGCGCATCCCGTGGACGCTGCAGGCGGCCCGGCTGCCCGTCGTCGGCGACGTCCTGGTGCGCCGGTTCAACGCGTTCTCCCTGGGTGCGCTCGTCCTCGGCAGCGGGCGGCCGTGGCTCGACGCCGAGGCCCGCCGCGGCCTGCTCGCGCCCTACGACCGCCCGGAGCACCGGGTCGCGGTGCACGCCTTCGTGCAGGACATCCCGACCGGCCCCGGCGACCCCGCGCACCCCGTGCTCGTCCGGCTCGCCGAGCGCCTGCCGGTCCTCGACGCGCACCCGGTCCAGGTGCACTGGGGGATGAAGGACCCGGTCTTCGACGCGACGATCCTCCGGCACCTGGAGGACCACCTGCCGCACGCCGAGGTCCACCGCTACCCCGACGCCGGCCACTACGTCCTCGAGGACGCCGCCGACGCGATCGTGCCGCGGGTCCGTGCCTTCCTGACGGCGGGTCGATGACGGCCACCGTGACCACGCTCGACGGCATGCTCGCCGGGCACGCCGCGTCCCGCCCCGAGGACGTCGCGCTCGACCTGCCGGCCCCGTTCGGACGCAGGCGCACCCTCACCTTCGGCGCCCTCGCCCGCCGCGTGGCCGACGCCGCCGCCGGGCTGCTCGACGTCGGGATCGGCCCGGGGACGCGGACGGCGCTGCTCGTGCCCCCGACGGCCGACTTCTTCGTCCTCGCCTACGCCCTGCTGCGGGTCCGGGCCGTCCCCGTCGTCGTCGACCCCGGCATCGGGCTGGACCGGGTGCGCTCGTGCCTGAACGAGGCCGCGCCCGAGGCCTTCGTCGGGATCGCCCGGGCGCACCTGGCGCGCCGCGCGCTGCGGTGGTGCCCGGACGCGCGCCTCGCCGTGACCGCGGGCCCGCTGCCGGTACCGGGGACGCACTCCCTGCGCCGGCTCGAACGGGACGGTTCCCGACGGCGGGCCCTGCCGCCGCTCCCGCGGCCGGACGGCGCGCCGGCGGCCATCCTGTTCACCAGCGGCAGCACCGGCCCACCGAAGGGCGTCGAGCACCATGAGGAGGGGCTGCTCGCCCAGGCGGGCCTCGTCCGGGACCTCTACGGGCTCGGGCCCGGCGACGTCAGCCTCGCCACCTTCCCGCCGTTCGCGCTGTTCGGACCGGCCCTCGGCATGACCACGGTGGTGCCGCGGATGGACCCGACGAAGCCGGCGGCCGTGGTGCCGTCGCGGCTGGTCGACGCGGCGAACCGCACCGGCGCGACCGTCATGTTCGGCTCGCCGGCCGTGCTCGACCGCCTCGGGCGTGGCGTGCCGGCCGGCACCCGCCTGCCGTCGTTGCGCCAGGTGATCTCGGCGGGCGCGCCCGTGCCGCGCGACGTCCAGCGCCGGGTGCTGGACCTGCTCCCGCCCGGTGCCCGGGTGCACACCCCGTACGGCGCGACCGAGGCCCTGCCGGTCGCTACGATCGGCAGCGACGAGCTCCTCGGGCTCCCCGACGACGGCATCTGCGTCGGACGTCCGGTCCCCGGGGTGGACGTCACGCTGATCCGGCCCGACGCCGGACCGGTCGTCGAGCTGGACCCGTCGATGCTGGTCGGAGCCGGTGAGGTGGGCGAGGTCGTCGTCCGCGGCTCCGTCGTCAGCCCCGCCTACGCCGAGCGCCCGGAGGCCACGGCGGCCGCGAAGCTGTCCTGGGACGGGCGGCTCGCGCACCGGATGGGCGACCTCGCGGCGGCCGACGGCGAGGGCCGGCTGTGGTTCGCCGGTCGCGTCGCGCACGTCGTGCACACCGCCGAGGGGCCGCTCTACAGCGTGCCGTGCGAGGAGGTGCTGAACCACCATCCCGCGGTCCGGCGCACAGCCCTCGTCGGGATCGGCCCGGAGGAGGCGCGCACACCGGTGGCGGTCGTCGAGATGCGGCCCGGCCACCGGCTGACCGACGAGGTGACCCGCGAGCTGCGCGATCTCGCGGCCGCCGACCCGCGGACAAAGCCCATCACGACGCTGCTCGAGCACCCCGGGCTGCCGGTCGACCCGCGGCACAACTCGAAGATCGACCGCGAGGCGCTCGGGCGCTGGGCCGCGGCGGAGCTGACATGAGGGCCCTGGTGACCGGCGGCGGGGGCTTCCTCGGCGGGGCGGTCGTCGACGCCCTGCTCGACCGCGGGGACGACGTCACGAGCATCGCGCGCGGCGACTACCCCGCCCTGCGGGACCGCGGCGTGCGGACGATCCGCGGCGACCTCGCGGACCCGGTCGCGGCCTGCGCGGCCGTGGACGGCGTGGACGTCGTCTTCCACGTCGCCGCCCGCGCCGGCATCTCGGGCAGCCGGGCGGCATTCCGGCGCAGCAACGTCGAGGCCACCCGGACGCTGCTCGGCGCGTGCCGGGCGGCCGGGGTCGGGCGGATGGTCTTCACGAGCACCCCGAGCGTGGTGCACTCCGGCGGCGACATCCGGGGCGGCGACGAGTCCCTGCCCTACGCCACGCACTTCGACTCCGCCTACCCGGAGACGAAGGCCGAGGCCGAGCGCCTGGTGCTGGCCGCGAACGGCCCGGGACTGGCCACGGTCGCCCTGCGCCCGCACCTGGTGTGGGGTCCGGGCGACACCCAGCTCGTCCCGCGCATCCTCGCGCGGGCACGGGCCGGGCGGCTGCGGTTCGTCGGGGACGGGTCGGCCGTCATCGACACCACCTACGTCGACGACGCCGCGCGGGCCCACCTCGACGCGGCGGACAGGCTGGTGCCCGGCGCACCGTGCGCCGGGCGGCCCTACTTCGTCACCTCCGGCGACCCGCGCCCGGTACGGGAACTGGTCAACGGCATCGTCACGGCCGGGGGACTGGAGCCGATCTCGGCGACCGTGCCCTTGCCGGTGGCCGTCGCCGCGGGGGCCGTGGTGGAGACGGTGTGGCGGGGGCTCGAGCGGTTCGTGTCGGTCGGCGACCCGCCGATGACCCGCTTCCTCGCCCGCCAGCTCGCCACCGACCACTGGTTCGACATCGCCGCGGCGAAGCGGGACCTGGGGTACGCCCCGCAGGTCCCGCTCGACGAGGGGTTCACGCGACTGGCGTGTGCGCTCCGCGCAGGTGAGCACTAACTGGGGCTATCGCCCCAGTTGGTGCTCACGAGGCCGAAGGCCATACACATCGCCGCGCTCGCGTCGGGGCCGGCCGGGTCGGTGTACGAGCCGCCGGCCCGCCCGCCGGACCAGGCGTGGCCGGTCCCGTGCACCGTCCAGCTCTCGGCCCGGACCCGGCCGTCGCGGTCGGTCCAGCGTTCGCGCGACCAGTGCCGGGCGGAGCCGCCGCCTCCCCGTTCCTCGGTGCGGGCGCAGCCGGGGGAGTCGCTCAGGGCCGACTCGACGACCCGGCCCGCGTTGGTGGGTGCGACGGTGCCGTCGTCCGTCCCGTGCACCACGACCACCGGGACGCGCAGCGACGCCGGGCGGTAGGCGCCGGTGCGCATCGCGGCGAACGCGGACCCGACGTCCCGCGCCGACCCGGCCGCGAGCCCGGAGTGCACGCCCACGCCCGCGACGAGGTCCGGGTAGGCCGCGCCCATCACGGCGGCCATGGCCGCTCCGGCCGAGAAGCCGGCGACGAACACGCGCTGCGGGTCGGTGCCGTGCTCGTCGGCGACGGTGCGGACGATGCCCGCGATCAACGACGGCTCGCCGTCCCGGCCCTGGTGTCTCGGCTCGAACCAGTTCCAGTAGCCCATGGCGTTCGCCTGCCGGGACTGCTCGGGGTAGACGACGACGAAGCCCTCGCGCTCGGCGAGGTCGTCCATCCCGGTCGCGGCCGCGAAGACGTCCGCGTCCTGGGTGCCGCCGTGCAGCATGACGAGCAGGGCCGGGCGGTCCTGCGGCTGCGAGGGCACGACGACGCGGTAGCTGCGGGTCCCGGCCGGACCGGTGAAGGACCCGCGGGACACGCGTCCCGGAGCGTCGGTCCGTGCCCCGGCCGTCGTCGGGAACGGGCTCGGCATCGTCGGGAACGGGCTCGGCATCGTCGGGAACGAGCTCGGCATCGTCGGGAAGGTTCCGGGCATCGAGCCCGCGCCCTGCAGCGCGGACATCGCCTCGGTGAGGCGGCCCGCGCGCGTGAGGCGGGTGGCCTCCAGGACGGCGGCGGGGGTCGGGCCGGCGCCCGCCGTCATCGGCATGGGCATCCGGCGCACGCGGTCGGCGAGCGCCTCGACGAGTCGGCGGGCTCGGTGTGGTGCGGTCATCGCGTCGTCCCCTCGGGAGCGAGGTGTCGGGCGACGGGTGGTCCCCGACGCCGCCGACGGCTCAGACGATCCGCGAGCCGAGGGCCGCTTTGACGGCCCGGCTCGCGCGGAACGCGCCGAGGACCTCGACCGAGGCGATGGTGGCCACCGCCAGGTCGGGGTCGACGTCCTCGGCGAGGCTCGCCAGCCCCAGCACCCGGATGTGGATCTGCTCGCCGCGCTCGCGCAGGGCCTGCAGGTCGCTCCGGGAGAAGTGCTGGGTGCCGAGCACCAGGGTCCGGCGGGCCACCGTGCGGTCGAGGGCCGGGCCGTTGGCGTTCAGCTGGTTGCGGATCGCGGTGCGGATGAAGTCGGTGCGGGTCGTGTAGAAGCCCTCCTGCACGAGGAGGTCGATGTGCCCGAGGTCGACCAGCCCGAGGTTCACGGTGATCTTCTCGGTCTTGTCGACCTCTCCCACGACCTGCCCCCCACCATCCGAGCGCCATCCCAATGGATGGTGCGCGACGAGGCGGCCGTCCGCAACCCGCGGAACTGACGATGTCGACGTCCTGGTGTCCGGTGCACGCGGTGACGCATCCCCTGCGCGAGGAGCCGGTCAGCGGCCTCCCAGCGCCTTGCCGCCGAACCGGACGAGCGCGGCGGGGTAGAAGCGCGGCACGAGGCGGACGAACAGGTCGACGAGCTTCGCGTCGTTGCCCACGAGCACCCGCGGCTTCCCGGCCTCGACGCCGTCGACGACGATCCGCGCCGCCTGGTCGGCCGGCATCTTCAGCAGCTTCTCGTTGTAGGTCCTGGTCCGGGCCTCGTCGGCGGCCGTCGTCCGGCCGGCGGCGGAACCGCGCTCGAAGGCGGCGGTCGCGATGTTCGTCTTCACCCCGCCGGGGTGCACGACGGTCACGGCGACCGGGCTGCCGGCCGCGAGCATCTCCGCGCGCAGCGTCTCGGTGAAGCCGCGGACGCCGAACTTGGCGGTGCAGTACGCGGACATCCCGGGCTGGGCCATGATTCCGTTCAGCGACGACAGGTTGACCACGTGGCCATCGCCGGATCGGACCACGGCCGGCAGAAACGCCTTGGTGCCGTTGATGACGCCGAAGAGGTTGATGCCGAGCACGTGGTCGTACTCCGACCACTCGCCGTCGAGCACCGTGCCCGACGACGCGACGCCGGCGTTGTTGTAGATCTGGTGCACCACGCCGAAGTGCTCCTCGACCGCATCCGCGTACGCGAGGACGGCCTCCCGGTCGGCGACGTCGAGCCGCGCGGTGTGCACCTCGGCGCCGAGCCCCTTGACGAGGTCCGCGGTCTCGGCGAGGCCGGTCTCGTTGACGTCGGAGATCGCGAGCCGGGCGCCGCGTCGCGCGAGCTCGAGCGCCAGCTGGCGGCCGATTCCCGACCCGGCTCCGGTCACGACGGCGACCTTGCCCTGCACTCTGCTCATGCCCGCTGTCTCCTCGTCCTGGTACGGAGTCGTACCTCGGCGGCGAAGGTACGCGGGCGTACCGCTACGGCGCAAGGAGCGAACGACCCGTTCGTGGCGTCCAGCTGCACGAACGCGTCGTTGGTTCCGCTCGGCGCGGCGGCCCGGCGTGAGGGTCGACGATGCCGGATTTCCTGGCGCTGGGTGGACGCAATGACGTACTGCTGGCATCCGGGATGCTCAGGACGGCGGCGCGGCCCGATCCGGCGCGCCGTCCTCGCCCGTCGACCGCTGCTGCGGCACCCCGGCGTCGAAGCCGACCTCGATGTTCTGGAACGACTTCAGCCGCTCGGCCTCCGCGTAGGCGGTGTACGCGCGTTCGTCGGCCGGGGTGGTCGCGGTGTCGTCGGGCATCGCGGAGAGCAGGCTGCGCGGGTGCAGGCGCAGCGCCCGCACGGTGTTGATCTCGGCGCAGAACAGGGCGACGACGGAGCTGAGGTAGATCCAGGCGAGCAGGCCCAGGACGATCCCGAACACGCCGTAGCTCGCGCTGGTGCCCTGCAGTTGGTACTGCACGAGGTACGCACCCGTGGACTGCAGGAGCTGCCACGCGACCGCCGCGACCACGGCGCCCGGAGCCACCTGGCGGACCGTCAGCGCCCGCGGCGTGAGCAGCCGGAAGGCGATCACCACGAGCGCGGCGTTCACGGCGACCCCGAGGATCGTCAGCACCACCTGCCCGAACCCGGTCAGCGGGGCCGGCAGACCCGGCAGCAGCGCCCCGAGGGCCGTCAGCGCGGTGGCGACCACGACCGCCCCGACCAGCACCCCGACCGCCGCCGCCCCCCGGGCGTACGCGGTGGGCAGCGCCGGCCGCTCGGCCTTCGGCACCGCCCACATCCGCGCGAACGCGTTCTGCAGCGCGACCGTCACCCCGAGCGCGCCGTAGACGCTGACGACGACGGAGACGACGAGCGCGGGCACGCTGCCCTGCAGCGACCCGACGTTGTCGCCGATCTGGTCGCCGATCACCGGGAAGTTGCGCAGCGCGGAGTTGACCAGCGCCTCCTGCAGCGCGGGGTCGCCCTGCAGGACGAACCCGAGCACGGTGACCGCGAGCAGCAGCAGCGGGAACAGCGAGAGGAACCCGTAGTAGGTGATCAGCGCGGCGAGGTAGGTGCCCTCGTCGTCCAGGAACTTCCACAGGACCGCGAGCGGGAGCCCCGCCCAGCGGTGCCGGCGCTGGAACCGGTCGAGACCCCCGACGACCCCCACACCCGCCTCCGACCCGGCTGGTCAGCCCCTCGACCCGAGCAGCTCGTCGCACCGCGCCCGGAACCGCTCGACGTTCCGGAGCTTGACCTCTTCGTACCCGCGGACGTCCTCCGCCAGCCCTGCGATCTCGACGACGAGGTCGACGCCGGTCGCGGGCAGCGCCTCGACCCCCGCCCGCACGGCCTGCTGGTACTCCCCGACGAGCGCGCGTTCCACGGCGCGCACGTGGGCCAGGCCGAAGACGTCGAGCGGGGTGTGGCGCAGCCGGCGCGCCGCCCGCAGCCCGCGGAACGCCAGCTCCGCGACCCGGCCCCGCAGACGGATCTTGCGCTGCATGCCCAGCGCGCGGAGCACCGGCGGGTGGAGCATCACCGACACGTCGGCGTCGGCGCCGTACTCGGCCTCCCGGCGGGCGACCTCGACCGGGTCGAGGTGGAGGCGGGCGACCTCGTACTCGTCCTTGTAGGCCATCAGCCGGTGCAGGCCGCGGGCGTAGGCCGCGCCGATGCGCGACCCGTCGTCGGGACCCGCCGCGTCGGTCGCGAGCGCGGTGACCCGCCGGACCTCCTCGGCGTAGCGGGCGGCGTAGGCGGCGTCCTGGTAGCCGGTGAGGTCGGCGATGCGGGTGGCCAGCACGTCCTCGAGGCCCTCGACGAAGTCCGCGAGGGCGGCCGAGCGCTCGTCCACGGCGACCACCGCGGGGGTCGGCGGGGTCACGGCGGCCAGCACCGCGTCGTGGTCGATCGCCGCTGCGCGCCCCCAGCGGAACGCGGTCAACGTCGTCTCCACCGCGGTGCCGTTGAGCCGGATCGCCTGCTCGAGCGCCTCGGCCGACACCGGCACCACCCCGTGCTGCCACGCGGCGCCGAGCATGAGCACGTTGGTGGGCAGGTGGTCGCCGAAGAGCGCCTCGCTGATCCGCTGCGCGTCCACGTGGTGCACCTCGGCCGCGACCCCGCGGAGCTTCTCCAGGGCGTCGTCCGGGGAACCGGGGAGCACGACGCGGCCGGTGACCATCGCGGCCGTCGGGGTGAGCGAGGTGTTCACGACGGCGACGGTGTGGCCCGGGCGGGCGACGCCGAGCGTGGCCTGGTCGGCCGCCCCGAGCAGGTCGAACCCGACGACGACGTCGGCGCTCGCGCGGGAGGCCCGCAGCGCCCCGTCGATCGGGTGCTTGGCGATCCGGACGTCCGAGACGACCGGCCCGCCCTTCTGCGCCAGGCCGACCTGTTCGAGCCCGGCCGCGAAGGAACCGTCGAGATGGGCGGCCATCTGCAGGATCTGCGAGACGGTGACGACGCCCGTGCCGCCGATCCCGGGCATGCGCAGGAGCGCGGAGTCGAGGAGACGCACCGTCGGCTCGACCAGCTCGACCGGCAGCCCCGGGACGGTCCGCGGCGCGACGGTGCCCGGCTCGACCAGCAGGAACGACGGGCAGTCGCCCTTGAGGCAGCTGTAGTCGGAGTTGCACGACGCCTGGTGGATGCGGGTCTTGCGGCCGAACTCGGTCTCGACGGGGAGCACCGACAGGCAGGTGGAGACGTCGCCGCAGTCGCCGCAGCCCTCGCACACCCGCTCGTTGATCACCACGCGCTCGATCGGGGCCGGCAGCTGGCCGCGCTTGCGCAGGCGGCGCTCCTCGGTGGCGCACCGGTCGTCGTGGACGAGCACCGTGACGCCGTCGACGGCCGCGAGCTCCCGTTCGACCGCGGCGAAGTCGTCGCGGTGGCGGACGCTCGCGATGGGGTCGAGGTCGCCCCTGCCGTACTTCCCGGGTTCGTCGGTGGTGACGACGATCCGGCGGACGCCCTCGATCGCGAGCTCGCGGGTGATCGCGGGGACGTCCAGGCGTCCCTCGGCGCGCTGCCCGCCGGTCATCGCGACGGCGTCGTTGTAGAGCAGCTTGTAGGTCATCGACACCCCGGCCGCGACCGCCGCGCGGATCGCGAGCGAGCCGGAGTGGTGGAACGTGCCGTCGCCGAGGTTCTGCACGAGGTGGCGGTCGTCGGTGAACGGGGCGAGCCCGATCCACTGCGCACCCTCGCCGCCCATCTGGGTCATGCCCACCTGGTGGCCGCGGTGCCCGCCGTCGAGGGCGACCATCGCGTGGCAGCCGATCCCGACGCCCACCAGCGTGTCGTCGTCCGTGCGCGTCGAGGTGTTGTGCGGGCAGCCCGAGCAGAAGTAGGGCGTGCGGGAGGGGACGTCGGCGGTCGTCAGGGGGATGCGCGAGGGACGGGGCGGCCGCAGCGCGTCGAGGTGGGCGACCGCGGCGGCGGGCAGCTCCGCGCCGAGTGCGGTGAGTCGGGCGGCGATCGCGGTCGCGACGTCCTCCGCCGACAACTGGGCCCGCGCCGACAGCAGCGGGCGGTTCCGGTCGTCGCGGCGCCCGACCACGCGGGGCGGCGGCACCGTGCCGTACAGCGCCTGGCGGACGTGGCCCTCCAGGAACGGCACCTTGTCCTCGACGACGAGCACCTCCTCGAGGTCGTGGGTCATCGCCGCGAGCGCCTCGTCGTCCACCGGGAACGGCATCGCCAGGCGCACGAGGCGCACCCCGAGCGCGTCCAGTTCGGACTCGCCGAGCCCGAGGTCGTCCAGGGCGCGCAGGACCGTCGCGTAGCCCGTGCCGGAGGCGACGACGCCCAGCCGCGCGCGGCGGGCGGTGAACGTGACGCGGTTGAGGCCGGCCTCGCGGGCGTAGGCCTTCGCGAGGTCGAGACGGCGGGTGAGCACGTCGTGCTCGGCGTCGAGGGCGGGCGGGCCGACGAGCGGCGGCGACGTCGGGCGGTCGCGTTCCGGCGGGTGCGGCACGCCGAGCAGGTCGGGGGCGAGCGCGCCGAGGTCGACCGTGGCCGAGGCGTCGGCGACGTCGGCGATGATCTTCAGTCCGGTCCACAGTCCGGAGGCCCGGGAGATCGCGACCGCGTGCAGGCCCAGCTCCACCACCTCGGCGACCGACCCCGGCGCGAGCAGCGGCATCGACAGGCTCGCGGCCATCGGCTCGCAGGAGCTCGGCACCGTCGACGACTTGCACGCCGGGTCGTCCCCGATGAGCGCGACCGCCCCGCCCCGGGCCGCCGTCCCGGAGAGCATGCCGTGCCGGATGGCGTCCGCCGCCCGGTCGAGGCCGGGGTTCTTGCCGTACCAGAACCCGACGACGCCGTCGTGCTGGCGCCCTGGCACGGCCCCGAGCAGCTGGGTGCCCGCGACCGCCGTCGCCGCCAGCTCCTCGTTGACCCCGGGCGTGAACACCACGCCCGCCGGGTCCAGGTGCCGCCGGCTGCGCAGGATCTCCGAGTCCAGCCCGCCCAGCGGCGAGCCCTGGTAGCCGGACACGAACACCCGCGTGTCCAGGCCGCGGGCCCCGTCGAGCCGCCGCTGGTCGAGCAGCAGCCGCACGATGGCCTGGATCCCCGTCATCAGCGCGCGGCCGCTCGTGGCGGTGTAGCGGTCGTCGAGGGAGACGGTGGTGTCGTGGCTGGTGCTCATGGCCACTCCTGCGTGGGTCGCCGTGGTGGTGTGCACCCATGCCAGCGGACCGGCCGTCCTGGCACAAGGATCACCGACGAGCCGGCTGCGGCGACGCAAAGATCGTCACCCCCAGGAACCCCGGAGGTCACTTCGTTGCGTCCTCAGCGGCGGCCGCGCGCTCCCTGGGCGGCGTCGTCGAGGGTGACCCCGACGTGCTCGTGGAGCCACTCGCCCAGCGGGTCCATCCGTCGCCAGGTCCGCGCGACCCGGTCCGCGAGTTCCGGGGTGTGCAGCTCGTCCGACGGTTCCCACGACGTGTGCGCGTAGAGCGCGCGATGGCGCAGCAGATCCAGCCGCGGGTGGTCGGGGTCCGTGCCGCGCGGGCGGGTCTTCAGCCGGTCGCCGCCGAGGGTGAATCCGTCGTCGTGCAGGCCGGCGACGATCGACGCGAGCACCGGGCCGTGCCGCTCGTCGTCGACCGCGGCGCGGTACCGCGCGACCTGCCCCGGCACCATCGCGTAGTAGCCGACCGCGACCATGATCCCGTCGGCCGAGATCTGCACATAGTGCCCGCCGGCGGTCGCTCCGCACTGCGTCTTGTACGGGACCTTGTCCTTCGAGAACCGCACGTCCCGGTACGGCCGGAAGATGCGGCCCTCGCCGAACTCCGGCTCGAGCGTCAGCAGCAGGGCCTGCATCGGCGCCCGGACGTGGTCGTCGTACAGGTGCTTGTTGTCCTGCCAGTACGCCTTGGTGTTGTCGGCCTCGAGTCCCTCGTAGAAGTCGACCGCGGCCTCGCCGAACCCGGTGAACACGCTCGACGAGGCTAGTCGGCTCAGCGGGTGCGGCGCCCGCGCGACTCCGACGACGACGAGGAGAACGAGGAGCTCGAGTGCACCGGGGTGGAGCCCGAGCCGCCACGGCCACCGCGGCCGCCGCGGCGACGACCGCCGCCGCCCGCGGGCGCCTGTCCGCCGGTGCTCTGAGCACCCTGCGCCGCCGGCGACCCGCCGCGACGACCGCCGGCTCCGCCGCTGCCGCCGCGACGGCGCCCGCGTCCCGAGCGGGACCCCGAGGACGACCCGGCCGCGGGCTGCTGCTGCGGCGCGACGGGAGCCTCGGGCATCGTCGCGAACGGGGCAGGCTCGCCGACCAGGGCGGTGATCTCGCGGGCGCCGGGGGCGACCTGCGCGGTCCTCGCCTTGATCCCCGCCTGGCGGGTGAGCTTCGCGACCTCACCACGCTGGTCGGGCGAGGCGAGGGTGACGACGTCGCCGGCGGACCCGGCGCGCGCGGTGCGACCGGACCGGTGCAGGTAGGCCTTGTGCTCGGCGGGCGGGTCGACGTGGACGACCAGGGCGACGTCGTCGACGTGGATGCCGCGGGCGGCGATGTCGGTGGCCACGAGCACCCGGACCTCGCCGTCGCGGAACCAGCCGAGGTTCCGGTCGCGGGCGTTCTGGGCGAGGTTGCCGTGCAGCTCGGCGGCCGGGATGCCGGCGGCGGTGAGCTTGCGCGACAGCTTGCGTGCCGCGTGCTTGGTGCGGGTGAACAGCATGGTGCGGCCGAGCCCGCCGGCCAGCTCCTGCACGACGGCGTTGCGGTCGGCGGCGTTCACCGTGAACACGTGGTGGGTCATGTCCGGCACCGGCTCGGCGGCGCGGTCGACGCTGTGCGTCACCGGGGAGCGCAGGAACTCCTTGACGACCTTGTCCACCTCGCCGTCGAGCGTGGCGGAGAAGAGCAGCCGCTGGGAGTCGCCGGGCGTGCGGCGCAGCAGCCGGCGCACGGCGGGGAGGAAGCCGAGGTCCGACATGTGGTCGGCCTCGTCGAGGACGGTGACCTCGATGCGGTCGAGGTCCACCAGGCCCTGGCCGATCAGGTCCTCGAGGCGACCGGGGCAGGCGATGAGCAGGTCGATGCCGCGCTTGAGCGCGTTCTCCTGCGGGCGCTGGCCAACACCGCCGTAGACCACGGTCTGCTCGAGCCCGAGGGCCTCGGAGAGCGGCGCGAGGGCGTCGCGGACCTGGCTCGCGAGCTCGCGCGTCGGCAGCAGGATCAGCGCGCGGGGGCGGTTCGGCCGCGTCGGCGCGTCGCACCGGGCGAGCTTCGCGAGGACCGGGAGCCCGAAGGCGAGCGTCTTGCCGGACCCGGTGCGCCCGCGGCCGAGCACGTCGCGGCCCGCGAGGGCGTCCGGGATCGCGGCGGCCTGGATCGGCGTCGGCTCGGTGATGCCGCGGGGGGCGAGCAGGTCGGCGATCGAGGGCGAGATGCCCAGGCCGGGGAACGTCGTGATGTCAGAGATGGGGAGCACCTAGCGTCGAGGTCGGGGGTTCCGCCCGGGCGTCGGGGAACTCGCGACGGAGCGAGGGCCAGGCGGCGTGCGCGTCACGGCGTGATGTCGGCGCGCTCGGGAACCAGTGTGGCACGGGGTCCGGCGGCACCGACGCCGAACGTGATGATCGCGATGCTCAGCGTCGGACGCTGACGTGGACGTGGTCGAAGTGCCCGCCGGTCGCGTCCGTGGGGTCGTACACCCCGCCGCCGTCGTAGGGCCGGCCCCAGCCGTCCCGGTCACCGCCGCCGCGGGTCCAGATGCGCCCCTGCCAGATGACGTACCGCACGCCGAGCTCGTCCGCGTTGTCCCGCAGGAAGGTCGCCATCGCCCAGCCGGCGCCGAGCTCGTCGCCGACCGGGAAGCGCCCGGAGCGGGTGGGGAACAGGTCGCACGCCCGGCCCGCGGGGTGGTCGCTCGACGGGTTCCACGCGTGCTCCGACCAGCAGGTCAGCGACCGCAGCGGGCCGTCGGGGTCGGGCGCGCCGAAGCGGGCGACCGCCGCGTCGTGGAGCCGCAGCGCCGTCGGCGTCAGGCAGCCCTCCGACGTCGGGTCGGGCTCGCTGCACGGCTCTGGCGGGGGAGGCGCGACGACCTCCCACACGTCTCCGGCCGTGAACCCCCGGCTCTGCGCGAACCAGATCGCGCCGCCCGCGAGCAGCCCGACGACGAGCAGGGCGACGAGGACGCGTGACGTGGTTCGGGTGATGTGCGACAGCGTAGGAAGCCGGCCGGTGGCGTGGCGGTGAGTTCGCGCCCTCGTCGGCCTCGTCGCCGAGTGCTCCGTGAGGCAGGTCGGCGGGCCTGCTGCCCTGCCTGGTGTGGCACTCGAGAGGCTTCCTGACGGCGGGTCGGGCCGCCTAGGCTCGACCCGTGGCGGTCTACGAGTTCCGGTGCCGGGAGTGCGGGTCGACGTTCGAGGTCAACCGGCCGATGCAGCAGGCCGACGACCCCGCGGACTGCCCCGGCGGGCACACCGACACCGTCAAGCTGCTGTCGACGGTGGCGCTCGGCGGCAAGGCCACCACGGCCCAGCCGTCGGCCCGGCCCGCCATGGCGCCGTCCGGTGGCGGGGGCTGCTGCGGCGGCGGGTGCTGCGGCGGCTGATCCCCGGCCGACCGCGCCTAGGCTGACGCGCATGGAGGGCGGTTCCCACTCGACGGCGGTCGACGACTATGTCAAGGCCGTCTACAAGCTCGTCGAGGCCGAGGGCACCGCGACTACCTCACGGCTCGCCCTGCGACTCGGGCTCTCCGCGTCGTCGGTGTCCGGGATGGCCCGCAAGCTCGCCGACCTCGGGCTGGTGGAGCACCGCCCCTACGCCGGGCTGACGCTCACCGAGGCCGGGCGCCGGCACGCCCTCTCGATGCTGCGCCGCCACCGGCTGCTCGAGACCTTCCTCGTGCAGGAACTCGGCTACGGGTGGGACGAGGTGCACGACGAGGCCGAGGTCCTGGAGCACTACGTCTCCGACCGGCTGCTCGCCCGGATCGACGCCCGGCTCGGGCACCCCGAGGTCGATCCCCACGGCGATCCCATCCCCGACGCCGACGGTCGCACCGTCGAGCAGGACGCCCAGGCCCTTTCCACCCTCGAACCGGGCCGGGGTGGGCGGCTCGTCCGCGTCGACGACGACGACCCCGCGGTGCTGCGGCACCTCAAGGAACGTGGCTTCGGCCTCGGCACCGAGGTGCTGATGCGCGGCCGTCACCCCTTCGGCGGCTCGTTCGTTGTCTCGCTCGGCGACGGGGACGACGAGCACCTGCTCGGCCCCGAACTCGCGGCCGCCATGTGGGTCGCGCGAACCGGGTGAGGCCGGTGCCCGACCAAGATCACCACGACGACGAGGATCCGGACGCTGAGCCCTCGGATCCTCGTCGTTCCGGTGATCTTGATCCGGCATCGGCGCCCTCCGGCGCGGTCCTGACCGCCGAGGTCCTCACGCCGCCGCGCGGACGACAGCGAGCTTGGCCTCGTCCAGGCAGGTGACCAGCAGGTCCGGGCCGTGCACCGTCACGCTCGTCGGGGACGAGCACACCGGGACGGTCGCGGTGACGGCGTTCGACCGCGCGTCCACCGTCGTCACCGTCCCGCCGTCGACGTCCGCGGTGTAGAGGTGCTCGCCGTCGGCGGACCACGACACGTGCTGCGGCCCGCGGCCCACCGGCACGGAGGCCTCGACCCGGTCGGTGCCGGTCCCGATGAGGTCGACGGTGTCGCCGTCGTAGTTCGCGACGGCGACCCGCTGCCCGTCGGGGGAGACCGCGAGGGCGTGCGGGCTCCGGCCGACCGGGACCGTCGTCCGCGGGGAGCCGTCCGGGCCGAGGACGGTGACCAGGTTCGACTCGTGGTTGGCGATGTAGGTGCCGGCCGCGCCGAAGGCGACCCAGTGGGGGTTCGGGGCCACCGGCACGCGCCGGACGACCGCGTTCGTGGCGAGGTCGACGACGTCGAGCGAGCCGGTCTCGTGGCTCGGGACCCAGAGCGTCCGCTGGTCCGGTGCGACGGCGAGCGCGTACGGCTCCCGGTCGACGGGGATGGTCGCGAGGATCGCCAGCGTCCGGGTGTCGACGACCTCCACCACGTCGCCGCGCTCGTCGTAGCAGCTCACGTAGGCCCGGGCGCCGTCCCGGCTGAAGGCGACGAACCGCGGCGTGGCGACCGGCATCGGGACGGCGCCCACGATCGCCTGCCGGTCGAGGTCGACCACCGAGACGACACGGGCCTCCCGGTTGGTCACCCAGCCCTGGCGGCCGTCGGGGGAGAGCGCCAGGTAGCCGGGGGTCACGGGGGTGGAGACGGCCCCGACGACCTGCGGCACGGGCAGGCTCTGCAGCCCCGGGGAGGTCGGGGCCGGCACCGCGCCCGGCGGCACCGTCGCCGCGGCGGGGGTGGGTGCCGGGCGGAGGAGCGTCGTCAGTGCGACGACGACGGCCAACGCCGCCACGACCGCCACCGCGACCACCAGGGGCCGCCGACGGATTCGACCGAGGACGGCGAGGCGGGGGACGCGGACCGTCGTTCCATCGCGTCGGTAGCGCACCGGACGCGCACCCGGGCCGGGCGGACGTGCCGGCCCTGGATCGGCCGACGGTGCGGGACCGCGGCGGGGCGTCCCGGCCGGCGGCACCGTGTCCGGCAGGGGAGCCGGGTCATGTCCGGGTGCGGCGACCGCTCCCGCCGCGACGGGCCGGCGCTCGCGGGCGGGCTCGACCGCCCGCCGCGCGGCCTCGGCGAGGGCCCCCGCGCTCGCGTACCGACGGTCGGGGGCCTTGGCCATCCCGACGGCGACGACCTCGTCGAGCGCGGTCGGGACCCACGGGCGGTGCTCGCTCGGGCGCGGGGGCTCGCGGTCGAGGTGGGCGTACATCAGCTCGGGCAGGTCGTCGCCCGCGAACGGCGGCTGCGCGGTGAGGCACTGGTGGAGCAGGCAGGCCAGGGAGTAGACGTCGACGCGGCGGTCGACCGAGCGCGCCGTGAACCGCTCCGGCGCCATGTACTCGAGCGTGCCGACCGTCGACCCGGTGCCGGTCAGCCCGGAGGCGGTGTGCCCGGCGGCGTGGGCGATCCCGAAGTCGACGACGTAGACGAAGTCGCGGGCGGTGACGAGCACGTTCGACGGCTTGACGTCGCGGTGGATCAGGCCGTCGGCGTGCGCGGCGTCCAGGGCGTCGGCGACCTGGCCGATGAGCGCGACCGTGCGCTCGACCGACAGCGGACCGCCGTCGCGCAGCAGGTGGGCGAGCGTCACCCCGTCGTCGACCAGCCGCATGTCGATGTAGAGCCGGCCGTCGATCTCGCCGTAGTCGTGGATCGGGATGATGTGCGGATCCCGCAGCCGCGCCGCCACCCGCGACTCCCGCCGGAAGCGCTCGAGGAACTCGGCGTTGCCGCCGAACAGCTCGGGCAGCAGCTTGAGCGCGACGGCCCGGTCGCGCTCGACGTCCACGGCCTCGTACACGTCGCCCATGCCGCCGGAGCCGATGAGGCGACCGAGGCGGTAGCGGCCGAACTCGCGCCCGTCCATCCACCCCACCCCCCGGATCTCGGTCGACAGCGTCCATCGGGCCGCGGGACCGACGCAAGCGGTCCCCCGTCAGGACGCGACGGAGCCCGCCGGGTTGCATGAGCTGCGAGGTCGGCGGGGAAGACAGGCGGACAGGCCCGTGCACCGCGAGACGAGGAGGACCCGTGGCTCCCCAGCCGCCCGACCCGTACAGCTTCCTGCCCGACGTGGCCACCTTCCAGGTGACCTCCACCGACGTCACCGACGACCAGACGCTCCCGACAGCCCAGGTCAGCGGGATCATGGGCGCGGGCGGCGAGGACGTGTCACCGCAGCTCGAGTGGTCCGGCTTCCCCGAGGGCACGAAGAGCTTTGCCGTCACCTGCTACGACCCGGACGCGCCGACCGCGAGCGGGTTCTGGCACTGGGCGGTCACCGGCATCCCGGTCTCGACGACGTCGCTGGCCGCCGACGCCGGCCACCCGGACAAGGGCCTGCTGCCGCAGGGCGCGGTGACCCTCGCCAACGACGCCGGGGCGCGCCGCTTCATCGGCGCTGCGCCGCCCGGTGGGCACGGGCCGCACCGGTACTACTTCGTGGTGCACGCCGTGGACGTCGAGGACCTCGGCGTGGGCGAGGACGCGACCCCGGCGTTCCTCGGCTTCAACCTGTTCTTCCACTCGATCGGCCGGGCGACGATCGTCCCGACCTACGAGGTGTCCGGCTGAGACGTGGTCCGGGCCCGGTCCCTCCGGGCCCGGACCACCTCAGCGCTCCAACAGCTCGGAGATGAATGTCTCCAGGTCGAGCGGGCGACCGGCGACGTCCTCGAGGCGCGGGGCCGGACGCAGCTCGGCGGTCGCCTCCTCGACGGCCTGGCAGACGAGGGCGAGCTCGTCGGCGCCCAGCACACGGAAGCCGCGGGTGACGCCGTGGTACGGCCGCCGCCACTCCAGAGCGGTCAGCTCCGTCTCCTCGATCTCCCACATCACGACGCGATTGCCCATCCAGGGCACCGAGGTCGTCGGCATCGCCATCACCTACCCGATCGGAGTGCTGGTCCTCGTGTGGCCGCAGCACTGGGGCGACCGCGGAAGGATGACCCGGACGGCGGTGTCGGCACACGAGGAAGTGGGCTCGGTGACAGGCGACGCGGGTCACCCCCGGTCGTGGAGCCTGCGGTGCAGTGCCCGCACCTCCTCGTCCAGGCCGGGAGCGGGACCCTCGACGACGACGCCGGGCGCGACCGCCGACACGGGCAGCGGCGCCACCGGCCCGGGCGCGACGCCGAGCTCGGCGAGCCACGAGCCGAGCTGCGCCGACGAGCTGGCGTAGACGATCCGGCCGAGTCCGACCCACGCGTGCGCGGCGGAGCACATCGCGCAGTGCTCGCCGGAGGTGTAGACGGTCGCGCCCGGCCGGTCCTTCGTGGGCAACGACTCCGCGGCCCATCGCGCGAGGGTGAACTCCGGGTGCAGCGTGGGGTCCGCCCCGGTGTTCACCCGGTTCCGGTCCTCGGCGAGCGCCGTCCCGTCCGCACCGACGAGCACGGAGCCGAACGGCTCGTCGCCGGCCTCCAGCGCCTCGCGGGCGAGTTCGACGCAGCGGCGGAGGTGGACGAGGTCGGTCTCGAGCACGCCGGGACGCTACAGCCGCTCGAGGCGCAGCGGCAGGTGGTCGGCCGGGGTCGGGCCCGTCGTCAGGCCGATCGGCATGACGTAGTCCTCGGGCACGCTCCAGCGGAAACGTCGCAGCATCGCGTGCATGATCGCCTTGACCTCCATGCCGCCGAAGTGCAGGCCGATGCACTTGTGGACCCCGCCGCCGAACGGCATCCACGCGAAGCGGTGCGACTTGTCCTCGGCGCGCTCGGGGGCGAAGCGGTCCGGGTCGAACTCGTCGGGGCGGTCCCACCACGGCTCCATGCGCTGCGAGGCGTGGACGCCCAGCGACAGCAGCGTCCCGGCCGGGACGTGGAAGCCCTGCAGGTCCGCGTCGCGGACGGTGATCCGGGCGAGCTGGCCCACCGGGGCGTACATCCGGAGCGTCTCGCGCATCGCGAGGTCCAGCGAGACCAGCGAGTCGAGATCGGCCATCGAGCCGGTCTCCCCGAGCGCGAACGACTCCTCGCGCAGCTTCTCCTGCCACTGGGGGTTCTTCGCCAGCAGGTAGCTCATCATCGACAGCGTGATCGTCGACGTGTCGTGGGCGGCCATGAGCAGGAAGATCATGTGGTTGACGACGTCGTCGTCGGAGAACGTCTCGCCCTCGTCGCTGCGCGCGTGGCACAGCACGCTGAACATGTCCCGCCCGTCGCCCGCGCGCTTGGCCGCGATCTGCGCGGCGAAGTAGTCCTCGAGGATCCTCCGCCCGTCCAGGCCCCGCTTCCACGAGCCGCCCGGGACCGGCGCGCGCACGACCGCGACCCCCGCGTGCACGGTGTCGACGAAGGCGCGGTTGACCCGGTCGGCGCGCGGCCCGAGCTCGTCGCCGACGAAGACCTCGGTGCCGATGTCCAGGGTCATCTGCTTGATGCGCTCGTAGATGCGGACGCCGTCGCCGGTGGTCCAGTCGTCGAGGCTGCGGGCGATCCGCGGGGTCATCACGTCGAGGTACTCGCCGAGCCGGTCGAGGGTGAACGCCTCCTGCAGGATCCGCCGGTGCGTGCGGTGCTCGTCGAAGTCGAGCAGCATCACCCCGCGGCGGAAGAACGGCCCGATGAAGAAGCCCCAGCCGTCGGCGTTGCCGAAGAACTTGTCCTTGTTGACGAGCACCTGACCGATCGCGTCCGGTCCGAGCACCGCGACCATCCGGCGGCCGAACGCGCCGCTCCACGACACCGGCCCGTACTGCTCGTAGCGCTGCCGGGCGAAGCCGAGCATGTCCGCGGCGAACTCCAGCGACCGTCCGACGACGGGGGCGCCGGGGTCCCCGGGGACCGCCTTCAGGTCGTTCCCGGGGGGCGGAGGCGCGAGCGGCCCGGGGGTCGAGGGCACCCGGCCCAGGACGGAGGCGACCGTCTGTTGGACGCGCAGCGGCAGGGGGGTCGTCATCGTTCCTCCCGGGGACGGGCCGATTCGGTGCGGTGCTGTTCGGTCGCGGCCACCACGAGGCGGGCGCAGCGGGTGAGGAGGGCCTCGACGTCGGCGTCGAGCCGCCCGTCGAGCCAGAACCCGACGGCGTCGATGACGCCGCCGGTGAGCACGGTCGTGGTGAGCTGCAGGTCCTCGGCGCGCAGCTCGGGGTGCGCCTCGGCGATCAACCGCGCGAGCAGGGCGGCGAACGTCGCGATCGTGTCCTGCCGGCGCCCGGCCAGCTCGCGGTGCCCGATCGCCTCGCGGTACAGGCGGGCGACGCGCGCGTCCTCGCCGAGCAGCGTCGTCGTCGCGCCGATCGCGGCGCGCGACCGCGCCTCCAGCTCGCCCGGCGGCACCGCCCCCGCGGCCCGGACGGCGCGGTCCAGTCCGTCGGCCGACACGGCGTCGAAGAGGGCCTCGAGCAGGTCCTCCCGGCGGGCGAACGACTCGTAGAAGTAGCGCTCGGTGAGCCCGGCAGCGCGGCACACGGCGGTCATCGTGAACTCGCCGACCCCACGCTCGCCGACCACGTCGAGGGCGGCCGCGAGCAGCCGCGAGCGCCGGTCGGCGACGCGTTCGGCCGCGCTCGCGCCCTGGAAGGTGCGGGTGGTCACACCGGCATCCTGACAGAGGGCCCCGTCAGGACGGAAGACTCCTGACAGGACCTCCTGTCACCTCACTCCTCGATCGTGTGCATGGCGGCCTCCTCCGCGCTGGCCGCCGCCCCGTCGACGCCGACGTCGTCGGCGTAGCCCTCGTCGCCCTCGTCGCGCAGCACCAGCCGGCCCGACCGGGAGGTGCCCACCTCGTCGTCGTACAGCTCGCCGTCGGTGTCGCTCGCGTCGCCGAGGCCGTCCGCGCGCTCGTCGTCGGGGTCCTCGGGGATCTCGTGGCGCACCCGCTCGGACAGCGGCTCGCCCGTCGCCTCCTCGTCCGGGGTGACGCCCCAGGCGTCGATCCCGCGGGTCGTCTCGTTCGGGACCCAGCCGGCGTCGAGCGGGTCCTCGGGGTCGCGCTCCGCGCCCTCGGCGTCGAGGAGGTCGGCGTCGTCGAGCTGCTCGAAGGTGGTGTCGTCGATCGAGTCCCGGTCGCCCTCGGGCATCTCGTCGGGGCTCTCGGGCAGACCGGTCTCGGTCACGGGCTCTCCCTCGGTGTCGGGGTGCTGGCCCCCGATCCTGCCTTTCGGCGGCGCACCCGCCGTGAACAGGGGCGACGTCAGCCCGGTCCGACCTGCCAGGGTTCGGGACGCAGGACGGCGAGCTGCAGGACCACGACGACCACGAGCAGCAGGGCGGGTGCCGGGACCAGCGCCACCGCGAGCGGCACCCGGTCGACCAGCAGCGCGCCGGCGAGCGCACCGAGGAACATCGTCGCGACGGCGAGCACGCGGCGGGTCACCACGGGGCGGCCCGCACCGCGGACGTCGGCGGCGATCCCGGTGAGGGTCATCGTCAGGACGGTCGTCGTCAGGTCGGGCACCGCGAGCCGCCGCACCACCGCGTTCTGCAGGCCCAGGGCGACGGCGAGCAGCGCGGCGACCACGGAGGCGAGGGCGCTGCCCGACGCGCCGGTGACCCCGACGAGCAGGGCGACGGCGCCGAGCATCAGGACGACCTCGACGAGCGCGGTGTCGCGCAGGAGGTGTCCGCGACGGTGTCCGCGTCGGGCGACGACGGCACCCCCGGCGAGCGCGCCGACGAGGAACCCGCCGAGCGCTGCGAGCGAGGCAGCCAGGGCGAAGCCCGGGGCCCCGGCGACGGCGAACCCGAGGAAGACGACGTTGCCGGTCATGTTCGCGACGAAGACGCGGCCCAGGCCGAGCACGCTGACCGCATCGACGAGCCCGGTCGCGGTCGTCATCACCAGGAGGAGGGCGGGGAGGGGACCGTGCACCGGGCCACGGAGCAGCGCCCCGTCCCAGCGGACCGGCGTCGCCACCGTCAGTGCAGCCGCTGGACCCAGTCGCGCGGCACGCGCGCGGCCGGGCCGGGGACCGTCTGGTCGCCGGGGTGGTGCCGTGGGTCCGCGAGATCCGGTCCTTCCGCGAGCGAGCCGTCGCGGTCGTCGTAGAACCAGAACTCGCCGGGCTCGTAGCTGGTCAGGATCGGGTGCCCGGCGCCGCGCGCGTGGGCTGTCGCGTGCTGCGCGGGCGACGAGTCGCAGCAGCCCACGTGCCCGCAGGCGGCACAGCGCCGCAGGTGGAACCACCACCCGCCGTCGCGCTCGCACTCCACGCAGCCAGGTCCGGACGGGGCCGCCGCCGGGTCGATCTCGTCGGTCTCGGTCACGGCGGTGATCCTGCACCGGGGCGCGGGTCGGCGGGTATCCGTCGGATGACCGATCACCACCTACCCTGACCGACGGCGCGGAAGGGGTGGTGCGGCGGTGGCACCGGCGGGCGACCTCCTCGGGCGTGCCGACGTGCTCGACCGGGTGGAACGCCTCGTGGCCGGCGGCGGCCGCGCCGTGGTGCTCGTCGGCGAACCCGGCATCGGCAAGACGGCGGTGCTGGAGCGGGCGGCCCGTCTCGCGGCGGCCGGCGGACGTCCGGTCCTGCGGGTCACCGGGTCGGAGGCCGAGGCGGCGCTGCCCTACGCCGCGCTGCACCACCTGCTCTCCCCGGTGCTGGACGACGTGGGCGCGCTCCCCGGCCCGCAGCGAGCGGCCCTGCTCGCGGCGCTCGGGATGGCCGGCGAGGTGGCCGGCGACGCCGCCCGGACGGCGTTCCTCGTCTCGGTGGCGTCCCTCGCCCTGCTCGACTCCCCTCGGGCGGGCGCGCCGGTGGTGGTGGTCGACGACGCCCAGTGGCTCGATCCGGACTCCCTCGCGGTGGTGCACTTCCTCGCCCGGCGGGCCCCGGAGTCGGGCTTCGACGTCGTGGCCGCCGTCCGCTCCGACGCGCGTCGCCCGACGTTCGACGACGTCGACGAGCTCGAGCTCGGCGCACTGCCGGACGCGAGCGCGGAGGCCCTCCTCGACCGCCTCCATCCCCGGCTCGACGGCACCCTCCGGGCCCGGGCGCTGGAGCTCGCCGAGGGCAACCCGTTGGCCCTCGTCGAACTCCCGCGCGCACTCGACTCCGGGACCCGGGACGTTCCGGCCGCGCCGGGCCGGGCGGTCATCCCGCTGACGCGCCGCCTCGAGCGGGCGTTCGCCCGGCAGGTCGAGGACCTGCCACCCATCCCGGCGGCGCTCGTGCTCGTGATCGCGGCCAACACCGGTGGGTCGGTGACGGAGGCGCTGCGGGCCGGAGCCGACGTGCTCGGTCGCGACGCCGGGCTCGACGACCTGCACCCGGCGGTCGCCAGCGGCATCGTCGACCTCGACGGCGACCGCGTGCGGTTCCGGCACCCCCTGGTGCGGTCGGCGGTCCTGGCCCAGGCGGGCCCGCCTGCGCACCGGGCGGCGCACACGGCGCTCGCGCAGGTGGTCGCGGACGACCCGGAGCGACGGGCCTGGCACCGGTCGGAGGTCGTGGTCGCCGACGAGCAGGTCGCCGCGGAGCTCGAGGCCGTGGCCGAGGCGGCCGTGGCCCGCGGGGCGCCGCAGGTCGCGCTCGTCCTCCTCGAGCGTGCGGTGGACCGCGGCGAGGACCCGGAGGCGGCGTCGCGCCGCGCCGCCCGGGGCGCGGAGCTCGCGATCGAGGTCGGCGACCGCGCGACGGGGGACCGGCTGCTCGCGCGGGTGTCCACCGGCGACGTCGCCTGGACCGACGCCCTGCATCTGCTCCTGCACCAGGACGACTGGGCCCCCGACTCGTGGAGCGAGTCGCACGTGGCCGCCTTCGTCGCGTCGGTGCGGGACGCGGCGGACCGGGGGAGGGCGGAACTGGCGCTCCGGGTCCTCCACCGGCTGTCCTACTCGTCGTCGCCCCACGTGCGGGGCCCGGTGCTCGAAGCGTCCCGTGCGATCTTCCGCAACCGTCCCGACGAGCCGATGGGGTTGCAGACGTTCGCCCGGGAGCCGGAGCACGCCGGCGTCGTCCGGCAGGAGGTCCTCCGCGCCCTCGCCCGCGACGACCTCGAGCCGGAGAGCCGGCGTGTCCTCGTGACCGCCGCGACCCGCGCCTACGACTTCGCGCTCGGCGCCGCCGAGCTCCCGGCGATCGAGGACGCACTGCTGGCCCGGGGACATCGCGCCGCGGCCGCGCAGGCCGCCGTCTCGCTGGCGTGGAGCCACCTGATGCTGGGGAGGTTCGGCGAGGCGGAGGAGACGGCGGTCCGGGCGGAGGCCCTGTGCCGGGAGACCCACCAGGACTTCTGGACGCTCGGCCCGGTGACGGTCCTCGCGTGGCTCGACGGTCTGCGTCCGGACCCCGGCGACCCGGACCCGCGCGTGCACCGGGCCCTCGCGGAGCTCCCCGCCGGCAGCCTCACCCAGTTCCACCGATCGATGTTCGCCCTGGCGCGCGGTGCCTCCGAGCTCCCGGCGGGCCGCTTCGGTGCGGCCGCCGACATCCTGCGCGAGCTGTTCACGAGCGGCACCCACCTCGCCTGGTGGGGCTTCGCCGACTACGCCGAGGCCTGCCTGCGCAGCGACCGGCTCGGCGAGCTCGCCCCGGTCCTGGCGCAGCTCGACGAGCTGGTCACGACGACCTCGTCCCCCTTCCTCGCCGACCAGCTCGCGTTCGCCCGGGCCCTCCTCGCCGACGGCGCCGAGGCCGACGCCGCGGTCGAGCGCGCGCTGTCCGCCGCGCCGCTCGCGAACCCCTTCCTGCGGGCCCGGCTGGCCCTCGCCCACGGGATCCGGCTGCGGCGCGCGCGACGGGTTCGGGACGCACGCCGCCTGCTCGGACTCGCCCGCGAGCTGTTCACCGCGCTCGGCCCGACCCGCTGGGCCTCGGTGGTCGACCGCGAGCTCGACGCAGCCGGGCGTCCCCGGACGGGTCCGCTCGACGCCCTCACCGCGCAGGAACGCCAGGTGGCGGTCCTCGCCGGGCGGGGACTGTCGAACCGGCAGATCGCCGACCACCTGCTCATCTCGCCGCGGACGGTGAGCACCCACCTGCACCGCGTGTTCCGCAAGCTGGGCGTGTCGCACCGGGGGGAACTCGGGACGGATCAAGCCGGGGCCTGACACCGGTCGACCGACCGATACCGGGCGACGGGAGGGGCACGCACGCTGGCCGGACCACCCCTCCCGCACCCGAGGAGCCCGCCATGCCGACCCCGCCCACCGTCGTCCTCGTCCACGGCGCCTTCGCCGACGCCTCGAGCTTCCGCGCGCTGGTCCCGGAGCTGCTCGACTCCGGCATCCCGGTCGTCGCCCCCGCCGTCCCGAACCGCTCGCTGAACGGCGACGCCGCCTACGTCGCCTCCGTCGTCCGTCAGATCGAGGGGGACGTCGTCCTGGTCGGGCACTCCTACGGCGGTGCCGTGATCACCGTCGCGGGGGTCGAGGACAACGTGCGGGCGCTGGTCTACCTCGCCGGGTACGCCCTCGAGGAGGGCGAGAGCCTCGGCGAGCTGCAGGGCGGATTCCCCGACTCCGCGCTCGCCACGGCCCTCGTCCAGACGAGCTTCCCGCTGCCCGACGGGACCACGGGCGTCGACGTCGCCGTCGACCCGGCCCAGGTGCACGAGGTCTTCGCCGCCGACGTCGACCCGGAGATCACCCGGGTGCTCGCGGTCACCCAGCGCCCGCTCGCGGCCGCGGCGTTCGGCGAGCCCGCCGGAGCCGCGGCGTGGAAGGTCAAGCCCTCCTGGGGGATCGTGTCGACCTCCGACCGGACGATCAACCCCGACGTCGAGCGCTTCGGCTACCGGCGTGCGGGCGCGACCGTGACGGAGATCGACTCGTCCCACCTGGTGATGCTCTCCCACCCGAAGGAGTCGGCCGACGTCATCCGCGAGGCGATCCGCGCCACCGGGGACTGAGCGCGGCCACGACGCACTCCGCCCCGGCACCGCGCGGTGCCGGGGCGGAGACGTTCCGGGGCTACTGCTTGATGAACTCGAGGATGTCCTGGTCCAGCTGGGCCCGGTAGTCGCCGTAGATGCCGTGCGGGGCGCCCGGGTAGACCTTGAGCGTGCCGTCCTGCACCAGCTCGACGGACTTCCTCGCGGCGTCGTCGATCGGCACGATCTGGTCGTCGTCCCCGTGGGCGATCATGATCGGTACGCGCAGCGACCGGAGGTCCTCGGTGAAGTCGGTCTCCGAGAACGCCTTGATGCAGTCGTAGGCGGCCGCGAGGTTGACGAGCTGTCCCTGTCGCCAGAAGTCCCACTTGGCGCCCTCGGACACCGCGCTGCCCTCCCGGTTCGCGCCGAAGAACGACTCCGCGAGGTCGAGCCAGAACTGCGACGCGTCGGCGAGCACGCCCTCGCGGATGCCGTCGAAGACCTCCAGGGGCAGGCCGTCGGGGTTCGCGTCCGAACGCACCATGACCGGCGGGACGGCGCCGGCGGTGATCACCTTGGAGACCCGGTCGACGCCGTGCCGGGCGGCGTAGCGCACGACCTCGCCGCCTCCGGTGGAGTGCCCGATGACCACGAGGTCGCGCAGGTCGAGCGACTCGACGAGTTCGGCGACGTCGCGGGCGTAGGTGTCCATGTCGTTGCCGGTGTAGGTCTTCGAGGACCGACCGTGGCCCCGACGGTCGTGCGCGACGGCGCGGTAGCCGCGGTCGGCGAGCAGCTTGACCTCGACCTGCCACGCGTCCGAGGACAGCGGCCAGCCGTGGCTCAGCAGCACGGGTCGGCCCGTGCCCTGGTCGGTGTAGTAGATCTCGGTTCCGTCCGAGGTGGTCAGGTAGGGCATCGTCGTCTCTCTTCTCCCGGGGGCGACGACGACCCTGCCGACGGGCGCTCGGTGTCCGCATCGGTCTGTTGACGCAAGTACGTCAGGCGGTCCGGAGTGCGTCCGCGAGGAAGTCGACGCCCTGGCGCAGGGCGAGCCGCGTGGCCGGCACGTCGCGCAACGGGCGCAGGGTCACGAAGTCGTGCACGACGCCGCGGTGGCGCACGCACGTGACGCTCACCCCCGCGTCCTGCATCCGTCGGGCGTGGAGCTCGGCCTCGTCGCGGACCACGTCCGCCTCGGCGGTGACGACCAGCGCGGGCGGGAGCCCGACGAGGTCGTCGGCGCTCGCGCGCGCCGGCGCGTACGCCGGGTCGTCCCCGTCGCCCGCCGCGTCCTGGTACTGGCGCCAGTACCAGCGTGCGGCCGCGGTGGAGAGCACCGGGACGTCGGCGAACTCGCGGTGGGATCCGGAGTCGCAGCGCGGGTCCGTCCACGGGTAGTACAGCAGTTGCGCGGCCAGGCGCGGCCCTCCGCGCCGCCCGGCGAGCATCGCGAGCACCGTCGCCGTCGTCGCCCCCGTGCAGTCCCCCGACACCGCGACCCGGTCCGCGTCGAGCGCGAGGTCGTGCGCGTGCTCGACGACCCACACGAGCGTCGCGTACGCCTCCTCGACGGCGATCGGGAAGCGCGCCTCGGGCACGCGGGTGTACTCCGGGACGACGACCGCGGCGCGCACCCCCGTCGCCAGCGCGCGGATCAGGCTCCCGTGGGTGTCGGCGTCACCGGTCACCCAGCGCCCGCCGTGGAGGTGGAGGACGACGGGCAGCATCCCCTCGGCGGCGAGGGGACGCACGACGCGGAAGCCGACCAGACCACCCGGGCCCACCGGTGCCGTGTGGAAGTCGACCTCGACGTCCGCGCCCTCGAGCCGGTCGTCCTGCAGCTCGCGCAGCGCCTCGCGGCCGTCGTGGGGCCCCAGCCGGTGGAGCTGCGGCGGGCCGTCGAGGGCCCGCACGAGCCGCGCGCACGCCGGGTCGAGGACCACACCGTGGTCGCCCGCTCCCGTCATGACCCGCTCCTCCCGATCTTCGCCCGCTCGAGCACGGTAGCTCCCGGCCAGCCACGCAACCATCGGCGCCGGGCGGAAGCGGTCGGTCGACCGATGCGCCCCGCCGCCCCCGGGTCCGCGGACTCGTGTCCGCCGTGACGTACGCGGGGGCGGGTGAGCTGCGCGCGACGACGGATGGCGGGGGTGGCCGGGCTGCCTAGGATCGTCGGCATGACCGGCCGCTCCAGCGCCACCTCGCTCCGGTGACGGCGCTCGTCGGGCGCGAGGCCGAGCAGCGGGTCCTCGCCGCGCTGGTCGACGGCGTCCGCGCGAGCGGCCTGCGGACCGGCTCCGAGCGTCCGGCGGTGGTGCTGGTCGGGGAGGCCGGGACGGGCAAGACCGCCCTGCTCGGCGTCCTGGAGGGGTACGCCGCCGCGGTCGGGGTGCGGACCCTGGGCGCCGACGGCTGCCGGGCGGAGTCCGAGGTCCCGTTCGCCGCCCTCTCCCAGCTCCTGCTCCCGGCGGCGGACCTGATCGACGAGCTCCCGGCCCACCCGCGCGCCGCCGTCACGGACGCCGTGCTCGGCGGCGAGGAGGCCGTGGCCCCTGGGGCGCTCCACCTCGGCGTCCTGCAGCTCCTGCGCCGGGCCGCACGGCGCGACCCCGTCGTGCTGGTGGTGGACGACGCCGACCGGCTCGACCGGGAGTCGCTGCGGGCGCTCGTGTTCGTGTCGCGCCGGCTGGGGCCCGCGGACCGGATCGGGATGGTCCTCGCCGGCCGCGGGGACGGCCGCGTGCTCCCGGGCGACGCCTCCCTGCCGACGGTCGAGCTCGGGCCGCTCGACGACGCGTCCGCCGCGCTCCTCCTCGACCGACGCCCGGCCGCCCCGACCGGCGCGGCGCGGCGGGACGTGCTCCGGGCGGCGGCCGGGAACCCCCTCGCGATCGAGGTCCTCGCCGATGCCGGGTCGCCGCTGCCCGTGGAGCTCCCTCGCCGCGCCGAGGCCCTGTTCGACGCGGCCGTCCGGGACCTCCCCGATCCCGTGTCCCGGCTGCTGGTGGTCGCGGTCGCCGGCGGGGGAGAACCGGTCGCGACGATCCAGGCCGCGGCGGGTGTCCCCGCCACCGCCCTGGGGTGCTGGGGGCCGGCCGAGCGGGAGGGCCTGGTGGTGGTCGAGGGGGCGACCGTCACGTTCCGGCACCCCCTCGTGCGCAGCACCGTCTGGGGGCTCGCGTCCGCCGAGGAGCGCCGACGGGCGCACCTCGCGCTCGCCGCGGCCGGCGACGACCCGGAGCTGGTGGCCCTGCACCGGGCCGAGGCGTGTCTGACCCGCGACGAGGACGTGGCCGCGGAGCTGGCCGGCGTGGCCCACGACGCGGCGGAACGGGGTGACCACCGCGCGGCCGCGGGGGTCTGGCGGCGGGCGGCGGAGTGCTCCCCGCACCCCGCGGCGCGCCTGGAGCGGCTCCGGCAGGCCCTCGGGGCGTCCTACGCAGCCGGGGACGCCGACGGGGTGGCCGAGCAGCACGAGGCGATCCGCGCCGAGACCGACGACCCGACGGTGCTGGTGTTCACCACGCTGCTCGCCGCGGCGGCACTCATGCTCCACGGCCGCCAGCGCGAGGCGGTCCGGCGCCTGCAGGAGGTCGTCCCGCTGATCGGGGCGACCACGGCCGCCGGGGCCTCCCTGCTCGCCTCGTTCCTCTGCCTCGCCGCCGACTCCTCCGGCGTGCCCGAGCAGCGCTCCGCGGCCGACGCGGTGATGGCGCTCCCCGCCGTGCGGGAGGCGGTCCGCCGGGTCCTGGCCGACGCCGACGCACCCGCCGACCTCATGTGGGCGCGTGCCACGGTCTACGACCGCGGCGAGGCCGCGGACCTGCTCGACCGCATGCTCGTCGCCGGCCGGGCCGGTCCCGACGCGACCGCGAACGACCTGCAGAACCTCGGGTTCGTGGCGGACCGCGCCGACGACGTGCGTCGGGCGGTGGAGCTGTTCGCGCGCGCCCACGACCGGATGCACCACGAGGGGCCGGCAGCCTTCGGGGTGCCGATCCTCGCGGCGCTGCTGGTCGAGCACGGCCGGTGGAGCGCGGCCGACCAGGTGATCGCGCGCTGGACGGAGCTGGCCCACACGCGGGGCATGCACCGGGTCGCGGCCGAGCTGGCCGCTCCCCGGGCGACGCTCGCGGCGCTCCGCGGCGCCCCGGACCGGGCCCACGACCTCGTCGCGGAGGCACGCCGACGCATCGACCTCGCCGACAACCGGCTCGTCGACCTCCGACTGCGGTCGGCCGCGGCCCTCGCCGCGATGGTCGACGGCGACCGGGCCCAGGCCTACCGGCAGCTGCGGGCCGCGTTCACCGCGGCGGGCGAGCCGCTGCATCCCGGCGTGTCGCCGCGCCTGGTCGCGGCCCTCGCGGCCGCCGCGAGCGGGCCGGGCGAACGTCGGGACGCGGCGATGGTGGCGGACCGGGTCCGCACCGCGCTCGGGACGAGGACCTCACCCCGCCTGCGCCTCCTGCTCCACCACGCGGACGCGCTGGTCGGCGAGGAGCAGCAGGCGGAGCACCACTTCCGTCTCGCGCTCGCCGACCCCACGGGACAGGACTGGCCGGTGGAACGGGCGACCGTGCGACTGCACTACGGCGAGTGGCTGCGCCGCCGCCGGCGCCCCCTCGAGGCCCGGGAGATGCTGACCGCGGCCCTGGAGGCGTTCGACGAGCTCGGCGCGGTCGCACTCGCCGAGCGCGTGCGCGCGGAGCTGCGGGCCGCGGGCTCGGCAGGACCGAAGGAGACCGAGCGGGAGGCCGACCCGCTGGCCGACCTCACCCCGCAGCAGCGGGAGATCGTCCGGCTCGCCGCGGCGGGCCTGCGCAACCGGGAGATCGCCGACCGGCTGTTCCTCTCCCCGCGCACCGTCGGGTCCCACCTGCACCACGCCTACCCCAAGCTCGGGATCAGCGGCCGGCACCAGCTCGCCGCGGTGCTGCGCGCGCCGTCGTCGGGATGATCCCCGCCGTCTGCGTCGTTCGACCGAGGCGTCCGGAGCCCGACCCTCCCTAGGCTGTGGCCCGCACGCCGAGAGGAGCCGGGACATGGCGATCACGCGAGGGTTCACGGGACGACGACGCCAGGCGGAGCGCGATCCGCGGCTGCCCCCGGGGCAGTACGACGTCGGGTCGTCCTGGCCGGTGCTGACGGCCGAGCCGACCGCCCGCATCGACGCCGAGCGCTGGACGCTCACCATCGACGGCCTCGTCGCGTCCCCGACGACGTGGACGCTGAAGGACCTCAAGGCGCTCGGGACGGACGTCTACCGGGGCGACATCCACTGCGTGACGACGTGGTCCAAGCTCGACACGTCGTTCACCGGGATCAGCCTCGACACCCTGCTCGACGTCGCGCAGCCGCTGCCGGAGGCGCGGTTCGTCGTCGAGGAGTCGACCACCCGCTACCGCACCAACCTCCCGCTCGACGACGTGACCGGCGGGAAGGCGTGGATCGTCTGGGAGCACGAGGGGAAGCCGCTGAGCCGGGAGCACGGCGGCCCGGTGCGGATGATCGTGCCGCACCTGTACTTCTGGAAGTCCGCGAAGTGGATCTCCAAGGTCACGTTGCTCGACCACGACGAGCCGGGGTTCTGGGAGCTCAACGGCTACCACCACCGCGGCGACCCCTGGACCGAGCAGCGCTTCGATGGCGACTGACGCCCAGCGCGCCGCGATCTGGCGTGACGCGCGGGTGGTGGACGTGCGCCACCACGGCGACATCGCGGTGATCCTGCGCCTCGAGGTCCCCGACCGCGTCGTCCACCGGCCCGGTCAGCACTACGTGCTGCGGCTGCGCGCCGAGGACGGCTACACCGCGAGCCGCTCCTACTCGACGGTGTCCGCCCCGTCGGACGACCTCGTCGAGCTGTACGTGGAGAAGGTCCCCGACGGCGAGGTGTCCGGCTTCCTCTCCGAGGTGGTCGAGCCGGGCGACCAGCTCGAGTGCCGCGGCCCGATCGGGCGCTGGTTCGCCTGGGACGGCCGGACGCCGGCCCTGGGCATCGGCGGCGGGAGCGGCGTCGCGCCCCTCGTGTCGATGCTGCGGCATGCCCGGGAGGTCGGGCGGCCCGAGCTGCTCTCGCTCGCGGTGTCCGCGTGGACCGACGAGCACCTCCCCTACCGCGAGGAGCTCGAGGCCGCCGGTGCGCTGATCGCGCGGTCGCGGCAGAAGGGCGGATCCCGCCTCGACGCCGCGGTGATCGGGGCGATCGCCGACCCGGGGGCGACCGCGTTCGTGTGCGGCTCGGCACGATTCACCCTGGCGATGGAGTCGTACCTGCAGGCGGCCGGGCAGCCCGACGCCAGCATCCGGGTCGAACGGTTCGGCCCGACGGGAGGGACTGAGGACGATGGCTGATCTCGACGTGGACCTCGTGGTGATCGGGGCCGGGCCGGTCGGGGAGAACGCCGCGGACCGGGCGCACCAGCAGGGGCTCTCCGCGGCGATCGTCGAGGCCGGCCTCGTCGGCGGCGAGTGCTCCTACTACGCGTGCATCCCGTCGAAGGCGCTGCTGCGCCCGGTCGACCTGCGGGCCGCCGTGGAGCGCATGCCGGGGGTGGAGACCGGCCCGATCGACGTCGCGAAGGTGCTCGAGCGCCGCGACCAGTTCGCCGCCGAGGACGACTCCTCGCAGGCCGACTGGCTCTCCGGCGCCGGCATCACGCTGCTGCGCGGGCGCGGCCGGCTGACCGGCGAGCGGGCCGTGGAGGTCACCCACGACGACGGGACGACCACCTCGGTGTCGGCGCGCGCGGTCGTCGTCGCGACCGGCTCGGTCCCGACCTACCCGCCGGTCGACGGCATCGCCGACGTCGGTGCCTGGACGAACCGCGACGCGACGCAGGTCAAGTACGTTCCGGCGTCGTTGCTGATCCTCGGCGGCGGTGTCGTCGGCGTGGAGATGGCGACCGCCTACCAGCGCCTCGGCGCGCAGGTCACCCTCGTCCAGCACGGGGACCGCCTGGTGCCGGGCGTCGAGCCCGAGGCCGCGCGCCGGCTGCAGGCCTCGCTGGAGGCCGACGGGGTCGACGTGCGGCTCGGGACGTCGATGACGGCGGTCCGCCGCGAGGGCGGCCGGGTCACCGCAACCCTGGACGACGGCTCCGAGGTGACCGGCGACGAGCTGCTCGTCGCCGCCGGCCGGAAGCCGGCGACGTCCGACATCGGCCTGGAGACGGTCGGTCTGGAGCCGGGGAAGCCGCTGCCCGCGGACGACTCGACCACGGTGATCGCCGACTGGCTCTACGCCGTGGGCGACGCCTCGACCGGCGCGAAGCTGACGCACATGGGCAAGTACCAGGCCCGGATCTGCGGCGATGTGATCGTGGCGCGCTCGCAGGGACAGCAGCTCGGCGGGCGGTACTCGCACCACGCGACCACCGCCGAGCACACCGCCGTGCCGCAGGTGATCTTCACCGACCCGCAGATCGCGGCGGTCGGCCACACCGAGGACACGGCCCGCGCCGAGGGACTCCCGGTGCGCGCGGTCTCGTACGAGATCGGCAGCGTCGCGGGCGGCTCGCTGCAGGCCGACGGCTACGACGGGTTCGCGACGATCGTCGTCGACACCGAGCGCGAGGTGATCGTGGGCGCGACGTTCGTCGGGCAGGACGTCGCCGACATGGTGCACGCGGCGACGATCGCGGTCGTCGGGGAGGTGCCCCTGTCCCGCCTGTGGCACGCGGTCCCGTCGTTCCCGACGATGTCGGAGGTGTGGCTGCGGCTGCTGGAGACCTACGGGCTCTGAGGATCAGTTGCTGATCGCCGGGGCCGCGCCGACGTACTCGGTGCTCGTCAGCTGGTCGACGAGGAACCGGGCCACGTCGGCGCGGGTCATCTCCACGCCGATGGGGTCGACGCCGAGGTAGCCGGCGCGGACCGTGCCGTTCTCCGGGGTGTCGATCGGGGCGAACATCCGCGCGACCGTCCAGTCGAGCTCGGACGTCGACACCACCTCGTGGATGCCCTGGACCTCGGCGAGCGCACCCGGGATCAGCAGCCCGATCCCGATCGGCACGAGGCGGTCGAACAGCCGCGGCCGGTCGCGGGGGTCGGGGACGCTGACCGTCGCGAGCGACACCAGTCGGCGCACCCCGGCGGCGTGCATCGCCTTGACGATCGTCCGGGTGCCCTCGGTGAGCGGGCCGCTCGCGACGAACGGGTCGATCGGCGGGCCGTAGGCCGTGATCACCGCGTCCGCGTCCTCGATCGCGCGTGCCACCGCGTCCGCATCCGAGAGCTCCGCGGAGACCACGTCGACGGCGTACGCGAGGTCCCCGAGCTTCTCCGGGGAGCGCACGAAGGCGGTCACCTCGTGCCCGGCCGCGAGCAGGTGGTGCAGGACGAAGCGACCGACCCCGCCGGTCGCGCCGAACACGGTGACCTTCATGACGACGGGATGGCTCCCCCGGCGCCGTCCCAATCGTCCCGTGTCAGGCAGCACACCCGAGGTAGAGGTGGTTGAGCACGGACGGGCCGGGCATCGCGGCGTGCTCCAGCGACTCGATGACGAACCCGGCCGCCGCCACCCGCCGGTCGATCGCGCGCTCGAGATGGCACCCCGCGAACACGCGCTGCTGCACACCGGTGAGGCGGTGCTGCCACCGCTGCACGCGCTCGTCCGGGGCGAGGCCGTGGTCGAGGAACAGGAACTCCCCGCCCGGCCGCAGGACCCGCCGGGCCTCCTGCAGCGCGGCGTCGAGGTCCGGGATCGTGCAGAGGGTGAAGGTGCTGACGACGGTGTCGACGGCGTCGTCGGGCAGTTCCAGCGACGCCCCGTCCAGGCCCACCCACTCCAGCGGCGGCCCCGACCGCCGTCGGGCCAGCCGCCGTGCCGTCGTCGACGGCTCCACCCCCAGGACCTTCCCGACAGGATTCAAGCAGCACGCCGATAGGGGGCGGCATGAGCGGGAGGTTCGGGGCGGACCCGGCGCCGAGGTCCAGCACGACGCCGCGCGCCGGCGCGAGCGCCCGCCGCCGCAGCCGCGTCACCGGCTCCCGGCCCAGCGCCAGGTCGGTGACCCGGGGGACGACCTGCTCCGACCACACGCCCACCACCCGGACCCTAGCCACGCAGCGCCGGGAGCACCTCCTTCTCGTAGGCCGCGAAGAAGCCGTCCTTGTCGGGCCCGATCTGCTGGACGTAGACCTCGTCGTAGCCGGCGTCGGCGTAGGAGCGCAGCTGGGACACGTGCTCGTCGACGTCCGACCCGCACGCGAACAGACCGGGCACCTCGTCGCGCGAGAGCAGCCGCGCGGTGTCCTCGAAGTCCGACGGACGCGGGAGGGTCTGGGCGAGCTGGCCCGGGAAGGCGTCGTTCGGCCACATCCGGTGGGCGTGGTCGATCATCGCCTCGCGGTCGTCGCCCCAGCAGACCTTGGTGCCGCCCTGGGTCGGGCCCGCGCCGCCGGCGTCGCGGTAGGTCCGCAGCAGCGACGCGTCCGGGGCGACGCCGCAGTACCCGTCGCCGATGCGCGCCGCCAGCTGCGTGGCCTGCTCGCCGAACCCGGAGACGTAGATCGGGACCGGGTTCTCGGGCAGCGTGTAGATGCGCGCGTCGGTGACCCGGTAGTGCTTCCCGCGGTGGTTCACCACGCCGCCCTCGTGCATCCGCCGGATCAGCCCGATCGCCTCCTCGAGCATCTCCAGCCGCTCGCCGATCGGCGGCCACGGGTCCCCCAGGACGTGCTCGTTGAGCGCCTCGCCGGACCCGACGCCGAAGACGAACCGGCCCTCGAGCTGCACGGCCGCCGTGGCGGTGGCCTGGGCGAGGATCGCCGGGTGGATGCGCATGATCGGCGCGGTGACCGCGGTCGTCACCGGCAACGACGTCACCTGCGACAGCGCGCCGAGGACGCCCCACACGAAGGGACTCTGGCCCTGGGCGTCGTTCCACGGGTGGAAGTGGTCGGAGATCCACAGGCGCTCGAAGCCGGCCGCCTCGGCCCGCCGGGCCTGGTCGATCAGCTCGTGCGGCCCGTACTGCTCGCAGGACAGGAAGTAGCCGTAGGAGGTCATGGGCCGAGCTACCCGCCAGGACGACGTGTGCACGCACCGCACGCCGGGCACCTGCGCCCATGGCTGCCTCCACCACCCGTTCCCGCCTCGACGCCGTGCTGAACGGACAGTCGTTCCCGGCCGACCGCGACACGCTCGTGGCCGCCGCCGAGCAGGCCGGCGACGAGCAGACGGTCCGCGCGATCCGCGCGATCCCGCCGGTCGAGTACGGCAGCGCGTCCGAGGTCGTCGCCTCCGTGTCGCTCACCGAGAACGACCACCCCGCCGAGCGCGGCGACACCGACGACGGCACGGGTCGTCCCGCGAACTGACCGGCAGACTGGCGCGGTGCTGCTCGACTCCACCGCGTACGCCCTGACCCACCGCATCGCCGTCGAGCAGTCCCGGGGACGGGCGCCCTCGATGGCGGGCGCGGTGCTCCGCGGTCGCGAGGTCGTGTGGAGCGGCGCGCGCGGCGAGGTCGACGGCGCCCCGCCCACCGATGACACGCAGTACCGCATCGGCTCGATCACCAAGACCGTCGTCGCCGTGCTGGTCCTGCGGCTGCGCGACGAGGGCCGGCTCGATCTGGACGACCGGCTCGGTGACCACCTCGCCGACACCCCGGTGCCGGACGCGACGATCGCGCAGTTGCTCGCGCACTCCTCCGGGCTGCCGGCCGAGACGGCCCCGCCGTGGTGGGAGCGTTCCGACGGCGCCGTGCGGCCCGACCTGGCGAGCCTGGTCGCGGAGCCCCCGCTCCGGGCTCCGGGGCGTCGGCACCACTACTCCAACGTCGGGTTCGCGCTGCTCGGCGCCCTCGTCGGGCAGCTGCGCGGCCACGACTGGTTCACCGCCGCGAGCAGCGAGGTCTTCACGCCGCTCGGGATGACCCGCACGACCTACGCGCCGACCGCTCCGCACGCGCACGGCTGGGCCGTGCACCCGTGGGCCGACCTCCTGCACCCCGAGCCCGCGCACGACGCCGGACTCATGGCGCCCGCGGGCCAGCTGTGGTCGACGACGACCGACCTCGCCCGCTTCGGCGACCTCCTGCTCCACGGCGACGACCGCGTCCTCCCCGCGGCCACCGTCGAGGAGATGCGCCGCCCGTCCGCTCCGTCGGAGGCCGGGGACCCCGACCACGCGCAGGGGCTGGGTGTGCAGCTGCTGCGCCACGGCGGCCGCGCCCTGGCCGGCCACACCGGGTCCATGCCGGGCTTCGTCGCGACGCTGTGGGTCGACCCCGCCGAGGACCTCGCGGCCGTCGCCGTCGCCAACGCCACCTCCGGGCCGGCGATCGGCACCTGCGTGGCCGAGCTGCTCGGCCTCGTCGCCGAGCGCGAGCCGCGGTTGCCCGAGCCGTGGCGACCCGCCGTCGTGAACGAGCAGGTCAGGGCACTGCTGGGGCCCTGGTACTGGGGCGCCGCCCCGATCGCGGTGCGTCTGGAGGGCAGCGACCGGCTCACCGTCGGCGGGCTCGGCGGCCGGGCTCGCGCCTCCCGGTTCCGGCCCGGGCCGGACGGCACCTGGGTCGGCCTCGACGGCTACTACGCGGGGGAGACGCTGAGGGCGGTCCGGGGAGCGGACGGATCGCTGAGCCACCTCGACCTCGGCAGCTTCGTGTTCACCCGCGAGCCCTACGCGCCGGGCGAGGTGATCCCCGGCGGCGTTCCCGACGACGGGTGGCGCTGACCCCAGCCGGGCGACGCGATGCGTGAGCGGCGTGTCGCGCGGGAACGCCACCCGTGACCCAGTCGTGATCGGGGGGACACCATGGGTGCTCGACATCGCCGTGCGCGGAGCTCGGCCGGCCTGCGCTCGACCGCCGCGCTGGCCGCCGCCGTCGCCGTCCCGGCCGTGGTGGCGCAGCCCGCCGTCGCCGCGCCGGACACCGCACCGCAGCGCTCGACGCCGTGCGCGCCCACGGCCGACGTCTGCGTCGACCTGACGCGACACCGGGCGTGGCTGCTCGAGGACGGTCGCGTCGTCGAGGGCCCGGTCCCGATCACCAGCGGGTCCCGCCGCTCGCCGACACCGACGGGCACGTTCGCCGTCCAGCGCAAGGAACGCCACCACGTCAGCAAGGAGATCGACGACGCGCCGATGCCGTACTCGGTGTTCTTCGACGACGAGGGGCGCGCGCTGCACGGCGGCAGCCTGAGCCGGGCGTCCGCGGGCTGCGTGCACCTCGACGACGAGGACGCGCGGACGTTCTTCCGCGCCCTCGAGCCGGGTGACGAGGTGCAGATCGTCGGCCGGGGGCGATGAGTCCCGGTCCGCCCGGCGGTCCTACCACCATGAACCCGACGCCCGACCTGACGCCTGCCTGCCGCACGACCGGCGCCCTGATCGCCGCCCTCGACGACGCCGAGCTGGGCCTGCCGACCCCGTGCGACGAGTACGACGTCGCCGGCCTCCTCGCGCACCTCGACCTCGTCGCGGGGGGTGGGGCCGGGAACGAGGACCAGCGGGCCGAGCTGCCGGCCGCGCTGGAACGCCTGGCGGTCGCCTGGGGCGATCCCGCCGCGTGGGAGGGGTCGACGACCGCGGGCGTGGAGCTGCCGAACGCCACGTGGGGCCGGATCGCGCTGACCGAGGTGGTCGTGCACGGATGGGACCTCGCCCGGGCCACCGGGCGGACCATCGCGTTCGACGACCGGACGCTGCGCGTGACCCTCGAGCACGTCCTCGACTTCGTCCCGCGTGCACCGCTCCCGCAGCTCTGGGGCACCCCGATGGTCCTGCCCGACGGGGCGCCCCTGCTCGACCGCATCGCCGCGGCGACCGGCCGGCGGGTCGAGGTGGTCGACCCCGCGCGCTAGCGTCACGGGCGTGGCGGAGCTGCTGATCGCCCGGAACCCGGACCCGGACTCGACGCTCCCGTTCCTGCTCCGGGTCCCGACGGCGGGTGGGCTCGTCTTCCGCACGTCCGGCACGTGGCCGCGGACGAAGGCGCTCTTCTGCTACCCGGTGGGCGGCGAGGAGTGGCCGACGGAGCCGGACATCGTGGAGCGGGTGCCGCTGGTGTCGTGCAGCCGGAACGGGGCCGCGATCGACGTCATCGCCGACCGGCGGACCGAGCGGCGGTCCCAGATCGTGCACACCCGGGCCCGTGGCCGGGAGATGGTGTTCTGGCAGTCGCCGAACACCCGCAAGCAGGCCCGCCCGCAGGTCCGGACCCCCACCGCCCGGGCGGCGGGGACCGACGGCGAGCTGGAGATCGTGGTCGACTCCCACGAGCGGTACGCCTACCGGTTCGCCACGCAGCAGGTGCGGCTCACGAAGCAGGCCCTGAGCTGCGGGGACTACGGGGTCGTCCTGGGCGGCCGCCTCGTCGCCGCCGTCGAGCGCAAGAGCCTCTCCGACCTCGTCACGAGCCTGACGAACTCCACGCTCCGCCATGCCGTGGCCGAGCTCGCCACCCTGCCCCGGGCCGCCGTCGTCGTGGAGGAGCGCTACTCGCAGGTCTTCGCGTCGACCTACGTGCGACCCGCGATCGTCGCGGACCAGATCGCCGAGCTGGCCGTCCGGTACCCGAGCGTGCCGATCGTCTTCACCGAGACCCGCGGGCTGGCCGAGGAGTGGACCTACCGGTTCCTCGCCGCCGCCTCGTCGTGGGCGCGGGACGAGGCGGTGATCGGTGCACGAATTCCGGGCGCGGAGTCGGTGCTGGACGGCGCCGGTCCGGCCCCGGAGCCGACGACCGCGCAGGTCCGGGCGTGGGCGCGCGGCGCGGGCCTGGAGGTGCCGGACCGCGGGCGGCTCCGGCCCGGGGTCTGGGAGGCCTACCGCGCCGCCCACTAGGGTCCGCGCCCATGCCGGTGCGCCGCATGGACCACGTCACGATCGTCGCCGCCGACCTCGACGCGATGGTCGCCTTCTTCGTCGACCTCGGGCTCGAGGTGGTGCAGGAGAGGACCGCGATCGACGACGAGTGGGCGGCCCGCGTCGTCGGGGTCGAGGGGGCACGCTCGGAGATCGTCATGGTGCAGACCCCGGACGGCCACAGCCGCCTCGAGCTGCAGCACTACGTCGACCCGCCGGCCACGGGCGGCATCGGGCACGCGCCGTCGAACACGCTCGGCATCACCAACGTCGCGTTCGAGGTCGACGACGTCCGCGGCATGGTGGACCGGCTGGCCGCGCAGGGCTTCGGGCTCGTCGGGCACCTGGAGAACTACGCCGACGTGTACCTGCTCTGCTACGTCCGCGGCCCCGAGGGGATCATCGTGATGCTGGCGGAGCGGATCGGCTAGCAGCGGGCCGTGGATGCGCGCGCCCCGCTCCGCCACACCGAGGCGCGCCGACACGATCGAGCGAATGCGCTAACACTGAGCCCTTTCGGCCTATTGACACGACAGCACGGCGCGGTGGGTCCCGGGACCGCACGGCCGAGCCCGTCGTCCCTCCCGCCCGAAAGGTCTCCCGCCGTGGCCCAGCACCCTCCACCGCCTCGCGAGGGCAGCGCCGCTTCGTCGCGCTCATCGTCGCCGCCGGTCTCGTCGGCGCCGTCTTCATGTCCCTCGCGATGACGAACACGCTCTCCGCGTTCGTCGCCTCGATCACCAACAGCAACGACACCGCCGCGACCGGCTCGCTGGTGCTGCAGGAGACCGGCGCCACGGGCACCGCGGCCTGCAACTCGACCGACGGCCCCGGCGGCATCAGCGACAACGCCTACGCGACCTGCACGACGTTCAACAAGTACGGCGGCAGCACGACGATGATCCCGTCGAACGCGACCGGCACCACGAACAACGTCACCACCACCGTCAACTTCAAGAACACGGGCACGGTGGCGGCGAACGCCTTCACGATGGCCTTCGGCGCCTGCACCCAGTCGAACAACGGCGCCGCGAACGGCTCCGCGACGGACTTCTGCTCCAAGCTGCACGTGAAGGTCACCAGCGGTGCCACCGTGGTGCAGGCCGACACCACCGCCGCCGCGCTCGCGAACACCACGGTCACCCTGCCGGCGTCGCTGGTCCCGGCGGCGAACTCCGGGTCCACCGTGCCGTTCACCTTCACGACCTACATCGACAGCTCCGCCGGCAACACCTACCAGGGTCTGCAGGCCTCGCAGCCGATCACCTGGACGCTGTCCTCCTGATCCCGCCCCACCCCGACGACGAGCTCGGAGAGGAGTTCCTGCCATGCGCCTCGGGGGGCGTGCGGTCGCGGTGCTCGCGGCCCTCGTGGTGCTCGCCGGCCTCGTCGGCGTGGGTTCCTGGTACGCGACCGGTGGCCGGTGGCAGGTCGTCGCGACCCCGTCCATGGGCACGGCCGCGCCGGTGGGCACGCTCGTGCTCACCCGGCCGGCCCGGTCGGTCGAGGTCGGCGACGTCGTCACCTACCGGCCGCCGGTGGCGAACCACCCGCTGACGGTGACCCACCGGGTCGTGTCGCTCGCTCCCGACGGCTCGTTCCGCACCCGCGGCGACATCAACGGCGCCGAGGACCCGTGGACGGTGGGCCCGGCGGACCTGGTGGGCGAGGCGGCCGTCGTCGCGCCGGGCCTCGGGTGGCTGCTGAAGGCGCTGCCGCTGCTGGCCAGCGGGTCGCTCCTCCTGTGGTGGGTGACCGGCTGTGGGTGCCCCGGCTCTGGGGGGTGCCGCTGCGGGTGCTCGGGTTCTCCGGGCTGATCGCGGCGGCGACGACGATCCTGAGGCCCTTCGTCGGCGTCGTCACCCTCGCGACCGTCACCGACGCCGCCGGCGCCCACATCACCCTCGTCTCCACCGGCCTGCTCCCGATCCGCGTCAGGGCGGCGACCGGGGGAGAGCTCGACCTCGTCGACGGCCAGGTCGGGGTGCTGACCACGCAGGTGCCGCAGGGGGAGAAGGGCACCGTGATCACCAGCGGGGTCCACATGCCGGTGTGGCTGTGGGTCGTGATGGTGGCGTTCTGGCTGACGCCGATGCTGTACGGCCTGGTGGCCGCCTGGCGCCACCCCCTCGTGGAGGACGACGAGCCCGACCCCGACCCCCCGACGGTGCCGCTGTCCCTGCCCGCACCCCCCGTCGCCCGGTACCGCACCCCGCTGGTCGGGACGTCGGTCGTCGCCCTCCTCGTCGTCGCCCTGACCCTGGTGACGGCCTCGACCACCGCGAGCTTCACGGCCCGCGTGGTCAACTCCGCCAACAGCGCGGCGTCGGCGCCGTACTTCACCTGCGCCTCCGCGTTCACCGACGGCTCCGCGGACTTCCAGGTCTGGCCCCTCGACGACGCGACGGTGACGACCGGCTCCACCGCTCGCGACCTCTCCGGCACCAACCGCGTCGGCACCTACACCGGCGGCTTCGCCACGACCACGAACAGGCCCTGCCCCCGCGACACCCGGCCCGCGCGGTGACCCTCGCCCCGACCGCGACGGTCCCGTCGTACGTGACCCCGAGCGCGACCCTCGCGACGGCGGCCCGCAACACGTTCTCGATCGCGGTCTGGTTCCGCACGACGACGACCACCGGCGGCCGGCTCCTGGGCTTCAGCCCGGCCCGCACCGGTGCCTCCCTGGGCACCGACCGACACCTCTACATGACCGACGCCGGCCGCGTCGTCTTCGGCGTCCAGCCGGTGCTCAACACGATGATGACCGTGACGAGCACGAGGTCCTACAACGACGGGGCCTGGCACCTCGCGGTCGCCACGCTCTCGTCGGCCGGGATGACGCTCTCGCTCGACGGGGCCCAGGTCGTGGCGAACCCGGGCGCGACCTCCGGCTCCCTGCAGCTCGGCGGCTACTGGCGGGCCGGGTGGGACACGCTCGCGGGCTGGCCGTCGCGGCCCACCACCGACTTCTGGACCGGGACCCTGTACGACGCCGCCGTCTACACCGAGGCGCTGCCCGCGACCCGGATCGCGGCCATGTACGCGGCCGGCACCTGATCGGCCGTCATCCCCGCCCGAGGTAGGGCATCGTCGTCGCCATCACGGTGAGGAAGGGGACGTTCGCGTCCAGCGGCAGCCCGACCATGTAGCGCACCGCGTCCGCGACGTGCTCGGCGTCGAAGGTCGGCTCCACCATCCGCTCGCCGTGCGGCTGCACGATCCCCTCGCGCATCCGGGCGGTCATGTCGGTCGCGGCGTTCCCGACGTCGAACTGCCCGCAGGCGATGCCGAACGGACGGCCGTCGAGGGCGATCGAGCGGGTGATCCCGGTGATCGCGTGCTTCGTCGCGGTGTAGGCGATCCCGCCCGGGCGCCCCACGTGCGCGGCGATCGACCCGTTGTTGACGATGCGACCGCCCTGCGGGTCCTGGGCGCGCATGATCCCGAACGCCTCGCGGGCGCAGAGGAAGGAGCCGGTGAGGTTGACCCCGACGGTCGCGTCCCACCCCGCCACGTCGACCTCGTCCGGCGTGCCGACCGGGCCCGTCATGCCGGCGTTGTTGACGAGCAGGTCGAGCCGGCCCCACCGGTCGAGCACCGCGCGGAACAGCGCGGAGACCGCCAGGGCGTCGGCGACGTCGGTGGGGACGACGAGCGCCTGCTCGCGTCCGGCGACGGTCTCGACCAGCGTCTCCTCCCGGCGCCCGGCCAGGGCCACCCGCCACCCGTCGTCGAGCAGCGCCCGGGTGATGACGCGCCCCAGCCCGGAGCCCGCCCCGGTGACGACGGCGATCCCGGGCTCGGTGTGGCTGACCATGGCGCCACCCTGGCACGCGGTCGCGAATCTTCAATCCCGGCGACGCCTGGCGGGCCTAGCGTGCGTGCTCATGCAGACCAGCGGCACGTTCGAGGTGAAGGCCTTCACCCCCACCGACGTCACGCCCGAGCCCGCCGTCGCGACCGCCCTGCCGATCGGGCTCGTCCACATGGAGAAGACCTACGCCGGCGGCGTCACCGGCCGGTCGGCGACGCTGTTCACGGCGGCGTTCGACCAGGTGACCGGCGTCGGCTCGTACCTGGCGATGGAGGCGTTCGAGGGGACTCTCGACGGCCGGGAGGGGACCTTCGCGTACATGCACTCCGCGACGACCTCGGGCGAGGACCGCCGGCACGAGTTCTTCCGCATCGTCGAGGGCAGCGGGACCGGCGCCCTCGCCGGCATCCGGGGCACCGGGTGGATGCGCGTCGACGCGGACGGCACCCACCGCGTGGGGTTCGACTACGACGTCGACTGACCCTGTCACCCGTTCGAGTGGCGCCCGTAACGAGCGGGCTGCGGTACCGATCCAGACGGTGAGCGGCCGGGAGGTGCCCGGCCCGGTCGTCGGGGGATGATCGTGATGCAGCGCTGCCGCTGTGGAGCCTCGCTGGTTCCGGACCTGCACTTCTGCGTGAGCTGCGGCGCCCGCCGGCAGCTCGCGCCGCGCGTGCCGGCGATGGCCGGCGCGGGCGCAGGGCCGGTCGGCTACCCGGCGCCCACGGCGTACCCCGCCCACCCCGCGCCCCGCCCGGTGCTCGCGATGCCGCCCCGCCCGGCTCCGATGCCCGTACCGGTCGTCCCGCGGCAGGCCGAGGCGCGTCGGTCGATCGCGCCGTGGGTCGTCGCGAGCGTCGCGATCCTCGCCGCGGTCGTCCTGGTCGGGGTCGCCGCGATCTCCCTGGCCCTGCGGCCGACGACGGTCACGGCCGCGCCGGCACCGGTGGTCGCGCCGACCGTGACGGTCGGTGTGCCCGTCCCGGCCAACGCCTCCGGGACCGGCTCGGAGTCCGGGACCTCCGCCGGTTCCTCCTCGACGTCCGGCGCGGCCTCCACCCTGCAGAGCCAGGTGGAGGCCGACCGCGCCCGGGTCGCCGCGCTCGCCGGGCAGTGGGTGCCGCAGCTCTCGGCGAAGCACGACGGGACCGTCGCCGACGGCATCACCTACGACGACGCCGCGATCTGGTCGCACTACACCTCGCTGACCGCACGCTTCCCGTCGGCGGCGTTGCTGTACTCCGGCGACTGGCCGGTCTTCAAGGGCACGGACTACTGGGTGGTCGTCTACCCGCAGTCCTTCCCGACGGCGGACGCCGCCAACGCCTGGTGCGACGCGCAGGGCTTCGCCGCCGACGACTGCCTCGCCAAGCGGCTCTCGTACACCGGGGGCCCCGAAGGCTCCACGAAGGCCCGGTCCTGACACCGCCGCTCGTCCTCCCCGACCCGCCCGACCCGCCCGGGAGCACCCTCGTGACCACCCTCGCCCACGACGACGCGATCACCACCCGCATCCCCGCCCAGCGCCCTGTCGCCGGGGGCCGCCACGCCCGACCCGAACCGCTGTCGGCCGCGCCCACCCCTGGTCCGACGCGATGGTCCTCCCACCTGCACCCGGCCGAGGCCCCCGCCGGGCTCGGCGCGGCATGGGCCTCCGGCGGCGTCCCCGTCCCGACGGCGCAGAGCGCACTCGGGCAGCGCCTCGCGGACGCCTTCGGGCCGAGCGGCCTCCACGAACTGCCCCCGCCGATCCGGCGTCACCCGCGGATCGCGCTCGCCGTGCTGGGCGGGTTCCTGCTCACCGCGCTCGTCCTGATCGTCTCGCTCGCGGTGCCCGGGTCGATGACCGTGCACGGGACCTTCACCGCGCACGGCAGCTACCCGCTGACCCGCGGTGCCTCCTGCTGGAACTCGTCCTACTCGGCGGGCACGCCCGTGACGGTCGTCGACGGCTCCGGGGCGATGGTCGCCCTGGGTGCCCTCGGTGAGGGACAGGCCACGACGGACTCGTCCACCGCGATGGGCCGCTACGGCTACGCGACCGACTGCACGTTCTCCTTCACCGTCACCGACGTCCCGGAGGGCGAGCAGGTCTACGGCGTCCGGATCGGCGCGATGCGCAACGTCGTCGTCTTCACCGCGGACGAGATGGCCGACGGTCCCGCGGTCGAGAACGTCCGCTGACGCCACGACGGCCCTCCCCGGAGCGGGGAGGGGCCGTCGTCGTGCGGCTGGGCGACTCAGATGCTGAGCCCGGACAGCATGGCCCGGTTGTGGAGGGTCTCGTTGCCGTCCGACTTCTCGGCGTCCTCCTTCTTCGCGTCGGACTTCTTGCCGTCCGACTTCTTCGTGTCGGCCTTCTTCGCCTGCGCCTTCTCCTGTTTCGCCGCGGTCGGCTGGGAGGAGGGCGCCGACGAGGTGCCCATCAGGTTGTTGACCAGGCCGGGCTGCTGCGCCGGCTGGGCGGCAGCGGGCTGCGCGGCGGCCGGCTGGGCGGCAGCGGGCTGAGCAGCGGCCGGCTGGGCGGTCGTGCCGGCAGCGGGCTGCGCGGCGGCGGGCTGGGCCGTGGTGCCGGGGGCGGGCTGCGCGGCGGCGGGCTGGGCGGCGGGCTCGGCCGCCGGGGCGGCCGGCGCCGGTGCGGCGAAGGCGGTGGCCGGCGACGCCACGGCGGCCATCAGCACGCCGATCGAGAGCGCACGCGCGCGGGGGGAGAGGGACACGGTCGACCTCCTGGTCGAGACTGCAGGGAGCGGACGGCGCGTGCGGAGGTCACGCCGTCGGGATGCGCAGACTCAACGAGCGGACGGGCCCGGGGTTCGCCCCGGGCCGTGACCGGTTCGTGATCTCCTCCCGGCGGGGGAACGAAACGGGGCGCAATCCGACACCCGGAACCGACGACCGGGCCGTTCATCTCCGAAGACCGTGATGAACGGCCCGTTCGTACGATTCGGGCGCCGGCGACCGTCAGCCCGCCCGGTGCGTCGCCCGGTCGGCGTCCCGCGCGGCGACGTCGGCCGCGGAGCAGAAGCCCCGGCCGTGCCGCTTGAGGCACAGCAGACCGAGCAGCACCCCGTCGGAGTCGACGACGGCGAGCCTCCGCTGCCCCCGCGCCGCCATCGCCCGCCGGGTGTCCTCCAGGTCGTCCCCGGGGGCGGCCACCCGACCGCCGAGCCGGCCCACCGACCCGGCGCGGGCCCCGTCGGGGAGCCCGGCCAGGTCGTCGCGCTCCACGACCGCGACGAGCACGCCCGCGGCCGAGACCAGCAGCAGGGCGTGCACGTGGCCGTCGAGGAAGAACAGCCGCGCCGCACCCACGGACACGTCGGGTCCGTGGACCTTCGGGGTCCGCAGGTGGGCGTCGCCGACGGTGCTCATGACTAGACCGGGGTGACCTCGACGCGGGTGTCCGAGAAGGTCGGCGCGTTGCCGAGGTCGGCGAAGACGAACGGGTTGACCGCAGCCACGGTGGTGCCCTCCTTCGCGTTCTTCGCCCACGATCCCATGGGACAGACCACGACGCCCGGTGCGACGTCGGTCGAGAGGTGGGCCAGTGCCACGAACCGGCCGCGGTCGTTGGTCACCGCCACGTAGTTGCCCTCGTCGATGCCGCGCGCGGCCGCGTCGTCGGGGTGGATGGTGACGGTCTGCTCGCCCTGGACCCGCTTCTGCATCGCCTGGTCGCCGGCGCTGGAGTTGATGTACGCGTGCGACTTGGGCGAGAGCAGGTTGAGCGGGTGGACCTCGCTGCGCTCGCGCGGCGCGATGTAGTGCGGCAGCGGGTCGACCGGGGTGCCGGGCTGGAACTCGTCGCAGAGCTGGCGGAACAGCGGCACGACGAAGTTGCCGGCCGCCTCCAGCGCGGCGCTGCGGAACTCGGTCTTGCCCGACGGCGTCGGGAACCCGCCCTCGACGTGCGGGGCGTACTCGTCGGGACCCGGCAGGTTCAGCCGCGCCCAGCCGGTCTCGCGCAGCGACGCCAGCGTGATGCCCTCCATGGCGGGCGCCGACCAGTCGTAGGCCTGCTCGAGCAGCTGCTCGTCGGTCAGCGAGAAGTACTCGTCGTCGAAGCCCATCGCGGCGGCGAGCCGCCGGAACAGCTCGGTGTTGGACACCGCCTCGCCCTCCGGCGGGACCGCCGGGTTGTTCAGCGTGACGTAGAAGTGGCCCCAGCTGAACATGATGTCGTGCTGCTCGAGCGCGGTCGTCGCGGGCAGCACGATGTCGGCGTAGCGGGCCGTGTCGGTGAGGAAGTGGTCGCTGACCACGGTGAACAGGTCCTCGCGGGCCAGGCCGGCGGCGATCTTCTCCTGTTCCGGCGCGACCACCATCGGGTTCGAGTTGTAGACCATCAGCGCCGAGATCGGCGGATCCAGTGCCAGCTCGCCGGTGAGGGCCTGACCGAGCAGGAACTGGTTCACCACCCGCGTGCCCGGGGTCGCCATCTCGGGGTGGATGAACGCCGGCCAGTTGACCGGGTGCGCCCAGAGCGGGAGCTGCAGCAGCCCGCCGCCGACGTGGCGCCACGCCCCGACGAGCGCCGGGAGGCAGGCGATCGAGCGCACCGTCTGGCCGCCACCGGCGTGCCGCTCGATCGCGACCCCGATCCGGATGAGCGACGGGTCCGTCGTCGCGTACTCGCGGGCGAGGGTACGGATGTCCTCGACCGGGATGCCGGTCTCCTCCGAGGCCCACTCCGGGGTGTACTGCGCCACGCGCTCGACGAGCTCGTCGAAGCCGACGGTGTGGTCGCGGACGTAGGCCTCGTCGTGCAGGCCCTCCGAGATGATCACGTGCATCATCGCGAGGGCCAGCGCGTTGTCGGTGCCGGGCCGGATCGGGATGTACCAGTCCGCACGCCGGGCGGTCTTGTGCTTGACCGGGTCGATGCAGACGACCTTGGCGCCCCGCTTCTGCGCCTCGGCGATGATCGGCCAGAGGTGCAGGTTCGTCGAGATGGTGTTCGACGCCCAGATGATGATGTAGCGCGAGTGCACCAGGCTCTCCGGGTCCACGCCCGCCGTCGCGCCGATGGTGGCGGCGTACGCGGTGCAGGCCCCGGAGTCGCAGTAGGTGCGCTCGGTGATCGTCGCGCCGAGACGGTGGAAGAACGCGTCGCCCACCGACAGGCCGTTGAGGATGCCCTGGTTGCCGAGGTAGCTGACCGGCATCACGGTCTCCGGGCCGTGCTCGGCGATCTTCTCCCGGAACCGCGACGCGATCGTCTGCAGCGCCTCGTCCCAGGTGATCTCCTCGAACCGCCCGGTGCCCTTCGGGCCCGTGCGGCGCAAGGGGTGCAGCACCCGGTCCGGGCTGTAGGTCTTGTCCGGGTAGTTGTTGACCTTGACGCAGAGCCCGCCGCGGGTGATCGGGTGGTCGGGGTCGCCGGTCACGTTCGTGGCGCGGCCGTCCTCGACCGTCACGAGCATCGCGCAGGTGTCCGGGCAGTCGTGCGGGCAGGCGGCGCGGACCGTGGTGGTGGTCGGCGTCAGGGGCAGGTCGTCCAGAGCGGTCACGGTGCACTCCTCGTGGTGGTCCGGAGGCCGGGGTCGTGCCAGCGATGCTCGCGCTCACCGACGGCGACGGGCTTGTCGCTGCGTGCCAGACCCGCCCGAGCCTTGCCAGGTGGTGACTGCGGTCATAGCGTCGGACGACCACCACCGGAAGCACCGCCCATGACTCGAGCCATGCACCCCGTCGGGCCGTTCGTCGAGCCCGGGCACGACACTGCCGTCGAGACCGCGGACGGGCTGGGCCGCTGGAACGACCTGCTCCGCGAACACTTCGTCTCGCTCGACGTCTCCGACGCCGACGACGGGCTGCGCAGCTCGGTCCGCAGCACGCTCGTCGGCCACCTGTCGGCCGCCGTGGTGAGCTCGGCGCCGCAGAGCGCCCGCCGCACCGAGCGGCTGGTGCGCAGCGACCCCCGGACGTACCTGCAGGTCGGGATGATCACCCGGGGGCGCGCGGTCCTCGAGCAGGACGGGCGCGAGGCGGTCCTGACGCCGGGTCGCTACGCGGTGTACGAGACCGACCGGCCCTTCGTCTGGCACTTCGACGGCCCGTGGACGCTGAACGTGCTGACCTGGCCGCGGGAGCTCGTCGCGCTCGGCGCCGACGTCACCCGCGCCGCCACCGCGCGGGCCCTCGGCGACGACCGGCTCGGCGTGATCGTCGGGCACGCCCTCGCCGAGACCGCGACCTCACCCCCCGAGCTGGGCGACGCCGCCGCCGGCCGTCTCGCGGGGCAGCTCGCGGCCCTGCTCGGCACGGCCGTGGGGGAGTCACTGCGCCGCGACGAGGTCCTGTCCCCGGGGAGCGCGGCCGACCTCCGTCGACGCGTCGACGACTACGTCACCGAGCACCTCGCCGACCCCGACCTCGGGCCGGAGTCCGTCGCGCGGGCGCACTTCATCTCCGTCCGCGCCCTGCACCGGGTGTTCGCCGACGAGGACCTGTCCGTCGGCGCGCTCATCCGGCGCCGCCGGCTCCAGCTCGCCCGCCGCCGACTGCTCGACCCCCGCGAGGCCGGCACGAGCCTCACCGAGATCGCCCACGGGTGCGGCTTCGCCGACCTCGCGTCGCTCAGCCGCCGGTTCAAGCAGGAGTTCCACGAGTCGCCCGGTGCCTACCGCCGCCGCGGCGGGTTCATGACAGGGGACTGACGCCCCGGGGAGTCAGGCCGGGCGCAGCGACAGCAGGCGACCGATCAGCGTCGACGGGCGCCGGTCCGTCGTCGCCGTGTCGGTCGCGTCGGCGCAGTCCGGGCAGCGCGAGGCCGGGGGGCTGGCCAGCGACGACGCCCAGACCGTCCGGGCGCAGGCCGCGAGGTGGGCGCCGGACTGCGGGTCGTGGTCGACCACCGCGTGGTCGCGCCCGTCGAGGGCGCAGGTCAGCCAGTGCGCGCGCTCCGGGGCTCCCATCACGCGCCCTCGAGCAGGTCGTCGAACCGTCCCGCCTTGACCTCGGACAGGAACGCCGCGAGGTCGGACCGGGTCAGCAGCAGCGCCGGCTCGTCGGGGAACCGGGAGTTGCGGACGGCCACGTGGTCGGCCGCCGCACCGTCGGCCGGGGCCAGCTCGACGCAGTTGCCCTGCTTGCCGCTGTACCGGCTGCGCCGCCAGGCGGCACCGGCGAGGCGCGAGGCCGTGGTGTGCATCGTGGAATCCCGTCCGCAGGAGATCCGTGAGGTGCGGACGACGGTAACACCGGCGAGTGCCATCTGCATGTGCAGTGGCTCTCGGATCCCGATCAGTCGAGGCCGCTGCTGAGCTTCGCGAGCAGGCTGCGGGTCTCGTCGGGGCTGAGCGCGTCGATGGTGAGCTGGTCCATCGAGCGGGAGTACTCCTCGACCTCCGCCCGGCGGTCCAGGTACAGCGCCCCCGTAAGGCCCTCGATGTAGGTGATGTCGGGGACGTCGGCGGCGGCGAAGCGCAGCATCGTGAAGGCCGCCTCGCTGCCGTAGCCGGACAGCTCCGAGGGCAGCACCTGCAGGGTGATGTTCGGGCGCCGCGACCGCTCCGCGAGGTGCTCGAGCTGGGCGGCCAGGACCTGGTGGCCGCCGATCGGCCGGTGCAGCACCGACTCCTCGATCACCGCCCACAGCCGCGGGGCGTCCGGGCGGTCGAGGATCCGCTGGCGCTTCATGCGCACGTCGACGCGCTCGTTCTCGGTCGGCGTCGCCTCGTCCGGGCGGCCGCGGGTGACGATGGCCCGCGCGTAGTCCTCGGTCTGGAGCAGCCCGGGGACGAACAGCAGCTCGTAGGCCTGGATGCGGACCGCCGCGGCCTCGAGCCCGACGTACTCGGAGAACCAGTCCGGCACGGCCTCCCCGGGGCGCTGCCACCACCCGGCCTCGTTGGCCTGCGTCGCGAGCTCGAGCAGGCGGGCGCGGCGCTCGGTCTCGCCCTCGCCGTAGAGGGTGAGCAGGTCGTCGACGTCGCGGTGCTTGAAGCCGACCTTGCCCGACTCCATCCGGCTGATCTTCGACTCGCTCCCGCGGATGTGGTAGCCCGCGGCCGCCCGGGTCACCGACGCCTGCTCGCGCAACCGCTTGAGCTGGGCGCCGACGATGATGCGCCGGGCCGTCGGTCCGGGGTCGTCCGGCCCGCCGAAGCCGTCGGGCTCCTCGAGCGCGTTCTCGGCCACGCCGGTGTCCTCCGGGGTCGGTGACTCCTCCGAACGCAGGAGACTACAGGTCGCGAGGGGATTTCCGAACGTGTCGCGGTCGACGCGCCCGGGCGAGCAACAGCGCGCGCTCGGCGGGGTTGTCGGTCCGGTCCAGCGCCGCGGTCCGGGCGGCGTCGGCCTCGTCGGGACGCCCCAGCCGGTCGAGCAGATCCGCCCGCACGGCGTCGAGCAGGTGGTATCGGGGCGCGTCCAGGGTCTCGACGACGGCGAGCGCGGCGGCCGGGCCGTCCACCTCGGCCAGCGCGACCGCACGGTTGAGCGCCACGACCGGTCCCGGGTCGAGCACGGCGAGCTGGTCGTAGAGGGCCAGGATCTGGCGCCAGTCGGTGTCCGCGGCCGTCGCGGCGTCGGTGTGCACGGCGTTGATCGCGGCCTGCAGCTGGTACCGACCCGGCGCCCCGCGGCGCAGGCAGCGCCGCACCAGCTCGTGGCCCTCGGCGATCATGCCGGCGTCCCAGGCCGAGCGGTCCTGGTCGGCCAGGCCCACCAACGACCCGTCGCCGGCCACCCGCGCCGGACGGCGTGCCTCGGTGAGCAGCAGCAGCGCGAGCAGCCCGAGCGCCTCGGGCTCGTCGGGCATCAGCTCGACGACGAGGCGGGCCAGGCGGACCGCCTCGGCCGCCAGGTCGGGCCGCGTCGCGTCGACGGTCCCGGTGTGGCCCTCGGTCCCGATCAGGTAGACGACGGCGAGCACCGAGTCGAGGCGGTCGGGCAGGTCGGCGTCCCGGGGGACCCGGTAGGGGATGTGCGCGTCCCTAATCTTCGCCTTGGCGCGCACGATCCGCTGCTGGATCGTCGGCGTGCCCACGAGGAACGCGCGGGCGATCGCGGGGGCCTCGAGGCCGCCGAGCAGGCGCAGCGTCAGCGCGACGCGGGCGGGAGCCGCCAGCGCGGGGTGGCAACAGGTGAACAGCATCCGCAGGCGGTCGTCGTCGACCGGACCGGAGTCGGCGTCGTCGTCGGGACCGAGATCGTCGAGCAGTCGCACCGCTTCGCCCTCCTTCGGCTCTCGGGCCTTCTCCCGCCGCAGCCGGTCGATCGCCCGCCGGCGGGCCGTGGTCACGATCCAGCCGCCCGGGTTCGGCGGGACGCCCCCGGCCCAGTGCTCGACGGCCACCGCGAAGGCGTCCGCGACCGCCTCCTCGGCCAGGTCGATGTCGCCGAGCACCCGCGTGAGCGTCGCGACGCAGCGCCCGTACTCGGCGGCGAAGACCTCCGCGGTCCGCCCGGCGCTCACTGGAAGGGCCGCACCTCGACCGGCAGCGACCGCAGGGCGCGCGCGAGCCGTCCGGCCCAGTGCAGGGCGTCGTCGAGGTCGGCGCAGTCGAGGATCGTCAGGCCCCCGATGTGCTCCTTGCCCTCGGCGTAGGGCCCGTCGGTCAGCAGGACCTCGTCGCCGCGGGTACGCACGACCGTCGCGCTCGCCGCCGCCGCGAGCCCGCCGGAGAAGACCCACACCCCCGCTTCGGCCATGTCACTGCGCACCCGGTCCACGTCGCGCATGATCGCGGCGAGCGTCTCGTCGTCGGGACGCTGCGGCTCGGGGTCGGTCGGGTCGTCCGGCTGCTGGATGGCGAGCAGGTACTGCGTCACGGTGTGCCTCCCGGGGGTCGGTGGTCATCCTCTCCACGGACGGGGCCGCGCCGGATCGACGGCGACCAGTGTGACGTGGAGCACTTCATGACGACGGGTTGGGCAGGGCTGGCGGCCCCGGGGCGCCGCGGCGCGGTCGGGGTGCTGTGCGGCGGGGTGCTGCTGTTCGCCACGGACACCTACGTGACCGCGAGCCTGCTGCCGTCCGCGATCGCCGAGATCGGTGGAGAGCGCTTCTACTCCTGGGTGGTCACCGTCTACCTGCTCCCGGCGGTGGTGACCTCCGCGCTCACCGGACGGGCCCTCGCGACCTGGTCCGCCCACCGGGCCTACCTGCTCGCCCTGCTCGCCTTCGGCGTCGGCAGCGCGATCGACGCGGTGGCCCCGTCGATGGCCGTCCTGCTCGTGGGCCGCGCGGTGCAGGGCACCGGCGGCGGGCTGCTGGCCGGGCTGGCCTACGCGCTCCTGCGCACCGCGCTGCCGCGCCAGCTGTGGACCCGCGGCAGTGCGGCGATCTCGGCGATGTGGGGCGTCGGCCTGCTCGTCGGGCCGGTCCTCGGGGGCGCCTTCGCCGAGGCCGGGCTCTGGCGGGGTGCCTTCGTGACGATGGTGGTGGTCACCGGGGTGATCGCGCTCGCGGTGCCCGCCGGGCTGCGCCGCGCGGCGGCGCGCCCACCGGTGGCCCGGACGGCGTTCCCGGTGCTCTCGGTGCTGCTCGTCGGGGCGGCGACCGCCGTGCTGTCCGTCTCCGGCCTCGCGGTGTCCGGGTCGGCGGTCGGCGCCCGCGGCATCGTGGTGGCCGCGGGCGGCCTGGTCGTCGCGCTGGCCCTGCTCGTCGGGCTGGTCGTCCACGAACGCCGGCCCGGCGCGGCGCGCGTGCTGCCCCTCGCCACGTTCACCCGCGGCGGGGCCCTCGGTGCGGTCTACGTGACCGCGGCCGTGCTGATCGCGGTGTCCGCCGTCGAGACCTTCGTCCCGCTGTTCGGCCAGCGGCTCGGCGGGCTCACCCCGCTCGTCGCGGGCTTCCTCGGGGTCGCCCTCGCGGCCGGGTGGGTCGTGGGGGAGATGACCAGCGCGTCGTTCACCCGCGGACGGCTGCTGATCGGCGCCGGGCCGCTGCTCACCGTCCTCGGCTTCGTGCTGCTGACCCTCAGCCAGACCCCGGGCGGCGTGGTGTGGTGGGCGGTCGGGCTCGTCCTGGCCGGCGTCGGCGTGGGCGTCGCCTGGCCGCACCTCACGGCCGGGGCCATGGCGACGGGCTCGTCCGACGACGGGCGGGAGGACTCCGACGACGCCGAGGGTGACCGCGCCTCGGCCGCGATCACGATGGTGCAGATGCTCGCGGTCGCGCTCGGCGCCGCGTTCGCGGGCGTGGCGGTCGCTCTCGGTGGCGGGGACACGGCGACGTCGGCGACCTACCTCTACGGCGGCATGGGCGTCGTGGCCGTGCTCGGGGCGCTGACCGCGGTGCGGGCGCGCAACGCCGCCGTCTAGAACCCGCCGTCTAGAACCTGCCGTCGGCCACCTGCAGGACGGTGAGCCCGAGCGCCCGCCACATCCCGACCACCCGGTCCCGGTCGTCGAGGACCAGCCGCACCACGTAACGGTCGGCCACGTGCCGCTCGTAGAGCTCGCGCTTGACGACGTCGTCGGCCCGCGTGTCGCCGACGGCCCGCAGGTGGAGCTCGGGCCACTCCCGCCCGCCGAGGGCGTGCGCGTGCAACCACCACTCCGTGGGCACCCGGGCCGCCTCGGTCCGCCCGGAGAGGAAGACGACGTGCGGGGTGGAGCGGCGCAGGTCGTCCAGCACCCGGACGACGGGGACGTTCGGGACGTCCTCCCCGGCGCGCAGCTCCCCGTGCGGCCCGGGGAAGGGCGAGCGGTCCGCACGCAGGGCGAGCGTGCCGTCGACGTCGCAGAGCAGCACCTCCTCCCTGTCATCCACGGGGTGGATTCTGCGCGCCGCGCTCCCCGGTCCGCGGCCGGTGGTGGGGCACCATCGGGGGTCGTGTCCCGCGCCGCGCTCGTCGCCGTCCTGGTCGTCGCGCTCGCCGCCTGCGCCGGGCCGGGCAGCGCCCCGGCCGCGCCCGCCGCCCCGGCCCCGGCTCCGGCACCGGCGCCTCGCCCGGGCACGTTCGCGGTGCCACCCGGGGCGACGATCGTGAGCGACCCCGGCCACAACGGCGGCAACGCGCGGGCGGCGACGGCGATCGGTCGGCCGGTCCCCGACGGTCGCGGCAGTACCAAGCCCTGCAACACCACCGGGACGTCCACCGCCGACGGCTACCCCGAGCACGCCTTCACCTGGGCCGTCTCGCTACGCCTCGCCGACCTGCTCCGGGCCCGTGGCCTGCGCGTGGTGCTCACCCGCGACGACGACGCCGGCGTCGGTCCCTGCGTTGACGACCGCGGGGCGGCGGGAGCGCGGGCCGGTGCGGCGGCGGTGATCTCGGTGCACGCCGACGGGGCCGCGGCGCGCGGGCACGGGTTCCACGTCCTGACGTCGTCCCCGCCGCTGAACGACGCCCAGCGCGGTCCGTCCCGGGCGCTCGCCGACGCCGCCGTCGCCGCGATGCGCGGGGCCGGCTTCACCCCCGCCACCTACATCGGCCGCGACGGGCTCGACCCGCGCGACGACATCGCCGGGCTCAACCTCGCCACGGTCCCGACGGTGCTCGTCGAGTGCGCCAACCTCCGTCACCCCGACGACGCCGCCGTCGCACGGTCCCCCGAGGGACAGCAGCGCTACGCCGCCGCCCTGGCGTCCATGATCAGCTGAGCAGGGACGTCACCGCGCCGAGCCCGCGCTCGCCGAGCCGGAACTCGCTGGGCAGCAGGAACGCCCGGCACCCCACCGCCACCGCCCCGCCGTCGCGACCGGGGTTGTCCCCGACCATGAGCGTCGCCCGCGGGTCGACGTCGAGGGCGGCGCACGCGGTGGTGAACATCGCGGGGTCCGGCTTCTCGACGCCGAGCTCGCACGAGAGCACCCAGGTCCCGACGAGGTGCTCGACGCCGGCCGCGCGGGCGTGCACCCGGATGTCCCAGCCGATGTCGGACACGACGCCGACCCGCACGCCGCGGGCCGACAGGTCGTCCAGGACCCCCGCCGTGTCCGGGTAGGGCACCCACGTCCCCGGGGCGCGCAGCACGTCCACCGCGACGTCCTCGGCCCCGGCCAGCGCCGGCACGTGCGCGAACCACGCCCGCATCGCCTCGCGGTGCGCGGTGTCGGAGAGGTCGCGGCCGTGCTGGGCCGCCACCACGTCGGGACGGGCCGCGGCGTCGGCCAGGGCCTCCAGCGTGGCGGCGGACGGGATCTCCCGGCCGGTCGCGTCGCCCACGGCGAGGAGCCAGGACGGCGTGTCGATCATGTGGAAGAGCGTGTTGGAGAAGTCGAACAGCACCGCCTCGACGGGGGGCACCGGGTCGCGGCGCTGGGCGTCGGTCGGCTCGTAGGCCGCGGTCAGGTCGAACAGGGCGCGCACGGCGCGATCATCCCCGAGTCCCTCCGCCGCGGCGGCGGGGACTCAGCCGCCGAGGCTGCGGCGGATCTCCTCGAGCTTCGCCCGCGCGGCAGCCTCGCGGTCGGCCTCCTGCTGCGCGAGGTCGTGCGCCTCGGGGGTGGCGGCGTCGAGCTCCTCCGCGCCGTCCGCGGTGGCCGCCCGCCGCTCGATGCGGTCGCGCACGAAGTCGAACGTGGGGACGCCGTCGGCGGTGTAGTCCGGGCCGGGCTCGCTCATGGCGCCAGCGTCCCAGAATCTCGGCGGAGCGGGAATTGAGTCGCCTCGACTCAGGTTGCAGGAGTCAGTAGCCCGCAAGGTCGGGCTCCCTTCGCAGTCCGAGGAGGACCACCATGAGTTCCCTGACCTTCTGGGGCCCGCGCTTCGCCGGCCCCTTCGCCCCGTTCCGCGTGGCCGACGCGCTCGCCCGCGGGTCGTTCGGCACGCCGCGCCAGTCCGAGTCGGCCTCGTACGTGCCGGCCGCCGACGTGGTCCGCGACGGCGACGACGCCGTCGTCCGGGTCGAGCTCCCCGGGGTGGACGTCGCCTCCGACGTCACCGTCGAGGTCGTCGAGCACCGCCTCGTCGTCGCCGGCGAGCGCCGCGAGGACCGCGCGGGCGACGGCTTCCGGGAGTCCCGCCGCGGCTCCTTCCGCCGCAGCTTCTCCCTCCCGCGCCACGTCGAGGCCGACGCGGTGAGCGCGTCGTACGACGCCGGGGTCCTGACGGTCCGGGTCGCGGGTGCGCACGTCGCCCCGCAGCCGGTCTCGCCGCAGGCCCGCCGCATCGAGATCGCCGGAGTCACCCCGGCGGACTCCCCGACGCCCGCCGAGGAGACGCCGGACGAGGGCGCGCCGCAGGCCTGATCCGGCCCGCCCTCTCGCCCGGAACGAACGACCCGTTCGTGGCTTCCTGATGCACGAACGGGTCGTTCGTTCCGTTCCGGGCGGCCCGCGCCACCCGGTGCCGCCCCGCTCCGGTGACCACCGGGCCCGCGCTCGCTACCATCCGCAGCACCGGCCCCGAGGAGCTCCGGAGGAGCGATGCCACCGCAGGTCCCGCCGTCCGGCCCTCCCGGCCCGTCGCGCGGGCCCTACCCCGGCCCGCCGCCCCAGGGGCCCGGGCCGCGGCCGGGACCGCCGCCCCGCCCGCCGACGGGGCCCTTCCCCGCGACCGGGCCCGGGTCGGGCGCCTTCGCCGCGCCGCCACCCCGCCCTCCGGTGCAGTCGATCTACGGGCCGGGCGGGCCGACCAGGAAGTCCGCGCCGACCCCGGCCCGCCGGTCGCGGATGGCCGTGGCCGCCCTCGTGCTGGCGGTGCTCGTCGCACCGGTCGGGTTCGTGCTCGGGATCGTGGCGCGGCGCCGCATCACCGCGTCCGCGGCGCCGGTGTTCGACCAGGATCCGTGGGGCGGGTCCGACCGCGAGCGCCTCACCGGCCGTCCGCTCGCGACGGCCGCTGTCGTCGTCGGGCTCCTGCTCACGCTCCTCGAGATCGCCCTGGTCGTCGCGCTGACCGTCGGCATCCCCACGAGCTGGCTGCCGACGAACGACCTGTCGGCCGACCGCGTGCAGACCACCATCGGGCAGACGCTCCCGCAGGTCGCGGGCACCGTCCGCTGCCCCGGACCGCTCCCCGCGACCGTGGGCGCCACGATCACCTGCACGGCGACCGAGAACGGCCGTCCCATCAACCTCCGGGCCACCGTCAGCAGCGTGGACGGCCGCGACGTCAAGTTCGACGTGGCGCGCGCCTGAGCGTCACCACCGCCAGACGCGCTCCTCGCCGGCGCCCTGCCGGACGATCTCGGGCTCCGGGCCGGACAGGTCGACCACCGTGGTCGGCTCCTTGCCCTGGTCCCCGGAGTCGAGGACGGCGTCGACCTGGTGCTCCAGGCGCTCCGCGACCTCCCAGCCCTCGGTCGGGGGTTCGCTCTCGCCCGGGAACAGCAGAGTGCTCGACAGCAGCGGCTCGCCCAGCTCGTCGAGCAGGTCCCGGGTGACCGTGTTGTCCGGGATGCGCACCCCGACCGTCCGCTTCTTCGGGTGCGCGAGCCGGCGGGGGACCTCCCGGGACGCGGGGAGGATGAACGTGAACGGACCGGGCGTCGCCGCCTTGACGGCGCGGAACACCGGGTTGGACACCTCGACGAACTGCCCGAGCTGGGCGAAGTCGCGGCAGACCAGCGTGAAGTGGTGCCGGTCGTCCAGCGCGCGGATGCTGCGGATCCGGTCGACCGCCTCCCGGGCGTCGATGCGGCAGCCCAGGGCGAACCCCGAGTCGGTCGGGTAGACGATCAGGCCGCCGTCGCGCAGGAGCGCCACGACCTGCGTGATCGTCCGCCGCTGCGGGTTGCGCGGGTGCACGTCGTAGAACCTGGCCACCTCCGGCAGCGTAGGCGCCCGGCCCGCGCGATCCACGCCACCCGCGCTCCGACGTGTGCGACCGCCGTGCCCGGGTACCTCCGTGATGCAACCGAGACCCGGGTGCTCCGGGAGCAGGAGGCACAGACATGGCAGCGCACGCGGCACCCGGCGGGACCCGCTCCGCGGTCCGGCTCGCGACCACCGGCCTCGCGGTGGCCGTCACCGGGCTCCTGGGCGGCGGGACGGCCCTCGCCCACGACGGCGGGTGGGACCACCACGGCCACTCGGGCCACTCGGGGTCGTCGGGCCACTCCGGCCATGACGACTCGTCGTCGTCCATGGCCGACTCGATCCGCGCCGAGGCGCAGGAGGCCGGCGACGACGCCCGGTCCGACGCGCGCGAGCGGGTCGCGGACGTCCTGGCCGACCTCGGGCTCCCGGCGTCGGACAGCGGAACCGGCGGGTCGGACGAGTACGCCGACGTCGACGCCGAGCAGGCCGGGCCCGCGGTGCAGCCCGCCGCGTCGGAGCGCCCGGCCACCAGCACGCAGCCGATCGCCGCGGGCAGCGGGGTCGACGCCACGGAGGTCCCGCCGGCCGGGGAGACCCAGGTCATCCCCATCCGGTGACGGCCGGACGTGCGGTGCCCCGCATCGGGGTACCTGGCCCGACATGAGCGTCGTCGACAACGCCGTCTACCGGGCCGGACGCCGCGAGTCCGAGCCGGACAGCCTGGACGGGACGCTCGGCGTCCTGCGCGACGAGGAGTCCGCGGACGGCCGCGGTCCGGCCGACTTCGCGTGGATCGGCCTGCTGCGTCCCGACGACGACGAGATGATGCGCGTCGCGCGCGACTTCGGGCTGCCCGAGCTCGCCGTCGAGGACGCGGTGCACGCCCACCAGCGACCGAAGATCGAGCGCTACGACGACATCGAGTTCGTCGTGCTCCGGCCCGCCTGGTACGTCGACGAGGACGAGGACGTCCAGGTCGGGGAGATCCACCTGTTCCTCGGCTCGGATTTCGTGGTCGCGGTGCGGCACGCCGAGGTGCCCGACCTCGCCGACGTCCGCCGCCGTCTCGAGGACGACCCCGACCTCCTGCAGCTCGGTCCGCGCGCCGTGCTCTACGGCATCCTCGACCGCATCGTCGACGACTACGCGCCCGTGGTCTCCGAGCTCCGCCGCGACATCGACCAGATCGAGACCGAGGTGTTCGGCGGCGACCCCGACGTCTCGCGGCGCATCTACCGGCTCTCCCGTGAGGTCATCGAGTTCCAGCGCGCCACCGACCCGTTGCGCGGGATGATGCGCACCCTGCTGGCCGAGACCGGCGACGACGCCGACGCGGTCCAGCTGCACCGCGGCCTGCGGGACGTGGCCGACCACGTCGAGCAGGCCGTCGAGGCCGCGGACGGGTTCCGCCAGCTCCTCGAGCGCCTGCTCAGCGTGAACGCCTCGCTGGTCGGCCAGCGGCAGAACGACGAGATGCAGCGGCTCTCCGAGACCAGCCTCGCCCAGGGCGAGGAGGTCAAGAAGATCTCCAGCTGGGCCGCGATCATCTTCGCGCCGTCGATGATCGGCGGCATCTACGGCATGAACTTCGAGCACATGCCCGAGCTCTCCTGGACCTACGGCTACCCCTTCGCGCTGGGCCTGATGGTGGCGGCCGCCGTCGTGCTCTACGCGGTGTTCAAGAGCCGCGGCTGGCTCTAGGCACCGGGTGCGCTCGGCACCGGCGATTCGAGCGGCAGGGCGTCCAGACCGGCCCGGATGCCCTCGCCGAGCAGTCGGATCTCCTCGTCGGTGACGGTCAGCGGCGGCGAGACCGCGACCCCCTTGCCGAGTCCGCGGACCAGCAGGCCGGCCGCGCGGGCGCCAGCCAGGACCTTGTTCGGGGCGTCCGGCACGGACGAGAGCACCTCGGCGGTGAGTTCCACCGCGCCGAGCAGACCGAAGCCGGACCGGACCTCGGCGACGTACGGGTGGTCGCGCAGCGGCGCGAGGGACGCCTCGAGGGCCGTCTCGAGCTCCTGCCCCTTCGGGATCAGGTTCTCCCGCTCGTAGACGTCGAGGGTGGCCAGGCCCGCGGCGCAGCAGGTCGGGTGGCCGGAGTACGTGGGGCCGTGCCGGAAGGTGCGCTCGCCGGGGGTCGTCCACCAGGGCTCGGCCACCGCGGCGGACACCAGCACCCCGCCGAGCGGCAGGTAGCCCGCGGTGACGCCCTTCGCGAACGTCACCAGATCGGGCTGCACGCCGAAGCGCTCGATCCCGAACCACGTCCCGAGGCGGCCGAACCCGCAGATCACGGCGTCGATGACCAGCAGGACGCCGTGGCGGCGGCACAGCTCCGCCACGCCCTCGACGTAGCCGGGCGGCGGGATGTGCACGCCGCCGGCGCCGGTCACCGGCTCCATCACGAACGCGGCGATGCGTTCCGGGCCGACGTCGGCGAAGACCTTCTCCACGCCGTCGAGGTCCTGCGGGGCGACGGTGTTCTCCCCGGCGAGGACGCCCCAGCCCTCACGGTTGGCGGGGATGCCGACGATGGACGTCCCGTAGCCGTGCGTGCCGTGGTAGCCGGTCTCGCGGGACACGACGTGCACCCGCTGGTGCTCGCCGCGGGCCTGCCAGTAGGCCCGGGAGATCTTCACGGCGGTGTCGATGGCGTCCGCCCCGCCGGAGCCGAGGAAGATTTTCGAGTCCGCGCCGGTGGGGGCCAGGGCCGCGAGCCGGTCCGCGAGCTCGAGCGCGGGGCGGTTCGCGATGTCCGCGAAGCAGGAGTAGGCCTCCAGCTTCGCCATCTGCGCCATCGCCGCCTCGACGATCTCGGTGCGGCCGTGGCCGACGTTGGCGTACCAGAGGCTCGCGCACCCGTCGAGGTAGCCGCGGCCGGCCTCGTCGTACACCCAGGCGCCCTCGGCGCGGTCGACGACGAACTCGTGCTCGCGGACGGCGGCCATGTCGGAGAACGGGTGCCAGAGGGATGCCATGGCCCCGATGGTGGTCCCCGCCACGCCGCGTGCCAACCCCGCGCCCGGGCCTACGGTCTCCTGTCGTGGACGTCCGGCCGATGACCGTCGAGGAGGCGGTGACCCTCGCCTTCGAGCCGGAGGCGTACGGCGAGCGCTTCGGGCTCGCCCTCGTCGACGGCTGGGACGAGCCCGGCACGCTGGAGCCGACGGTCGTGGCGCTCGAGGGCGGGGTGGACCCGCGCTGGCTGACCCACCTCATCGTGTGCGACGGCGAGGTCGTCGGGATGGGTGGTTTCACCGCGCCGCCGCAGGACGGCGAGGTCGAGGTCGGGTACCACGTCGCCCCTGCCCGTCGGGGGTGCGGCATCGCGACGGCGGCCGTGGCGGGCTGGGTCGCCCGGGCTCGCTCGGCAGGTCTGGTCCGGGTGCTGGCCCGCACCGCACCGGGGCCCAACGCCTCCACCACGGTGCTCTCGAGGTGCGGTTTCGTCCGTGACCCGGCCCGGGAGGACCGGGCCGCGACCTGGTGGTGGGTGCACGCGCTGCGGTGAGATCGAGGTCGCTCCGGGCACGGTCGATCACGGGTGTGGACCTTGCTCCGATCGGCTATTCACAGCCGCGATGCTCGACACCCCGCGTACACCTGGCGGGGCCGATGGAGGACAGTGGAGGACGTGACGGTGACGACGGGCGAGGTGATCGGCCGGGTCCGGCGCGTCGCGTCACGGCCGGCCGCCCGGGTCGCCCTCGGGGTCGTCGTCGTCGCCGCGCTCGCCGTCGGGGGCTATCTCGTCCTCCCGACGATCGAGGCCGCCGGCGCGGCCCTCGTCGACGCCGACGCGCTGTGGGTCACCGTCGCGGTCGCCTGCGAGGCCGGGTCGATCCTGGCCTTCTCGTTGCTGCACCACCGGCTGCTGCGCGCCGCCGCGGTGCGGGTCCGGTTCCGCGCGGTCGTCATGGTGACGCTCGCGGCGAACGCGCTGCACCTCACCGTCCCCGGCGGTGCGGCCCTCTCGACCGCCTACACCTTCCGCAAGCGCCGCGCGTGGGGTGCCTCCGGCCCGGTCACCACGTGGACGATGGTGGCCGGCGGGGTGGCGGCGAGCCTCGCGCTCGCCGGGATCGCGGTCGGATCCGCCCTCGTCGTCAACGGCCGTGCGACCACCCTCGGACCGCAGCTGCTCCAGCTCGCCGGGATCGTCGCCCTGGGCGCGCTCATCGTCGTCGTCAGCCGCCGCCCCGGGCTCATCACCGCCGCCGGTGCGGCCGGGCTGCGCCTGGTGAACCGCCTCCGCCGCCGTCCGCGCGAGACCGGTGTCCCCGAGCTCGTCGCCCAGATCGAGGGTCTCGCCCTCATCGAGCTGCGCGGGCGCGGACGCCTGGTGGTCGGCTCGTCGGCCCTGGCGAACTGGCTGCTCGACATCTCCTGCCTGGCCGCCTGCTGTGTGGCGGTCGGGGCGAACGGGATGACGCTGTCGCTGGTCCTCGTGGCCTACGCCGCCGCCACCGCCGCCTCGAGCGTCGCGTTCCTGCCCGGCGGGCTCGGCCTCGTCGACGGTGCGCTGCTCGCGGCCCTCGTCGCCGGCGGTGTCCCCCCGCACCCCGCCCTCGCCGCGGTCCTGCTCTACCGGCTGGTGAGCTTCATCGGCGTCGCGGCCGCGGGCTGGCTCGCGTGGCTCTGGGTGCACACCCGCGGCGGGGTCGACGAACGACCCCTCGCCGACCGTGACCACGAGGCGCTGCCCGGCCCCGAGGTGCAGACCCTGCCGTTCCCGTCGGTGCGGGGCCGGGCCCCGGCCGCCCCGCCGTCGTCACGACCCCTCTGACCCCGGCTCCGGCGTCGGCTCCGTGGTCGGCCACGGTTCCTCGGTCGGCTTCGGGTCGGTGGTCGTCCCCGACCCGTGGTGCCCGCCGCCCCCCGACCCGCCGTTCGACGAGCCCCCCGACGAGGAGCCGCCCCGCGAGCCGCCGGAGGCGGAGCCTCCGCCCCCGCTGCGGGAGCCCGAGCCCGTGCCCGACGCCGGGTCGCCCGCGACGGCCGCGTCCGTCGGCTCGACCGGGGCCGGGACGACCTGGCTCGACGTCGGAGCCTCGGGCGGCGGCGTGACCGTCGCCGACACCGAGGCGTTGCGCGCGTAGACGACCCCGCCGGTGGTCAGCGCGGCGACCAGGGCCACCGCCGCGGCGACCGTGATCACCAGGCGGGTCCGCGACCGCGGCGCCTCCGCCGGGGCGGGGGCCTCCTGCCACGGGGCCGGGGGCGTCGTCGGGGGCCGCGGCGGGGTCCGCCCGCCGGGCGTGAGGGAGGTGACGGCCTCCCCCGCGGCGGTGTGCGGCCCGGTGTGACGGGCCGGGCGGCCGGGGGCCGGGAAGTACCCGGAGCCCTCGTCACGGCGGACGTTCGGTGCCGCCGGGAGGCGCCCGGAGGTCGACGGCGACGGGAACCGCGCCGACCCGGGACCGGTCACCGGCAGGCGTCCCGACGGCGGGCCGGTGCGGGTCGGCCGCGAGGGCGTCGGGGTGTGGGCCGGGGTGTTCGCCGGAGCGGCCGACGCCGCGGCCCGCAGGTCCAACAGGCCCGAGGACGGGCTCGACGACGAACGGGGGGCGGCGACGCCCGCGGCGCCCGCCAGGGTCGAGGTCACGGCGGCCGCGGTGGCCGCGTTCGCGGCGCCGGCACCGACCGCGGCCGCGGCGGCGGACCGTCCCGACGGCGCCGACCGGGACGGCTGCGACGCCACCGGACGCGGGGCGATCGTGAGGACGGCGCCGACGGCGATCGAGGTCTTCGGGTCGGCGTCGACCGCCACCGGACGGTCGAGCTCCTCGGAGACCATCTGCGCGACGAGCGGGATGCGGGAGGACCCGCCGACGAGCAGGACGGCCTGCAGGTCGGCGGCGGCCAGTCCGGCGGACTCCACGGTCCGGCCGAGGGCGCTCACGGTGTGGTCGAGCGACGAGCGGATCATCGACTCGAACTCGTGCCGCGTCAGGCGCACGTTCGTGCGCACGGTCGGCAGCAGGACCGGGATCGTCACCTCGGTGTCGAAGGAGAGCGCCTCCTTGGCCTCCACGCATTCGTGGCGCAGCCGGGAGATCGCGGACTCCACCTCGGGGTCCTCCGGGTCGAGCTCGTCGAAGGCGGCGCCGACCCCCGCGCGGACGTGGTCGAAGACGCGGTCGTCGAAGTCCACGCCGCCGAGCTGCTCGATGCCCTCCGGGTTGCCGGGCAGCTCGAAGCCCGAGCCCGCCCGCCGCACGACCGCCGCGTCGAAGGTGCCGCCGCCGAGGTCGTAGACCGCGACCGCGCCGCCCGCGTCCACCCGCTCCTTCGCCGCGTAGGCGACGGCCGCGGCCTGGGGCTCCGGGAGGAACGTCGTCGCGGTCAGGCCGACGTCGCGCAGCGCGGCCGCCAGCAGCTCGCGCCGGTGCTCGCCCCAGCTCGCGGGGTGGGTGACCGCGATCGTCTCGGCCGGCCCGCCCTCGCGTTCGGCGACCTTGTCGGTGACCCACCGGGCGAGCCGGGCGGCGAGCTCCTGTGCGGTGTGCACCGAGTCGCCGACCACCAAGGGGACGTCGTCACCGATGCGGCGCTTGAACTGGCGCACGACGCGCTCGGGCTCGGTGCGCGCGCGCCGCTCGGCCGCCTCGCCCACCAGCACGGTGCCGTCGGCCCCGAGGTGCAGCACCGAGGAGATCGACGCCGCCCGGTTCCCGAGCGCGACGATCTCCGGTTCGCCCCAGGTTGCCGCCGCCCCGGAGCCGCCGGTCGGCCGCGAGACGGCGGCCGCGGTGTAGGTCGTGCCCAGGTCGATGCCGAGCCGGTAGCGCGGGCTGCTCATGACCGCCGTCCTCTCTCGCGTGGGTCCACGGGTGACGGCCCGAGTATCCCGGCCCCCGGGTGGACGCAGAGCGATCGGTCGGGGGTCTAGGGAGAATCCCCGCATCCGAACGGGTGACGACCCCCCTGTCACCTATCACGATGGGTCAGCACACTCCGGGGTCGGTCCCGAGCGGCCGTCGGCTTCGCCCCGATGGCCCGGGGGCCGCGGATTCCTAGCGTCATCGCCATCGCAGCCACCGGCAGCCCGCCGGCCTCACACCCAGGAGACCCCGATGACCCAGCCGACCACGACCACCACCGGCAACGAGGACTTCGCCGCCGCGTGGGACCGTCTCATCCAGTGGCTCAACGGCCTCTCGCCCGAGGCCCGCGCCGAAGCCCTGCAGAACCCCGGCGACACCCTCGACGCCGTCGGTCTCGGCGAGGTCGACGCGCCGTCCCTCCAGCAGGCGATCGTCAACTCCGGCAGCTTCAACCGCGAGTACAACATCGGGAACTCCGGTGGCGGCGGCGGCGGTGGTGGCGCCGGCGGTGGCGGTGGCGCCGGGCACGTCACGCCGCCCCCGCCGCCGAACTGCGAGCCGCTTCCGGGCGAGACCGCGCACGAGGCCACCGAGCGCGTCATGAACTACTACATCAACAACACCTACACCTCGATCGTGGACCAGTCGACGAACATCGGCGGCAGCGTCTTCGGCGACGTCAACAACCGCCAGGTGAACGGCGACAACAACCAGGTCGGCGACGGCAGCACCTTCGGCGACAACCTCGACATCGACGGTGACGGCGCCGTGGTGACCACCGGCGACAACAACCAGGTCACCCCCGGCGACGGCAACGTCGTGATCGGCGACAACAACACGCTCGACGACATCGTCACCGGCGACCACAACGCGACCGGCGACGGCGCGGTGGCGCTCGGCGGCGGCTCGGTGGGCGGCAACCTGAACACCGGCGACAACGCGCAGACCGGCGACGGCTCGGCGTTCGGTCAGGGCAGCGCCGTCGGCGAGGGCAACATCGTCGGCAACTCGGGCGTCATCGGCAACGGCAACACGGCCGCCACGGGGGGCAGCACGGCCGGCTTCGGCGACGGCAACGTCAACAGCGGCGGCATCAACGCCTCGCACGGCGGCGCGGTCGGCATGGGCGACGGCCCCGTGACCTCGAACAACTCCGAGGACAACGACGGCGTCGACAACGACAACTCGAACAACCAGGACAACGACGTCGTCAACTCGAACAACCAGGACAACGACCAGGACAACGACGTCGTCAACTCCAACAACCAGGACAACGACCAGGAGACCAACAACAACGACGTCGACACCGACGCCGGCTTCCTCAACCTCTGACGAGGCGGTCCGGTCCGACCCGCCGCGTGCCGGCGGGTCGGACCGGCTCCCCATCCGATGACGACGAGGAGGTGAGTACGCGTGACGGACACGGCGCCGGGGCCGGAGAGCCTGGTCGACTGGATGACCGGCCTGGTGTCGGACCCCGTCGCGCGGGCGCGCTTCACCGCCGATCCGCGGCACGAGCTCGGGGCGCAGGGCCTCGCGGACCTCGACCCCGCCGACGTCGCCCACGCGATGCCCCTGGTGACCGACGTGGTCGCCGCCCGGTTCGACGCCGTCGTCGAGCCCGCCGCCGCGCCGGCCCAACTCGCCGGGGAGAGCGCGGTCGACGCCCTGACACGACACTTCTCCGCGGTCCCCACGGCCGTGGCCCCGGCCGCCGACACCGAGGGCGACGACTGGACGGAGAGCCTCGCCGACGACCTCGCCGGAGCCCCCGACGGGTTGGAGGGCGTCGTGTCCGCCGGCCCCGGGGTGGACCTGGACCTGGACGGCACCGGCGACCTCGACGGCGTCCACCACGACCACGACCTCGACGTGATGACCCGTCTCGACGACGACCACACGCTCGACGGCGACGCGCCCGACGCGAGCGCCGCCGCTCCCACCCTCGGCTTCGGTGCACCACCGGCTCCGGACGTCCCGCGTGACGCGGTCGACGCGGTCGACCCGGTCGTGGTCGACGACCCGCCCGAGGAGCACGACCTGGACGACCACCGGCCGGGCGCGCTCGAGGCCGATCCCCTCGACGCGGGCGGAATCGACCTCGACGACCACCACGCGGGCGTCGACCACCTGCCCGACGACCCCGTGCACGACCTCGACCCGACGCCCTGAGCGACGGCCACCTTCACCGAGGAGACGATCGCCATGACCCGCCCGCAGGTGTACGACCCGCTCGGCCTCGAGGGCGACGCCCTGCCCGCCCCGGGCACCGACGAGGGCTGGGCCGCGCTCGCGGCCGAGGCGGCCCGCAACGGCTACCCCGACCCGCAGTCCTACGTCGCCGCCTACCAGGCCGGCGAGGTCAACGTCGGCTTCGCCGGGTACCAGCCCGGCAACCCGCACACCGGGTTCGGGCAGCTCCAGGCCTACGACCACGCCGCGGGCGAGGCGGGCATCCCGATCGGTGAGTACGCCTCCCTGCACACGCCCGAGGCCCTCGCCGCAGCCCGCGGCGAGGACGGCGGCGAGGACGTGCCCGCAGAGCCGGCTCCCGCCGGGCCGAGCCCGTTCACCCCGCCCGCGAACTTCACCGCCGACGGCAGGCCGATCGAGTACGACGCGTCCGGGCAGCCGATCGTGTTCCGCGACGACATCGTCTACTTCAGGGCCCCGAGCCTGCCCGAGGGCGTCGACCACTACGACCGCTACACCGGCGAGCCGCTCGACGCCCAGGGGCACGTCGTCCCCGGCGTGCCCAATGCCGGCGAGGGCTACGAGTTCACCTCCGCGCTCGACCAGCGCGTCGCCCTCGACGAGCACGGGCGGATCGACCCCGACGAGGTCGAGCGGCTCGAGGCCGAGGCCCGCGAGCACGGGCGGGACACGGTCGCCGACGACGTCGCGGGGACCACCCGCCCCTTCCCCGGCCACCCGCTCTCGGACACCGGGGAGTTCGCGCGGCCGGTCCCGGCGCCCGGGCAGCCGCCGCTGGTGTACTCCGGGCCGGACGGCAGCTACGTGATCACCTCGGCCGGCACGGTCCTCACGGCCGGCCCGGGTGCGGACCTGAGCTACGAGGGCGAGGACGGTTCGGTCGTGATCGACGGCTCCGGCCGGGTGACCGCGGTCGACGGGGACGGGAACCCGATCGACGTCCTCCGCGGCGAGCCCGAGTTCGGGGACCGGGTCTACGACGCGCCCGGCCCCGTCCCGGAGCCGCGCGAGCCCGGGGACCTCGACCTCGACGGCATCTCGCTGCGGCCCGAGTACGACGACTTCCCCGACCTCGTCGACACCGACGGCGACGGCATCGTCGACTCCGTCGCGCCGAAGACGGGCGACGACGGCTTCGTCACGAACGAGTACCGCCACCCGCCGGGCGAGGGCCCCGACCTCGGGGCGGACACCGACGTCGACGCGTGGGAGCCGGACCCCGACCCGGGGCAGGTCGCGCCGGAGGGTTCGTTCGGCACCGGGCACGAGCCGGGCACCACGACAGTCGGCGGCGGCTTCGCGCAGGGCGCCGACGACGACGCCGCTCGCCTGCAGGAGGCGTACGAGGACCGGTCCGGCAACGTCCTGGCCGACAGCGACGACAGCGACCGGGACGACGACACGGGCGCCTTCGACGACGACCTGTCGGACCACTCGTCCGACCACGGCTCCGCGGAGCAGGATGACCCGGGGTCGGAGAACTCCGCGTCGTCCGACTCCGGGTCCGACGACTCCGGGTCCGACGAGCCGGCGGGCCTCGGGCACGCCGGCTGAGGACCCGTCGTCGGGAACGATCCGAAGGGACCCACACGTGGCCGACACGAGCAAGGCGCTCGCGCTGATCGACCTCGCGCTGCAGGCGACCGAGGCCTACGGGCGGCCGGACCTGTCCGGGCGGCTGCGGGCCACCCGGGCGCGCATCGCGGACCCGGACGTGCGCGTGCTCGTCGTGGGCGAGTTCAAGCAGGGCAAGAGCGCCCTGGTGAACGCGCTCGTGAACGCGGACGTCTGCCCGGTCGACGACGACATCTCGACGGCCGTGACGACGGTCGTGAAGTACACGAGCGGGCAGCCCGCGGTGACCGTGGTGCGCGAGACCGCGGCCGCGGGCGACGGCGAGTCGCGCGAGGAGCGCACCGACGTACCGCTGGAGGACGTCCAGCGGTACGTCTCCGAGGCCGGCAACCCCGGCAACCGCGAGAACGTCAGCTACGTCGAGGTGCGGCTGCCGCGGCGCGTCCTGTCGACGGGGCTCGTCGTCGTCGACACCCCCGGGGTCGGCGGCCTCGGGTCGGCCCACGGACAGATGACCATGGGGGCGCTCCCGACGGCGGACGCGGTCCTGCTGGTCTCCGACGCCGCGCAGGAGTACACCGCGCCCGAGCTGCGGTTCCTCACCCAGGCGATGTCGCTGTGCCCGAACGTCGCGTGCGTGCTGACCAAGACCGACCTGTACCCGGAGTGGCGCCGGATCGCCGAGCTCGACCGCGGCCACCTGACGAAGGCCGGCGTCGCCGCGGAGCTGCTGCCGACGTCGTCGGTGCTGCGGCAGGTCGCGGCGCGGACCAACGACGCGGCGCTGAACGAGGAGGCCGGGTTCAAGGCCCTCGTCGGGTACCTGCGCGACCGGGTCAGCCGGCAGGCCGAGGTGCTCGACCGGCGGTCGGCCTCGCAGGACGTGCTCTCCGTCGTCGAGCAGATGGCCCAGAAGATGCGGACCGAGCTGGAGGCCCAGCAGGACCCGGGGCAGGCGGAGGCGCTCATCGCGCGCCTCAAGGACGCCCAGGAGCGCGCGGAGAGCCTCAAGAAGCGCTCCGCGCGGTGGCAGCTGACGCTCAACGACGGCTTCGGTGACCTGCAGTCCGACATCGAGTACGACCTCCGCGACCGGATGCGGTCCATCCAGAAGGAGGCCGAGGAACGCGTCGACGAGGTCGACCCGCTCGACGTCTGGGACCAGTTCGCCGACTGGGTGCACTCCGCCGTCGCCGGGGCGGCGTCGACGAACTTCGTGTGGGCCTCGCAGCGCGCCCGCCACCTGGCCGGCCAGGTCGCGGACCACTTCGTCGCGGGAGGCCAGCAGGCCCTGCCGGCGATCGAGCGCCTGGGCCCGCGCGGACTGGGCGGCCAGGTCAACCCGATGATCCGTCCGGACATGGAGCGCTACCGCCTCGGGCAGAAGCTGTTCACCGGCATCCGCGGCGGCTACGGCGGCATGCTGATGGCCGGGATGGCGACGTCGCTCGCGGGTCTCGCGATGATCAACCCGATCTCGGGCGGCGTGGCGCTCCTGCTCGGGGCCAAGGGCGTCAAGGAGGAGAAGACCCGGCTGCTCGCGAAGCGGCGGGCCGACGCGAAGAGCTCCGTCCGCAAGCACATCGACGACGTGTCGTTCCAGGTCGGGAAGGACTCCCGGGACATGCTGCGGATGGTCCAGCGCACCCTGCGCGACCACTTCCAGGACCTCGCCCAGGAGCTGACGACCTCGATGTCGGAGTCGGTGAAGTCCGCGCAGGAGGCGGTGCGGACCGTCACGACCGACCGGGAGAAGCGGGTGAAGGACCTGCAGGCCGAGCTCGAGCGACTGGCCGCGGTCGAGAAGCAGGCGCACGACCTCGTCGCCGCGGACCCGAAGCGATGACGAGCGCGCCGCCCCGGCAGAACCTGGGCTCCCGGGCGCGGTCGCTGCTGCGGTCGGCGCTCGACGAGTACGCCGACAGCCCGCAGGCGGCGGGCTGGCTGCGCCACCACCTCGACCGGTTCGACGAGCCGCTACGGCTGGCCATCGCGGGCAAGGTCAAGGCCGGGAAGTCGACGCTGCTCAACGCCCTGGTCGGGGAGGAGATCGCGGCGACGGACGCGGGCGAGTGCACCCGGGTGGTGACCTGGTACTCCGACGGCCCGAGCCCCCGGATCGTCCTGCACCCGCGGGAGGGCGAGCCGCGCCAGCTGCGGACCCGGCGCGGCGAGCACGGTGGGCTGGTCGTGGACCTCGACGGCACCCCGCCGGAGACCGTCGACCGCCTGACCGTCGACTGGCCGTCGTCCGGCCTGCGCACGACCGCGCTGATCGACACCCCGGGGATCGCCTCGCTGACCGCCGACGCGGCCGGACGCGCGGGGGAGTTCCTGACGCCGGACGAGGCCCCGGGCCAGGCGGACGCGGTGCTCTACCTGATGCGCCACCTGCACGCCGCCGACGCCCGGTTCCTCGAGTCCTTCCACGACCGGCACGTCGCCCGGGCGACCCCGGTGAACACCGTGGCGGTGCTCTCGCGCGCCGACGAGATCGGGGTGGGGCGGCTCGATGCGCTGCTGTCCGCGCGCCGGATCGCGGAGCGGTACCGGACCGACGAGAAGCTCTCCACGCTGTGCCAGACGGTGGTGGCCGTCGCCGGGCTGCTGGCCCTGACCGGCCGCACGCTGCGGCAGGACGAGTACCTGGCCCTGCGCGGCCTCGCCGCCGTCGACCGGTCGGTGACCGAGGGGCTGCTGCTCTCGGCGGACCGGTTCGTGACGCCGCCGCCGTCGTTGTCGGCAGCGTTGCCGGACTCGGTCGGGGCCGAGGTCCGGGCGGCGCTGCTCGCGCGGCTCGGGGTGTTCGGTGTGCGGACGTCGCTGTCGCTGCTGCGCCAGGACCCGTCGACGGACGCGGCGGCCCTCGCCGCGGCGCTCGTCGCGCGGAGCGGCCTGGACGAGCTGCGCACCGTGCTCGACACGCAGTTCACCGAACGTCGCGACCTGCTCAAGGCGCGGTCGGCGCTGCTCGCGGTCGAGTTGGTGGTCCGGCGCGAGCCGCGGGCGGGGTCGCGGGCCCTCGCCGGCGAGATCGAGAAGGTGTTCGCGGGCGCCCACGAGTTCGCGGAGTTGCGGCTGCTCTCGGCGCTGCGGTCCCGGACGGTCACGCTCTCCCCCGAGGCCCGGGAGGAGGCCGAGCGTCTGGTCGGCGGGGCGGGGTCACGGACGGCGGTGCGCCTCGGACTCGATCCCGAGGCGGACGCCGGCGCGTGCCGGGTCGCGGCCGTCGAGGCGTTGGGGCGGTGGCGCAAGCGGGCCTCGTCGCCCCTGTCCGATCGCGCCACGGCCGACGCGTGCGGCGTCGTCGTCCGGAGTTGCGAGGGCATGCTCGTGTCGCTCACATCGCCCTGACACTCGAACGGGTGGTACGTGCGGACGTAGCTCCTGGGGACCGAATGGAGTATCAGGAGGTCCATACGGACGTGCCGTTGTCGGTGGTGGACAGCGCCCGACCGGACCGTCTCCCGGCCGGGCGACCCCCCGGACGACGGAGGCGTGTGTGGGTAGCGGGCTGGCGGAATCGGACTTCGTGCGCCTCGGCGACGCGTTGCAGCAGCGCCACCGGGTGCAGGGCCGCGTCCGGCGGACGGCCGTGACGGTCGCGTGCGCCGTCCCGGCGGTGCGCGAGCGCGTCCCCGCCCTGGCCGGGCTGCCGCAGCTGACGGTGGTCTGCTCGTCCTCGGCCGTCGGGGACCGGATGGCGGCCAAGTACGACGGGGCCCGGCACGGCGTCCCCCGGCGGCTCGCGGTCTCCGTGCTGGCCCTGCCGGAGTCGTCGGAGGACTACCTGCGGGGGCGGTCGAAGCAGGCGCTCCGCACCAACAGCCGCCGCGCGCGCGAGGCGGGTGTGAGCTGCCGCCGCATGGGTCGCGTCGAGGCCGAGGTCCGGCTCACGGCGCTGCTGCGGGCCCGCGGGGAGGAGGAGCTGCTCCCCGGGGTGCGCGCCGACCTCGTCGCCGGTGTCGTCCAGGCCTGGCTGGCCCGGGACGCCGACGACCACACCGAGGTGATCGCCCTGACCTCCGTCGACGGCGCCTTCGCCCGCCTGGACCTCATGCTCTCCGCGCCCGACGGCGACACCGGTCCCGCCCGCTACCTGCTCTCCGCCCACCTGGTCGGCGAGCTGATCGACCGCGGTGTCCGGCACCTCGCCGTCGACACCGCCCTCTGGCTCGACGCCGGGCTCCGCCACTTCCAGCGCCTGCTCGGGTTCGAGCCGACGACGCTGGAGTTCCGGCGGGGTCCCGCGACGGACGAACCGGACGACGGCGTGTTCCCGGCGCCCCGCGTCTCGTCGGCGCCGGTCCCGGTGCCGGCCGCCGTGGGTTCCTCCTGATCCTCGCGTCCCGGGGTCGACGGGGGTCGGCTCCGGGACGCGTCCCCCTCCGGTCAGAAGGGCGGCTCGTCGTCGTGGGGGTCGGGTGGCGGGTGGTGGCGGTGTCGGAGGTCGTGCCAGGTGGCCTGTGCGGCGTCGGTGATGCGGCCGTGCTTGTTCGGGCGGGGTCGCCAGGCCGTGGTGGGTTTCGGGATGTGCCAGGCGTCGGTG
>NZ_JBBEGN010000007.1:0-287990 GCF_037401875.1 Actinomycetospora aurantiaca | reverse complement strand
CGAGGACACCGAGCCTGGGAGCGACACCGGCGCTGATGCCGGCATCCACGACACCGACCCCGACCGAGACGCCGACGGATCCGGCACCAGCGCGGACGCGGGGGACAAGGACGCGCCCGATCCCGGCCCGGACGCCGACGTCGCCGACGTCGCCGACCCTGCCGACCCTGCCGACCCTGCCGACCCTGCCGACCCTGCCGACCCTGCCGACCCTGCCGACCCTGCCGACCCTGCCGACCCTGCCGACCCTGCCGACCCTGCCGACCCTGCCGACCCTGCCGACGACAGCGATGGCCCGCACAGTCCGGCAGCACCACCGCCACCGCCACCGCCACCGAGGCCGCGGCCTGCCCGTGGCAGAGACGTGCCGCGGCTGCAGCTGACCGTGACCGTCGACTTCGAGACGCTGCGCGACCAGCTCGCCGACCGCAGCAAAGCCCTCGCGCTGCTCGAGGACACCACCTGGATCCGCCCCGAGACCGTGCGCCGCTTGGCGTGTGACGCCGAGATCATCCCCATGGTCCTCGGCTCGAAGGGCGAGGTCCTCGACTTCGGCCGCAAGAGCCGCACCCCGCCCGCCGGGCTACGGCGCGCCATCTGGGCCCGCGACCGGCACTGCGCCTTCCCCGGCTGCCGCCGCAAAGCCCGCCACTGCCAGATCCACCACATCCGACACTGGGCCCACCACGGCGAGACCGAACCCGACAACCTCGGACTGCTGTGCACCTCCCACCACGGACTGGTCCACCACTCCGGATGGGAGATCGTCATGCACGACCACCTGCCCTGGTTCATCCCACCCGCCTGGCTCGACCCCACCCGCACCCCACGCCACAACCGGCCGTGGACCCTCGAGGCGTGAGCTACTGGGCGACGTCCTTGGTCGTGAAGTTGGCCCAGGCGGCGACCATGAGGATCACGACGTAGGCGACCTGCACCAGCACCCCGGCGCGGATGTCGCGCAGGAAGATCGGGTCGCGGAAGAAGTCGATCCAGGCCAGCCAATAGCGGGTCGGGAGATACGGGGTCACCGAGGCGGCCGCGTCGAGCGTGACCAGTACCTGCGAGGAGATCAGGGCGGCGAGGGCGCCGAGCGTGGCCCCGAGGGAGGAGGCGGTCACGGTGGAGAGGAACAGGGCGATCGCGCCGACGCCGAGCATCGAGATCGTGATGTAGGCCATGGCGCCGAGCAGCCGGAGTGCGAGGTCGGCGGGCGAGAGCGGGTCACCGGAGAGCGAGGCGACCGAGTCGGCGGCACGTTCGCGGGCCTCGGTCGGGTCGAGCTGGCTCGGCGCCCCGGCCGTCGGGGGCGCCCCCGGCGCGGAGCCGGCGGCGCCGCCCGCGGCTCCGGGATCACCCGCGTCGGCGGCGCTCGCGGACCCGCCCGAGGCGGCCGGCGCGGAGGCCCCCGCCCCGCCGCCCGATCCCCCGCCGGACGACCCACCGCCGCCGGGGCCCGAGATCTGCGGGATCGCGTTCACCACGGCGACCGGGTCACCGGCGCCGAACAGGGTCACGCCGGTCACGTACGACGTGCCGGCGACGGCGGCCACGGTCGCGACCACGAACACCACCACCGACACCAGCTTCGCCACGAGCAGCCGCGTGCGGCCCACGGGGCGCACCAGCAGGTAGCGCAGCGTCCCGGCGCCGGACTCCCCTGCCACCGCATCGCCCGCCACGACGGCGACCGCCACCGGCAGGAAGATCGGCAGCACCAGGGCGAGCGCGGCGGCCGGGTACAGCGAGCCCGACTCCAGCACCGCGGACAGGAACGCCGCGCCCTGCCCGGGGGTGGGCGCGATCCGGGTCGAGGCCAGGAAGATCGCCACGATCACCGGCAGGAGGCAGAGCAGCCCGATCGTGAGCCAGGTCCGCGGCCGGCGGAACATCTTGCGCAGCTCGACGACGATCACGCGCGGTCGCTCCCGGGCCCGGTGATGCGCACGACGACGTCCTCGAGGCTGATCGTCTCCGGCTCCAGTGAGTCGATCCGCACCCCCGCGCCGACCAGGTGCTGGGCCAGGCCCGAGGCACCCGACCCGTTCGCGGGGACCACGACCAACCCGCCGTCCGGACGGCGGTCGACCAGGGCCGAGCCCAGGGCGGCCGCGGCCCGGTCGGCGTCGGGGGTGGAGAGGACGACCCGACCGGTGGAGCGGCGCACGTCGTCGAGCGGCTTCTCGAGGACCAGCGCGCCCCGGTCGACCACGCCGACCGTCGTGCACAGCGCCTCGATCTCGGCGAGCAGGTGGCTGGAGAGGAACACCGTCGTGCCCTCGTGGTTGAGCTCGATCAGCAGCTCGCGGATCTCCCGGATGCCGTGCGGGTCGAGCCCGTTGGTGGGCTCGTCGAGAACGAGCAGGTCGGGACGCGAGAGCAGCGCGCCGGCGAGGCCCAGCCGCTGGCGCATGCCCAGCGAGTAGGTGCGCACGGGCCGCCGATCGACCCCGCCGAGCCCGACGCGCTCCATCGCCTCGCCGACCCGCCGTCGGCGGCCCGTGCGCGGCCCGGGGCCGGAGGCGTCCAGCAGGTCCAGGTTCGCCCGCCCGGAGAGGTGGCCGTAGGCGGCCGGGCCCTCGACCATCGCCCCGATCCGGGGCAGCACCCGGTGGACCTCCTTCGGCACCTCGTGGCCGAGCACCCGGATCTCCCCGCGGGTCGCGAACACGAGCCCCAGCAGCATCCGCACCATGGTCGTCTTGCCCGACCCGTTCGGGCCCAGGAAGCCGTACCGGTCGCCCTGCGCGACGTGCAGGTCGACGTCGTCGACGGCGGCCCGGGTCCCGTAGCGCTTGGTCAGTCCACGGGTCTCGATGACCAGCGGCTGGTCGACCGGAGGCCCGGGCAGGGGGCGCGCCCGCTGCGTCGGGACGGCCTCGGGCGGGGTGCGGACGCCGGTGGACCGGCGGGCCTCGGTCACGGAACTCCTGCCTGGTCGTCGGCGATGTCGGCCACCGCCCGGTCGAGCACGTCGTCGGTGACGAGTCCGCCCACGGCCCAGGCGCGGTCGCCCACCCGGACCACGGCGAGCCGCAGCAGCGAGGACTCCAGCGCGCCGGCGGAGGCGTTCGCGGTGCGGCCGAGCGCGTTCTGCGGCGGCGTCACCGTGATCGACCGGCCGGCCGACCCGGCGTCATCGATGTTCTGCAGCAGCGAGGAGGCGATCTCGGCGGGGAGCGGGACCACGATGAGCTGGGCGACGGTCGTGCCGTACTTCCCGATCGCCCCGAACCCCCGCTGCGGGGGTACCCGGTCGATCCCGTCGACGACGTCCGGGACCGACTGCGGGTCGCCCCGGCCCAGCACCCCGAACAGGTCCGAGGTGGGGCTGCGGGTCACCCCGACCCCGGGCGCGGCCTGCGCGACGAGCACGGCCGGGTCCGGCGGTGCCTGCTCGAGGTCCAGGAAGCGGCTCCGGACGACGGGAGCACCCGCCACCGTCCCGCGCTCGTCCTTCGTGCGGATCTCCACCGCGAGCGGGAGCCCGCTGACGGGGTCTGCCCACACGTCGAGCGCGCCGACGGTGGTCCGCGGGTCGTCCACGGCCACGGAGAACCCGGCGGCGTCGACGCCGGCGATGCGCTGCGCGGGCAGGGCGGACACGGGGGCGTCGGGCAGCGTCCCGGAGAGCAACCGGCGGGCGAGCTGCGGTGGCAGCAGGTCGTCCGGGCGCGGGAGGCGCACGATCGGGTCGCGGCGCACGAGGGTCAGCAGCTGGGCGCCGTAGTCCCACACCACCTGGCCGGTCGAGGTGGTGTAGCGGCTGCGCTCGCCGGCGGGGTAGAACTGGTCGACCCGCACCGAGTCCGGGGCCGCGTACCAGGCGCGCAGGCGCGAGGTCCCCGAGAGCAGCGTCGTGACGTCGGAGAACTGCGCCACCTCGGGGAGGTTCAGCCCGCCGGACGCCTCCGCGTAGCCGCTCCAGGGCAACGCCTCCGAGGCCTCCGCGCGGGCCCGCAGCTCGGCCGGGGCCACGGAGACCTCCGGGGAGGCCGGCCAGGAGGCGACCACGGCCGGCACGGCGATCACCAGCGCGGCCACGAGAGCCACGATCGACCACCGGCGGAGGCGTACGGCGTGCACCGGCGGAGCCGTCTCGGCCCCTGCTCTGGTCTCCCGCACCCACGCTCCCGTCCCGCCGACCACCTGCTCACCCACGAGAGTGCCAGGCGCGGCGCGGGGACGCCGTGAATCCTCAGACGGACTCGAGCTCGCGCTTCGAGGACCGGGTGCGGATGAGGCTGGCGATGGTGGTGAGGGCGAGGACGCCGATGATGACGGTGAGGGAGAGTTCGATGCCGATCAGCGGGACGGGGACCGGTTGTCCGTGGTTGAGGAAGGGCAGGGTGTTGGAGTGCAGGGCTTCGAGGACGAGTTTGACGCCGATGAAGGCGAGGATGACTCCGAGGCCGTACTGGAGGTAGACCAGGCGGGAGAGCAGTCCGCCGAGCAGGAAGTAGAGCTGGCGTAGTCCGAGCAGGGCGAAGGCGTTGGCGGTGAAGACGATGTAGGGGTCCTTGGTGAGTCCGAAGATCGCCGGGATGGAGTCGAGGGCGAAGAGCAGGTCGGTGAGCCCTATGGCGATCATGACCATGAGCATCGGGGTGATCATCCGGCGGCCGGCTTCGCGGACGACGAGTTTGGCGTCGCGGTAGTCGGGTGTGACGGGGACGACGCGGCGGACCGCGCGCAGTAGGAGGTTCTCCTGGAATTCCGGGTCGTCGTCGTCCTGTTTTTCGAGGCAGACCTTGATGGCGGTGATGATGAGGAAGGCGCCGAAGAGGTAGAAGACCCAGGAGAAGCGGGTGATGACCGCGGCGCCGGCGAGGATGAATCCGCCGCGCATGATCAGGGCGATGACGATGCCGACGAGCAGGACGCGGTGCTGGAAGGCCTTCGGGACGGCGAAGGCGGTCATGATCAGCAGGAAGACGAACAGGTTGTCCACCGAGAGCGAGTACTCGGTGACGTACCCCGCCACGAACGCGGTCGCCTTCGGCTGCCCGCCGAACAGCAGCAGGCCGGCGGCGAACAGCACCGCCAGCCCGACGTAGATCGCCACCCCGCGGGCGGCCTGGCGCATCGTGACCTCGTGCGGGCGGCGCCCGGCCCACAGGTCGACGGCGAGCACGACGAGCAGCCCGGCGATCGTCACCACCCACACCCAGAACGGCTCGCCCTCGGGGGCGGCGACGGGCCCGGGGACAGCGGGCACAGCGGACAGCAACACGGATCCTCCGGTGGGAACGTTCGACACCTCACCGGAGGTCTCTCCCGCGACCGACCCGTACCGGGCCGGCGCGCCGAGCGCCCCGGACATCTTTCCGCTGTCGTGCTGACGAGGCGCCCGCAGGCGATCCGGGGATACTCCCCTCCGCGGCGGACTATTCCATGAGCGAAGCTCAGCAAACACGCGGGGTGTCGCACAGTTCACTCTCAGGTGGGCCGGGACCGCTCCGCACGCCGACATCACGGCCGCCACCTAGGGTTCCGGTGGTGATCCGCCTGCTCGTGCTGCCCCTCGTCGTGCTCCTGGGGCTGCTGCTCGCGACGCCCGCCCAGGGCGCACCCGCGCAGGCCGACCCGGACGGTGCGACGACGCGGGTCCAGGACCTCCGCATCGCGGTGCGCGACGGACCGGCCCGCGACCAGCCGCAGTCCCTCGACGCGACCCTCTACCTGCCCGCCCGCACCCCGGCGCCCGCAGTGATGCTCGCCCACGGGTTCGGCGCGGACAAGCGGTCCGTCGACGGCCAGGCCCGCAGCCTGGCCGCGCGGGGCTACGTCGTGCTGGCGTGGTCGGCACGCGGGTTCGGGCAGAGCACCGGGCAGATCGCGCTGAACAACCCGGACTACGAGGTCGCGGACGCGGTGCAGCTGGTGGACTGGCTCGCGCAGCGCTCGGAGGTCACTCTCGACGGCCCGGGCGACCCGCGGGTCGGCGTGATGGGCGGCTCCTACGGCGGCGCCCTCGCCCTGCTGCTCGCGGGCTACGACCGCCGGATCGACGCGACCGTCCCGATGATCACCTGGAACGACCTCGGGCAGGCGCTGTTCCCGAACGCCGCCGCGCCCGGCCCCGTCGAGCCGGTCACCCCGGCGGTCGGGGCGAACGCGCCGGACGGCGTGTTCAAGCGGTCCTGGGCGTCGCTGTTCTTCGGCATCGGCTCCCGCACGACGGCGGCCGGGCAGATCCCGGACGTGTGCGGCCGCTTCCTGCCCGAGGTCTGTGCCGGCTACGTCGAGGCGGTCCGCACCGGCCGGGAGCCCGCGGGCCTCGCGGCGTACCTGGCCCGCTCCTCCCCCGCGTCGGTCGCCGGGCGCATCCAGGCGCCGACCCTGCTCGTGCAGGGCGAGAACGACACGCTCTTCGGCCTGGACCAGGCGGACGCGAACGCGCGCGCGATCGCGGCCGGGGGCGGCACGGTAGCCGTGGCCTGGTTCAACGGCGGTCACGACGGCGGGTCGCCGGACGGCCGCACGAACGCCCGCATCCAGGGGTGGCTCGACCACCACCTGCTGGGCACGGTCGCGTCCGCCCCGACGACGTTCACCTACGCCCTGCCCTCCGGGGTGCGCAGCCGCTCGGCGCCGACCCAGCGGATCGTCACCGCGCCCTCCTATCCCGGCCTCGCCCCACCCGGCGAGACGCCCGACCCGGCCCCGCGCTCCGAGCTCCCGCTCGACGGTCGACCGCAGGCGGTCGTGGCCCCGGCCGGCGGGGTCCCGGGCTCGGTCTCGTCCATCCCGGGCCTCGCGGGGCTGGCCGGCGGCGCGGGCGGCGGCTCGGGCGGGGACTCCGACGACGATGACGACGACGGCGGGTCCGGCCAGGGCGGCGGGGGCCAGGGTGGCGGCGGCGGTGGCGGCGCGAGCGCCCTGCTCGGCCGGCTCGCCACCGACCTCCCCGGACAGGCCGCGACGTTCCGCACGGCGCCCCTGGCAACGCGCACGATCGTGTCGGGCTCCCCGCAGGTGACGCTCTCGGTCGCCGCGACACCCTCGACCGCGCCGGGCGCGCCCGCCCCGACCACCGGGCCGGTCCTGTTCGGCAAGGTCTACGACGTCACGCCCGGGCAGAACGGCGCCCCGGAGACGCGGACGCTGCTGGGCAACGCGGTGGCCCCGGTGCGGTTGCCGGCGCTGCCGCGGGACGGGACCGCGACGACCGTCGCCGTGACCCTCCCCGCGGTCGTCGCCACCGTGCAGGCGGGGCACCGGCTGGAGGTGGCGGTCGCGACGACCGACCAGGGCTTCGCCTCGCCCGCGGACCCCGCCGTGTACCGGATCGGGCTCGCCGGTCCCGGCCTCGCGGTCCCGGAGGTGCCGGGCTCGCAGACCGGCGGCTCGACCGTGCCCCTCGGGCCGCTCGTCGCGATCGGGGCGCTGCTCCTCGCGGTCGTCGTGGCCGTGGTGATCGGCCGGGTCGTCGCGGCCCGCCGTCGTCGTCGGGACCTCGAGCCCGGGGGCGACCTCGCCGTGGCCCCCGACCTCGTCGACGTCCCGCTGGTGGTCCGCGGGCTCGCGAAGCAGTACCGCAACGGGTTCGTCGCGGTGCGCGACGTGTCGTTCCGGGTGGAGCGCGGCCAGGTGCTCGGGCTGCTCGGGCCGAACGGCGCGGGCAAGACGACGACGCTGCGGATGCTGCTGGGGCTGCTCCGCCCGTCGGCGGGTGAGCTGCGCGTGTTCGGCGTGCGGGTGACGCCGGGCGCACCGGTGCTCGGCCGGCTCGGCTCGTTCGTCGAGGGCCCGGGGTTCCTGCCGCACCTGTCGGGCCGGGCGAACCTGGAGCTGTACTGGGCCGCGACGGGGCGCCCGATCGGTGAGGCGCGCCTCGACGAGGCGCTGGAGATCGCGGGGCTGGGGACGGCCGTGGACCGGGTCGTGCGGACCTACTCGCAGGGCATGCGCCAGCGGCTCGCGATCGCGCAGGCGATGCTCGGGCTGCCGGACCTGCTCGTGCTCGACGAACCGACCAACGGGCTCGACCCGCCCCAGATCCACGCCATGCGCGAGGTGCTCAAGGACTACGCGGCCTCGGGCGGGCGCACCGTGCTCGTCTCCAGCCACCTGCTCGCCGAGGTGGAGCAGACGTGCGACCACGTCGTCGTCATGCACCGCGGTGAGGTCGTGGCGAGCGGGGAGGTCGCCGAGCTCGTCGCGGGCGGGCAGGTGGCCGTGGCGGTCGGCGGGTCATCCGCCGACCGCGACCGGGCGGTGATGGTGCTGCGCGACGCCGGGTTCGCGGCGGAGTCCGACCCGGAGCGCGACGACGTGGTGATCGCCGAGAGCGGGAGCACGGAGGCCGAGCGGGCCGAGGTGGTGCGGGTGCTCGTCGAGGCGGGTGTCGCCGTCGCCGGGGTCGGGCCGCGGCGGCGTCTCGAGGACGCGTTCCTCGCGTTGATCGGAGAGGAGAACCGATGACGAGCGACGTCCGGCTGGGCCCGCGGCAGGAGACGTCGGGGCGGACGCTGCCGGTGCGGATCGAGCTGCTCCGGCAGCTGCGGCGCCGACGCACCCAGGTCACGCTGGGGCTGTTCGCGCTGCTCCCGGTGATCCTGTGGATCGCGTTCTCGGTGGGCGACTCGTCGTCGCCGGGGCAGGCGGGGCTGTCGCTGACCGACCTCGCACAGACCTCCGGCCCCAACTTCGTCGTGTTCGCGCTGTTCTCGTCGGCGAGCTTCCTGTTCGTGGTGGTCGTGGCGCTGTTCTTCGGGGACACGGTCGCGAGCGAGGCGTCGTGGTCGTCGCTGCGCTACCTGCTGGCGATCCCGGTCCCGCGGGTGCGGCTGCTGCGCCAGAAGGTGGTGGTCGCGAGCCTGCTCTCCGCCGTCGTCATCGGGGTCCTGCCGCTGGTGGCGATCGCGCTCGGGACGCTCGTCTACGGCGACGGCGCGCTCGCGTCGCCGACCGGCGAGACCCTGCCCTACGGCGCCGGGGTGCTGCGGCTCGCGATCGCGGTCGTCTTCATCGCGCTGCAGCTCACGTGGGTGGCGGGCGTGGCGACGCTGTTCTCGGTGGTCACGGACGCGCCGCTGGGGGCGGTCGGCGGAGCCGTCCTGGTGTCGATCCTCTCGCAGATCCTCGACACCGTGGACGCGCTCGGCTCGATCCGCCAGGTCCTGCCGACGCACTACGCGTTCGCGTGGACCGACCTGCTCACCGCGGACGTCGACGGCACCGACATGGCCCGTGGGGTGCTGGCGGCCTTCGTCTGGGCCACGGCGTTCGGTGCGACCGCGGTGTGGTGGTTCCGGCGCAAGGACATCACCAGCTGACCCGACTCAGGGTCGAGGACGGAGGCCGTGGATCAGCCGCCTCATCACCTTCGGCTCGTCCGGGTCGGTCGGGGCGGCGGTCGGGGCGGCGCCGGGAGCGGGTGCGTACACGACCGGCGCGGGCATCGGAGCGGGTTCCTCGGTGGTGCCGTCGTCCGGGACCGGGGAGGGCGGCGCCGCCACCGTGAGCACCGGGGCGAACGAGCTGCGCGGGCCCGGGTCGGCGGAGGGCGGCTCGGGGAGCGCCTCCGGCGCGGCAGGCTCGGAAAGGCTCAGCTCGACGGTGGTCGCCACCTCGGTCTCGGTGGTCTCGGTGGTCTCGGCGGTCGCGGCCTCCGGCTGGGGGGCCACCGGCTTCGGTGCGGCGACCCGCGCCGTGAGAACGACATGGGTCTTCGTCGTCAGCGGAGGCCAGATCGACGTCGCGGGCGCCGGCACGACCGTCGGGGCAGGCAGCTCCGGGGCGTCTCCGGCGAGGGGCTCCTCGCGCGGTCCCGGAATGCGTGCGGCGAGGGGAGCCAGGGGGCCGTCCAGCCCAGCGAGGGCCGCTTTCGACCAGGCCAGACTCCCCTGCTCACGATTCACCCGGAGGCCCACCCACACCGATTCGGGGTGGCCGGGCCCCGCGAGCACCAGGCGCGAGAGGTGGTATGCGGCCGGGGTCGTCGACACGACGTCCTCGAGCTCACGGCGCCCGCTCCGGGTGGCGTCGGCGCGGGCCCGGTCCAGCAGCGCGTCCGCCGAGCCCTCCGGACCACCCCACTCTGCCAGGACCTGCTGCCCCGAGGCGTCCACCACCGCGACGTGCTCGGCGCCGGGGAGCCCCGCCAGCGTGTCGACGTAGCGTTCGGCCGTGCCGGTCGTGTCCTCGCGCGGCATCGCTTCCGCGGCGGTTGTCGCCTGTGCCACCACGTCGCACCTCGTCACTGTCGGAGTCCCCGGGCTCACGGCACGGCAGCGCCCACTCGAGCGAGCGACCCTGCCGGGTGAATCATCGTCTCCCGTTGCCGTTTCGTGACAGTCCGACGGCAGTGACCCGACTCGCCTTGCGCACCAGACCTGCGCGCGGGTGGGTCGGCGAGCTCGCGCGCGGCCGGCCCGCGCGCCCGCTCGTCGAGTCGACCCCGGTGGCCGGGACGGCGCGGCGCTCAGTTCTCCGGGCGCAGGTGGCCCCGCTGATAGGCCTTGACCAACGGGCGGGGCACGAGGATCTCCGTGCCCTGCACGGTGATCGGGACCAGGTCGGGCGCCGTGGCCTTCCACTGCGAGCGTCGGGCGTGGGTGTTGGCGCGAGACATGCGGCGCTTGGGGACGGCCATGCTCACATGATAATCATGTTCATCAGAGCGCGACCGCCCGCCCGTCAGGCGCGGGCGGAGACGAGCCAGCACGCCAGCTCGATGCGGGCGCTCCCGTCGACGACGAACTGCTCGAACGCCGGGACGACGAGCTCCGCGACCCGCGCCCGGGTGGCGTCGTCGAGCCCCGGCAGGAGCCGTCCCACCGGTCCCATGCTCAGGGCGTAGTCCTCGAGGTCCGCGGCCGGCATCGCGGTCGTGACGTCGACGGGGTCGACCGCCACGTCCTGCCAGCCGCCGTCGCCCAGGACCGTCCGCACGCGGTCCGGGTCGGCCAGGGCGAACTGGCCCGGCGCGTCGGGCGGCGGCGTCGGCACCGTGAGGACCGACGCGGCCGCGCGCGGGCCCGTCGTCATGAAGGGGTTCTCCTCGGCCGAGCGCCACACCACCATCCGCAACGCACCTCCGCTCGCGACCGCGCGGTGCAGGTTCGCGAACGCGGCGACGGGGTCGTCGAAGAACATCACGCCGAACCGGGACGCGACGACGTCCGCGCCGCCGGGATCGAACGCGTACCGCTGCGCGTCGGCGACGACGAACCGCGCCGGAGAGCCCTCGTCCGCGGCACGCCGACGGGCCAGCTCGATCATCGGGACGGACACGTCCACGCCGGTCGCCTCACCCCGCCGAGCGAGCGCCAGCGTCGTCGCCCCCGTCCCGCACCCGACGTCCAGAACCCGTCCGCCACCCCCGACCGCGTCCCCGACCGCACCGACGAGCAGGTCCGAGACCGGCGCGAACAGGTCGTCGAGGACCGGTTGCATCCGGACCCACGTGTCACCGCCCCCGCCGTTCCACAACGCCGCCTGATCGGTCGCCGGCCGGTCCGTGTCGCTCATCGAGGCCCCTCCTCCGCAGTCGGTCCGACGATGCCGCATGGTCGGAGCGTCCCGTGCACGATCTCCGTCCAAGGACGCCCGTGCGACTCTCGGTGATCGACCCGGGCCCGGAATCGCCACCGCCCGACTCCGACGGCGCAACGATGCGCGTATTCGCATGCCGTGATGTGACCGCCCAGTCACGCCCCGTACTGGCGGTCCATTCGGGAACGATTATCATCTGCACCCAGGACCGAGGAGGAGGACCAGACTCATGACGATCCCGAGCGCCGGTACCGGCGCCGCACGCCCCCGTCGGCGTGGAGCAGTGACGTGGCTGGCGGCCACGGTGGGGGTGCTCGGCCTGGTGGCGGCCTGCTCGTCGGGCGCCGAGGCGCCCCCCGCGCCGAGCGCGGCCGCTCCGCCGTCGGCGCCCGCGAGCACGCGGACCCTGAACGTCGTGGCCACCACGAACGTCTGGGGCGACATCGTCGCGAAGGTCGCCGGCCCGGACGCGCAGGTCCGGTCCATCGTCTCGGACCCGAACGTCGACCCGCACTCCTACGAGTCCACCCCGGCCGACGCCGCCGCGATCGGGCAGGCGGACCTCGTCGTCCTCAACGGCGGCGGCTACGACGAGTGGGCCGAACGCGCCGTCGACGCCGCGGGCGCCGGCGCCAAGTCGGTCGCGGCGTACGACCTGCGGTCCGACCCGGCCGAGGAGAACGAGCACGTCTGGTTCGACCCGGCCACGGTCAGCGCGGTCGCCCGTCAGGTCGCCACCCGCCTCGGTCAGGCGGACCCCGCGCAGGCGCAGGCCCTCACCCAGCGCGCCGAGCAGTTCGCCGGGCAGGTGGACCAGATCGCCCGGCAGTACGCCGCCATCGGGCAGGCGCGGCCCGGCCTGCGCGGGCTCTCCAGCGAGCCGGTGCCGTTCTACCTGGAGCGGGCCGCCGGCATCGCCGACGCCACCCCGGAGGAGTTCGCCGAGGCCATCGAGGCGGAGACCGACCCGCCCGCCGCGGCGGTGGCCGACACCAACGCGGTCCTGACGAACCGTCAGGTGAACGTGCTGTTCTTCAACCCGCAGACCGAGTCGCCGGTGACCCAGAACCTGCAGACGCTGGCCGGACAGGCCACGATCCCCGTCGTGAACGTCGGCGAGACACTTCCCCCGGGCACGGACTGGCTCGGCTGGTTCGGCGGCCTCCGGTCGCAGATCGCCACCGCCGTGGGGGCGCCGCAGTGACCTCGGGTCCCCGCGCGACGACCGGTGCCGCCGATGCGGCACCGGTCGTCGCGCTACGCGGTGCGGCCGTGGAGCGGGGCACCAGGCGGCTCTGGTCCGACCTCGACCTCGACGTCTCCCAGGGCGAGTTCGTCGCGATCCTCGGGCCCAACGGGTCCGGCAAGACGACGCTGCTCACCATGCTCCTGGGGCTGCTGCCCCCGGCCGCCGGCGAGGTCCTCGTCGACGGTCGCCGCCCCCAGCGGGGCTCGTCGCGGGTGGGGTACGTCCCGCAGCAGAAGGCGCTCGACCCGTCGGTGCCCCTGCGCGGCCGCGACTTCGTCGGTCTCGGTCTCGACGGGCACCGGTTCGGGCCGGTGTTCGGCCGCCGACGCCGCGAGCGGCGTGACCGCATCGCGGACGCGCTGCACCAGGTCGGCGCCGAGGCCTGGGCCGACGCCCCCGTGGGGCGCCTGTCCGGCGGCGAGCAGCAGCGCCTGCGCATCGCCCAGGCGCTCGTCGGCGACCCGGACATCCTGCTGTGCGACGAGCCGCTGCTCTCGCTCGACCTCGCCCACCAGGGCGTGGTGATCGACCTGCTCGACCGGCGCCGCCGCGAGCACGGTACGGCGGTCCTGTTCGTCACCCACGAGCTCAATCCGGTCCTCCCCGTGGTGGACCGGGTCCTCTACCTCGTCGACGGCCGGTTCCGGGTCGGCACGCCCGACGAGGTGATGACCTCGGAGACCCTGTCCGAGCTGTACCGCACCTCGGTCGACGTCGTGCGGGTACGGGGCCGGATCCTGGTCGTCGGCCACGAGAACGTCCCGGTGCACCACCACGGTGAGCAGGACGACGTCGTCGTCTCCTCGTTCGCCCGATCCTGACCCCTCCCGAGCCTGCACGGAGTCCCGTGGACCTGATCGACCTGTCCCAGACCGCCGAGTTGCTGGCGCTCCCCTTCGTGCAGACCGCGCTGGCCGCGGGCGCGGTGCTCGCCCTGCTGGCGGGCCTGCTCGGCCCGCTCGTGGTGGGGCGCGGGATGGCCTTCGCGACCCACGGCATCAGTGAGCTGTCCTTCGCGGGTGCGGCCGGGGCCCTGCTCATCGCCGGCACCGCGTTCGTCGGCGTCGGCGCCCTGGTCGGGGGGATCCTCGTCGCCGTGATCTTCGCCGTGCTCTCCACGCGGGCCCGCGCCAACGACACCGTCATCGGCGTGGTCCTGGCCTTCGGGCTCGGGATGGGTGTGCTCTTCCAGTCGCTCTACCAGGGCCGCACCGCGAACAAGTTCAGCCTGCTCGTCGGGCAGATCGTCGGGGTCGACAGCGGGCAGGTGATCGCTCTCGCGATCGTCGGCGCGGTGGTGGCCGTGGCCCTGGTCGCGCTCTACCGGCCCCTGCTGTTCGCGAGCCTGGACCCGGACATGGCGCTCGCCCGCGGCGTGCCGACCCGGGCGCTCGGGATCGCGTTCGCCCTGATGCTCGGGACGACGACGGCGCTGGGCATCCAGATCGTCGGCGCGCTGCTCGTGCTCGCGCTGCTCGTGACGCCCGCCGCGGCGGCGACCGCCGTCACGGCCAACCCCGTCGTCGCCACGGTGCTCTCGGTGGTCATCGCCGAGGTCGCGGTGCTCGGCGGCATCATCCTGTCGCTCTCCCCGGGCCTGCCGATCAGCCCCTACGTCACCACGATCGGTTTCGTGGTCTACCTCGTCTGCCGGGCGATCGGCGCCGTGCGCCTGCGTCGGTCCGGGCGCCGCGAGACTCAGGGCGGGACACCCCGTCCCGAACCCGTGGCGTAGGAGGGTCTCGGTCCCACGTAGGACCCGGTGACCCGGAACCGCAGGCCCGGCTCCGCGTACTGCTCGATCGCGTGCGCGATCCACCCGACCGTGCGGGCGACCGCGAAGACCGCCTCGCCGGCGTCCGGGCGCATGCCGTGCACGTGCATCACGGCGGCGAGGGCCAGGTCGACGTTCGGGAAGACGCCCGGCCGTCCGTCGACCTGCGCCGCCAGGTCGCCGACCAGGGCGGCCTCCCGCGTCCCGGCGATCGTCTCCAGGAGCACCTCGGTCCGCGGGTCGCGCGCCGTGTAGATCGAGTGGCCGAATCCCGGCAGCCGCTCCCCCGCCCGCAGCCGCTCGGCGACCGCCCGCGCGGGATCGTCCAGGGCCTCGGCGAGGAACCGGTACGCGGCCGTCGACGCCGTGCCGTGCACCGGTCCGTCGAGCGCGCCGAGCCCGGCCGACACCACGGCGTACGGGTGCGCCCGGGCGCTCGCGGCCACACGCGCGGCGAGGGTCGAGGCCGCGAGGCCGTGGTCGGCGAGCAGGACCAGGGCGGTGCGCAGCACCTCGGGGTCCTCGGACCGGTCCGAGATCGCCGACCACAGTCCGCCGAGTGCGGCGACCATCCCGCGCAGGCAGCGCAGCCCGGTGGGCACGGCGGCGTCGAGGTCGAACCGCCACGGGTCGGTCGGCGCGAGCGCGGCGACGGCCAGTCGGAGGCGGTCGACCGGACGCGGGTCGCCGGGCATCGCCTCGACCAGGGAGCGGACGGAGGCGACCACCGCCTCGTCGGGCGCGGCCTCCGGCAGCTCGGCGTCGAGGTCGCCGAGCCAGAGCAGCGCGGCGACGCGGTCGGGGGTCTCGGTGCGGGCGAGATCGACGAGCCGGTGCCCCCGGACTACGACCTCGTCGGCCGTCACGTGCGTCAGCCGCGTGGTGATGGACTCGGCGACCCCGGGTGGGCGGCGGCCGCGGCTCGCGGCGAGCGCGTCGACCTCGTCGGCGTCGAAGGTGCTGGGCCGGCCGCCGGTCCCCCGCGACGAGGTCAGGAGCCCGCGGCTGACGTACGCGTAGAGGGTGTCCGGCTTGACGCCGAGCCGCGCGGCCGCTTCCGCCGTGGTCAGGGTGGGCACGAGGTTGACGCTATCAAGATTGACGGCATTGATGGTCGGGCGGAGCGTGAGCCCATGACGATCGACACCGTCCCCGCCGGGCTCCGCGGGGTGACCGTGAGCGACACCGCCGTCGGCGACGTCCGCGGCGACGAGGGCTACTACCACTACCGGGGCCGCTCGGCGGTCGAGCTGGCGCGCTCCGTCTCCTTCGCCGAGGCCGCCGCGCTCGTGCTCGACGGAGCCCTTCCCGACGACGGGGGCGCGGGCCTGCGCAGCGAGCTCGCCGCGCACCGCGAGCTCGGACCGGCCGTCGCCGCGATCCTGCCGACGGCGGCCCGCGCCGGCCGGGGCTTCGAGGCCCTCGCCGGGCTGCGGGCGGCGCTGTGCGTGCTCGCCGTCGAGGAGGGGCTGCCGCCGACCTGGGGAGCCACCCCGACCCGGCGTCGGGACGACGCCCTGCGCGTCTGCGCGGTGACCCCGACGATCCTCGCCGCGCTCTGGCGGCTCCGGCAGGGCCTCGAGCCGGTCGCCCCGCGCGACGACCTGCACGGAGCGGCCGGCTGGCTGTGGTCGCTGCACGGCGTCGAGCCGGACCCGGCGGCGGCCGCGGCTGTGGAGTCCTACCTGGTCTCGACGATCGACCACGGCTTCAACGCGTCCACCTTCACCGCCCGCGTGGCGACCTCCGCGGGCACGGACGTCGCCTCGGCGGTCGTGGCGGCGATCGGGACGTTCGTGGGCCCGCTGCACGGCGGGGCGCCGGACCGCGCGCTGGAGGCCCTGGACGAGATCGGCACCCCGGACCGCATCGAGCCCTACGTGCGGGCGAAGCTCGCCGCGGGCGACCGGGTCATGGGCTTCGGGCACGCCGTGTACCGCACGGCCGATCCGCGGGCGATGATGCTGCGGGAGGTCGCCGAGCGGTCCGGCGGGCCGCTGGTGGAGCTGGCCGTCGCGACCCAGGAGCGCACGGAGGCGCTGCTCGCCGAGCACCGACCCGGGCGCGGGCTGCGGGTCAACGTCGAGTTCTGGGCGGGCGTCGTGATGGCGCTGGCCGGGGTGCCGCGGGAGATGTTCACCCCCACCTTCGCCGTGAGCCGGGTGGTGGGATGGTGCGCGCACGTCCTCGAGCAGGCCAGGGAATCGACGATCATCCGGCCCTCGGCCCGCTACGTCGGCCCGACCCCGGAATCTGCCCGATAACGGGCAGGATGCTGGCCTGAATCGTCGAAGTCCGGCACGCTCGTGGTCATGGACCCGGAGCTGCTGCGCCACGTGGCGGCCTCGACGGGTCTGTCCGGGCCGGTCGCCGCACGGGTGGTGGCCGACGTCGTCGCGTACTTCTCGGAGACCACCGAGCAGTACGTCCGACGACGGCACCGGGAGCTGCAGGCCCGCGAGCAGCGCAACGCCGAGATCTGGGCGGTGATCGCGACCGAACTGGCGTCGCGTCCCGTCCGGGCCGGCGAGGTCAGCGAGCGGCAGCTGCGTCGGATCGTCTACGGCTGAATCGATCTCTGGGGGCAACCACCTGTGTGCGGCATCGTGGGGTACGTCGGGAACCGGCCGGCGTCGCGGATCCTGGTCGACGGACTCGCCCGGCTCGAGTACCGCGGCTACGACAGCGCCGGCATCGCCGTCGGGCACCGCAAGGCCCTGCGCACGACGAAGGCGGTGGGCCGGGTCGACGACCTGCGGGCCAAGCTCGGTGACGAGGCCGGCCGGGTCGGCATCGCGCACACCCGGTGGGCCACGCACGGCGAGCCGAGCGAGCGCAACGCCCACCCGCACACCGACACCGCCGGGCGGATCGCGGTGGTGCACAACGGCATCGTCGAGAACGCCGAGGAGCTGCGGGCGAAGCTGGTGGCCGACGGGGTCACGCTCGCGAGCGACACCGACACCGAGGTCCTCCCCCACCTGATCGCGCAGGCCGTGGAGCAGCAGGACTCGCTGGAGGCGGCGGTCCGGGAGGCGCTGCGGGTCGTCGAGGGCACCTACGGGCTGGTGGTGCTGGACGCCCGCCGTCCCGACGAGCTCGTCGTCGCGCGCAACGGCAGCCCGATCGTGCTGGGACTCGGCGACGGCGAGATGTTCGTCGCGAGCGACGTCGCGGCGCTGGTCCGGCACACCCGCCAGGTCGTGTTCCTCGCCGACGGCGAGATCGCGACGATCACGGCCACGGGCTACGAGGGCTCGCGGCTCGGTCCGCCCACCACGGTCGACGTGGACGACGCCGACTACGACCTCGACGGCCACCCGGACTTCCTGTCCAAGGAGATCCACGAGCAGCCCTCGGCGCTGCGACGGGTGCTCGCGGGCCGCCTGGACGGCCGGTTCGCCACCTCACGCCTCGACGGCCTGCACCTGGACCCCCGCGAGCTGCGCGGGATCCGCCGGGTGACGTTCCTCGGCTGCGGCTCCGCGCACTACGCCGGGCAGATGGGCGCGGCCCTGGTCGAGGAGCTGGCCCGGGTCCCGGCCGACGCCGAGCAGGCCAGCGAGTTCCGCTACCGCAACCCGCTGGTCGACCCGGACACCCTCTACGTCGCGGTCAGCCAGTCCGGCGAGACCATCGACACCCTGGCCGCGGTCGAGGAGCTGCAGCGCAAGGGTGGCCGGGTCGTCGGCTGCGTGAACGTCATCGGGTCGGCGATCGCGCGGCAGTGCGGGGCGGGGATGTTCCTGCACGCCGGCCCCGAGGTCAGCGTCGCCTCGACGAAGGCGTTCAGCTCCATGACGACGTCGTTCGCGCTGCTCGCGCTGCTGCTCGGCCGGGTCCGCGACCTGTCCGCGGCGCACGGGACCCGCCTGGTGGACGGGCTGCGGCGGCTGCCGGACGCGGTCGACGAGGCGCTGGCGGCCTCCGACGAGATCGCGGCCGTGGCGCAGAAGTACGCGGGCGCCCGGTCCATGTTCTTCCTCGGCCGGGTGCGGGGCTCGGCGGTCGCCCGCGAGGGCGCGCAGAAGCTCAAGGAGATCTCCTACGTGCACGCCGAGGCCTACGCCGCGTCCGAGCTCAAGCACGGCCCGCTGGCGCTGGTGGACGCGACGATGCCGTGCGTGATCGTCGTGCCCGACGACGAGCTCGTGGCCAAGAACATCTCGACGATCGAGCAGGTCAAGGCCCGCGGCGGTCCCGTCATCGCGGTGACCAACGCCGACCTGCCCGACGGCCTGGCCGACGCCGTCATCCGCGTGCCGAGCGTCGAGCCGGAGCTGGACCCGATCCTGCTCGGCGTGCCGCTGCAGCTGTTCGCCTACCACTGCGCGGCGGCGCTCGGCCGGGACATCGACAAGCCGCGGAACCTGGCGAAGTCGGTGACGGTGGAGTAGTCAGCGCACCTCGAGGCGCAGGTCGCCGTCCACGACCACCTCGGAGCCGGACCGCACGGCCCCCGCGACGATCCAGCGGGACAGCGGGCGTTCGACCTCCCGGGTCACGACCTGCCGGAGACCGCGCGCTCCCGACGCCGGGTCGGCGCGGCCGGCCAGCGCGACCAGCGCGGCCGGCTCGACGGTCAGCGTGATCCCCTGCGCCGCGAGCCGGTCGCGCGTCCGGTCCAGGGCGAGCCCGACCACGCGGGCCAGCAGGTCCGGGGTGAGGCGGCGGAAGAGCACGACGTCGTCGATGCGCCCGAGGAGTTCCGGGCGCAGCGACCGGCGCAGCACGCGCATCACCGGCTCGCGCGCGTCCTCCGGGTCGTCGACCACCTTCAGCTCGGCGGCCGCCAGGTTCGACGTCATGATCACGACGGTGTCGGCGAAGCTCACGGTGCGGCCGTGGGTGTCGGTCAGCCGCCCGGCGTCGAGGATGCCGAGCAGCACCGCGATGACGTCGGCGTGCGCCTTCTCCACCTCGTCGAACAGCACGACCGACGACGGGTGGCGCCGCACCGCCTCGACCAGCTCGCCCGGACGGTCGTGCCCGACGTAGCCGGGCGGGGCCCCGGTCAGCCGCGCGACGGTGTGCTTCTCGCCGAACTCCGCCATGTCGAAGCGCACCAGCTCCGAGCCGAGCGCGTCGGCCAGGGCCCGCGCGAGCTCGGTCTTCCCGACCCCGGTCGGCCCCACGAACAGCATCGACCCGTGCGGCCGCTCCGGGTCGGCGAGCCCGGCCCGGCCTGCGAGCACGGTGTCGACGACCGTGTCGACGGCGCCGTCCTGCCCGACCACCCGGGCCCGCAGCCGGGCGTCGAGGTCGAGGAGGCGGGTGCGGTCGTCCTCGGTGAGGTCGGCGACGGGGAGTCCGGTGTCGTCGGCGACCACCTGCGCGACGTCCTGCGCCGTGACCGTGGGCCGCCCCTCCGGGTCGCGGGTGCGCACGCGGGCGGACGCGCGGTCGATCGCGTCGATCGCCTTGTCCGGCAGGAACCGCTCGCGCACGTGGCGGGCGGTCAGCTCCACCGCCGCGCGGCGGGTGGCGGGCGGAAGCACCACACCGTGGTGCGCCTCGTAGCCCGGCGCCAGCCCGTTGAGGATCGTGACCGCCTGCTCGGGCGTCGGCTCGGGCACGTCGACGGTGGCGAACCGGCGGGCGAGGGCCGCGTCCGGCTCGACGTGGCGCCGGTACTCGGCGGTGGTCGTCGCGCCGACGAGGCGCAGCTCCCCGCGCGCCAGGGCCGGCTTGAGGATCCCGGCGGCGTCCATCGGCGACTCCTGCGCCGAACCCGCCCCGACGATCGCGTGCAGCTCGTCGACGAACAGGATCGTGTCCGGGTGCGACGCCTCCGCGACGAGCGCGGTCAGCCGCTGCTCGAACTCCCCGCGATACTTCGTGCCGGCCACCATGCCGGCCAGGTCGACCGTCACCACCCGGGTGTCGCGGATCGCCGCGGGCACCTCGCCCGTGACGATGCGCGCGGCCAGCCCCTCGACGATCGCGGTCTTCCCGACGCCGGGCTCCCCCAGCAGCACCGGGTTGTTCTTGCTCTTCCGCGCGAGGATCTCCACGACCTGGCCCAGCTCGGCGTCACGCCCGATCATCGGGTCGAGCCGCCCGGCCCGGGCGTCCGCGGTGAGGTCGCGGCCGTGGCGGTCGAGCGTCGGCGTGCGCCTCGGGGCCCTTCCCGACGGTGCCCCTCCCCACCCGCCCGACTGCCGGTCCCGGGAGGGCTCGCGCGGCTCCTCCCGGCGCTCGTCACGCCAGTCGTCCTGGCCGCCCCCGAAGAGCATGCCGAGGTCCAGGTCGACCAGCCGTCCGAGCAGCTCGTCGAACAGCGGCCCCGGTCCCGGGTCCTCCCGGCGGGTGCGGTCCTGGTCGGCCACGGAGCCTCCTCGTCGTGCGGTCGACTCCAGGATGCGCCCGTCGCGGGCGCGGCGCCCGCGGCGGGCGACCCGGCCCGCCCGGTCAGCCCGGGACGACGCCGAGCCGCGAGCCCGTCCGGTCGACGACCAGCAGATCCCCGCGACGTTCCACCCGGGAACCGCGGAAGCGTCGTGTGACCGTGCCGTAGGGCTGGGCGAGGAGCCAGGCGTCCGGCTCGTCGGCCGTCCCGACCTCGACCAGGACCGCGTCGCTGCGCTCGCCGCCGACCGCGGCGTAGCCGTCCCAGGCGATCGCGTAGGCCGTGGCGGGCGTGGTCGGCCCGACGGTGGCCCGGGCCTGCTCCAGGCCCTCCGCGAGGTCGGGCCCGAACCGGGTGTGCTGCAGGGTCCGGTCCTCCGGCCGCGGCCGGTCGTCGAGCAGCATGAGGTGGGGCGCGAACGGTGCGCTGCCGCCCCGCAGGCCCTCCACGCTGTCCGCGACGATCCACTCCACCAACGTCGCCACCCGCTCGGGCAGCCCGTGATCCATGGCGACAGCATGCCCGGCCCACCTCGGTCACGCCGCCGCGGCCACCAGCCGCGCGTACTCACCGCCCGCGGCGAGCAGCTCGGCGGGCGGGCCCTGCTCCACGATCCGGCCGTCGGCCATGACCACGACCCGGTCGGCCGCGGCCGCGGTGTGCAGCCGGTGCGCGATGGCGATGACGGTGCGGCCCGCCAGCACCCGCTCGAGGGCCCGCTCGGCCCGCTTCGCCGAGGCGGTGTCGAGCAGCGACGTCGCCTCGTCGAGCACCACGGTCCCCGGGTCGGCCAGCACCACCCGGGCCAGGGCGAGCTGCTGGGCGACCGTCGCGGGCACGGCCCGGGCGCCCGCCCCGACCGCCGTGTCCAGCCCGTCCGGCAGGTCGGCCAGCCACCCGTCCAGCCCGACGACGGCCAGCGCGCCGGTCAGGTCGTCGTCGGGGAACGACCCCGCGGGCAGCAGGAGGTTGCCGCGTACCGAGCCGGTGAACACGTGCTGCTCCTGAGTCAGCAGGAGGACCTCCGAGCGCAGGGTGTCGTCGTCGAGGGACGCGACCTCGCGGCCGCCCACCCGCACCGACCCGACGTCGGGAACGGAGATGCCCGCGATCAGCCGAGCCAGAGTGGACTTGCCCGCGCCCGACCCGCCGACCAGCGCCCACCGCTGGCCCTGCGGCACGTGCAGGTTGACCCCGCGCAGGACGGGACGCCCGGCGCGGTACGCGAAGTGCACGCCCTCGACGTGCAGCCCGGTCTCCCCCGGCACCTCGCCGGGCGGGACCTCCACCGGTTCCGGCACCCGCACCCCGAGCACGCGGCGCAGCGCGACCGTGGCGACCATGAGGTCCTCCACCCACCAGAGCGCGGTGTCCAGCGGCGTGGCCAGCGCCTGGGTGTAGACGACCATCGTCGTCACGGTCCCGAGTGACGCCAGGCCCTCGGAGTAGGCCCAGGCCCCGATCAGCAGGGTCGCGGCGACCGGCAGCACGTGCGAGAGCTCCAGCCAGGGCGTCCAGCGGACGTGCAGCGCCCGCAGGTCGCGCTCGCGGTCGACGCCGTCGGCGAGGGCGGCGTGGTCTCCGCTGCGCCGCCGCGGGACGCGCCCCAGGGCGTCCAGCGTCCTGGCCCCGGTCGTCGACTCGTGGACGCGGGAGGCCAGCACCGCCCACGCGTCGAGCATGCGCTCCATCGCGACGGGCAGCCGCCGCCACAGCCACCGCGTCGGCAGGACCACCGTCGGGACCGCCACCAGCAGGGCGAGCGCGAGCAGCGGGGAGGTCACGACCATCGCGACGACGGTGAGCACCACCGTCACCGCCGCGGTCACCACCTCGGGCAGACCCTGACGCAGCGCGGAGTCGACCCGGTCCAGGTCGGTGGTCGCCCGCGAGAGCAGCGCCCCCGTCCCCACGGCCTCCACCTGCCCGAGCGGGAGCGCGAGCGCCCGGTCCACCAGCTGCGTGCGGTTCGCCGCGAGCAGGTCCTCGCCCAGCGCGCCCGCCCGCCACCGCGCGGCCCGCCGCAGCCAGGTCGCGACCAGCAGGGCCGCGAGGAAGAGGCCCGCGAGCACGTCGATGCGTGCGGTGGACCGCCCGCCGGTGGCGACCTCGTCCACGATCAGACCCAGCAGCTGCGGCCCGACCAGGCCGGCCGCGGAGGCCGCGAGGAACAGCACGACCGTCGCGGCGAAGCGCCGGCGCCGGGCCCGCAGGACGGCCGCGGCCCAGTGCAGCGCCTCCCGCGGGGTGGCGTAGCCGAGGACGGTGCTCACGGGAGGCTCCCTTCCAGGCTGCGGGTCAGGTCGACGACGTGGTCCGCGACGTGGCGCCACGGCCCGGACTGCGCGAGGACGACGGTGGTCCGTCCCCGCCGTTGGGCGGCCACGCGCGCCGCGATCCACGCCTCGGTGTGCGCGTCGACCGCCGAGGTCGGCTCCTCGAGGACGAGGACGTCCGCGTCGGTCAGCAGGGCACGGGCGAGCGCGAGGCGTTGCCGCTGTCCGCCGGAGACCTCGCGTCCCCGCTCGCCGAGGGCCTCGTCGAGCCCGTCCGGGAACCCGTCGAGGATCTCGGTGGCGGCGGAGGCGTCCAGCGCGTCGGCCACGGTGAGCCCACCGCGCGGGACCAGCTCGCCGCGCAGCGGCCCCGAGAACCACAGGTCCTCCGGCCCGGCGTGCACCACGCGCCGCCGCAGGTCGTCGAGCGCGACGGCGTCCGTCGGCCGCCCGTCGACCGTGCCGCCCTCCGCGAACCGGGCCAGCCGGGCTGCCAGGGCCGCGGCGTGCGGTCCGGCGTCGACCACGTTCAGCGCGCCCGCGCGGACGTCCAGGCCGGTCGTCGGGTCCGTGAGGTCGAGCGGGCCGGGCGGCAGCGCGGCGCCCCGCTCCCCCGGGTCGGGGAGCAGGGGACGCAGCCCGAACAGGCGGGCGACCTTCTTCGCGCCCGCCCGGGCCGAGGCGAGGGACGCCGCGGCCTCGGTCGCCGTCGTCACCGGGATCACCAGGAACGCCGAGGCGCCGTAGACGGCCACCAGCTCACCCGGGGTGATCGTGCCGGTGACCGCGAGCCGCGCCCCCAGCCAGGTGATCACGACGAGGACGAGCCCGGGCAGGAGGACCTCGGCGGCCGCGAGCGAGGCGGTGCTCCGCGCGACGTCGAGCCCGGCAGCGCGCACCCGCCCGGTCGCCTCCGCGAACCGGGCCGCGAACCGGGACTCCCCGCCGACCCCGCGCAGGATCCGCAGCCCCGCCACGATGTCGGCCGCGAGGGCGTTGACACCGGCGAGCTCGGTGCGCTGCCGGTCCCGGCGTCGCTGCAGCGGGCGCAGCAGCGGCCCGATCCCGACGACGGCGAGCGGGACCCCGACCAGGGCCACCACGCCGAGCAGCGGGGACCGGCCCAGCAGACCCACCCCGATTACACCGAACGCGACGACGGAACCGGCGAGGCGGCCCGCCGTCTCGAACAGGTTGCCGATCTTGTTCAGGTCGGAGGTGGTGACGGCGGTGACGTCTCCGCTGCCCACCTGGGGCCCGAGCGCGGCACCCAGCCCCAGGACGTGGGTGCTCAGGTGGTGCTGGGTGGTGGACGCGGCGTGCAGCCACATGCCGTGGGCGAGGAAGTCGAGCGCCCCGCCGAAGACCATCTGCAGCAGGCCCAGGGCGACGACGACCGCGGCGCCGCGCAGCAGCGCCGTCGTGTCCCCGCCGGCGATGCCGGCGTCGACCGCGTCGCCGGCCACGAGCGGCACCAGCGCACCCGGGACGAGCCAGAGGGTCCCGACGACGACCGTCGCGACCGCCAGCCCCGGACGCGCCCGCAGCAGGGCGAGCAGCAGGCCGGTGGCGGACGGTGGGTCGTCGAGGCGCAGCGCCGGCGTCGGGTAGGGCCGGCGACGTGCTCAAGAGTCGGGGAGGGGGATCACGTCCCCGACGCTAGGTCGTCGGGCGGGTTCCCGCGACCGGGTTTCGCCGTCGGCTCGAGACGGCTCAGTACGGCTCGACCGACTCCACGCCGGGGAGCCCGCGGACGGTGTCGGCGAACGCCGGGCACTCGTCGACGGTGAGCGCGACCGTGCAGGAGATGGACGAGCAGGAGACGCCCTCGTGGACGTCGACCGCGAAGTCGGGGACGCGGTAGCCGAGCTCGCAGAGCCGCGACGCGAGCGACATGACCCCGGGCATCCCCCCGGTGGTCACGACGGTGAAGGGACGCGGCAGGCGCGAGGCCCGGCGGCCGGGGCCGTTGACGGCGCGCTCGATCTCGTGGGCGTGGAGGGGAGCGGGCTCGAGAGTGGTCATGACGATCTCCTGGACGTGCTGGATCCGCGGTGAGGAATCCGAGCCAGGTCTCGGGAGTCGTTCGGGGGCTCACGGCGGCGCGCCGTGGTGCTGCGCGCCGGGAGCCTGGCTCACCCGACGCGCTGGGGTACTACCTCTGCCCGCGCGATCATGGGACCGATGTTACTCACGCCACGTCCGCCCGCAACCGCGGGGGTCGGCGTGTCCCGACCCCCGCCCCGATCAGGTCATGACGATCCCGCCGTCGATGATCCCGGCCTGCCCGGTCATGTAGTCCGAGTCCGGACTCGCGAGGTAGGAGACGTACGACGCGACGTCCTGGGCGGTCTGCGGGCGGCCCAGCGCGATCAGCTGGGAGTACTGCTGGAACGCCTCGCCCTTGCCCGTGCCGAGGTAGCCGCCCAGTCCGGCGTCGATCTCCTCCCACATCGTGGTGTCGACGATGCCCGGGCAGTACGCGTTCACCGTGATCCGGTGCTGCGCGAGTTCCTTGGCCGCGGCCTGGGTCAGGGCGCGGACCCCGAACTTGGACGCCGAGTAGTGCCCGAGGTGGTCGAAGCCCTGGTGGCCCGCGATCGACGACGCGGAGATGATCTTGCCGCCGCGGCCCTGGGAGATCATCGCCTCGGCGGCCGCCTGCAGGCACCACAGGACGCCGCCGACGTTGACCGCGAGCATCCGCTGCAGGTCGTCCGGCGAGACCTCCAGCAGCGTCTTCACCTGCGCGATGCCCGCGTTGGAGACCATGACGTCGATCCCGCCGAGCTGCTCGCGGGTGGCGGCGACGAGCGCGAAGCACGCGTCGCGGTCGGCCACGTCGGCGGCGTGCGCGGCGGCGGTGCCGCCTGCATCGGTGATCGCCCGGGCGGTGCGCTGCGCGGTGTCGGGGTCGATGTCGGAGACCATGACGGCGAGGCCGTCGGCGGCGAGCCGGTGGGCGATCGCCTCACCGATGCCGCGTCCCGCGCCGGTGACGACGGCCGTGCGCCGTGCCGGCGCGCTCACGGGTGCACCAGGATCTTCACGTTGGACTCCTTGTGGTCGATGAGCTCGCGGAAGCCGCGGTCGACGATCTCGTCGAGGGCGATGCGGCCGGTGATGAACTGCTCCACGTCGACGGTGCCGCTGCGGATCAGCTCGATGACCTCGGCGTGCCGGTTCGCGTAGGCGAGCGAGCCGATGAGGGTGATCTCGGAGAACACCAGCGAGTTGACGTCGAAGGTGGCCGGGTGGCCCCAGATGGAGACGTTGACGCAGGTCCCGCCGAGGGCCGTCGACGCGACGGCGCTCGTGAGCACCGCGTCGATCCCGGCGCACTCGAAGGTCACGTCGGCGCCGCGCCCGCCGGTGAGCTCGCGGATCGCGTCCGGGACGTCGACCTCGGTCGGGTCGAGGACGTGGTCGGCGCCCGCGCCGGGGGCCTTCGCCTTCCGGGCGTCGGCCGGCTCCACGACGACGACCTGGCCCGCGCCGGTGGCCTTGAGCGCGGCAGCCGTCACGAGCCCGATCGGGCCGGAGCCGAACACCGCCGCCGTCCCGCCGGGCCGCAGCCCGGAGAGCTTGGCGGCGTGGTAGCCGACGGCCAGGGGCTCGACGAGGGCGCCCTGCTCGGGGGTGAGGCCGTCGATGCGGTGCGTCCACCGGGCGTCGACGACCATCTTCTCGGCGAACCCGCCCTGGTCGCCGTCGAGGCCGATGAAGCCCAGCTGGCGGCAGATGTTGTAGCGGCCGTCGCGGCAGGCCACGCAGGTGCCGCAGACGTCGTAGGGCTCGACCACGACGCGGTCGCCCTCGGAGACGCCGGTGACCCCCTCGCCGACCTCGGCGACGACCCCGGAGAACTCGTGTCCGAGGGTGATCGGCACGGCGCCGCCGGTCAGCGGGTGGGGGGCAGCGTCGGTCGGCGCGAAGATCGGGCCGTCCAGGAACTCGTGCAGGTCGGTGCCGCAGATGCCGCACCACTCGACCGCGACTTGCACCTGGCCGGGGCCGGGGTGCGGCTCGGCGATGTCCTCGACGCGGACGTCACCGCGTCCGTGGAAGCGGGCAGCCTTCACAGGGTCCTCCTCGCTCGGGATGGACCCATCCCAGAGGAGTGACCGGGGTCACGGCCAGGGTTGCAGCGGTGTTGCAGGGCCGAGCAGCCGGGTCATGACGTCGGGTGCGGGCACCTCGACCTCCACGCCGGGCGCGATCCGGTAGGGCCGCGCGACGACCAGGTGGCCCAGCACCCGGCGCAGCCGCGAGAGCTCCGCGCGGACCGTGACGAGGTGGTCGGCGTCGTCGTAGAGCGCGCGGCTCAGCGCGGCGGCGTCGAGACCCGCCGGGCCGGCCCGCATGAGCAGGGCGAGCACCTGCAGGTGCCGCCGGGACAGGGTGTGCCGCCACGACTCGCGGCCCTCCACGACGGCGGCGGGCGGGTCGGCGGCGAGGTCGAGCCGCAGCCGGGTCGAGCTCCCGGACGCCGTGGTCGGGTGCAGCAGCCACCCGCCGGGCACGGGCTCGGGCAGGCAGGTCCCGAGGCCGTGCACGAGCATCAGCTCGCCCGCCCGCGGGGTGCCGACCCGGTCGCGCGGCGGGATCCCGGTGGCCCCGGCGACCCAGCCGTGGTCGTCGACGACCAGGGCCGGCCCGGTGCGCCGGGCGAGCAGCGGGGCGGCGACCGCGCGCAGCGAGTCGAGGCGCTGCTCGTGCTGGCTCCACAGCCCGGACTCGGCGAGCCGGACGGCGGTGTGCACGAGGGCGACCGTGGTCGGGTGGACCGTGGGCGCCGGACCGGACAGGTCGACGACGCCGAGCATCTCGCCGGTGCGCGGGTCGTGGATGGGGCTCGCCGTGCACGTCCACGGGTGCTGGGCGCGGGCGAAGTGCTCCGCGGAGAACAGCTGCACCGACGCGTGCTCGGCCAGCGCGGTGCCGATGGCGTTGGTGCCGACGGACTCCTCGGTCCAGTCCGCGCCCGGCGAGAACCCCAGGCCCTCCGCGAGCCGCCCCACCCGGGCCGAGCCCTCCCGCCACAGCACGAACCCGTCGGCCGCGGTGATGACCATGATGTGCTCGGCGTCCTCGGCCACCGCCGTCAGGCTCGCCCGCAGCTGCGGCATCACCCCCGCGATCGGCGACTCCGCCCGCCGCCGCTCGACGACCTCCGGCGCCGCGGGATCCGGCAGCGACCGGACCTCCGGGGTGACGCCGAGCGCCAGCATCCGGTCCCAGGACCGGGCGACGACCCGCCGGAGCGCCGCAGTCGGCCGCCCTCCGGCCAGGCGCGCGTCGTGGGCCTGGTGCAGCAGCCGCGCATGCTGACGGAGGTCGGTACTCCGCGTCACCGCGCAGACGCCGTCGTCCACCACGTGCACCTCCGAAGCAGGGGTCACACCGATCCCTGTGACCGGCAGCATAACCGCGCGGCGACCGTTCCCGGCAGCTCGCGCGGGGCACCCTGGGCCGCGTGGAGGCACTGGCGGTGCGGCGCGCCGGACCGGACGACGCCGGGGCGATGGCCGCGGTGATCGAGGCGGTCGCGCCGGAAGGGACGCTCGGGGCGGAACCGCCCGTCGACGTCGACGCCCGCGCGCACGGCTACCGGGAGCTGGTGGCCCGCGAGGACGCGGCGGCCTGGGTGCTGCTCGAGCGCTCCGACGTGGTCGGCCTGCTCACCCTGGCCCCGCGGACCCGGGGCGTCCTGGGGCTCGCGACGGCGATCGTCGCCGGTGCCCGCGGCCGGGGCGGGGGCCGGGCGCTCGTCGACGCGGCGCTCGCCTGGGCCGCGGACACCGACGCGCACAAGGTGGACCTGGAGGTCTGGCCGGACAACGGGCGCGCGATCGGGCTCTATGCGGCCGCCGGCTTCGTGGTGGAGGGCCTGCGCGACCGGCACTACCGCCGCGCGGACGGGACCCTGCGCTCCTCGCTGCTCATGGCGCGCCGGCTGGACTGACACCCCGAGTGCTCCATGGAGCAGGTTCCGGGGCCCGGGGACCTGCCAGGTGTCGCTCTCGCCGAGGCGGGCGGGTTCCCCGCGCGGCGGCTGGGCACCCCCGGCCGGTGACCGACTCCCTCTTCGACCTCGACCAGCCCGACGACGGCCCCTCCCCCGCCGTCGCCGTGTCCGAGGCCCCCACGCTGGACGACCTCCGCGAGCGCGCCACGGCCTGCACCGCCTGCGAGCTGTACGAGGGGACCACCGGCACGGTGTTCGGCAGCGGTCCCGCGACCGCGCGGATGATGTTCGTCGGCGAGCAGCCCGGCGACCAGGAGGACCGGCAGCTCGCGCCCTTCGTCGGACCGGCGGGCCGGTTGTTCGACGAGGCCCTGGTCGAGGCCGGGATCGCCCGCGAGGACGCCTACGTCACGAATGCCGTGAAGCACTTCTCGTTCCGGCGCCAGGGCACCCGGCGGATCCACCAGACCCCGAAGGTGGGGCACGTGCGGGCCTGCCGGCCATGGCTGGACGGGGAGCTCGCCCTGGTCCGCCCGCACGTGGTGGTCACGCTCGGCGCGACCTCCGGCAAGGCGCTGCTGGGCTCGTCCTTCCGGATCACCGCCGAGCGCGGCGAGGCCCGGGAGTGGGAGGGGACCACCCTCGTCCCGACGATCCACCCGTCGGCGATCCTGCGGGCCGACCCCGCCCGTGGCCAGGACGCCGACGAGATGCGCGCGGGCTTCGTCGCCGACCTGCGGGTGGCCGCCGAACTCCTGGGCTGAACTACGTCACGCCGGCCGCGTCCATCCCCCGCATCTCCTTCTTGAGGTCGGCGATCTCGTCGCGGAGGCGCCCGGCGAGCTCGAACTGCAGGTCGCGCGCCGCCGCCATCATCTGGTCGGTGAGCTGCTGGATCAGGTCGGCCAGCTCGGCCCGCGCCATGCCCTCGGTATTGCGGTGCTCGACGACCCCCGAGTGCCCGCGCGTCCCGCCGGCCTCGCCCGCGGCCCGACGTCCGCGCGAGGCGTTGCGACCGGAGCCGCCGATCTCCACCTCGGTGTCCTCGGCCTCGCGGTAGACGCGGTCGAGGATGTCGGCGATGTTCTTGCGCAGCGGCTGCGGGTCGACGCCGCGCTCGGTGTTGTAGGCGATCTGCTTCTCGCGGCGCCGGGACGTCTCGTCGATCGCGTACTGCATCGACTCGGTGATCGTGTCGGCGTACATGTGCACCTGGCCGGACACGTTGCGGGCCGCGCGCCCGATCGTCTGGATCAGCGACCGCTCGCTGCGCAGGAACCCCTCCTTGTCCGCGTCGAGGATCGCGACCAGCGACACCTCCGGGAGGTCGAGGCCCTCGCGGAGCAGGTTGATGCCGACCAGCACGTCGTACTCCCCCGCCCGCAGCTGGCGCAGCAGCTCGACGCGGCGCAGGGTGTCGACCTCGGAGTGCAGGTATCGGACCTTGATCCCGAGCTCGAGCAGGTAGTCGGTGAGGTCCTCCGCCATCTTCTTGGTCAGCGTGGTGACCAGGGTGCGCTCGTCCTTGTCCACCCGCGCGCGGATCTCGCCCACCAGGTCGTCGATCTGGCCCTTGGTCGGCTTGACGATCACCTCGGGGTCGACCAGCCCGGTGGGGCGGATGACCTGCTCGACGAACTCGCCGCCGGCCTGGCGCATCTCGTAGTCGCCCGGCGTCGCCGACAGGTAGACCGTCTGCCCGATCCGGTCGGCGAACTCCTCCCAGGTCAGCGGTCGGTTGTCGGTGGCGCTCGGGAGGCGGAACCCGTACTCGACGAGGTTGCGCTTGCGCGACATGTCGCCCTCGTACATGCCGCCGATCTGCGGCACCGTCACGTGCGACTCGTCGATGACGAGCAGGAAGTCGTTCGGGAAGTAGTCGATCAGCGTGGCCGGGGCGGTGCCGGGACCACGGCCGTCGATGTGCCGCGAGTAGTTCTCGATGCCGGAGCAGAACCCGACCTGGCGCATCATCTCGATGTCGTAGCTCGTGCGCATGCGCAGCCGCTGGGCCTCGAGCAGCTTGCCCTGGTTCTCCAGCTCGGCCAGGCGCTCCTCGAGCTCCTGCTCGATCGCCTTGATGGCCTTCTCCATGCGCTCCGGGCCGGCCACGTAGTGCGTCGCCGGGAAGATCCGGACGTCCTGCACCTGGTTCACGACGTCGCCCGTGAGCGGGTTGAGGTAGTACAGCGACTCGATCTCGTCCCCGAAGAACTCGATGCGGATCGCGAGCTCCTCGTACGCCGGGATGATCTCCACGGTGTCGCCGCGGACCCGGAACGTGCCGCGGGCGAAGGCCATGTCGTTGCGCGTGTACTGCACGTCGACCAGGGCCCGGAGCAGGGTGTCCCGGTCGATCTCCTCGCCGACCTCCAGCTTGACCGAGCGGTCGAGGTAGGACTGCGGCGTACCGAGGCCGTAGATGCACGACACCGAGGCGACCACGACGGTGTCGCGGCGCAGCAGCAGGTTCGAGGTCGCGGAGTGCCGCAGCCGCTCGACGTCCTCGTTGATCGAGGAGTCCTTCTCGATGTAGGTGTCGGTCTGCGCGATGTAGGCCTCGGGCTGGTAGTAGTCGTAGTACGAGACGAAGTACTCGACCGAGTTGTTCGGGAGGAGCTCCCGCAGCTCGTTGGCCAGCTGCGCCGCGAGGGTCTTGTTCGGCGCCATGACCAGCGTGGGCCGCTGGACGCGCTCGATCAGCCAGGCGGTGGTGGCCGACTTCCCGGTCCCGGTGGCGCCGAGCAGGACGATGTCGTGCTCCCCCGACCGGACCCGGCGCTCGAGCTCGTCGATCGCGGCCGGCTGGTCGCCCGCCGGCTGGTACGGGCTGACGACCTCGAACGGCACCCCGGTGCGCTCGATCTCCCCGATCGGCCGGAACTCGGACTCGGCCAGGGCATCGTCGGGAAGGCCCTCGGGGTTGTCCAGCAGGGAGCCCTGCTCCTGCTCGTGAGCATCCCGTGCGGCACCGGGGACCTCGGTCGCGAACGCCATGGCACGAGGCTAACCCGACCCCCCGACAGTCTCGATTCCCGCAGCTCACGACCCGCAGTCGCAGGAGCAGCAGCAGTCCCCGTCGCCGCACGACGAGCAGCAGTCACAGCAGTCGCACGAGCAGCTGGTGCAGTCGACGCAGTCCGCGCAGCGACCCTGCCGCGGCTGGCCGGTCCACGGGTCGGCGAACTCCTCCGAGCAGCACAGCTGCCCGGTGCAGCAGAGACCGGCAGCGGCTGCGCACCCGGCGAGCAGTCCACGCTCCGGCCCGAGCCGGCGCGGCCCGGGCTCGTCCGCGTCCTCCTCGGGCGAGTCCGGCTCGTCCGTGGGCCGTGACGGGTCCCACGGCGCGATCGGCGGCTCCTGCTGCGCCCGGGTCACCGCCCGCCCGGACTCGTGCACCAGCAGCTGATGGGCGAGCCGTCGGGCGGGTCCCGGGTCGAGGGTCACCCGCCGCAGCGCCGCTCCGATCCCCACCACCGTCTCCCGGCACCGCGCGAGGGCGTCCGGCGTCGACGTGTCGGTCGCCTCCAGTGGGTTCCACCGGCCGGAGGCGGCGTCGGCGGACCGGTCGGCCACGGCGTCGAGCAGGTGTGCGAGCCGCCCCAGGAGTCTGCCCGCCTCGTCCAGCGGGGCCACGTTGCCCGGACGGCCGGCGAGCACAGCGGTGTGCGCGAGCGCGGCGCCGACGGCCTGCTCGGTCGGCACGGTGACCCGGTCCAATATCGCGATGCCGCTTTCGACCTCCCGCTGGCGGGCGGGCACGGCCAGCAGTGCGGCGGGGTCGAACCCGATTCCGGCGGCGGTCGCCGACCCGGCCCGCGCCCAGCCTGCCGCCACCCGGTCACCGACCGCGGCGACCGGCCGCGACGCGAAGGCCCCGTCCCGGTCGTCGACGTGGTCGGCGACCCGGTCCGCGGCCAGCAGGAGGGCCGTCGACGCGGCGAGCCGCGCCCCGTCCCCCGTGACGACGGGCGCGGACCGCATCCCGCGCAGCGGGCACGGTCCCGCCTCCCGCCCGCCGCCGACCCCCTGCGCCTCCGCCAGGACCGAGACCAACAGGGCGTCGACGTGCGTCGTCGCGCGGGCCAGCTGGCCGGCCTCGTCGCGCAGCGTCAGGCACAGTCCGCACAGGTGCGCGCTCCACCGGGCGTGCAGCTCCGGGCCCAGGTGATGGCGGCACGGACGGAGGAAGCCGAACACGTCGCACATGATCGACGTGGCGGAGCGTGAGTACCAGCGGCCGTTCGGGCTACGCGTTCACGGGCACGGCCGCGACCACGACCCGTCGGCGACGCGGCTCGTTAGGGTCCGGCAGCGTGGCGCTGCACCCCCCGAAGGTCGAGACGTTCACCGTGGACGCGGGCACCAACACCGACCCGAAGGGCTTCGTCCGGACGGTCGACCTGTACCGGACCGCGCCGTTCGGCCTCTACCTCGCCCGCCCGATGCCGGACCACCCGACGCTCACGCACATGCGCTCGTGGCTGCTGCCCGACCTCGGGATCCGCGTCACCGACTTCACCTTCAAGCCGGCCGCGCACCGGCTGCAGGACTTCTACGTCGACATCGCCGACGTCGAACGCGACGGCTCCACCTGGACGACCACGGACCACTACCTCGACCTGGTGGTCCACACCGGCGACCGCACCGAGCTGCTCGACGTCGACGAGTACGTGGAGGCGGTCGCGGCCGGCCTCCTGGCTCCGGACGCCGCCGAGCGGGCCCTCACGACCGCCGTCACCACCCACGCCGGCATCGCCGAGCACGGCCACGACCTCGACGCCTGGCTGGCCACCCACGGCGTCGTCCTCGACTGGCCCTGGCGTTAGTCCCCGCTGCCGGACCGGGCCCGGTCCCGCGCGTCGAGCAGGTCGGCCGCCACGTCGGACGACTCCGGAGCGACCGTCACCCGGACGGGACGCGCGGGGTCGGCGCTGCCGAAGCGCCCGCCGTCCACCGCGGGGAAGCCGATCCCGGCGAAGGCCGGCCCGGGATCGCCGGAGCTCAGCACCAGCAGGTCGATGACGTCGGGGGCGGGCCGCCCGGGCACGGCGGTCGGCCCGACGTGCTCGACGCGGTCGAGTTTCCCGCGGCCCGCGAGCACGAGCCGTGCAGCCAGCCGGCGGGCCTGGTCCGGCCAGGTGGGGTCCGGGTCGTCCACCGCGTCCGGCCACGGGGTCGCCGATCCCGCCCGCACGGCCGCCTCGAACGGCACGAGCCGCTCGCGCCACAGGGAGCGGACCCCGGCGCGCACCTCGTCCTCGGAACCGACGTTGTCGATCCACACGTCCGCGGCCGCCCGCCGCGCCTCGGTGGTCGCCTGCGCCCGGATGCGGGACCGGGCGTCGTCCTCCGCCATGTGCCGGGTACGCGCGAGGCGCTCCACCCGGACGTCCTCGGGGGCGTCCACCACGACGACGAGCGCGAACGCCGCGCCCATCCCGTTCTCCACCAGCAGCGGCACGTCGTGCACCAGCACCGCGTCATCGGGCGCGGCGGCGACCAGCTCGCCGGTCCGGGCCCCGATCCGCGGGTGCAGGATGCCGTTCAGGCGCGTCCGGGCCTCGTCGTCGGCGAACACGATCCGGCCCAGCGCGGGTCGGTCCAGGCGTCCGTCGTCGTCGAGCACGTCGTCGCCGAACGCCTCGACGACCGCTGCGAGCCCCTCGGTGCCCGGCTCGACGACCTCGCGGGCGATCCTGTCGGAGTCCACGACCACCGCGCCGAGGGACGCCAGTTCGGCGGCCACCGTCGACTTGCCTGCCCCGATCCCTCCGGTCAGTCCCACACGCAGCACAGGCGCAGTCTGCCGGACCTCGTCTACGCGAGCGCCGCGTGCCTCGCCGTCGCGAAGAAGGTCTCGAACAGCCCGCGGCGCGCGATCGCCGGCACCCCGAGCGCGGCGGCGATGGCGCCGTGCTCGCGCACCCAGGTCAGCCCGGTCGACCCGAGACGGTGCCGACCGCGACGGCGCCACGCGAACATGTCCGAACCCCCTGTGACTGGTGTGACCGGTGGGACGGAAGATACCGAATCGACGCCGGGGAGCAACCCGGACACGACGACGGGCCCCCACCCCGGGAAGGGGTGAGGGCCCGTCGACGAGCACCGTCAGGCGCTCATGGCACTCAGTTGCCGGACAGCTTCTCCCGCAGCGCGGCGAGCTGGGCGTCGCTGGCGAGCGAGCCCGCACCGGACTGCGACGGCGGGCCCTGGCCCGGGTCGTCGTCGTCCCGCGGCTCGGCCGACTCGTCGGCCTCCTCGCCCGGGCCGCCCGAGGAGTAGTTGGCCGGGGCCGCCTCGGCGGCCTCCGCCTCCTGCTCCGCGGTGCGCTGCAGCTGCGTGATGTGCTGTTGGTAGCGGGCGTACGCCGCCTGGTACTGGCGCTCCCACTCCTCGCGCTGGGACTCGAAGCCCTCGCGCCACTCCCCGGAGTCGGGGTCGAAGCCCTCCGGGTAGATGTAGTTGCCGGCGTCGTCGTACTCGGCGCCCATGCCGTACAGCGCCGGGTCGAACTCGGTCTCGGTCGTCATGCCCTCGTTCGCCTGCTTGAGCGAGAGGGAGATGCGCCGACGGTCGAGGTCGATGTCGATGACCTTGACCATGACGTCGTTGCCGACCTGGACGACCTGCTCGGGCACCTCGACGTGGCGCTCGGCCAGCTCCGAGATGTGGACCAGGCCCTCGATGCCCTCGTCGACACGGACGAACGCACCGAACGGCACGAGCTTCGTGACCTTGCCGGGCACGATCTGGCCGATCTGGTGGGTCCGCGCGAACTGGCGCCAGGGGTCCTCCTGCGTCGCCTTGAGCGACAGCGAGACCCGCTCGCGGTCCAGGTCGACGTCGAGGACCTCGACCGTGACCTCCTGGCCGACCTCGACGACCTCGGAGGGGTGGTCGATGTGCTTCCAGGACAGCTCGGAGACGTGAACGAGGCCGTCGACCCCGCCGAGGTCGACGAACGCACCGAAGTTGACGATCGAGGAGACCTGACCCTTGCGGATCTGGCCCTTCGCGAGCTGGTTGAGGAACTCGCTGCGCACCGCGGACTGGGTCTGCTCCAGCCAGGCGCGGCGGGACAGGACCACGTTGTTGCGGTTCTTGTCCAGCTCGATGATCTTGGCCTCGATCTCCTTGCCGACGTACGGCTGGAGATCGCGGACGCGGCGCATCTCGACCAGCGACGCGGGGAGGAAGCCGCGGAGGCCGATGTCGAGGATGAGACCACCCTTGACGACCTCGATGACGGTGCCCTTGACCGGCTCGTCGTTGTCCTTGAGCTGCTCGATCGTGCCCCAGGCGCGCTCGTACTGGGCGCGCTTCTTGGACAGGATCAGCCGGCCCTCCTTGTCCTCCTTCTGGAGGACGAGGGCTTCGACCTCGTCGCCGACGGCGACGACTTCGTTGGGGTCGACATCGTGCTTGATCGACAGCTCGCGCGAGGGGATGACGCCCTCGGTCTTGTAGCCGATGTCGAGAAGGACCTCGTCGCGGTCGACCTTGACGATGGTGCCTTCGACGATGTCACCATCGTTGAAGTACTTGATCGTCTCGTCGATGGCAGCGAGGAAGTCCTCTTCCGACCCGATGTCGTTCACAGCCACCTGGGGGCTGGACGTGCTCGGGGCGGTGTGGGTGTCGATGGACATACGGTGGATGGCTCCGGGATGGGCAGGTCTCGGTCGGGTGGACGTGTGCTCTTCCCACGAGGGCGGACGTCGTCCTGACGCGCTGATCGGAACCCGCGGGGACCGAAGGGGATCGCTGCCCACCGGAGCCGACCGGACGCAGGCGAGACCACTGACGTGGAACACCATCGTATCCACTCGATCTCGTGGGCGGCAAACGGGTCAGACCTCCCCCGCGGCCCGGCGTGTCGGGCGTCTCGCGCGCGCGTGTCAGGATGCCGCCCATGAGCGTCGACGCCGTGGGCGGGGAGGAGTCCGTGGCGGCCTCCCGCTCCTGGTGGGACGCCGACGCGCCCGCCTACCAGGCCGAGCACGGCGCGTTCCTCGGCGACGCCGACTTCGTCTGGTGCCCGGAGCGCCTGCGGGAGGCGGACGCGCAGCTGCTGGGTCCGGTCCGGGGCCGGCGCGTCCTCGAGGTCGGCTGCGGCGCGGCGTCCTGCGCGCGCTGGCTGACCGACCGCGGGGCCCACGCGGTCGGCCTGGACCTCTCGGCGGGGATGCTGCGCCAGGCGCGGGCGGCCTCGGCCCGCTCGGGCGTGTCGGTGCCCCTGGTCCAGGCGGACGCCTCGCACCTGCCCTTTCCCGACGGCGGGTCCGCCAGGGGGTCCGACGGCGGGGGGTTCGATGGCGGGTTCGACATCGCCTGCTCGGCCTTCGGCGCCGTGCCCTTCGTGGCCGACACCGCCGCCCTGATGCGCGAGGTCGCCCGGGTGCTCCGGCCGGGCGGGCGGTGGGTCTTCGCGGTGAACCACCCGCTGCGCTGGATCTTCCCCGACGATCCGGGCGAGGACGGCCTCACGGTCGCCCACTCCTACTTCGACCGCACCGGCTACGCCGAGTTCGACGACGACGGCCGGGCCAGCTACGTCGAGCACCACCGCACCGTCGGCGACCGGGTCGCCGAGATCGTCGACGCCGGGTTCGTGCTCGAGGGGATCGTCGAACCGGAGTGGCCGGCCGGCCTCACGGAGGTCTGGGGCCAGTGGTCCCCGCTGCGCGGCGCCCTCTTCCCCGGCACCGCGATCTTCCGTTGCCGGCTGCCGGGCTGATGGCCCGCCCCCGGCACGCCGCACCGCCTGCCCCGGAGACCCCGGCCCAGGTCCTCGCGGAGCTCCTCGCGGTCCAGCGCGGACGCTTCGCGGCCCTCGACCCCCGCCTGCCCGAGGCCGCCGCGCCGCCGCCCGGGGACATCGTGGTCGTCGGGACGCCGCCGCACCGGGTCGCCGGGGTCATCACCCACCACAGCTGGCCCGCCGGCAGCGGCCCGCTGCTGTGGTCGGCGGCGCAGGTCTCCGAGCTGCACCCGGTCGTCGGGGCGGCCGGGCACGCCCCGCTGCACGCGCTGGTCGAGGCGTGGCGGGGCCGGATGCTGCCCGCCGTGCTCCGCGAGCCGGACTCCGCGGCCACCGTGACCTGGCCCAGCCGCGACGTCGTCGCCACGCGGGTCTTCCTCGACCACGGCCTCGTCCCCCTCGCGGTCCTCGCCGTGCGCCCGCCCGGGGCGGTGGCGTCACCGCCACCGGATGCGGGCCTCGAGATCCGCCGCGCGGACGACGGCGACGTCGACGCGTGCGTGCGCCTGGCGCTGGAGGAGCTGGCCTACTCCAGCCAGGTCGGCGGCTCGGTGGTCCGCGCCGATGCCGAGGCGGTGAAGCGGACCGTCATCCGCGACCGGCTCGGGCGCGGTGAGCCGACCTGGATCGCCCTCCGCCGCGGCCGGGCGGTGGGGATGATGGAGTGCGGCCGGGCCGAGTCCACCCCGGGGACGTGGCTGGCGGGCCTGCTGCCCGAGGGCGCCTGGGGCTACGTCAACTGTGCGTCGGTAACCGCGGCCGAACGCGGGAGCGGCGTCGGGCACCAGCTGCTCGCGGCGGCCCTGCCCGAGCTCGACGCCGCGACCTCGGACGTCCCTCCGCGGGGCACGTACCTCTACTACAACCCGCCCAACCCGCTGTCGTCGGTCTTCTGGCCCCGGGCCGGCTACCGTCCGTTGTGGACGCTGTGGGAGGTTCGTCCCGCCGGGGGCCTGCGCGGGCTGTGACCCATCACCCGAACGGCGTCACCCGGGCGGTGCAGGCCTCGTTGGCCACGGCATGGACGAGCTCGCGAGGAAGGCCGCGGCGGTGGACCCGGCGATGGCGCCCGGCGCGCCGGACGCGGTGCGGTTCGGCTGCCGGTGCTCGGTGCTGTTCAACACCGACGGCGCGTTCGTCGACCCGCTCTGCCCGCTGCACGGTCCGCAGACCTGACCCTCACCGGCGCGGACGCAGGTTCCCGACGTCGGGTCCGTCCGGCAGGTCCTCCGGCCGGTGGTCGGCGTAGGGGCTGGTCGCGAGGTCGGCGTAGACGCGTGCGAAGGCGTCGAAGAGCTCCCGGGGCAGCCCGGCGCCGGCCTGCGTGTCGGCGATCGCGGTCATCTCGTCGACGAACCGCCACGCCTTGGTGGCTGCGACGGCGGCCGGGCGCACCCCCGCGGCGGGGAAGTCCAGCCGCAGGTCCTCGACGACCGCGTCCACGACGCCGTGGTGCCCGGCGGTCAGCAGCGCCTGGGCCAGCAGCCCGGTGAAGCCCTTGCGCACCGAGGCGGTGCACATCTTCGCGGCGCTCGCGGCGCCCGGCTCCGCGCCCAGGGCGACCCACCCGACCCCGGGCACGGTGAGCGCGGCGACCTCGTCGGCGCGGGCGCCGGACAGGAACACCCGGGTCGCCTGCTCCGCGTCCGGGGCGGGCGGCGGGCCGGAGATCGCCGCGTCGACCAGGTCGGTGGGCAGGTCGTCCGCGATGGCGGCGACCGTCCCCGGCGACACCGCGTTCGCCTCCACCACCAGGGGGCGGGCACCGGTGCGGCCGCAGGCGGTCCCGATCTCCCGCGCCGCCTCCCCCGCGCGGCCGGGCGGCACGACGCTGACGAGCACCTCGGCCCCTGCGACGACCGCGTCGAGCGACCCGGCGTCGTCCAGCCCGGCGTCGGCCAGGCGGCGCGCCGTCGCGGCCGAGCGCCCGGTCGCGGTCGTCAGGACCTCGTGGCCCCCCGCCCGCAGACAGCGGGCGAGGGCGACGCCCATGGCTCCGGGCGCGTGGACGCCGAGTGTGGTCACACGCCCACGGTGGACCGGGCGGGCTCGAAGCGCATGCCTTCCTCGATGCTGCCGCGGCGCAGGGTGACCGCGTCGATCGCGTAGTTCATCGCGAGGGTCCACGGCTTGCGGTCGCCGCCCCGGGGCAGTTCGTGGATCGAGCGCTGCACGTAGCCCGCGTCGAAGTCGAGCAGCGGCCGCTCCTCGACGGCGGGATCGCGCTCCGGCACGGCGACGGCCTTCCCGTGCTGGTCCATCCACCGCAGCAGGCGGCAGAAGTACTCGGCGACGAGGTCGACCTTGAGCGTCCACGAGGCGTTCGTGTAGCCGATCATGAAGACCAGGTTCGGCACGCCGGAGAGCATCATGCCCTTGTAGGCCATCGTCTCGGGCAGCGTCACCGGCTCGTCGTCGACGGTCAGGTTCGCGCCGCCGAACATCTGCAGGTTCAGCCCGGTCGCCGTCACGACGATGTCGGCCTCGAGCTCCTGCCCGGAGCGCAGCCGGATCCCGGTCTCGGTGAAGGTCTCGATGTGGTCGGTGACGATGTCGGCGTCGCCGCGCTTGATGGCCTTGAACAGGTCGCCGTTCGGGACCATGCACATGCGCTGGTCCCACGGGTCGTACGGCGGGTTGAAGTGGGTGTCGACGTCGTAGCCCTCGGGCAGCTGCGCGGCGACCTGCTTGCGGAGCACGCCGCGCATGAAGCCCGGGAAGCGCTGCGAGACCTGGTACAGCGCGATCAGCTGCGCGATGTTCTTGGCCCGCACGATCGGGTCGGCGACGCGAGCGGGCAGCCACCTCGACAGCGTCTCGGCGACCGGATCGGTGCGGCCGATGGCGAGCACGTAGCTGGGCGTGCGCTGCAGCTGGGTGACGTGCGCGGCGCGCCCCTCCCCCTGGCTCATGGCGGGGACGAGCGTGACCGCGGTGGCGCCGGACCCGATCACGACCACCCGCTTGCCGGCGTAGTCGAGCCCCGGGTCCCAGTGCTGCGGATGCACGACGGTGCCGCCGAAGCGCTCCAGGCCCGGCAGGTCGGGGGTGTAGCCCTGGTCGTAGCGGTAGTAGCCGGAGCACCACAGCAGGAAGGAGCAGGTCAGCTGCTCCTCGCCGTCCGGGGTGCTCACCGAGAGGGTCCAGCGCTGCTCCGTGCTCGACCACGCGGCGGCGGTGACGCGGCGGCCGTAGCGGATGTGCCGGTCGACCCCGTACTCCCGCGCGGTGTCGCGCACGTACTGCAGGATCGACGGGCCGTCGGCCAGCGCGACCGAGTCCGGCCACGGGCGGAAGCGGAACCCGAGGGTGTGCATGTCGGAGTCCGAGCGGACCCCCGGGTAGCGGAAGAGGTTCCAGGTCCCGCCGAGGTCGTCGCGCGCCTCCAGGACCGCGTAGGACCGCTGCGGGTGCTCGGTCTGCAGGTGGCACGCGGTGCCGACCCCGGACAGACCCGCGCCGACGACGACGACATCCAGGTGCTCGGGGGTGCCCCCGCCCGCGGTACTCATACGTACCATCCTACCGCTCGGTACCGCCGCGTACCAGTCCTCGACGGCGTGCCTAGTGCGCCGCCTGGTCCCACGACCGCCCGAACCCGACCGACACCTCGAGCGGCACGTCCAGGTCGAACGCCGCCCCCATCTCGCGGCGCACCAGTTCGGTGACCTGCTCGCGCTCGCCGGGTGCGACCTCGAGCACCAGCTCGTCGTGCACCTGGAGGAGCATCCGGCTGCGCAGCCCCTCCTCGCGCAACGCCGCGTGCACCCCCAGCATGGCGACCTTGACGACGTCGGCGGCGCTGCCCTGGATCGGCGCGTTCAGCGCCATCCGCTCGGCCATCTCGCGGCGCTGGCGGTTGTCGCTGGTGAGGTCGGGCAGGTAGCGCCGCCGGCCGAGGATGGACGACGTGTACCCGTCCTTGCGCGCGCGGTCGACGACCTGGAACAGGTAGTCGCGCACCCCGCCGAACCGGGCGAAGTAGTCCTCCATCAGCTCCTTGGCCTCGTCGGTCGAGGTCCGCAGCTGGGCGGAGAGCCCGTAGGCCGACAGCCCGTAGGCCAGGCCGTAGTTCATCGCCTTGATCTTCGCCCGCTGGGCGGGCGTGACCGCGTCCTCGGCGACCCCGAACACCTTGGCCGCGGTGACCGAGTGGAAGTCCTCGCCGGACTTGAACGACTCGATCAGCTCGGCGTCGACCGACAGGTGCGCCATGATCCGCATCTCGATCTGCGAGTAGTCCGCGGTCATCAGCTCCGCGTACGCGCCGTCGGCGGAGTCGGCGCCGACGACGAACGTGTCGCGGATGCGCCGGCCGGCCTCGGTGCGGACGGGGATGTTCTGCAGGTTCGGCTCGGTGGACGACAGCCGGCCGGTGCGGGCGATCGTCTGGTTGAACGTGGTGTGGATGCGCCCGTCGTCGGAGGTCGAGTCGAGCAGGCCCTTCACCGTGACCCGCAGCCGCGTCGCGTCGCGGTGCTCCAGCAGGTGCTCCAGGAACGGGTGCGGGTGGGACTCGTTCAGGGTCTGCAGCGCGTCGGCGTCGGTGGTGTAGCCGGTCTTGGTCCGCTTGGTCTTCGGCATCTCCAGCTCGTCGAACAGCACCACCTGCAGCTGCTTCGGCGAACCGAGGTTGATCTCCTTGCCGATCACGTCGTACGCCGACTGCGCCGCGGCCTGCACCCGGCCCCCGAACTGCGACTCCAGGTCCTGCAGCGCCGAGACGTCCACGGCCACGCCCGCGGCCTCGAGGTCGGCCAGCACCCCCAGCAGCGGCAGCTCCAGGTCGGTGAGCAGCGCGGTGCCGCCCAGCTCCTCGAGGTCGGTGTCGAGCTTGTCCGCCAGGTCGGCCACCGCCCGCGCGCGCAGCATCTCGGTCTGCGCGAGGGTCGCGTCGGCCTCCTCCTCGCCGCCGTCGAGGGTCAGCTGGTCGCCCGTCGACTCGGGCTCCTCGACCCGCAGCTCCCGGCGCAGGTACCGCAGCGCGAGGTCGGCCAGGTCGAAGCTGCGCTCACCGGGCCGCGCCAGGTAGGCCGCGAGCGCGGTGTCGCTGGTGACCCCCTCCAGGCGCCAGCCCCGTTCGCGGACCGCGTGCAGCGGGCCCTTGATCTCGTGCCCGGCCTTCGGCACCTCGGGGTCGGCCAGCCAGCCGGCCAGCGCCGTCTCGTCCTCCGGGGTGACGGCGCGGACGTCGACGTAGGTGGTCTCCCCGTCGGCCGCGGCGATCGCCACGCCCTCCAGGTCGCCCGTCCCGTGCGACCAGGTGCCCTTGAAGCCCAGGCCCGCCCGATGGCCGTCGCGGGCGTGCGCGTCGAGCCACGCTCCGACGGCGCCCGGTTCCAGCGCCGCCCCGCGCACCTCGAAGCCCTCGTCGGCCTCCGGCTGCGCGGACTGCAGCGTCGAGAAGAGGCGCTCGCGCAGCACCCGGAACTCCAGCTCGTCGAACAGCCGGTGCACCGCGTCGCGGTCCCACGCCTGCGCCTCGAGCCCGGCCGGGGCGACCTCGAGCTCGACGTCGCGCACCAGCTCGGTCAGCTGCCGGTTCAGCACGACCGACGACAGGTGCTCGCGCAGCGCGTCACCGGCCTTGCCGCGCACCTCGTCGACCCGCTCCACGAGCGCGTCGAGGCTGCCGAACTCCCGCACCCACTTCTGGGCGGTCTTCTCCCCCACGCCCGGGATGCTCGGCAGGTTGTCGCTCGGGTCGCCCCGCAGGGCCGCGAAGTCCGGGTACTGCTCCGGCGTGAGCGTGTACCGCTCGAGGACCGCCTCCGGGGTGTAGCGCGCGAGATCGGACACGCCCTTGCGCGGGTAGAGCACCGTGACCTGCTCGCTCACCAGCTGGAACGCATCCCGGTCGCCGGTGCAGATGGCCACCTGCATCCCCTCGGCGACCGCCTGCGTGGTGAGCGTGGCGATCACGTCGTCCGCCTCGTAGCCCTCGCGCGTGATCACCGGGATGTGCAGCGTCGCGAGGATGTCCTTGATCAGGTCGACCTGGCCGCGGAACTCGTCGGGCGTCGCGCTGCGGTTGGCCTTGTAGGCCGCGAACGTCTCGGAGCGGAAGCTCTGCCGCGACACGTCGAAGGCCACCCCGACGTGCGTGGGCGCCTCGTCGCGCAGCAGGTTGATCAGCATCGAGGTGAAGCCGTAGACCGCGTTGGTCTTCTGCCCCGACGTCGTCGTGAAGTTCTCCACCGGCAGCGCGAAGAACGCGCGGTAGGCCAGCGAGTGGCCGTCGAGCAGCAGCAGCCGCGCGCCCCCGGCCTCGTCCCCCGGCGTCGTCGCGGGCTTGCTCGCAGTCCTCGTCCCAGCCACGTCGCCGAGTCTGCCAGGGGGGTCCGACAGCCTCCTCCGTCGCTCCTAGCATGCTGCCCGTGGCACAGACCCCCGAGCAGCAGGCCGTCCCCGAGATCGAGGTCGCGTACCCCGACGAGCAGCTCGCCGTGAAGCTCGGCATCGAGATCACCGAGTGGGACCCGGCGCGCGTGGTGGGCACGATGCCCGTGGCGGGGAACCGGCAGCCGTTCGGGCTGCTGCACGGCGGGGCCAGCGCGGTGCTCGCGGAGACGATCGGGTCCACCGCGGCGTACGTGAACCGCGTCGGCGACCGCCGTCCCGTCGGGCTGGAGCTCTCCTGCACCCATCACCGCTCGGCGCTCTCCGGGCACGTCACCGCGGTGTGCACGCCGGCGTCGGTCGGGAGGACCGTCGGCACGTTCGAGATCGTGATCAGCGACGACGAGGGCCGGCGGGTCTGCACCGCGAAGCTCACCTGCGTCTACCGGGACGCCACGCCGTCGGCGTGAGCCCGTCCCCGGAACCGACGAACGGGCCGTCCATCACGATCTTCCGTGACGAACGACCCGCTCGTGCGGTCCCGGTCCCTACGAGACGCCCAGGTACGCGTCCTGGATCGTCGGGTCCGCGAGCAGCTCGGAGCCCGGGCCGGAGCGGGTGACCTCCCCGGTCTCGAGGACGTAGGCCTGGTGGGCGAGCCCGAGCGCCTGCGTGGCGTTCTGCTCCACCAGCAGGATCGTCACGCCCTCCTTGTTGATCTCCTCGATGACCCGGAAGATCTGCTGGATGAACTGCGGGGCGAGACCCATCGAGGGTTCGTCCAGCAGCAGCAGCCGCGGCCGGGCCATCAGCGCCCGCCCGATGGCGAGCATCTGCTGCTCGCCGCCGGAGAGGGTGCCGCCGACCTGGTTCCGTCGCTCGGCCAGGCGCGGGAAGTAGGTGAAGGCCCGCTCCTGGTCGTCGGCGAACTCCTTCGAGCGCCGGTCCGAGCGGACGAACCCGCCCATGTCCAGGTTCTCCAGCACCGTCATGCCGGGGAAGATCCCCCGGCCCTCGGGCACCTGGCAGATCCCCCGCCGCACCCGCAGGTCGGCCCGGACCTTCGTCAGGTCGGCCCCGTCGTAGGTCATCGACCCCGACTGCAGGCCGAGCAGTCCGGAGATGGTCTTCATCGTCGTCGTCTTGCCGGCGCCGTTGGCCCCGATCAGCGAGACGATCTGCCCCTCCTCGACCGACAGGGTGATCCCGCGCAGCGCCTGGATCCGCCCGTAGGCGACGTTCACGTCGTGCAGCTCGAGCAGGCTCACCCGTCCACCGCCGTCCCGAGGTAGGCGGACACGACCGCCGGGTCGCGGCGGACCACGTCCGGCTCGCCGTCCGCGATCTTGCGGCCGAAGTCCAGGACGACGAGCCGGTCGGTCACCCCCAGCACCACCCGCATGTCGTGCTCGACCAGGACCACGGTGTACCCGTCGTCCCGGATCTTCAGGATCAGCTCGGACAGGGCGTCCTTCTCCACCGCGGAGAACCCGGCCGCGGGCTCGTCGAGGCAGAGCAGCTTCGGCTCCGTCGCGAGCGCGCGGGCGATCTCGAGCCGTCGCTGGTCGCCGTAGGGCAGCGACGTCGCCTTGTCCGCGGCCCGGTCGGCGATCCCGACGAACTCCAGCAGCGCCATCGCCTTGTCGACGGCCTCCCGCTCCTCCCGACGGTGCCGCGGCAGGCGCAGCAGCGCCCCCGGCACCGACGTGCGGTGCCGCGCGTCCGTGCCGACGACCACGTTCTCCAGCGCGGTCATCGCCCCGAACAGGCGGATGTTCTGGAACGTCCGGGCCACGCCCGCCTGGATGATCTTGTAGCGCTTCATCCGGGCGAGCGACTGCCCCTCGAGGCGGATGTCGCCCCGGGTGGGCCGGTAGACGCCGGTGACGATGTTGAAGCAGGTCGTCTTGCCGGCGCCGTTCGGGCCGATCAGGCCGAGGATCTCCCCGCGCCGCACGTCGAAGGAGACCTCGTCGAGCGCGGTGAGACCGCCGAACTGGACCGTCAGGCCGTCGACGGCCAGCAGGGTCTCCCCGGCCGACACCGCGATCTCCCGGTCGGGTGCGACCTTCTCGGCGACGCTCGCCTCGTGCTCGGCGCGCTCCGCGGCGTCCATGTGCTCGACCGCCTCGAGCAGGCCCTCGTCGGGCACGGGAGCACTCACTCGCCACCTCCCTGCGGACGCGACCCGGACCGGTCGTCGGGAACGGCCTCGGCGGGCTCACCCGCCGCTCTGGACGAGGGTGTCAACGACGTCGGTGCCACACCCGTCCCTGCTCCGAACAGTTTCTGGTACGCCTGCCTGCCGTAGGCGAGCAGGTGCTGGCGCATCCCCAGGATGCCCTGCGGCCGGAAGATCATCAGGATGATCAGCGCCAGGCCGAAGACCAGGAAGCGGTACTCCGGCTCGAACTGGAAGCGGTCCGGGATGTAGGACACCAGGAACGCGCCGACGATGACGCCGACCTTGTTGCCCTGCCCGCCGAGGACGACCGCGGCGAGGTAGAGGATCGAGGTCGTCACGTCGAAGCGCTGGTTGTTGACGAACCCGACCTGGGCGGCGAACAGCGTGCCGGACAGCCCGCCCACCGCCGCGCCGATGGCGAAGGCCCAGATCTTGAACTTGTAGGTCGGGACCCCGGTGAGCTCCGCGGCGTCCTCGTCCTCGCGGACGGCGATCCAGGCGCGGCCCACGCGGGACCGCTCCAGGTTGCCCATGAGGAACAGGACGATGATGACGATCGTGACCGCGAGCCAGTAGAAGCCCTGGGCGTCGTTCTGGGTGAAGATCGGCGAGCCGTCGGGGTAGGTCCCGCCGGGCCGCGCGATGTCCTGGAAGCCCCGGTTGCCGCGCAGCGGGTCGATGTTGTCGGCCAGCAGGCGAACGATCTCGCCGAAGCCCAGCGTGACGATCGCCAGGTAGTCCCCGCGCAACCGCAGGGTCGGCGTCCCGAGGATGACGCCGGAGATCATCGTGATCACCATGGCGATCGGCACGATCACCAGCCACGGGAAGCGCACACCGAGCTCGGAGTCCGGCGAGGACAGCACCGCGGCGGAGTAGGCCCCGATGGCGAAGAAGCCGACGTAGCCGAGGTCGAGCAGGCCGGCCTGGCCGATCACGACGTTCAGGCCGATCGCGATCAGCGCGAACACCGCCGCGTTGAACAGCGCGATCGGGAACGACGTCGCCGGCTCGGTGGTGAGGATCGGCGGGTTGAGCACCGGCAGCAGGTAGATCAGCGCGGCGACCGGCACGAGCAGGCCCCACTGCTGGGGCCGGCTGCGGGCGTTCCACCAGCGGGACAACTCGCCGAACCGGCCGGACTTCCCCGTTCCCGACGACGGGGCCGGGCGGGATTCCGTCGTCGTCATACCCTCGCCTTCCCCAGCGACTCGCCCAGGATCCCGGTCGGCCGGAACATCAGGACGCCCACGAGCAGCACGAACGCGACCACGTCGCGCCAGTCGCCGCCGAACAGGGACTGCCCGTAGTTCTCCGCGATGCCGAGGATCAGGCCGCCGAGCAGGGCACCGCGCAGGTTGCCGATGCCGCCGAGGACGGCTGCGGCGAACGCCTTGATGCCGAGCAGGAAGCCGCCGTTGAAGACCGCGCCCTGCGGGATCGTCATGAGGTAGAACAGCGCCGCCGCGCCGGCGAGCAGGCCGCCGAGCAGGAACGTGATCATGATGACGCGCTCGCGGTTGACCCCCATGAGCGTGGCGGTGGCGGGATCCTGGGCGACGGCGCGGACGCCGCGGCCGAGGCGCGTGCGGTTGACGAACGTGTCGGCGACGACGAACAGCGCCAGCGCCGCGACGATGATGATCAGCTGCAGGTTGGTGACCGGCGCGCCGAAGATGCGGAACACCGGCTCGGGCGGGAGCAGCCGGATGGTGCCCTCGGGGTTGGAGCCGCGGGTGATCCGGAAGATCTGCTGGATGACGAACGACGCGCCGATCGCGGTGATGAGGAACGCGAGGCGCGGTGCGTTGCGCTTGCGCAGCGGCCGGTAGGCCACGCGTTCGAGGATCACCGCCGCGATCCCGGCGAGGATCATGCCGACGGCGCCCGCGAGGACGAGGTTGGCGATGATGCCGGCGAGCGGGACGTTCGGGGTCTGGCCGGGCTGGAAACCGAGCGCGAGGAACGTGAAGTACACGCCGAACACACCGATCACGAAGATCTCGGAGTGGGCGAAGTTGATGAGCTGGAGGACCCCGTAGACGAGGGTGTAGCCGAGGGCGACCAGGGCGTAGATGCTCCCGTAGGAGAGCCCGTTGATGGTATTGGCCCAGAAACGGTCGAGGAACAACCCGACGTCGAAGTTGATCCACGGCCCGGAGCCCTGGGCGACCAGGTCCGTGACTGCGGTGAGGGTGTGGATGACGCTCTCCGGGAGGGGTGAAGGGAGCGGACGTACGACGGCCGCGCCCGGGCTCGTGACCCGGACGCGGCCGTCGACGTGGTGATCAGCCGGTGATCGGCGAATCCGTGACGATCTTGTCGCCGTCGACCCGGTAGACGTACACCGGGGTGTCGGTCAGCTCGCCGTTGGGCTGCCACTGGAAGCGCTTCGTCAGGCCCTGGCCGTTGTAGGACCTGACGAAGTTGAGCAGCGCGGGACGGTCCGCGGCGCCCTTGTCGATGCCCTGCAGCAGGATCGTCGCGGCGTCGTACGCCTCGGCGGAGTAGGTCTGCGGCGGGGTGTTGTAGGCCTGCTGGTAGGCCTGCGTGAAGGCGGTGAAGCCCTCCTGCGGGACGCACGGGCAGGTGAGGAACGAGCCGTTGGCCGAGCCGGCCGCGTTCACCACGAACTGCTCGTCCTTGACGCCGTCCGGCGCGACGAACGGCGTCTGCACGCCGGCGTCACGCAGCTGCTGGATCAGCGGCGAGGCCTCGGTGTAGTAGCCGGCGTAGAAGATCGCCTGCGGGTTGGCCTGCTGCACCTGGCCGACCGTCGCGGAGAACTCCTTCTGGTTGGTCTTGACGTCGCCCTGGCACGCGGCGACCTGCGGGCCGAGCGCCTGGGTGACCGCCTGGGCCAGCCCGATGCCGTAGTCCGAGTCGTCCTTGATGACGCAGATCGACTGCGGGGTGAACTTCTGCTGCATCCACTTGGCGGCGGCCGGGCCCTGCACCGCGTCGTTGCCCAGACCGCGGAAGAAGTTCGTCCACCCGTTGGCGGTCAGCCCCGGGTTCGTGGCCGACGGCGTGATGTTGACCAGGCCCGCGGCGTTGAGCGCCGGGCCGACGGCCTTCGACTCGCCGGAGAACGGCAGGCCGACGATCCCGAGGACGGCCGGGTTGTTGAGCACGGCCTGCGTCGGGCCGACCGCGGTGTCGGGCGTGCCGCCCGAGTCCGCCTTGACCAGGGTGACCTGGCAGTTCGGGTTGGCCTGGTTGTGCTGGTTGACCGCCAGCTCGGTGGCGTTGGCGATCGCCTGCCCGAGGGCCGCGTTCTGGCCGGCGAGGGTGCCGACGTAGGCGATCGAGGTGCCGGGGGCGCACCGGCCCTGCCCGTCACCGGCGGGCAGGACGGCGTTGTTCGGCTGGGCGGGGGCGGGGGCCGCGCTGGTCTGCGCCGGACCGCTCCCGCTCTGGTTGGCGCAGCCGGAGAGCACCAGGGCCGCTGCCGCGACCAGGGCGCCTGCGGCGGCGAGCCGACGTCGGACCACTGAACGAACCTCCATGGATGATGTGCTCGCAGAGCGACCGTTGAAGTTCCAAACTCCGCCGGTCGGGTGGGAAACATAGACCCAAATCACCGCGAGGAACAGCGGGCGTCCAGCTGGTGTCGAAGCCGTGACGCGAGGTGTGGCGCGACGGGTGGGCCACGCGGCGGAGCCGCTCAGGGTTGGGTACGCTCAGGGATCCATCGGCCGCCGACCAGCCGATACACCGTTACGGAGTCGGAGCCGACGTCGCCGAACCGGTCGAACGAGATGTTCCCGGTGACGCCGTCCGCGTCCCAGGACTGGACCGCCTGGTCGACGGCGGGTCGTTGATCGGTCGACCACTCTCCGCCACCGCGACCAGTGACCACCGAGCCGACGGCGCCGAGCACGACGTTCGCGGCGTCGTAGCTGAAGGCGCCGTACTCGCCGAAGTCCTCGCGGTACCCGGCCTGCCGGTAGGCCTGCACGAACGCCCGGGCGCCGGGCAGCGTCTCCGGCGGTGCGCCCACCGAGGTGCCGAGGTCGCCCTCGCGGCCCCCGGCGGCGGCGTAGCCCGGGTTCACCATGCCGTCCCCGCCCATCACCGGCCCCGCCTCCCCGGCGAGCGCCTCGGAGAGCGGTCCGCCCGCGGGGTACTCGCCGCCGTAGAACACCGCCTGCGGGCGGGCGGCGCGGACGGCGGCCACCGCGGCGTCCCGCGCCGCGGCCGGGGCGGCGGCCGGGAGGGTCTGACGCAGGACGACCTGCCCGCCCCGGGTCTGGAACTGCTTGACGAACTCGGTCGCGATGCCCTCGCCGTAGGTGTTGCCGTCGCTGACCACCGCGACCCGGGTCCGGCCGGTGGCCGCCAGGTGGTTCGCCGCGAGCGGGCCCTGCACGGCGTCCGTCGCCACCACGCGGAAGTACGTCTGGTACTGGCGCAGCGGCGCGGTCACCGGGTTCGCCCCGCGCGTCAGCGAGATGTTCGTGTTGCCCGGGGACACCTGCACCACGCCGGCGTCGCCGAGGACCGGCTGCACGGCCTGGGCGGTCGAGGAGTTGTACGTGCCGACGACCCCGATCAGGTCCGGGTTCGCCACCAGGGCCCGGGCGGCTTCTACGCCCGTCGCCGGATCGGCGCGGTCGTCGCGGGCGTCGAGGACGAGCCGGTAGCCCGGGACCGCGCACTGGTCGTTGGCCTCACGCACCGCGAGATCGGCACCGTTGCGCATGCCGGCGCCGACGCTCGCCAGCTCGCCCGAGAGCGGTGCGACGAGCCCGAGCGTCAACGTCCCCTGGTCGGTGTCGCAGGCCCCGGGCGAGGATCCGGCCGCGCCGCACGCGGTGAGGGTGAACGCCGCTGCCACCGCCACTGCTGCCAGAGCAGCGCTGCGCCTCATGGCCGGACACCGTAGGTCACGATCAGGTGACGCCAGTGTTCGGGTCCGGCCGTTGCTGCAGGTCAGCGAGCCGGGTCACTCACGTGGCGGTACGACGCATCGTCACCGTGTCCGTCTCCGGGCGGACACTCCCCTGCTCAGCCGAACGTCTCCACGACGGCGTCCGCGACGGCCTTCATCGTGGTGCGCCGGTCCATCGCGGTGCGCTGGATCCACCGGAACGCGTCCGGCTCGGTCATCTTCTTCTTGGACATCAGCAGGCCCTTGGCGCGCTCGACGGCCTTGCGGGTCTCGAGGCGCTCGGTCAGCTCGGCGACCTCGTTCTCGAGGGCGCTGACCTCGGCGAACCGGCTCGCGGCGACCTCGATGGCCGGGACGACGTCGGTCCTGGTGAACGGCTTGACCAGGTAGGCCATCGCGCCGGCGTCGCGGGCGGACTCGACGAGCTCGCGCTGGCTGAAGGCGGTCAACATGACGACGGGAGCGATGCGCTCCTGCGCGATGGTGCTCGCGGCCTCCAGGCCGTCGGTGCCGGGCATCTTGATGTCCATCATGACGAGCCCGGGGCGCAGCGACCGCGCCATCTCGACCGCCTGCGCGCCGTCGCCGGCCTCGCCGACGACGTCGTACCCCTCCTCGCGGAGCATCTCCACGAGATCCATCCGGATGAGCGCCTCGTCCTCGGCGACCAGGACCCGCAGGGCCTCGCGCGGCGTCTCCTGCGGCTCGGGCACCGTGTCCACCTCGGCGACGATGTCCGCGGCCTGCTGGCTCATGGTGGTCCTCCTGTGCGCGTCGCTGCCGCCGGCCGGCGCCCGCTGTCTCCCCCGAGGGGCGGGCCGGTCACCGAGTCCCGGCTGGCGGGCTCGATTCAGTGCAGCCTATCCACGCGACCTGCGGCGCCGTCGACGACGAGCGCCACCATGAGGGCGCCATCACACGCCCGTGGCCGGTCAGTACTTGGGGCCGACGAACTCGTCGAGGCGCCCGACCGCAGGTCGACGCGCGACCGAGACGAGGTCTTTCCGGGGCCGTCGGTGCGCGATGTCCAACCGGTCCAGGGCGGCCTCGCACATCGCGAGGATGTGCTCGGACTTGTTCGAGAACATGTAGCGCGGGTATTCGTAGCGCTTCGTGCCCTGGGACGTCTTCTTCGTGGCCCAGTTGATGATCCGGCACCCGTCGGAATGGAACAGGCCACGGAGGAATCGGTCCGGGTGCTCGTCCACGATGGCCTGCTGCCACGGTTCGAGCGCGATCTCGCGACGGTGCTTCAGGCCGTGCCCGTGCTGCGGGAAGAGGCAGAGCCAGTGCCGTGAGCGGCTCTGGAGCGCGTGGCACCCCGTCCGCTGCGACCGATGCACCGACCGGTCGGGGAGGACGGCCGCCATCGCCGCGGCGAACTCGGCGGACACCCCGGGCCAGTCGTCGGCACAGTAGAGCCAGAGGACGGTGGATCTGTGCTCGCCGGTGGTGATGTGCCCGTCCCCCAGGTAGCCACCCAGGAGATAGGCGTACTCCCACTCGTTCAGCGGAAGGCTGTGGCACCGGGGGCACGAGGGCGGCTCCCGGCGACGCAACTCCCGTCGCCCTCCACGGCACCAGTACTGCACCGTGCTCTTCGGTACGTCGAGCCGGCGACCGATCTCCGTCGCGTGCAGGCCGGCGGAATGGAGTTCGAGTGCGGCCGAAATCTGCGATTCGCTGTACATGGCCGGAGTTTGCCTTCGAGGTCCGACAATCTCGCCACGCGTGCGACCCTCCTCGGGGGCACTGGTCGTGATGGCGGTAGACTGCCGTCGTCGGGTGACCGGCGAACGGAGTAGGCCCCTGTATTCCAACGGCAGAGAAGATGGATTCAAAATCCATGCAGTGTGGGTTCGAATCCCACCAGGGGCACTCGTAGAACGATTCTCACCGCGCTGCGAGCCGGTGTCCGGCGTCGTGGACGAGGTCGGCGAGGAGTTCCCCGACGTGGTGGTCGCGTGCCCGCGAGAGCACCCGACGCCCCTCGCGGCGTTGGGTGATCAGGCCCACCAGGCGGAGTTTCGCGAGGTGTTGGGACACGGCCGGACGGGCCACCCCGAGGCGTTCGGCGAGCGAGGACACGTCCAGTTCCTCCCCGCAGAGCAGCCACAACAGACGGAGCCGGGTGGGATCGGCGAGCATGCGCAGCCCCTCGACGACCTCGTCGACGCGTTCGTCGGCCGGGAGCTGTTGCCACCTCCTGGCGGCTGCATCGTTGTCCTGTGCGCACACGAGCACGTATGTTGGCACGGGTACCTGCCCGGCACCACCGTGGAGGTCGATCGATCATGACGAGCCCGACGCCGATCCGACGTCCCGTCGGCCACGCGCACGACGCCGACCATCCCGCTCCCCGGTCGGCGCGCCCGCCCGTGCGTGGGTGCGGGCACGCCGAGACCGGGTCGTCGCGGGCCGGGACGGTCGTGGCGGAGGTCCGCGCGCTGCACGGTGCCCTCGCCGCGCGCGACGACCTCTCCCCCGGTCCGGAGACGAACGGCCTGTTCGGGCGGCTCGTGTCGCTCGCGATCGAGCCGGCGGCCGCCCGGGAGGCCGATGCCGTCCTGGCCGACCCCGCCGTCGAGACCCTCCTGCCCGAGCTGCGCCGACTCTGCGCCGACGGCGAGTACGCCCTCGAGCGTCACTGGGCCCGGCGGATCGTCGAGGCCGCCGACCCGCAGGCCGAGCTCGGGCGCTTCCCGTACCACCGCAACTACGTCGACCTCACCCGCCTCGAGCACCACGCGGTCGCCGGCCTCGTGCCCGACGGCCCCCGGCGCGTGCTGTTCGTCGGCTCCGGCCCGCTCCCGCTCACCTCGATGTTGCTGGCGGAGCGGTACGGCTGCGAGGTCGACAATCTCGACCGCGAGCCGGAGGCGGCCGCCCTGGGCGACGCGCTGGCGGCGAGCCTCGGGCGCACGGGCCTCCGGTTCCACACCGGCGAGGCCGAGGACGTGGACGGCCTCGAGCGCTACGACCTGGTCTACCTCGCGGCCCTCGCTGGCCTGGAGCCGACGTCGAAGCAGCGGCTGCTCGCCCACCTCGGCCGATGTCTCGCGCCCGGCACGCTCGTGCTCGCCCGCAGCGCCCACTCGCTGCGCGGCCTGCTCTACCCGGTGCTCGACCCGCACGACCTCCCCGGCCTCGAGACCCTGTCCGTCGTCCACCCGTTCACCGACGTGGTGAACTCCGTGGTCGTCGCCCGCGTCGCGAGCTGACCGCTACGGCTCCACGGCGAGGTCCGCGACGACGGGCCGGTGGTCCGAGACCGACGTCCCCGGCGACTCCGCGGACACGACGCCGAGCCCCCGCACCAGCACGTGGTCGATCGCGCCCGCACCCGTCGTCGGGAAGGTCCCGGCCGACGTGAGCGTGCGCAGCGGCCCGACGTCCTCGACGTTGAGGTCCCCCAGCACCACGGTCGGTCGCTGCTCGACCGCTCCCGCCAACGTCTCCAGCTGCGGTCCGACCACCCCGTTCAGGCCGAGGTGGGCGTTGAGCACCACGAGGGGCCCGAGGTCGACGCGCTGGTACCCGCGCTGCTCGTCGCGGCGGTCGGGGGCGAACAACGACACCGACGACCCGACGACCGGGCGTCGGGTCAGGACCGCCAGCCCGTAGGTCACCGGGCCGCGGTCGGAGCACGGCCGTCGCAGTGCCGCGTTCACCGGCGCCGCGTCCTCGGCCGGGGTCGGCACGACGGGTCCCGGCAGCGCGACGTAGTCCAGCCCGTGGTCGCGGCGCAGCAACTCGGCCAGCGTGGTCGCCTCGGCGGCGCAGATCTCCTGCAGGCCCACGACGTCGGGTCGGGACGCGGCGATCACCGGGGCCCAGTCCGCCGGGCCGTACCGGGCCGTGAGGACGTTCCACGTCATCACGCGCAGCCCGCCGGCGGGCGGGGGCGCCGCCGGAGCGCACCCCGTGAGGAGGAGGACTACCAGCAGGGCCGCCCGGGCAACCACCGTCCACGGCGCCGGAGGGGGACGACGATGGCCGAGGAAGCGATCGCGGACGTCGACCAGCTCGAGGAGGGTGAGCCGTTCCGGGTCGAGCTCGCCGGCACGCCGATCTGCGTGGTGCTGCTCGGACCCGACGAGGCCTGCGCGGTGCAGGACACGTGCACCCACCAGGGCCAGTCGCTCGCGGAGGGGCACGTCACCGAGGACGACGAGATCGTCTGCCCCGCCCACGCGTCGACGTTCGACCTGCACACCGGCGAGGCCCGGGGCATCCCGGCGGTCGAGCCGGTGGCGACGTTCCCGTGCACGGTCCACGACGGGGCGGTGTGGGTCGACGCGGGGTGATCAGGTCCGGGTGAGGCGGCGCCGGTTGCCCCGGACGGCCCGCTGCACCGGGGCCAGGACGTCGCCGACGAAGCGGGCGGTGTCCGTCGGCGGGCGGCTCAGGGCGACCCAGCCCGCCTGCCCGAACGCCGACGCCTTCTCCGTGACCATCCGGGTCAGCTCCCGGCGGTCACGGGCACTCGGCGGCCATCCGCCGGCGACGAGCCGGGCGGTGCGCACCCCGATGACGACGGGCGCGGACACCGTGATCTCGACGAGCTGCACCCACGGGCGCACCCATCCCCTGCTCGCTGTGGCCATGGACCCGACCCTACGGACGGCGCCTTCCGTCCGGTGGGCATCGCCCTGGTGGACGGAACGCCGCTCGCCTACGGTGACCGCGCCCACCCTGTCGGCGTGCTGTATTGGAGTCGGGAAAGGACGTCGATGTCCGATCAGCGCCAGGTGCGCCGCGTGCTCGGCGCGAGCCTCGTCGGGACCACCATCGAGTGGTACGACTTCTTCATCTACGCCTCGGCCTCCGGGCTGGTGTTCGGGCAGCTGTTCTTCTCCCCGCTCGGCCCGACGGCGGGGCTGCTCGCCTCCTTCGCGACCATCGGCGTCAGCTTCGTGGTGCGCCCGATCGGCGGGGTCCTCGCCGGGCACCTGGGCGACCGGGTGGGCCGGCGCGGCGTCCTGGTGGCGACGCTGCTGTTGATGGGGCTCTCGACGGTCGGGGTCGGGCTGCTGCCCACCTACGCCTCGGTCGGGGCCGCCGCGCCGATCCTGCTCGTCGTGCTGCGACTCCTGCAGGGCGTCTCCGCGGGCGGCGAGTGGGGCGGCGCGGCGCTGATGTCGGTGGAGCACGCGCCGCACGGGAAGCGGGGCTACTACGGGTCCTTCCCGCAGCTGGGCGTGCCGATCGGCCTGCTGATCGCGAACGCGGTGTTCTTCACCGTCTCCGGGCTCACCACCCGCGAGCAGTTCCTCGACTGGGGCTGGCGGATCCCGTTCCTGCTCTCGATCGTCCTGATCGGGGTCGGGTTCGTGATCCGCTACCGCGTGGACGAGAGCCCGGTCTTCGAGGAGCTGCGGCAGCGCCGGGCCCGGCGGTCCGCGCCGCTCGGCGTCGTCCTGCGGCAGCACCCCCGCGAGCTGCTGATCGGCATCGGGCTCTTCGTCGCGAACAACATGGCGGGCTACCTGCTGATCGCGTTCATCACCTCGTACGGCACCCGGTCGCTCGGGAAGTCGACGGCGACGATGCTGCTGGTGGGCATCGCGGGCGCGATCTCGTGGGGGTTCGCGACGCTCTACGCCGCACGCTGGTCGGACCGGGTCGGGCGCAAGCGGGTGTACCTCGTGGGCACCCTGGCGCTGCTCGCCTGGGCGTTCCCGCTGTTCCTGCTGCTGGACACCGCGAACGTCGGGCTCATGGTGCTCGCCGTCGTGGTCTTCGGGATCCCGCTCGGCCTGACCTACGGCCAGCAGTCCGCCGCGTACGCCGAGATGTTCCCGGCCGCCGTGCGCTACAGCGGCGCCTCGCTCGCCTACGCGCTCGGTGCCGTGCTCGGCGGCGCGTTCGCGCCGCTGCTGTCGGCCTACCTCGTGGAGGTCACCGGGACGTCGCTGGCCGTCTCGGCGTACATGGCCGTGCTCGCGCTCGTGACCCTGGGCGCGGTGCTGGCGATGCGCGAGCGTCCCGCGGCCGAGCGGGACGCCTTCGTCGACGGCGTTCCCGACGACCGGTCGGTGCCGGCGGGGGCGTGAGAGGTCAGGTCCCGGCGGGCTCGTCGAGCGCCGCGACGATGCGGGCCTCGGCGTCGGCGAGGTAGGCGTCCAGCTCGCCCGCGGCCTCGTCCGGCCGCCCCTGCCCGACCAGGTCCGCGACGGTGCCGTTGCGCTCCAGGTACGGCGCGTGGAAGTCCTCGCGGACGCCGACCCGGTGGAAGATCAGCCGCATCTCGGCGAGCAGGAGGGCCATCTGCGCGTCCAGCCGCTCGCTGCCGGCGAGGCCGACGACGGCGCGGTGGAAGTGCTGGTTCGCGTCCGCGACGCCGGCCCAGTCCTGCTGCGCCGCCGCCGCACGCCCCTCCTCGACCGCCGCCGCGAGGCCCTTGACCGCCCCGGGGTCCTGCGCCTGCACCCCGTGCCGGACGGCGGCCGGTTCGACGAGGCGGCGGACGCGGTAGACGTCGCGGACGTCGGCGAGACCGGGCGTCCGGACGAACACCCCGCGGTGCTGCTCGCGGGCCAGGATGCGTTCGGCGATCAGCTGGCTGAACGCCTCGCGCAGGGTGTTCCGGCTGACGGCGAGGGCCTCGCAGAAGGCGACCTCCGGGAGCCGGACGCCGGGCAGCAGGAGCCCCTCCACGACCTGCTCGCGCACCGCGTCGGCCACCCGCTCGGCGGTCGAGCTCGTCTGCACCACGCGCGCCTGCGCGAGCGCGTCCAGGGCGGAGCGGGCCGGGTCGGTCACGATCACCAGCGTACGACTCGCCGGATCGTTCAACGATGAGCCGCCAGTTCGTCGCGCGGCGAAGGGTGCAGCGGGCAGGGTCGGTCGCATGCGACGAGACCGGCCCCGCTCGCCGAGTGCGTGCCGCACACGGTCGGAGGACGCCGACCCGCCCGGTCCACGCTGTGCGTGCCGCACACGACCCGGCCGGGCCCGAGTCCACGCCCATGATCAGCGGTTCGGGAGCGACACGCGCAAGCCCTGCTGCGACTCGCCCACGAAGTACTGATCATGGTCCGCCCGGCCGGCCGCCACCGACCTCGAGGAGTTCCGATGAGCACCCCGTTCGCCGCCCTGCACGTCCCCTGCGACCCCTTCGTCCTGCCGAACGCCTGGGACGTCGGGTCCGCGCGGGCCCTGCTCGCGGCGGGATTCCGGGCGATCGGCACGACCAGCCTCGGCGTCGCGGCCTCCCGGGGGATCGAGGACGCCACCCGTGCCTCGCGCGCGGCCTCGCTCGCCGTCACGCGTGAGCTGCGCGAGGCCCTGCCGGAGGTCCTGCTGACCGCCGACCTGGAGGACGGGTTCCACGACGACCCGGCCGCGGTCGCCGACCTCGTCGCATCGCTGGACGTCGACGGCGTCAACCTCGAGGACGCGACCGCGGGCGAGCTCGTCGACCCGGCGCGGCACGGGGCCCGCATCCGCGCGGTAATGGACCGCTCCCCCGACGTCTTCGTCAACGCCCGCACCGACGTGTTCTGGCTGCACACCGGCACCCTCGACGACGCGATCGCCCGGGTGCGGCGGTACGTCGACGCCGGGGCCGACGGCGTCTTCGTCCCGGGTGCGCTCGACGCCGCCACCGTCGAGGCGATCGCGGAGGCCGTGGACGCGCCGCTCAACGTCCTCGCCTCACCGACCCTGGACCGGCGCCGGCTCGCCGACCTCGGCGTGGCCCGGATCAGCACCGGGTCCCTGCTCTACCGCGCGGCCGTGCACCGGCTGGTCGATGCCGCGGAGGCCGTGCGCGACGGTCGCGCGCCCGGCGCGGCGGTGTCCTACGACGAGGTGCAGGCCTGGTCTCAGACCTCCTCGAGCTCGTAGGCGTCGTCGCCCACCCACACCCGGAGACCCTCGGCGTCATCGGTGATGGCGCCGTCCTCCTCCTCGGAGAGCTCCCGCGACGCCCCGAGGGCCCGCTTCGAGTAGCGGATCCGTCCGTCGCCGAGGTCCTCCGGGCGGTACTCGCGGGCCAGGACCGACGTCCGCGTCGACGTCGCGAGGTAGGCCGCGTTCTCCGCACCCACCTCGGCGATCCACTCGTTCATGACGGCGATCACACCGCTCGGCGCGGCTCCCGCCAAGATCCGCCGTTCAGGTGCGAATCCTGCACAGCCCCGCCCGGATCGCGGCCGCCACCGGGTACGGCGCGTCCAGGTCGACCGGCCCGGTGGGCTCCAGCGGCGGCTGGGCCATGAGCCGCGGCCGGGTGCCGTGGTGCGGCTGCGCGGCGTGGACCAGGAACGGGTGGCAGAGGAACACGTCGCCCGCCTCGCCGTGCGCGGTCACCACGGGCCGGTCGGCGGACGCCGGCACCACGTCCTGGCATACCGCCATCCACTCCCGGCCCTCGTTCCCGGCCTGGGCGAGGAACGGGGGCACGTCGAGGTGCGAGCCGACCCGGATGCGGGTCGGCGCGTCGTCGGGCCCGACGTCGGCGAACAGGAACAGCATGAGCAGCGCCCGGCCGTCGCTGCGCAGGTTCACCCGCGGCCCGCCGTCCGGCCCGGCGAAGCTGCCCTCGAGGTGCCACCCGTCGTCGCCGGGCTCCTCCGACGACGGAAACCGCACCGGGATCGTGCCCAGCCCGGTCCGCGGGACCCAGCGACCGGAGCCGACGAGCTGGTCGAACGCCTCGTGCAGCACCGGTGCCCGCGCAGCCGTGGCGAACGGCGGCGTGCCGAAGCCGTGCAGCCGGCGTACCGGGACCGACCACGTCGACGGATCGTCCGGCGACTCCGGCAGCGCCGCCCAGATCTCCTCCGCGCAGGCGTCCGCGACGGACCGCGGGAACGCCCCGCGGACCGCCACGAACCCGTCGTCGCGAAAGGCCTGCACGTCGGCATCGGTGAGCATCACCGACGATCGTCGCGCGCCCGTCGAGCTACTTCTTCTCGGCGGCCGCCACGTGCTCGATCACCGTGAGCACGCTGTCCGGGTTCAGCGACATCGAGTCGATGCCCTGCTCGACGAGGAACTCCGCGAGCTCCGGGTGGTCGCTCGGGCCCTGTCCGCAGATGCCCACGTAGCGGCCGTGCGCGTGGGCGGTCTCGATGAGCATCGAGATCATCTTCTTGACGGCGGGGCTGCGCTCGTCGAACAGGTGGGTGAGGCGGTCGTCGTCGCGGCCGATGCCCAGGGTCAGCTGCGTGAGGTCGTTCGAGCCGATCGAGAAGCCGTCGAACCGCTCCGCGAACTCGTCGGCCTGCAGCACGTTCGACGGGATCTCCGCCATCACGTACACCTGCAGGTCGTCCCGGCCCCGCTCGAGGCCGTTCGACGCCATCACCTCGAGGACCCGGTCGGCCTCCTCGGGGGTGCGGCAGAACGGCACCATGACGACGACGTTGGTGAAGCCCATCTCGACCCGCACGCGGCGCAGCGCCCGGCACTCGAGCGCGAAGGCCGGCGCGTAGTCCTCGCTGTAGTACCGCGAGGCCCCGCGCCACCCGAGCATCGGGTTCTCCTCGTCGGGCTCGAAGGTCGTCCCGCCCACCAGCCCGGCGTACTCGTTGGTCTTGAAGTCCGACAGCCGCACGACGACGGGCTCCGGGTACTGCGACGCGGCGATCACCCCGATCCCGCGGGCCATCTGCTCGACGAAGTACTCCTCGTTCGAGTCGTAGCCGGCGGTCAGCTCCTCGATCCGTGCCCGGTCGTCGTCGGACACCTGCTCGGGGTGCAGCAACGCCAGCGGGTGGGCCTGGATGACGTTGTTGACCAGGTACTCGACGCGGGCCAGGCCGATCCCGTGCGCCGGCAGCCGCCACCACTGCATCGCGGCGGCCGGGTTCCCGATGTTCATCATCACGCGGGTCCGCGTCTCCGGGACGTCGTCCAACGACAGGTCCTCGACGGTGTAGGACAGCAGCCCGTCGTACACCAGGCCCTCGTCGCCCTCGACGCAGGAGATCGTGACCTCCCGCCCGTCCGACAGCGTCGCGGTCGCGTCCTGGGTCCCGACGACCGCGGGCACGCCCAGCTCGCGCGACACGATCGCGGCGTGCGAGGTGCGCCCGCCGCGGTCGGTGACGATCGCCGCGGCCTTGCGCATGATGGGCACCCAGTCCGGGTCGGTCATCTCCGTGACGAGCACGCGCCCCTCGACGAACGCGTCGATGTCGTCCGCGGACGCGATGCGCTGCACCTCGCCCGACGCGACCGCCTGCCCGATCGCGAGCCCGCGGACGACGACGGTCCCGGACTCGTCGAGGCGGTAGGTCTGCAGCGTCCCGGCGCCGGCGTTGGACTGGACCGTCTCCGGCCGGGCCTGCACCACGAACAGCTCGCCGGTCCGCCCGTCGCGGGCCCACTCGACGTCCATCGGCCGCTCGTAGTGCGCCTCGATCGTCGCGCCCCACCGCGCGAGCGCGAGGATGTCGTCGTCGCTCAGCACGAACCGCGACCGTTGCTCGACGGGCGTATCCACGTTCTCCGTCGTCCCGCCGGCCTGCTGCGGGGCGGCGTCCGCGCCCGCGTACTGCAGGGTCTTCTCCTTCGCCCCCACCGTCTTCTCGAGGATCGGGACGAGCTCGGGGTTCTCCAGGAACGGCTTGTACACCGTGTACTGGTCCGGGGTGACCTCGCCGCCCACGACGTTCTCCCCCAGCCCCCAGGCGGCGTTGACCACGATCGTGTCCGGGAAGCCGGTGTCCGAGTCGATGGTGAACATGACGCCCGCGCTGCCCAGGTCGGAGCGGACCATCTTCTGCACGCCCACCGAGAGGGCCAGGTCGAGGTGGTCGAAGCCCTGCTCGATGCGGTAGGCGATCGCCCGGTCGGTGAACACCGAGGCGAAGCAGTCCTGGCAGGCCCGGAGCAGGGCGTCCGCCCCGGTGATGTTGAGGTAGGTGTCCTGCTGCCCGGCGAAGCTCGCGTCCGGGAGGTCCTCGGCGGTCGCGCTGGAGCGGACGGCCACGTCGACGTCGTCGGTGTCGTAGCGGCGGGACAGCTCGGCGTAGGCCTCGCGGATCGCGGTGGCGGTGTCGTCGGGGAACTCGGCCGCGGCGAACGCCTCGCGGATCGCGGACCCGACATCGGCGAGCTTCTCGCCCTCGGGGTCCAGGCCGTCGAGGAGCTCGCGGATCCGGTCGTCGAGGCCGTTGGCGGCGAGGAACGCGCGGTAGGCGTCCGCGGTCGTCGCGAACCCGCCCGGCACCCGGACCCCGGCCGACTCGAGGTGCTGGATCATCTCGCCGAGCGAGGAGTTCTTCCCGCCGACCGCCTCGACGTCGCCCGACGAGAGCGTCTCCAGCCAGCGCACGTGGTCCATCCCGGCCCTCCGTCCCGGTCCGCGCGACGACGCACGGACGTCACATCGAGGTGAGATTCCCTCCGCCCGACGCCCGGGAAACGGTGGCCCTGCGACACCCGGCCGAACGGAGGGGGCGCAGCGGAGCAGCCGGTCGAGACGTGGGCTCTGTGCTGCGGGTCACACGCCGACCTGTCACGCCGGAGGCCGGCCGTCGGTCTCCTCCCCGAACGCACCACCGCGGATCGAGGAGGCTCGTCATGAGCATGCTGCAGGCCGTCCCAGCGAGGGAACGGACGCCCGGGGACCGGACCCACGTCGTCGTCCTGGGCGGCGGGTACGCGGGCCAGCTCGCCGCACAGGCCCTCGCCGTGCGCACGGACGCGCGGATCACGCTGGTCAACGACGGCGACCGGTTCACCCAGCGGATCCGCCTGCACGAGCTGGCCGCGGGTGGGGCGCCGGCGGCGCCGCGACTCACCGACCTGCTCGCCGGGACGGGCGTGACCTTCACCGACGACCGCGCCGAGGCCCTCGACCCGTCCCGACGCCGGGTCCTCCTGCGCGACGGCGGCGCACTCGGCTACGACCAGCTCGTCCTCGCTCTCGGCAGCCGCGCCGACCCGACGGCCCTGCCCGGCCCGGTCCACGACGTCTCCACCGCCTCCGGTGCCGAGAGGCTCCGCGCCCGGCTGGCGGGGCGTCGCCGGACGGTGGCCGTGGTCGGGGGCGGGCTCACCGGGCTCGAGCTGGTCACCGAGCTCGCGGAGGCCGGGCACGCGACGACGCTCGTCACCGCCGAGGAGCTCGGCGCCGACCTCTCCCCCCGCGGCGCCCGCCACGTCCGCGCGGTCTGCGAGCGGCTCGGGGTGACCGTGCTCGACGGACGTCGCGCCGCAGCTGCCCACGACGGCGGGCTCACGCTCGCCGACGGGACCGAGGTGGCCGCCGAGGTCGTCGTCGGGACGGTCGGCTTCGCCGTGCCGGACCTCGCCCGCCGGGCGGGCCTCGCCGTCGACGACCACGGCCGGGTCCGCGTGGACCCCACCCTCCGGTCGACCTCGCACCCGGACGTCCTCGCGGTCGGCGACGCGTCCGCGGCGACCCGGCCGGACGGGCAGCCGCTGCGGATGGCGTGCGCGACCGGCCTCCCCCAGGCCCAGCAGGTCGCGCGCACCGTGGCGTCCGTGCTCGCCGGGACGACGCCCGCGCCACTGCGCTTCCGGTACGCGTTGCGCTGCGTCAGCCTGGGGCGCCGGGACGGCCTGGTGCAGTTCGTGCACGCCGACGACTCGCCCCGCGACGTCGTGGTGACCGGCCGGCTCGCGGCCGCGGTGAAGGAGGCCATCGTCGTGAACGCCCTGCGGGTGCAGCGCCACCCCCGGATCCCGACCAGCGCATGACCACGGGCACCGACGCCTTCGAGGCCGAGCGCGGCCGCCTGACCGGTCTCGCGTACCGGATGCTGGGTGAGCTGCACGAGGCGCAGGACGTGGTGCAGGACGCGTGGCTGCGGTGGTCCGGCGCGCAGGACGAGGTCCGGGATCCGGCAGCCTGGCTGACCAGGGTCGTGGTCAACCTGTGCCGCACCCGGCTCACGTCCCTGCGCGCCCGGCGGACGGACTACGTCGGGCCGTGGCTGCCAGAACCGGTGACGGCGGGACCGTCCGGCGTGGACCTCGGCCCGAGCGAGACCCTCGAGCAGCGCGAGACGCTCTCGCTCGGCGTGCTGCGGCTGATGGAGTCGCTCTCCGGCACCGAGCGTGCGGTCTTCGTCCTGCACGAGGCGTTCGGACACCCGCACGCCGAGGTGGCCACGCTGCTCGACCTGCCGGAGGCGACGGTGCGGCAGCACCTGCACCGGGCGCGGGAGCGGGTGCGGGGTCGCCGCCGCTACGAGGCCGACCCGGAGCAGGCCGCCCACCTGCTGGCCCGCTTCCTCGCCGCGGCCGCCGGGAACGACGTCCCGGCCCTGGAGCGGATGCTGGCCGACGACGCCGTCGCGGTCTCCGACGGCGGGGGGATCGTGAGTGCCGCCCGGCGCCCGGTCGAGGGCCGCGAACGCGTGGCGCGGTTCGTCGCGGGTCTGGCGCGCCAGGCGGCGGCCGCCACGACTGAGATCGGCCGGGCCAACGCCGCGCCGGCGGTGTTCGTGCGCGTCGGCGGGGTGTTGACGGTCGTCATGCAGGCGGACTTCGACGCCGAGACCGGCGAGCTGATCACCCTGTGCGCCCAGTTGAACCCCGCGAAGCTCGTCGCGGCCGGGGAGGATGGCCGCGATGGACACCTCGCGCGAGGCGGTGGCACGCCGCTACGGGGAGCACCTGACCGATCGTGACCTGCTCGCCCTGACCGGCGACCGACCCGACCAGGTCCCGGCCCTGCGGCGACGGCCCGAGCTCGTCCTCGACCTGCTCGACCGTCCCGCGGTGGCCGATGCCGTGCTCTCCGCGACGCGGGACCCGGACGAGCGCTTCCGGTACGTCTCGCCGTTCCTGCTCTTCGCCGCGGCGGTGCACCGCGCGGCCGGCGCACTCGTGGGCCGCGCGTCCGTGCTCGACCGCACCGCGCCGCGCAGCCGCATCCCGGTCCTCGACGGTCCCGTGCTCGCCGCCTTCGCCACGGAGCCCGTCCACCGGCTGTTCCTGGCCGAGCTGCTGAGCTCCTACGCGCGCCTGTCCTCGGGCGTCGTCTGGCGGCGCGACGAGCGCGGGTGGCACCGCCGTCGCTGGGACGACCTGGACCTGACCCGCCTCGCCGAGCTGCTCACCGACCTGCCCGAGTCCGAGCGTCCCGGGGTCTGGCGGCGCATCGGCGACGGGGCGCTGTTCCTGGCCGCGGTGTTCCCGGAGTACGCGGAGCGCACCTACGGCTCGACCGGGACGCTGCACCTGCGGCGGGCCACGCGCATGCGCCTGCCCGGGGAGGGCCCGGTCACCGATCTCCTGGAGGACCTCGCCGGCCGTGCCTACCGGCAGGCCGCGGACGCGATCCCGCCCGGTGTCGTCGAGAGCCCGCACTCCGCGCGCCGGGTCCTGACGGTCGTCGCCGACCGGTACCTGCACCGCGACGCGGTCGTCGGCCCCGGCTGATCGTTCACCGTCCCGCCACCCGGACCGGGCAGGCTCCGCTCCGTGCGCCGCCTGCTGCTCGTCGCCGTCCTCGTCCTCGCCGGCTGCGGCGCACCCGCCCCGACCGCGCCGCCACCACCGGCCGTCGGGAACGCGTGTTCACCGAGCACGACGATCGAGTCGTTCTCCGACGTGCTCGAGGGGCAGGTGGCGAACCTGTCCGCCCTGGCGGCCCGGCCGGACGGGACCGTGTACGCGCTCTCCGACCGCTCCGTGCTGTACACGCTCGACGCCGGCGCCACCCGCCCGCTCGCCACGGTCCCGCTCGCCGACCCCACCGGGAAGCCCGTGGACTCCGAGTCCCTGGTGGTCGACCCGGACGGGACGCTGACGATCGGCGACGAGACCGGACCCCAGGTCCTGCGCTACGCGCCGGACGGGCAGTTGCTCGGGGCGCTGGGCATTCCGGCGAACGTCGCGGGCCGCACCCAGGACAACGCGTCGTTCGAGGGCCTCGCCCGCCAGCCCGACGGGACGCTGATCGCCGCCCTGGAGAAGCCGCTCGTCGGGGAGACCGACAGCCGCCTCGTCACCGTGCCGGACGGCCCGCAGATCCGGGTGCCGCTCGCGCCCGGCCTCGGCATCGCCGAGCTCGTCGCCCTCGGCGACGGCCGCCTGCTCGCGCTCGAGCGCGGGTACGACCCGGCCACCGGCAACACCGTGGCGCTGGTGCTGCTCGACCCGCGGACGGACCCGGCCGGCACCACGCTCGTCGCCGACCTCGGCGCCTGCCCCACGCTCGGCGCGACGTCGCAGCAGCCGCAGCGCAACCCGCTGCTCGACAACGTCGAGGGCATGACGATCACCGGGCGCGCCCCGGACGGCGCGCTGGAGCTGCTGCTGGTGAGCGACGACAACGACGACCCGGAGCAGGTGACCCGGCTCTACCGGCTGCAGGTCCGTCTCTGAACGCACCCCGCCTCTCGTCGCGCGGGCCCCGCCGTTGATCGTCGACGCTCTCAGGTTCGGGGGTCGTCACCGACCGCGTCCCTAGCGTCGCGGCCCGTGCACCTCGCGACACGACGGACGGTCTGGACGGCGGTGGCGGCCCTCGTGGTCCTCGGGCCGGTGGCGCTCTACGCGTGGCGGGCCGAGGGCCGGCCGCTCTCGACGGTCCTGGTGGTGGCCGGGCTGCTCGGGCTGGTGACGATGGCGCTGACGATCGTCGCGCCGGCCCGGCTGCGGTCCCTGACCCGCACGTTCGGCATCGACCGCATCATCCGCGCCCACCGCCTGCTCGGCGTCGTCGCGATCGTCGCGGTGCTCGTGCACCTCGCCACCGTGGTGGTCCGCTCGCCGCGGCTGCTCAACCCGTTCGCGGCGTCGACCGCGGTGCAGTGGGGCTGGCTGGCGACGGTCTGCATGGTGGGCGTCGGCCTGGTGGCCTGGCGGGGCCGTCGCTCCGGGCGGCGCTACGAGGTCTGGGCCCGGATGCACGTCCTGCTCGCCGCGGCCGCGATCGTCCTGGCGGCGATGCACGTGTTCTTCCTCGGCGACCTGCTCTCCGACCCCGTCCTGCGCGTGGTGCTCTCCGCGCTGGCGCTGGGCTTCCTCGCGCTGATGTTCCTGCGCTGGGTCTGGCGCCCGCTGTTCTCCCGGCACGGCGCCTACGTCGTCTACGGCGTGCGCCCGGAGGGCCCGTCGACCGCCACGCTGGTGCTCGCCCCGGTCCACCTGCAGCGCGGGATGCGCTTTCACGCCGGCCAGTTCGTGTGGCTGCGCCTGCGCCGCTCCGTGCTCGGCACCGAGGAGCACCCGTTCACGATCGCGTCGTCGGCCGAGGTCACCGGCCGCCTCGAGCTGACGATCCGGGGCAGCGGGGACTTCTCGACGACGCTGGCGTCGCTGCCGCCCGGGTCCAAGGTGTGGCTGGACGGCCCGCACGGCTCGTTCACCGCCGCGCCGGAGGCGGCCGGGCTGGTGCTGGTCGCGGGCGGCGTCGGGATCACGCCGATGATGTCGATGCTGCGCACCCTGGCCGACCAGGCCGATCCCCGACCGGTGCACATGATCGTCGCGCAGCGCCCGGACGAGCCCCTCTTCGAGCCCGAGCTGGCCTCCCTCGCCCGCCGCCTGGACCTGCACGTCACCCGCACCGCGGGCCGCCGTGTCGACGCCGCCCTGCTCGACGACGCCGTTCCCGGCCGCGGTCGCCGGCACCTGGACTGGTTCGTGTGCGGTTCGCCGTCGCTGCTCGCCGGCTCGCTCGCCGCGATCGAGCAGCTCGGCGTCCCGGCCGAGGCGGTGCACTCCGAGCAGTTCGGCTGGTCGGGTCCGATCCCGGTGCAGGGCTCCCGTCGGCCCGTGCAGTCGCGCTGACGGCGGGGCCCCGTCACGCCCCCCGGACGCAGGTCACCACGAGCCGGACGGCCCCCTCCCGGGGGATCTCGGTCCGCGCTTCCCCTCCCCCGCTCCCCGGTAGACCGAGGAACCCCGGGGCCCACCGGAAGATGCGGACCGTCCGACCGGCGACGTCAGCGGGCAGTCCCCGCATCGTCATCCGGGACAGTCCCGGGTCGATCCGCGGGGTGTCGAGGAGCCGCACGAACGGATCGTCCACGGTCTCGATGACGACGGTGACCCAGTCGACATCATTGTTCCGGACGTCGATCCGCAGGGTGTTCTCGATCCGCTCGTCCCCGAACGTCACGGAGCCGACGGCCTCGATGACGCACCGCGGCGGCGGCGGATCGAACGCGACGTCGAGGACACCCACCCGGATCGACACGTCGTCCCCCCTCGGCCCGGGCCCTGCCGGACGGCCCCGGGGACGATGGTGAGCCCTCGACGCTGCGTGCCGTGCAGTAGTCCGGTACTGCATCACCCGCGGTCCACGCCTCGGGACCGGGAGCGACGGAAGCCCCGGTCGCGAGGACCGGTCCAGCCTCAGAACTCCACGACCGACTTGGTGATCTGCCCCTGCGCGACGACGACGCCGTCGTGCTCGCGGCGGGCGGTGACGCCGACGAAGGCCAGCGACCGGGTGCGGCGCGCGAGCTCGGCGTCGACGCGGACGCGCTGCCCGGCGGTCGCCGCGCGCAGGTACTGCGTGGAGATCTGGTGGGTGACGGCGTGCTCGGCCGTGGTGAGGGTGGGCAGCACCGCGAGGTAGCCCGCGAGCTCGAGCGCAGCGGCCAGGGCGGCCGCGTGCAGGGTCGCGGCCGGCGTCATGGCGACGCCGGCGACCTCGAGGGCCACGCCCGCCAGCGGGTCGGTGGGGTCGACGAACTCGACCCGCAGGGCGTCGGGGAGGGCCACCGCGAGGGCGGCCTCCGCGCGGGCGAGCAGGGCGTCCCCGGCGAGCAGTGCGGCCATGCGGCCCAGCGTGCCCCGGCCCGACGTCGGGAACGTGACGGCGGACCCACGGCCGGGCGACGTTCACCTGACGGCCACCTGCCGCGGCGATCATCGCGCGCGTGACCACCGACGACGAGCTCGCTCCCCTCAGCGACATCCCGATCGACCAGCTCTCCGTGGCCACCGACGGCGCCGAGGACGACGACCCCGCGCTGCTCGGGCCGGACGGCCGCCCGGTGGACACCTGGCGGGAGGGCTACCCCTACGACGAGCGGCTGCCGCGACAGGAGTACGAGCAGCAGAAGCGGCTGCTGCAGATCGAACTGCTCAAGCTCCAGGCGTGGGTCAAGGGCACCGGCCAGAAGGTGGTCCTGCTCTTCGAGGGACGGGACGCGGCCGGCAAGGGCGGCACGATCAAGCGCTTCACCGAGCACCTCAACCCCCGCGGCACCCGCGTGGTCGCGCTGGAGAAGCCGACCGACCGCGAGCGCACGCAGTGGTACTTCCAGCGCTACCTCACCCACCTGCCCGCGGCCGGCGAGATCGTCCTGTTCGACCGCAGCTGGTACAACCGCGCCGGCGTCGAGCGGGTCATGGGCTACGCCGAGGCCCGGGAGTACATGGAGTTCATGCGCGAGGCGCCCGAGCTCGAGCGGATGCTCGTGCGCAGCGGCATCCACCTGGTGAAGTTCTGGTTCTCGGTGTCGCAGTCCGAGCAGCGGACCCGCTTCCTCATCCGCCAGGTCGACCCGGTGCGCCGGTGGAAGCTCTCCCCCAACGACCTCGCCTCGATCCACCGCTGGACGGACTACACCGCGGCGAAGGAGGCGATGTTCTTCTACACCGACACCGCGGACGCCCCGTGGACCGTCGTGAAGTCCAACGACAAGAAGCGCGCCCGCCTCGAGGCGATGCGCCACGTGCTCGCCCGGTTCGACTACCCGGAGAAGGACCCCGAGGTCGCGTACCCGGCCGACCCGGCCGTGGTCGGGCCCGCCTCCGAGCTCTTCGAGCACGGCGAGCAGGCCGGCGCCCGGCAGGCCCCGCCGCTGCGCTGAACCGGCCGGGCCGGGGCACGGGCCACCGTGCCCCGCCCCGCGTAGATCACAGGCCCTTGTGCAGCTTGGGCTTCGTGTAGGCCGTGACCGCCTTCGCCAGGGCCTCGTCGGCCCGCTCCCGCCGCGCCCGCGCCTCGGTGTGGAGCACGCCGTAGGTGAAGCTCGGCTCCCCCGCGCGGTGGGCGAGGTCGGCGAGGTCGACCAGCCAGTGCGCGGCGGACTCGGCGCGGCGGCGCTCGTCCAGGGCGCCCGCCAGCGCCTCCGCGGCGTCCGCGAGGCGCCGGGCCTGCTTGCCGAGCACCGGACGGACCGCGCGGGCGGTCGTCGCCACCGTGGTCGCCGCCGAGATGACGGGACCCAGCTGCGGTCCCCCGGCCAGGTCGGCGTCCCGGGCCTGCGCCACGGCCGCGTCGGCGGCCTCCCGGGCGGCCGCGTCGGCGTCGGCCAGGGCCTTGGCCAGGACCTTCTCGGTGTTCTTCGGCTTGGTGCCGGCGATCGGCGCGGTGAGGACGAGCCGGTCGGCGTGCTCCATCAGGCTCGCCCACTCCGGCTGCGCCAGCATCGCGGTCACGGCGTCGCGCCGCTCCTCGCTGCGACCGGTGACGACGAGCCGCAGCCGCTCGCGGACGGGGCCGAGGCGCAGCGTGGGGTCGAGGTCCTCGACGAGCTCGGAGAGCACGTCGACCGTGCCCTCCAGGCCGTGCGCCTCGTCGACGATCGCACGCGCCCAGGCCAGCTCGGCGCGCAGCGCGGTCACGTCCGGCCCCTCGATCAGGGAGGCGAACCCGGCGGTGACGGCGTCCAGGTCGGCCAGGACCTCCGCGAGGCCCTCCACGTCGATGCCGGCGGCGACGACGGACTCGTCGGAGTCGTCGTCGGAGTCGTCATCTTCGTTGGGGACCTCGTCGGGCATGGCCGGGACGGTCACCGAGGTGCCGCCGTCGGCGTCGTCGGACGGCGCGTCCCCGGAATCGCCGGAATTGCCGGTGTCGCCGGTGACCTCGTCGTCCGCGAGGCTCGGAACCGGTTCGTCGGTGTCGAGCTCCACGGCGGCGTGGAGGGCGGCGACGCGCTCGCGCAGCGCGGCGAGGACGAGGGTCGAGGCGGTCAGATGCTTGCCGGGGTCACTCTTGGCCACGTGCGGGCAGGTACCCCGTCGCACCGTCCGGTGCACCGGCGTCGCCGGACCGATCCGCGCTCGTCACCGGCCGTCCACCCCGCAGCAGGACCGTCCTGCCGACGATGACGCCCGCGGGCGGAACGACCGCGATCAGGGCGGCCGCGAGACCGGCGGCGCCCACCCCGGCCGCGAGGGCCCCCGAGCACACCACCGCCACCGTGAGCAGGAGTGGCAGCAGGCCGGACGACGACGGACGCTCGGAGGGCATGACCGCAGTCTGGGCGCCGCGTGCGGGGTGCTCCTAGACGCGATCGCGGAAGTCAGCCTTCGACTGGGGCAGAGGCTGCCGCCTGGCGCAGGTGATCGGCGAGCGCCTCCGTCCCCGCGGCCGGGTGGGCGCCACGCCGCAGGGCCAACGTCCGGTGCGCCCACGGTTCGGCCAGGTCGGACACGACCAGCCCGAGGGCCGGGTCCACCACGTGCCGCGGCACGATCGCGAGCCCGACCCCCGCCGCCGCGAGCGCGACGACCGCCGTGAGGCCGACCGCGCGGGCCCGGTAGCGCACCTGCGGCGCCCGCTCGGAGAGGTTCGCCTCCAGGGTCAGCTGCAGCGGCGACTCCTCGGGCAGGCCGACCATCGGGTGCTCGGCGACGTCCGCGAACGCGACGAGCCCGCCGTCGAGACCCGAGCCGGGCGCGCCGACGACGACCAGCGAGTCGTCACCGAGCGAGTCCTCCGGGTCGACCGGCCCGCCCGCGATCACCACGCCGAGGTCGGCCTCGCCCGCGGCCAGCCCCCGTACCTGGTCGGCGCTGCGCCGCTCCGCGGTGACCACGTCCAGGTCGGGCCGGGCGGTGAGGAACGAGACCAGGGCCCGCGGGACGAGCCGCTGCATCGCCGAGCTCCCTGCGAGGAGGGTCAGCCGCCCGGCGGCCGGCCTGCTGTAGGTCGCGACGGCGCCGTCCAGGCGCCGCATCCCGGCGACGACCTCCCGGGCGTGCCGCCCGAACGCCACCCCGGCCGGGGTCGGCCGCACCCCGCGGCGGCCGCGCACCAGCAGGTCCAACCCCACCCGCGACTCCAGCCCCCGGACGCGGGCGCTCGCCGACGGGAGACTCAGCGGGACGCGCGCGGCTCCGGCCGTGATGGACCCCTCGTCGAGCACGGCGACGAACAGGGTGAGGTCGAGCAGGTCGTACACCGGCCACAGCCTACGGCGGCGCCGAACCCTCAGAGCAGGCCCGCGACGACGGCGAGCAGGGTCGCGGCCGTGCGCACGCGGTGGGCGCGCACCCAGGGCCCGACGAACCGCTCCCAGGGGCCGCCCGCGTCGAGCCGGCCGTTGAGGGGCACGTTGACCGTCATCGTCACGACGAGGCCCGCGACCTGCAGCGCCGCCGCCGTGACCGTCCAGGGGGTCGGCCCCGCCACCGCAGCGGTGACCGCGAGCACCGGCACCCCGAGGAGCAGCGCCAGGAACGCCGGTCGCACGATCGCGACGTTGATCGCCCGCATCGTCGCGGCCGGGTCCGGGGCGGGCCCGGGCCCCCCGACCGGGACCCGGGTGCGCCGCAGCGCGGGCATCACGGCGAGGTCGAAGGCGAGGTACACGCCGGCGAGCACCCCACCGGCCACGGGAGCGACCACCCCGAGCAGGCTCATCGCGCACCCGCCGTCGGGAACGCGTCGGCGAGGGCGGCGGAGAACGACCGGGGCGCGCGGCCGAGGGCGCGGGCCACCCCGTCGGTCGGTCGGGCGTTGCGACCGTCGAACAGTTCCGCGAACAACGCCGTGAGTCCCGCCGCGTCGGGCGCGAGGACGGCGGGCCACGTGGTCCGGTCGGCCCAGTCGTGGCGGGGCTCGGAGGTCCGGCCGACGGCACGGACCTGCGTGCCCGCGGCACGGAGGCGGGGGACGATGCGGCGGCCGGTCTTGCCCGTGGCGCCGGTGACGACGATCAGCATGGGCCTATTCGACCCCGGGACGCCTGGACGTTCCATGATTGCGCCGCGCTCGTGCATGCGCGATCGTCTCACGGGTGGACCACGTCACCGGGCTGCTGGACGGACCGCGTGCCCGCGGCGCGTTCCTGCTGCGGTGCCTGCTGGAGCCGCCGTTCGCCGTCCGGATCGAGGACGGCGCGCCGCTGACGCTCGTCGTCGTCACCCGCGGGGGGACGTCGTTGCGCGCCGACGCCGGCACCACCGCGGAGGCCGGTCGTGGCGACGTGATCGTCCTGCGCGGGCCGACGCCGTACACGGTCGTCTCCGACGCGGACGCGCCGCTCCAGGCCGTGATCGGGGCGGGCGAGCGGTGCAGCGTCCCGCCCGGTGCCGTGCGGCCGCCCGGCTCGCTCGGGGTGCGCACGTGGGGACACCACCCGAACGCCTCCACCGCGCTGCTCGTGGGGACCTACCCGGTCGGCGGCGACGTCGGGGCGCGGCTGGTGCGGTCGCTGCCCGCGGTCACCGTCCTGCACCCCGCCGACCTGGACGGCGCGCCGGACGGGCTGGTCACGCTGCTGGACGCCGAGCTCGACCGCGACGCCGCCGGGCAGGACGTCGTCCTCGACCGCGCACTCGACCTGCTCCTCGTGACGGTGCTGCGCGCGTGGTTCGCGGGCCCGGCGGCCCCGTCCGCGGCGCTCGCCCGCCGGGACCCGGCCGTCGGACCGGTGCTGCGGGCGATGGAGACGGAGCCGGCTCGCGGCTGGACCGTCGAGGGCCTCGCCCGCGGCGCGGGGCTCTCCCGGGCGGCCTTCGCGCGCCGCTTCACCGCGCTGGTCGGCGAGCCGCCGATGGCCTGGCTGACCGACCTGCGGCTCTCGCTGGCCGCCGACCTGCTCCGGGGCACGGACCTCACGCTCGCGGTGATCGCCGACCGGGTCGGCTACGGCAGCCCGTTCGCGCTCTCCACCGCGTTCCACCGCGAGCGCGGCGTCCGCCCGGCGGCTCTGCGCGCGGGATGACCACGGCACGCGGGATGATCGGCGCCATGCGAAGCATGCTCGTGACCGGAGGCAGCCGCGGGATCGGCGCCGCCACCGCCCGGCGGGCCGCCGCCGCGGGCTGGGCGGTGTGCCTGACCTACCGCTCCGACCAGAACGCCGCGGCCGCCGTCGTCGCCGCGATCGAGAGCGACGGTGGCCGCGCGGCGGCGATCCGGGCGGACGTCGCGGTCGAGGCCGACGTCGTCGCGGCGGTCGAGGCGACCACCACGTTGGGCCCGCTCGGCGCGGTCGTCGCGAACGCCGGGATCGTCGGGGAACGGACCCGGGTCGACGCGCTGACCGTGGAACGCGTCTCGACGATGCTCGCCACCAACGTCACCGGCGCGATCGTGACCTGCCGCGAGGCCGTCCGGCGGATGTCCACCGCGCACGGTCACGACGGCGGGTCGATCGTCCTGGTGTCCTCGGCCGCGGCCCGGCTCGGCTCGCCCGGCGAGTACGTCGACTACGCCGCGTCGAAGGCCGCCGTCGACACCCTCGGGCTCGGGCTGGCGAAGGAGGTCGCGGGCGAGGGGATCCGGGTCAACGTGGTCCGGCCCGGGATCATCGACACCGGGCTGCACGCCTCCGGCGGCCAGCCCGACCGGGTCGCGCGCCTCGGGCCGGACGTGCCGGTGGGCCGGGCGGGGACCGCCGACGAGATCGCCGCGGCGATCGTGTGGCTGTCCTCCGCGGACGCCTCGTACACCACCGGCAGCACCCTCGACGTCGCCGGTGGACGCTGACCCGACGGGACCCGTGACGGCAAGCGCTTGCGCTCCTAGGGTGGGCGGATGAGCGCCGACGCTGTCGCCCTGAACCGCGCCGCCCTTCCGCAGCTGGACGTCCCGGTCCCGGAGTACGACCGGGACGCGCTCGAGGTCGGGATCGTGCACGTCGGGGTCGGCGGCTTCCACCGGGCGCACCAGGCGATGTACCTCGACCGGCTGTTCACGGCCGGGCAGGACCGGGGCTGGGCGCTGTGCGGGGTCGGGGTGCTCGACGCCGACCGCGCCATGGGCGAGGTCATGGCGCGACAGGACGATCTCTACACGCTCGTGCTCAAGCACGCCGACGGCTCGCGCGAGCCGCGCGTCATCGGGTCGATGGTCGACTACCTGGTCGCCCCGGACGACCCGGACGCGGTCCTGGACCGCATGACCGACCCGGCCACGCGCATCGTGAGCCTGACCGTCACTGAGGGCGGCTACCACGTCAACACCGCGACCGGGGAGTTCGACGGCTCGGAGGAGTCGGTCGCGCACGACATCGCCCGCGAAGCCGGGAGCGTCCCGCGCTCGGCCTTCGGCTTCCTGGTCGAGGCCCTGCGGCGGCGCCGCGCGGACGGGACCGGCCCGTTCACCGTCATGAGCTGCGACAACATCGCCGGCAACGGTGACGTCGCGCACCGGATGATCACCGCGTTCGCGCGGCAGCGCGACGAGCGGACCTCCGACGACCTCGCGGACTGGATCGAGCGCGAGGTGCCGTTCCCGAACTCGATGGTCGACCGGATTACCCCGCGCACCACCGACGACGACCGCCGCGAGCTCGCCGAGCGCTTCGGGGTCGACGACGGCTGGCCCGTGGTGTGCGAGTCGTTCACCCAGTGGGTGCTCGAGGACCGGTTCGCCGCCGGACGTCCGGCGTTCGAGGAGGCCGGCGTCCAGGTCGTGGCCGACGTCGAGCCCTACGAGCTGATGAAGCTGCGGCTGCTCAACGCCTCCCACCAGGCGATCGCCTACCTCGGCTACCTCGCCGGTCACCGCTACGCCCACGAGGTCTGCACCGACGAGGAGTTCGTCCGCTTCGTGCGCGGCTACATGGACGACGAGGCCACGCCCACGCTGCTGCCGGTGCCCGGCGTCGACCTCGAGGACTACAAGGCGACGCTGATCGAGCGGTTCGCGAACCCGGAGATCAAGGACACCCTCGCCCGGCTGGCCGCCGAGTCGAGCGACCGGATCCCGCCGTGGCTGGTGCCGGTGATCCGCCAGAACCTGCGTGACGGCGGGTCGGTCGAGCGGTCCGCCCTGATCGTCGCCGCGTGGGCCCGGTACGCCGAGGCGGTCGACGAGGCCGGGGAGCCGATCGAGGTCGTCGACACCGGCCGGGCGGACGACCGCATCGCCGCGGCGCGCCGCTACCCCGACGAGCCCCTGGCCTTCCTCGAGGACCGCTCGCTGTTCGGCGACCTGATCGACGACGAGCGGTTCACCGAGGCCTACCGGCGCCACCTCGACCGGCTGCACACCGACGGCGCCCGTGCCGCGCTGCGGGCGGTCCTCGCGGAGGCGTGACGCCGCCGGGAATGATGTGCGTGCTATCTTGTTGAACGATTCAGTACCGAGCACGCACCACCCGTGAAGGAGACCCCGTGGCCGTCCCCGACGCCGCCACCGACGCGCCCGTCGCCGACCCGTACGTCACCCGCGCGACCCCGCGCCTCCCCGAGACCGAGGCCGCCCGCGACGCGCTGATCGACAGCGAGACCGCCGAGCTCACGCAGCTGCTGGACCGTATCGACGGTCTGACCTACGAGGCCCGGCGCCGGCTGCGCCGCCTCGAGCACCACCGGCGCGGCGTCGCCGTGCAGTGGACCGACCTGCACGGCTGACCCGCCGTCGGGAACCCGCCCCGAGGATCGCTCAGGCGCCGAGACGCTCCCCCGAGGAGGCGTCGAAGGCGTGCACCGCGTCCGGGTCCACCCGGACCGCGATCGTCTCGCCGTAGCGCACCCGCGTCCGGCCGGGCCCCCGCACCACCAGCGTGGTGTCGGGGTGCTCGGCCATGTGCGCGTAGAGGTAGGACTCGCTGCCGAGCTCCTCGACGACGTCGACCACGGCCTTGACGCCGTCGCCGTTCGAGGTCAACGAGAGGTCCTCCGGGCGCAGGCCGACGGTGACGGTGTCCGCCGACCCGGCCGCGTCCGCGACCTCCCGCGACAGCGGGATGCTGGACCCGCCGAGCGTCACCCCGTCACCCGAGCGGTGCAGGTCCATGAGGTTCATCGCCGGCGACCCGATGAAGCCCGCCACGAAGGCGTTGACCGGGTGGTCGTAGAGCTCCGACGGGGTCGCGTACTGCTGCAGCTTCCCGTCGCGCAGCACCGCGACCCGGTCGCCCATGGTCATGGCCTCGACCTGGTCGTGGGTGACGTAGACCGTGGTGACGTCGAGCCGGTTCTGCAGGCCGGCGATCTGCGCGCGGGTCTGCACGCGCATCTTCGCGTCCAGGTTGGACAGCGGCTCGTCCATGAGGAAGACCTGCGGTTCACGCACGATCGCCCGGCCCATGGCCACGCGCTGGCGCTGGCCGCCCGAGAGCGCCTTGGGCTTACGGTCGAGGTACTCGGTGAGCCCGAGGATCTCGGCCGCGTCGTTCACGCGCTTGGCCTGCTCGCTCTTGTCCATCCCGCGCATCTTGAGCGGGAACGCCATGTTGTCCCGCACCGTCTTCGACGGGTAGAGCGCGTAGCTCTGGAACACCATCGCGATGTCCCGGTCCTTGCTCGCCACGTCGACGACGTCGCGCCCGTTGATCCGCAGGTGCCCCTGGTCGATGGGCTCGAGGCCCGCGAGCATCCGCAGGGCCGTCGACTTCCCCGAGCCCGAGGGCCCGACGAGGACGACCAGTTCGCCGTCGTTCACGGTCAGGCTCAGCTTGTCCACCGCGGGCGTCGCGCCCGGGGTGTAGATGCGCGAGGCCTCGTCGAACACCACTTCGGCCATCAGTCCCAGCTCCCTACTTCACTGCGCCGAACGACAGACCCTGCACCAGCTTGTTCTGCGCCACCCACCCGGCGATGATCACCGGCAGCGCCGCCAGTGTCGCGGCCGCCGAGAGCTGGGCGAAGTACAGGCCCTGCGACGTCACGAACTGGACCAGGAACGTGGGCATCGTGCCCGCGTTCGCCGAGGTCAGGTTGACCGCGAAGAAGAACTCGTTCCACGAGAAGATCACGCAGATCAGCGCGGTGGCGAAGATGCCGGGCGAGATGATCGGCAGCACCACCTCGCGCAGCGTGCGGGCCAGCGACGCCCCGTCCATGGAGGCGGCCTCCAGCAGTTCGCTCGGGACCTCCAGGAAGAACGAGCGCATCATCCACACCGCGATCGGCAGGTTCATCGCGGTGTAGAGGACGATCAGCGTCCAGATGTTGTCCAGCAGGCCGATGTTGTTGACCACGACGTAGATCGGCACGATCGCCGCGACCACCGGCAGCATCTTCGTGGAGATGAAGAAGAACAGGACGTCCTGGGTCTTCTCCACCGGCCGCATCGACAGCGCGAAGGCCGCCGGGGTCGCGAGGAGCAGCACCAGCAGCGTCGAGATGACGGTCGCGCCGAGCGAGTTCGCGAGGTAGGGCCCGATGCCGGCGTCGAACACCGTCGCGAACTGCTCGAAGGTCGGGGTGAACACGAACGTCGGCGGGCTGGACTGGGCGTCGCCCTCGGTCTTGAACGCGGTCAGCACCATCCACAGCACCGGGAAGAAGAACCCGATGCCGAGGATCCAGGTCAGCGTGGTCAGCAGGACCGGGCCGGTGCGCCGGGACCGGCGCGGCTCCTCCGTGTCCGTCCTCGACGAGGCGGTGGCCGGTTCGCGCTCGGTGGTGGTGGCCATCATCGACTCCCCTCCGCGGCGCCGAAGCTCCGGAACACCAGTCGCAGCGCGAACGTCGCCACGATGATCGTCATGACGACGACCACGACACCCATGGCCGCGGACTGGCCGATGTCGAAGCCGAGGAACGCCCGCTGGTAGATGTAGAAGGGCAGGTTCGCCGACGCCGTTCCCGGTCCGCCCTGCGTGATCATGTAGACCGCGTCGAAGGTGTTGACCAGGTAGATCGCGCCGAGCACGGTGCCCAGCTCGATGAACCGGCGCAGGTGCGGCAGCGTGAGCTCGCGGAAGATCGCCCACGCCCCGGCGCCGTCCATCCGCGCCGCCTCGATCTGGTCGGTCGGCATCGACTGCAGGCCGGCCAGGAGCAGCAGCATCATGAACGGCGTCCACTGCCAGATCAGCGCGACCATCACCGACGCCAGCGGGTAGTTCGAGATCCACGCCTGCTCGCCCACGCCGAACGGCGAGAGGATGAAGTTGATCAGGCCGTAGGTCGGGTCGAGCAGCGTGGTCTTCCACAGCAGCGCCGCCGCCACCGGCGTGATGAGGAACGGCGTCACGAGCAGGGTGCGCACCACGCCGCGGCCGATGAAGTGCCGGTTGAGCAGCAGCGCGAGCACGAGGCCGAGCACCAGCGCGATGAGCACCGACCCGAGCGTCATGACGACCGTGTTCAGCGCGACGCCGCGGAACTGCGAGTCCTGGAAGACGCTGACGTAGTTGTCGAACCAGACCCACTGCTGGGAGCCCGGGCGGACCAGGTTCCACGACTGCAGCGAGTAGAAGATCGTCAGCAGGAACGGGATCTGCGTGACGATGATCGTGAAGACCAGCGCCGGCAGGAGCGGGGCGCGGCGCACCCAGCCCTCGGCGCGGGCGGAGCGCGTGGGTGTCTGGCCCGGTGCCGGTGGTGGCCCGGACGGCGCCGGGGGACGTTCGAGCGTACTGGTCATGGCTGGTAGCTCTCCCCCACCGTCGTCGCGTACGTCTGGGACTGGTCCAGCGCCTCGGCGGGCGTGATCTGCCCGGCGATCGCGGCGGACAGCTGCTGGCTGACGCGGGTGCCGAGGTCCTGGAACTCGGGGATGCGCAGGAACTGGACGCCCTGGTAGGGCACCGGCTCCACGGTCGGCTGCTGCGGGTTGGCCCGCACGATCGCGTCGCGCACGGTGTTGGCGAAGGCGCCGGCCGCCTGCTGGTACTGCGGGCTGTCGTAGGTCGAGGTGCGCGACCCGGGCGGCGCGGACTCCCACCCGAGCTCGTTGCCGACGCGCTGGATGTACTGCTTGGAGGTCATCCAGCTCATGAACTTCCAGGCGGCGTCGACCCGCGGCGAGGTCTTCGGGATCGCGAGCGACCAGGAGTAGAGCCAGCCCGAGCTCGGCGTCGCGACCACCGGGGCGGAGGCGAACCCGACGTTCCCGACGACGCGGGACTCCTCGGGGTCGATCACGGTGCCGGCGGCGGACGTCGAGTCGTACCACATCGCGACGTTGCCCTGGCCGAACGCGGTGCCGCACTCGGAGAACCCGGCCTGCGACCCGCCGGGGATGCCGTGGGCGCGGGCCAGGTCGACGTAGAACTGCGTCGCCTGCTCGAACTGCGGGCTGGTGAGCTGCGCGTTCCACTGCGGGTCGTACCAGCGGCCGCCGAAGGTGTTCACCACGGTGTTGAACGGCGCCATCATCTCGCCCCAGCCGGGCTTGCCGCGCAGACAGATGCCGGCGGTGTTCCCGCCGCGCTGACGGTCGTCGAGCCGGGCGGCCGCGTCCGCGACCTGCTGCCAGGTCGGCTGCGGCGGCATGGTCAGGCCGGCCTGCGCGAACAGGTCCGTGCGGTACATCAGGAACGACGACTCGGCGTAGAACGGCACCGAGTACATCCGGCCCTCGTAGGAGAGCGCGTCGCGCACGGTGGGCAGGAAGTCGTTCCGGTCGTAGCCGGGGGTCTGCGCCATGAGCGGCTCGAGGTCGGTCAGCCAGCCGTTCTGCGCCCACTGCGGGGTCTCGTAGTTCGAGATCATCACGACGTCGAACTCGCCGCCGCCGGTCGCGACCGACGCGGTGATCTTGGCCCGGGCCTCGTTCTCCGAGAGCGTCACGAACCGGAGCCGGATCCCGGGGTTCTCCCGCTCGAACTCCGGCGAGAGCGTGATCGCGTCCTCCATCTGCGGGTTGGACACGATCGCGACCGTCACCGTCTCGACGCCCTCCTCGGCGCCGAGCGCTCCGGCCCCGGAGCATCCCGCGACCAGCGCGAGCAGGGCGGTCGCGACGAGCGCGAGCGCGGGCCTGCCGCGCCGGCCGGGTCGCGGAGTCCGCTCCGGTGGTGTCCGTCTGAGCACGCCCCGCCCCCGTCCGGTCGGTGAGTGACCTGGTTCACCTCCACGTCACGTCGGGCGACCGTAGGACTCCGATACGTACCGACGCAAGCGCTTGACCGTTCCGGTCGTGCCGTTCGGCGGGATGCGCCCCTGCCCCCGCGCACCTGCCTGGGGGCATCATCGGCGCACGAGGGCTGCGGAGCGTTCCGTACGCCGGAAGGAGGTCCGCCCGTGGTCACGATGGCGGACGTCGCGCGTCGGGCCGGCGTCTCGACGGCCACGGTGTCCCACGTCCTGAACAACACCCGTGCGGTCAGCGCCGACACCCGCGCGGCGGTGATGTCCGCGGTCGAGGAGACCGCCTACACCCCGAACACCGTCGCCCGCTCGCTCGCCACCAACCGGACGACGACGATCGGTCTCGTCCTCTCGGCGATCTCCAACCCGTACTTCGGCGAGCTGCTCTCCTCCGCCGAGTCCGCCGCCGCGGCCGCCGGCTACACGCTGCTGCTGGTGGACCCGCACGAGGACCCCGCCTACGAGCGCACCGTGGTGGCCCGGCTGCACCACCACCGGGTCGACGGGGTCGTCCTCGCCCCGTCCGCCGACCCGACGGAGGCCCTCGACTACCTCGCCCGGCACGAGGTGCCCACAGTGCTGCTGGACCGACTGGTGCCGGACGGGCGTGCCGCGACGCTGGACCAGGTCGGCAGCGAGAACCACGACGCGACCGCGACCCTCACCCGGCACCTCGTCGAGCACGGCCACCGGCGGATCGCCCTGGTGGCCGGGCTCTCCGGGCTGACCACCACCGAGGAGCGACGCCGGGGGTTCGCCCACGCCCTCGACGACGCGCACGTGCCGCGCGACCCCGCCCTGGAGGTCTCGGGCGAGTCGGCCACCGACCCCGCCCGGGCCGCCATGGCGAAGCTGCTCGCGCTGCCCGAGCCGCCCACCGCCGTCGTCGTCGGGAACAACAGCATGACCATCGGGGTCGTCGCCGCGCTGCGCGAGGCCGGCGCGCGCGTCCCCGACGACGTCGCCGTGGTCGCCTTCGACGACTTCGCGTGGGCCGACCTGTTCTCGCCGCGCCTCACCGTGATGGCCCAGCCGTTCGAACGGATCGCGGCCGAGGCCGTCCGGCTCCTGCTGCGCCGCCGCGCCCGGCCGGAGGCGTCGCCGGAGGTGCTCCGCCTCCCGCCGTCGTTCGTGGTCCGGGAGAGCTGCGGCTGCACCGGCTGAGTCCGTCGGTGGCGCCATCGACCCGCCGGGTGCTCACATGGGCGTCATGCCCTCCTACGTCGCAGGCGTCGACTCGTCCACCCAGGCGACCAAGGTCGTCGTCGTCGATCCCGAGAACGGGTCGGTCGTGCGGGAGGCCCGCCGGGCCCATCCCGAGGGGACCGAGGTCGACCCCCGGGCCTGGTGGACGGCGCTGTGCGAGGCGCTCGACGAGGTCGGCACGGGCGACGTCGCCGCGATCGCGGTGGCGGGCCAGCAGCACGGGATGGTGCTGGTCGACGGGCGCGGCGAGCCGGTCCGCGAGGCCCTGCTGTGGAACGACAACCGCTCCGCCGACGCCGCCCACGACCTGATCTCCGAGCTCGGCGGCGCCGCAGCCTGGGCCGACGCCGTCGGCACCGTGCCGGTCGCGAGCATCACCGCGACGAAGCTGCGCTGGACCGCCCGCGCGGAGCCGGAGAACGCCGGGCGCGCCCGGTCGGTGATGCTCCCGCACGACTGGCTGACCTGGCGGCTGCGCGGCGGGGCGCGGGCCGGGGCGGACGCCGTCACCGACCGCGGCGACGCGTCCGGCACCGGGTACTGGTCGCCGCACACCGAGGACTACCGGCCCGACCTGCTGGAGCTCGCCTTCGGCCGGGCGCTGGACGTGCCGCGGGTGGCGGCCCCGGGCGAGGCGGTCGGTCGGGGGCACGAGCACGGTCCGGTCCCGGGGGCGGTCGTGGCCCCGGGGACCGGGGACAACATGGGCGCGGCCCTCGCCATCGGGACCGCGCCGGGCGAGCTGATCGTCTCGATCGGCACCTCCGGGACCGTGTTCGCCTCCGCCGCGAAGCCGACCGCGGACCCGTCCGGGCTGGTCGCGGGCTTCGCCGACGCGCGGGGGCGCCACCTGCCCCTGGTGTGCACCCTCAACGCCGCGCGCGTGCTCGGGGTCGGCGCCACGCTCCTGGGCGTCGACCCCGCCGGGTTCGACGAGCTCGCGCTGGCCGCCGCCCCCGGGGCCGGTGGACTGGTGCTCGTGCCCTACCTGGAGGGCGAGCGGACCCCCGACCGCCCGGACGCCACCGGCACGGTCGCCGGGCTGACGATCGCGAACGGCACGCGGGAGAACCTGGCCCGGGCCACCGTCGAGGGGATGCTCTGCGGGCTGGCCGCGGGCGTGGAGGCGCTGGCCGACGTCGGGGTGGAGGGCTCGCGGGTGCTGCTCATCGGCGGGGGCAGCCGGTCGCGGGCGGTCGCCACGATCGCGCCCGCGGTGTTCGGGCTCGACGTCGAGGTCCTCGCGCCGGCGGAGTACGTCGCGCTCGGGGCGGCCCGCCAGGCGGCCTGGGCGCTGACCGGGGGCGAGCCGGACTGGCGCATCGAGCGGGACACCGTGGTGGAGGCCACCGACGCCGACCGCGAGGCGGCCCGGCAGGTACGGGAGGCCTACGCGACGATCACCGGGTGACCGAGCCCCTCCCCCTCGTCGAGGACGACCTGGACCAGCCGGGCATCATCGCCCCGGGCGCGATGCGCACCCACGGGAGCGTCCCGCCCGACGTCGTCCTGTGCTTCTTCCCGGAGGTCATGGCCGCTCTCGCGCAGGAGCACCCGGAGGTCGCCGCCCTGCACTCGGAGAACGGCCGCTCGCCGGTGTACGGGGTGCCGCTGCCCGACGGCCGGACCGTCGCGGTCGCCCACCCCGGCGTCGGCGCGCCCATGGCGGCGGCCAGCCTGGAGGAGCTGATCGTGCTCGGCGGGCGGCGCTTCGCCGCGGTCGGCGGCGCCGGGGTGCTGGTGCCCGACCTGGTGCTGGGGCACGCGGTCGTCGTGTCCTCGGCCCTGCGCGACGAGGGCACGTCGTTCCACTACCTGGCCCCCGGCCGGGTCGTCGAGGCCGACCCCGACGGCGTCGAGGCGCTGGTGACGGCGCTGCACACGGCCGACGTGGCGCACACCGTCGGGCGGACCTGGACCACGGACGCGGTCTACCGGGAGGCCCGGACCCGCACCGACCGCCGTCGGGACGAGGGGTGCCTGACCGTGGAGATGGAGGCCTCGGCCCTCATCGCCGTCGCGCGCTACCGCGGCGTGGCGATCTCCCAGGTGCTGTTCGCGGGCGACTCGCTGGCCGGCGAGCAGTGGGACCACCGCCGCTGGACGACCGCCCGCGAGGCCCGGGCCGCCCTGGTGGACGTGCTGGTCAGCTCCCGGTGACCAGGGTGAGCCCGAACTGGTTGAGCACCGGGCGCAGCGGCTGGAAGTAGCTGGTCCCGCCGCTGGTGCAGCTGCCGGTGCCCCCGGACAGCGTGCCCTGGGCCTGCTTGGTCGCGGGCGCGAGGAACGACCCGCCGGAGTCGCCGGTCTCCGCGCACGCACTGGTCTGCGTCAGGCCCTGCACCGTCAGCCCGTTGCCGTAGTTGACGGTGACGTTCTTCGCCTGTACCACCCCGCAGCGGTAGCCCGTCGTCGAGCCCGACCGGCACACCTGGGTGCCGACGGGGGCCTCGGTCGCGCCCGTGACGGTGGGGCCGCCCTGGACCTGGCCGGAGCCGCGCCACGCCGTGGTGTTGGTGACCTGGATCAGTCCGTAGTCGGCGCTCGGCCACTGGGTGCGGACGACCCGGCCGATCTCCTGCCGGTTCGCGCCGGACCACGTCGTCGTGTTCTGCGTGCAGTGTCCGGCGGTGAGCAGGTAGGTCGTGGTGCCGCGCCGCACGGACCAGCCGTCGGAGCAGCGCAGGCCGCTGGTGGTGGTCGTCCCGCCCGTGGTGCGGGTGCTGGTCACGGTGGTGATCCCGGCGCCACCGACGAGGGGCGCCGCGGCGAGCGGCCGGATCGGCGCCGACATCGGCTGGACCCGGACCGCGGACGGGTTCTCGTCCGCGGCGAAGTCGGTGGCGGCCTTCGTCGCGGGCCCGACGACCGCGACCACGGTCTGGCTCGTCCCCGGGTCGACGTACCAGGCGGTGACGTTCGCCGGGGCCCGCCCGCGCCGTTCGTCCATCCGCTGCTTCGCGGCCTGTCCGACCCGCGGCTCCACGGGCGTCGCCCGAGTGGTCGAGCCCGGCCCGGACGGCAGGGGCGGCGGGCCCGGGGTCGGCTGCGCGACGGCGGGCGAGGCCAGGGCGAGGGCCGTCAGCAGGGCGATCACGACGGGGACGAGGGTCCTGACGGGCACGTGGGTCCTCCGGGTCGGGCCGGTGCGCCCTCCCCGTCGGACGCCTTGCTCGCTCCAGAACACTACGCCGTTTGGAGCAACTAGCAACTGCTAACGGCGTATCGGGTTGCCGGCGCCTGCCGTCGTCGTGCCTCACCGGGACGGACGAGGCGCTCGGCTATCGTGTCGCCGTGGCCGACCGGTGGAGCCCGCGACCCAGCGGAGACGGATCGGCCCCCTCGCGCTGGTCGACCGGTTCCTGGTCCCGCGGACGGCGACCGGTGCGCGCGGAGTCGCCGGCGGCCCCGCGGCCGCGCCAGACGGGACGGTTCGCGATCGGCCCCGGCTACCCCTGGCCCCTCGTCTCCACGGCGGCCCTGGTGCTGACGAGCCTGCTGGCCTGGTTCCTGCAGCACCGCGCGGGCCTGGTCGGCCTGCTGTTCCCGGTCGGCTACCTGGTCGTGTGCCTGCTCGCGGTGTGTGCGGTCCGGGCCGACGGGGTCCTCGTGCCCGCACTGCAGGCACCCGTGGTCGGGTTCCTCGGACTCGTCGTCGCCGCGGTCGTCGCGGGTGACACGACGAGTACCACCCTGTTCGTGCTCGGGGTCGTCGCGCCGTTGGCGCAGCTGTTCTGGTGGATGCTGGTCGCCTTCTTCGCCTGCGCGATCCTCGGCGTCGTGCGGCGACGCGAGGCGGACCCGTCGTTCTCCCTGCTCGGCGTGGTCCGCGGCGCGAGGAGCGCCTGATGGCCGACGGCCCGGACCGGCCCGGCGGGTTCCGGTTGCCCGGCCGCCGCCCGACCCGCCCGGACGGCGCCGGCGGGCCACCCGGCGCGGGGCGACCGCGACCGCAGGCTGGCCCGCCGCCGGGTCCGGAGCCCGGGCGTGGCCCTGCACCCGGACGAGGCGCTCCCGGACGGGGCGCCCCGTCGCCCGGGGATCGCGGCCGCGTGCCCGGGCCGCCACCTCCGGCACGTCCGCCGGGACCGTCGGGGCCGCCGGGTGCCCCAGGACCGCCGGGGCCGCCGGGGCCGCCGGGACCGCCGCCCGGGGCGGGCCCTGGTCAGCGTCGTCCGGCGCCCACCCCGACGCGCGTCGCCCCCTCGCCCGGCCCCGACGAGTCGGCCCGCACGGAGCACCCGCCGTCGGGTGGGGCGCAGGCGCTGCTCGAGCGGGTCCGCACCCTCGCGGCCGGTCGTGTGCTGCTCCTCGTGGTCGCCGCGGCGTCCGTGGTCGTCCTCCTGCTCTCCGGCGGGACCGTGCTCGCCGCCCGGACGTTCGACTCCGGGCTCTCCCGGGTGGACGTCATCTCGACGTCGTTCGGGTCGGTCTTCGGCACGGACCAGAACATCCTGCTCGTCGGGCTCGACACGCGAACCGACTCGTTCGGCAACCCGCTGCCGAAGGACGTGCTGGCCTCGCTCAACGCGGGCGGCGGCGACTCGGGCGGCGACTCCGCCGACACCATCATCGTGCTGCACATCCCCGGCGGCGGCGGCCCGGCGACCGGGTTCTCGATCCCCCGCGACTCGTTCGTCGAGCTGCCGGACGGCTTCGGCAACCACAAGATCAATTCGGCGTACGCGTACGGTTCGAACGCCGAGCGGCAGAAGCTGCGGGCCGACGGCGTCAGCGGGAACGACCTCGCCGTGCAGTCCGGGGCGGCGGGCGCACGCACCACCATCGGGGCGGTCGAGGGGCTGACCGGCCTGACCATCACCCACTTCGGCGCGGTCAACCTCGCCGGGTTCGCGCAGATCAGCGAGGCGATCGGCGGCGTGCCGGTGTGCCTGAACAAGGCCGTGAACGACTCGTTCTCGGGCGCGAAGTTCTCCGCCGGGCAGCAGACCGTGTCCGGTCCGCAGGCCCTCGCGTTCGTCCGGCAGCGCCACGGGCTCCCCGGCGGCGACCTCGACCGGGCCCGCCGTCAGCAGGTCTTCCTCTCCAGCATGGCGCGCACCGTGCTCTCCTCGGACACCCTCACCGACTCCACCAAGCGGAACGCCCTCGTCGACGCCGTCGACAAGGCCGTGACCGTCGACCGGCAGCTGGACGTCCTCGACCTCGCCGCCCAGCTGCAGGGCGTCAGCTCCGGGTCGATCGGGTTCCACACGATCCCGATCGTCTCGGCGAGCTACGACACCGAGGAGGACGGCGAGGCGGTGAAGGTGGACCCCGCGAAGGTCGCGGACTACATCTCCGACACGATCGCGGGCCGCGAGGAGACCCCCGCACCGAAGGCGAGCGGCGGCTCGTCGTCGGGATCGTCGAACTCCGGGGGCTCCTCCCCCGGCAGCGTCGCCCCGAAGACCAGCGCGGCGCCCGCGGTCCCGGCCGAGGACGCGGGCACCGCCGCCGCTCCGACGGTGCCCTGCGTCAACTGACCAGGTCGAACTGTTCCCGACGACGGGCCGGGACCAGGTCGACGTAGTCCGGGTGCTTCGCGATCCAGCCGCGGATGAACGGGCAGAACGGCAGGACGGCGAGCCCGCGGGCCCGGGCGTCGTCGAGGGCGGCCCGGGCGAGCTTTCCGGCCAGCCCCTGACCGGCGTGGGCGTCGTCGACCTCGGTGTGGACGAAGGCGATCGTCTCGCCGTCGCCGTGTGGGTCCTTCCGCACGGCGTACTCGGCGAAGCCGGCCGTCTCGCCGTCGACCCGGATCTCGTAGCGGTGACGCTCGCGGACGTCGGTGACGTCGGGCTCGTCGGACATCGTTCTCTGCCTCCTCGACCATCCTGGGCGGGTGCGACTCTATGTCGATCCGGTCTGTCCCTTCGCCTACCTGGCCCTGCGCTGGCTGGACGAGGTCGCAACGCTGCGGGACCTGGACCTCGACGTGCGGCTCATGAGCCTGGCGGTCCTGGGCGAGGCCGATCCCGACCGCGAACCGGAGTCCGTGCGGGGCACCGAGAGCGCGTGGCGTCCGGTGCGGGTGGGGGTCGCGGTGGGCCCGCGGCTACGGGAGTTCGTGCTGCGCTTCGGCGGGCTGTACCACGCCGAGGGCGTCCGGGGCCGGGACGAGGTGCTGCGACGGGTGCTGACGGCGATGGACCTGTCGTCGCTGCGAGCGGCGGCGGACGATCCGTCGTTCGACGCCGCGGTGCGCCGGAGCCACGACGAGGGCATGGCGCCGGTCGGGCTCGAGGTGGGGACGCCGGTGATCCACGTCGACGGCGTCGCCTTCTTCGGGCCAGTCCTCGGTGCGGTGCCACGCGGGCAGGACGCGCTGGACGTCCTCGACGGCGCGGTCGCGCTCGCCTCGTACGCCGGCTTCTGCGAGTTGAAGCGGACTCGGACGGGCGGCCTGTCCTTCTGATCGTGATCATTCCGTGATGTTCGGGCGGGGCTCGAGCTGGGGTTCGGCGGGCGTGACTGTCAGGGGTTCGCTCTAGTGTTCGAATCATGACGGTGACCGAGCAGGGCGTCGGGGTGGGGTCGTTCGACGACCCGGTGCCCGCGGTGCCCCTCGGGGATCCCGCCGACTACGTCGGGCAGGACGTGGAGCTGGGGTTGGCGGCCTGGCAGGCGCGGCTGAACCACGAGCACTGGCGGCGGCTGCGGTGGCTGTGGCACACCGCGCGGGCCCGAGCCGACGTGCTGGGTCGTGGGGAACCGGACCCGCGAGTCGTCGCCGCGCGGTTGGGATGGTCGGTGTCGATGGCCGCGGCGCGCCTCGAGCTCGCCGAGGGCGCGTTGGAACGCCTGCCGCGGGTCGGGGAGGCGATGTCTGCCGGGCTGTTGGAGGAGCCGAAGGCGGGCAAGTTCGTGTCCGGGCTGCGCGATGTCACCGACGACCAGGCCCGGGCGGTGGTGGAGCTGCTCGTCGACGAGGCGCCGCGGTTGGGCGTGTGGGAGCTCGAGCAGCGGATCGCCGAGGCGGTCAAGGACGTCGACCCGCAGGGCGCGGAGAACCGCCGGAACGCCGCGGTCGCCCGAGCGCGGGTCACCGCGCGGACCGCGCCGTCGGGTGCGGTGGAGCTGCATGGCTGGGACCTGGACCCGACGGTGGCGGTCCCGGCGTACGAGCGGGTCGAGGCCCTCGGCGAGGAGGTGACCCGGCGCTTGAAGGCGGCGGGGCAGGACGTGGCGGCCGGGCGGGTGGCGGCGCAGGTGTTCCTGCGCCTGCTGCACGGCTGCCCCGCTGGTGCCGACGACCAGGCGATCGTCGAGTACGTCACCGCCGAACTCACCACTCCACCCCATGGCCTCGACGACGGACCCGACGACGGCGGACCCGACGACGGGCCGGACGGGCCGGAGGACGGCCCCGACGAGGGGCCGGATGGCGGTGGCAACGGACCGGAGGACGGTCCGGACGACGGCGACCCCGAGGGCGGGCCGGAAGGCCCCGACGGATCCGGCGACGGCCAGGACGGTGGTCGTGCTGACCGTCCGGACGGCAGCGACGGATCCGGCGACGGGCCCGACGGTGACCTCGGCGGCTCGAGTGGCCCCGGTGGCTCGTCTGCGGCTGACTCGAGCGGCGCCACCGGCTCTGCGACCGGCGACCCGAGCGATCTCGACATCCCGGGCCGCACGGCCCCCGCCGACACGCCACGTAGGTCCGCGACCCAGAGTCGCCGGCGAGCGCAGGATCAGCTCGACCTCGATCTAGACACGGATGCTGAGCAGCCGAACAGCCCGGCTGACCCCGAGGACCCGGACCCGCCGCCGCGGCTGGGGTGGCATCCCGGCGACCCGCCACCCGATCCGCCGCCTCCGGACACTCCCGACCCACACCCAGGGGGGCGGTGGACCCCGCGCGGACTCAGCTTCGCGCCACGAGCGCTGCGGGTCACCCTGGCGACCGTGCTCGGCCTGTCCTGGGCCCACGGCCGCCTACCCCTGGGCGCCCTGACCGGCCTGGACGCCCACCACCTCGCCTGGACCCGCACGTGTGCCCAGTGGCGAGTGCTGCTCTATAACGCCGAGGGCCACCTCGACCACGTCCTGCTCGTGCGCCCGCCGCACATGCCCCGTGCCGACCCCCGCTACCGCGGGCAGGTCGTCGAGCTCACCGCCCACACCCGCGACATCGACACCCTCGACCCCGAGCACGCCCTGATCGGGGTCTACGGCGAACTCGCCGCCCGCGTCCGCACCGCCCTCGCAACCGCCCGAGAACGCGACCCCGACGAGCACCCCGCCCGCAGCACCCGAGAGGCCGAGCGACGCTTCCCCGGCGCCGAGCTCACCCGCTGGATCCAGGCCCGCGACCGCACCTGCCGCTTCCCGATGTGCACCCGCCCCGCCGTGGCCTGCCAGATCGACCACACCCACGACCACACCCTCGGCGGGCCGACCCAGGCCGACAACCTCGGCGCCCTGTCCCTGGGCCACCACCTGGCCAAACACGAGGACGCCTCCGGCTGGACCGTCGCACAACCCGTCGCCGGGACCTTCGTGTGGCGCGCCCCCACCGGCTGCCACCACACCGTCCACTCACCCCGCTACCAGCCCCTGACCCCGATCGCGAGACCCCCGTACGACCACGGCATCGACGGCCCCTGGCACACCCCGAGACCCTGCCCGCCCTGGCAGCCCCGCCGCACCAGGGACGGCCGCATCACCGACGCCGCCCGCACCACCTGGCAGGACCTCCACGACCGCCACCAGCCGCCACCCGACCCCCACGACGACGACCCACCCTTCTAGACCCGAGATGCACGTCCCACGAGGAGCCGGACGAGCTCCGACCTCGGAGAACCCAGAAGGGCTGGAACGACGAACGGCGGGTGCGGGGCGGCCGCAGCCGCTCCACACCCGCCGTCGGGAACGAGGATCAGGCCTCGACGGACTCCCGCGTCTCGGCGACCGACGTGGAGCCGGTCGCGCGCTCGGCCAGAGCCCCGAACACCAGTCCGAGCAGACCCCACACGATCGCCTGAGCGGTGATCGAGTAGACCCGGAACGAGTACAGGAGGTCCGGGTCAAAGCCGGGGAAGACGATCTGCCCGGCCGGGTCACGCAACGGCTGCGGGGTCTCGCCGACCGCGGGCCCGTAGGTCGCGACGTTCACGGCCAACTCGCCCAGCGACGGCAGTACCGCCATGAGCAGGCCCGACAGCACGACGTACGCGACCCCACCGACGAGCACCGCGTTCCACGCTCCGAGCCGCTCCCGCAGCGCCCGGGCGACGAACACCGCGGCCACCAGGAAGACGACCGACCCGACGACCATGACGAGGAACAGCCCCGAGCGGTCACCGATCGTCTCGTCGTGGCCCACGGCCGGAGGGCTCGCGGGGTACTTGACGAACGGCGTGGCGTAGAAGGTCAGGAACCCCGCGCCCGCCACGAGCAGGGCCAGCACCCGCGGGCGTACCGACACCCTGCCCTGCAGCAGCGTGTAGACCACCGCGAACAGCAGTCCGAGCGCGACGCCGGCGAGGATCATGCCCACGCCGATGCCCCACACGCCCTGCACGGTCCGGGTGAAGACCTCCGCGCCCTCCTCGGGCGGCGCGATGCCCGCGGCGGCGTCGAGCGCGGCCTCGGCCTCGCCGCGCTCGCCCTCGTAGTCGATGGCCGCCTGGATCAGCGGCTCGGCGAACACGAGCGAGAACAGCCAGGCGACGACGCCCCCGACCGCGCCGGCCGCAGCGGCGCGCGGGACGACGGCCTTCGCGTGCATCAGTGGCACGGGAAGCCCAGGAAGTGCCGGGCGTCGTGCACGAACTCGTGGACCACGGTCGTGTCGCCGAAGAGCGACGTGGCGCCCTCGTCGAACCCGATGAAGTAGAAGAGCAGCAGGCCGACCACGAGCGAGCCGATCAGGTAGGGCATGTTGCCGACCGCGGTGGTCGCGGTGGCCCGTGCGCGTGCGGTGGCGCCGGCAGTGGTCACGGGAGGTCTCCTCGGGAGTCGTGGAGCGAGCACGGCGACGCTAGGTCCCACCGACTCACACGGTCAATACCTCAGCAATCGCTGAGATGTCATGTGGATCACGCCCGCTGCAGGCGCCAGTCGCCCGCATGCGCATCCCAGTCCATCCGCACCACGCCCCGGGCCCGTGCGGCCTTCGCGAACGACAGGAACGAGGCGAACCCGTACGTCTTCTCGCTGAAGCCCGGCCGCCGCTTGCGCACCTGGTCCTTCAGCCCCGACAGCGGCACCCCGTCCCCGCGCGCGAGGTCGGCGACCACGTCGGCCAGCAGCGCGAAGGCGTCGCCCTCGGCGGGCTCGTCGACCGGGAAGCTCACCTCCGGGTCGCCGTGCGCCGACCCCTCCCCCAGCGCGACGATCCGCCGGTCGGCGAGGTGCCGCAGCAGCTCCCCGAAGCCGCGGAACCCGTGCTCGGCCTCGTCGAACGTCGGGTCCTGGCGCAGGATCGCCCGCTTGAGCCGCGAGGCGAGCACCGGCCCGTCCCCGCGGCGGGCGAGCCCGGACAGCGTCCGCGTCACGAGCCGGTCCACGACCTCCTCGTCGGGGGCCTGGTCGGGCTCGGACGGCTCCTCGCTCTTCCCGACGGCGGGTGCGGGCTCCTCGGCCGCGGTCGGCGCGGCCTCCACGAGGCGGTCGTAGTAGAGGAACTCGTCGCACGCCGGCGGCAGCAGCCGGGAGGTCGAGGACGCCACACCGATGCCGATCACCCGCTTGTCGAGCTCGCGGAGCTTGTGCACCAGCGGGGTGAAGTCGGAGTCGCCGGTGCCGATCGCGAACGTGGTGACCCACGACCGCTCGTAGGCGATCTCGATGGCGTCCACGGCCATCTTGATGTCGGCGGCGTTCTTGCGGGAGCCCCCGAGACGCTGCGGGATGTCGATGAGCTCGACCTGCGCGCGCGCCAGGAGCCGGCGGTCGTCGTCGAAGGACGACCAGTCCGCGTACGCGCGCCGGGCGACCACCCGCCCGCGCACGGCCAGCGCGTCCGCGACCGGACCGAGGTCGAACGGTGAGACGCCGAGCCCCTCCCGGGCCCCGATCGCGAGGTTCTCGTAGTCGAGGAGCAGGGCGATGCGCTCGTCGCGCTCGTCAGGACTGGCAGCCATGGGCCACAGGGTCTCAGGGGACGATCTGCACCTGGTCGTAGACGTTCAGCGAGTCGAAGAACTTCTCCGACGCGGCGTGCGAGAGGTGCACGCAGCCCGCCGAGTCCCGCTGCAGGCTGCCCTCGTGGAACGCGTCGCCGGGCGCGAAGAACACCGAGTTGTTCATCTCGGCGCCGTCGTACTCGCCCGACCGGTGGTCCTCGTCCTTCCACATCACCGAGAAGGTGCCGGTCGGGGTCTCGTAGCCCTTCCCGCCGGTGGTGACCGGCACCGGGCCGTAGACGACCGTGCCGTGCCCGTCGGTGAGCCAGGCCTTCTTGGCGGAGATGTCGACGCACGCCTTCGCGGTCGGTGCGCAGGGGGTGGCGCTACCGGGCGCGGTGGCGGGGGCCGCGACCGCGGGCGCACCCATGGCCAGCAGGCTCACACCGACGGCGCCGACCGACCCGACACCCACGCGCAGTCGCGCGCCGGCGCCCCCTGTGAGGGAGGACGCGGCCTGGTGGTGACGACCCATGGTGTGGTCCCTTCGCGGTCGGTGATGCGGGGTGCTCGGCTCGCTCAACGCTCACGGAGCGAGATCGTTGCGGTCGGGCAACGACGAGTGTGCACCGCCGAATCTCCACCGGGGGACCGGGGAATCCGCCCTGGAGCAGGGCATCTGCGGAGATCGGACCATCAACCGGACGTTCGGCCCGATTCGGCCGAAGGGGACGGAGAGTGAGCACCGGGGACGACACGCCGACGGTTCCTGTGAGTCCGCCGTGCATCGCGGTCCGGGGACCGCCGTGTGGGTGTGACGCAGCTGTCAGCCGCCGATCTCAGGCCACGACGCGCAGGTCCACCCCGACGCTGGCCGCGCTCTCGCGGGCGCAGTCCACGACGCGCGCCTGCGGGGCCGGCAGCGGCTCGGCGTCGACGTACAGCTCGAGGTCCAGTCCCGCGCCCGCGGCGCGCTCGAGGGCGCTGTGCAGCCGGCAGCTCAGGGCCGCGGGGTCGGGCAGCGGGCCACGGGCGTCGATCGGGAGCCCGGGCCGCCGCAGCGTGCGCGTCGGGTCCAGCGCGGGGGTCGCCTCGAGGGTCATGGCCGCCTCCTCCCCGGCCGGCGACGGGGAACGCCGGGCCGGGCCCGAGGGCGACGCCCCCGAGCGATGGCCTCCTGTACCCGATCGTGCGCCGGCTCACTCCTGCCGCACGGGAGGACCCGCGCATCCCGGGCAGATCGCCCGCCCGGGGCCCGCCGTCGCCCGATCGGGAGCAGACTGCGGACGTGTCGATCGACGAGGCCGCACCGTCGCGGACGGACGTGATCGCCGAGCTGACCGGGCCGGGCGGGGCGTTCGAGCTCGCCGACGCGGTCGTGGGCGGGATCCCGCTGCGCGTGCACGTCACCGGACCGCAGACCCTGCGCGAGGCCCACGAGACCCTCGCGGTGCCCGACGACCGCCCCTTCACCGTGTACGCCGGCGAGCGGGTCACGTTCGGCGAGCACCGCGCGCGGGTGGCCACGCTCGCCCGCCGGTTCGCCGACCACGGTCTGGAGCCCGGTGACCGGGTCGCGGTCTGCCTGCGCAACTACCCGGAATGGCCGGCGCTGTGCTGGGCGGCGTGGGTGTCGGGGCTGGTCGTGGTGCCGCTGAACGCCTGGTGGCAGGCGGGCGAGCTCGCGCACGCCGTGGCCGACGCCGCCCCGCGCCTGGTCGTCGCCGACGGCGAGCGGTCCGCGGTGCTGCGCGAGGTGACCCCGGACGACGTCGACGTGATCACCGTCCGGGGGGACGCCTCGCCGACGTTCGCGGACCTCCTCGGCGACGTCGTGCTCCAGGACCTCCCCGAGCACCGCCCCGAGCCCGACGACGACGCGTTCATCCTCTACACCTCGGGCACCACGGGCCGACCCAAGGGCGCGGTCGGCACGCACCGCAACCTGCTCACCGACGTCGCGAACCGGCGGATCGGCACCGTGGTCACGCAGCGCCTGACCGGCGTCGCCCCGCCCGGGCGCCCCGGCACGCTCCTCGCCTTCCCGATGTTCCACGTCGCCGGGCTGTGCGCGATGGTGAACGCGACCCTGGCCGGGTCCGTCCTCGCCACGCTGTACCGCTGGGACGCCCGCGACGCCCTGCGGGTGATCGGGACCGAGCGGCTGACGACGGTCGCCGGGGTGCCCACGATCGCGAGCGACCTGCTGCGGGTCGCGGAGACGACGGGGTCGCACGAGGCGCTCGCCGGCCTCGTGGGCATCGGCATGGGTGGCGCGCCCATCCCGCCCGAGCTCGTCCGCCGGGCCGCACCCGTCGCCGCGCCCAGCAACGGCTACGGGCTCACCGAGACGACCTCGGGCATCGCGTTCAACACCGGCGAGGACTACCTCGCCGCGCCGGACGCGGTCGGCCGCGCGGTCGCCAGCGCGGACGTGCGGGTGGTCGACCCGGCGTCGGGCACGGACCTCCCCGACGGTGAGGTGGGCGAGCTCTGGTTCCGTGGGCCCAACATCGTCCGCGGCTACTGGAACGCCCCGGAGGCCACCGCCGCGGCGTTCGTCGACGGCTGGTTCCGCACCGGCGACCTCGGCCGCGTCGACGACGGCGTGATCCGCGTGGTCGACCGGCTCAAGGACGTGGTGATCCGCGGCGGCGAGAACGTCTACTGCGCGGCGGTGGAGGCCGAGCTGCTGGAGGTGGACGGCGTCCTGGACGCCGCCGTCATCGGGATCCCGCATCCGTCGTACGGCGAGGAGGTCGCGGCCGTCGTCGTGCACGCCCCCGGCCGGGTGCCCGACGAGGACGCGCTCCGCGAGCGGGTCGCCGCGCGCATCGCGGCCTTCGCGGCGCCCACCACCATCCGCACGACGACGGAGCCACTGCCGCGCAACGCCGTCGGGAAGGTCCTCAAGCGCGACCTGCGGGACACGGTCACCAGGGGGTGACGCCCTCGCGGGAGAGCGAGCGGCCCGACGGCCCGTCGACGTCGAGCACCGCGGCCACCAGTGCGTCCGTGCCCTCGTCGAGGGTCTGCGTTCCCCGGAACCCGTTGAACTCCGTCGCGGTGTAGCCGGGGTTCACCACGGTGACGAGGACGTCCGGCAGCGTCTTCGCGTACATGATCGAGAGCATGTTCAGGGCCGCCTTGGACGACGGGTAGGCCAGGTGCGGGTAGTTCTGCCAGCGGCCCGAGTCCATGAGGTCCAGCGAGCCGAGCTGCGAGGACACCATGACGAGCCGGGGGCGCCCGGCGGCCCGCAGCAGCGGCAGGAAGGCGCGGGTCACCCGGACCGGCCCGACGACGTTGGTCTCGAGCACCTCGCGGACCTCGTCGGGCGTGGTGTCAGCGGGCTCGGGCTGCGTCCCGGCGATACCGGCGTTGTTGACGAGGACGTCGAGCGTGCCGACGGTCGACTCGACCTCCTTCACCGCGGCCGCGACGGACGCGTCGTCGGTGACGTCGAGGGCGATCGGACGCACGTCCTCGGGCAGGTCGGCGGCGTGCGGGTCGCGGCACCCGGCGAGGACGGTCACGCCCTGCGCGGCCAGGCGACGGGCGGCGTGGGCGCCGATGCCGCGGGAGGCGCCGGTGATCAGTGCGGTGGTCATGGCGACCACCGTCCGCCCGGCCCGCGGGCGCTGCCAGGGACCGACGGTCCCAGGCAGCCCGGGGCGCGACGGGGCAGGCTGGAGCCCGTGAGCGACACCGGTGACCTCGCCGCGGCCCTGCGCCAGTGGCGGGAGCGCATCTCCCCCGCCGACGTCGGCCTGCCCGCCGGCCCGCGCCGCCGCACGCCGGGGCTGCGCCGCGAGGAGGTGGCCCAGCTGGCCGGGGTGTCGGTGGACTACGTGATCCGGCTCGAGCAGGCCCGCGGACCGCACCCGTCGGACTCGGTCCTGGGCGCCCTGGCCCGCGCGCTGCGCCTCGCCCCGGCCGAGACCTCCCACCTGTTCGACCTCGCGGGCGTCGCACCGCCCGCTCCCGACCGCGTGCGCGACACCGTCCGCCCGTCGGTGCTGCGCCTGCTCGACCGCATGCACGACCTGCCCGCGATGCTGGTCGGCCCCCGCGAGGACCTGCTGGCGTGGAACCCGCTGCTCGCCGCCCTGTGGGGCGACATCTCCGCGGTGCCGCGCGAGCGCCGCAACATGCTGTGGTTCCAGTTCGGCGAGGACGCCGGGCTCCGCCTCGCCACCGACGAGGACGGCGACGCGGGCCGGCTGGAGCTCTCGGCGGTCGCGCGGGCCCGCGTCGCGATGGCCCGCTACCCCCACGACCGTCGTCTGCGCGGGATCGTCGACGAGCTGCACCGCACCCACCCGCGGTTCGCCGCCCTGTGGGACTCCCGCCCGGTCGAGCACAGGCGCGTCGACCGGAAGCGCTACGAGGTGCCCGGTGTCGGGACGCTGGTCCTGGACTGCGACGTGCTGGAGGTCCCGCAGGACGACCAGCGCCTCGTCGTCTACTCCGCCGCTCCCGGGACCGAGGACGCCGAGAAGCTGGACCTGCTGCGCGTGGTGGGGCTGCAGACCGTGTAGTCAGGCCCCCCGGAAGACCGGCTTCTCCTTCGCGACGAACGCGTCGACGGCGTTGCGGTGGTCCTCGGTCGCGCCGAGCCGGGCCTGGGCGGCGGCCTCGTGGTCGAGCACCTCGCGCAGCGACGAGACGGTGCCCAGCGCCACGGCCTCCTTGATCTCCGCGTAGGCCAGCGTCGGGCCGGCGGCGAGGCGGCGCGCCAGCGCGAGGGCGGCCGCGTCGGTGGCCGCCGGGTCGTCGGCGATCTCCCGCACGATCCCCCAGTCGCGGGCCTGCTCCGCGGTGAACGTGTCGCCCAGCATGAGCAGCTCGGTGGCCCGCGACGACCCGACGCAGTGCGCGAGGGTGCCGGAGAGCCCGGAGTCCCCGCCGAACCCGATCCCGGAGAACGCGGTCGCGAACTTCGTGCCCGCCGTCGCCACCCGCAGGTCGCAGGCCAGGGCGAACCCGAGGCCGGCGCCGACGCACGTGCCGTTGACCGCCGCGACCACCGGCTTGCGCATGGTCCCGAGCGCGGCCGCGATGCGGTTGTAGTGCTCGGGGACGGTGGACAGGGCGTCCGCGCCGATCGCGCCGTCCTCCCCCGAGCGCAGCGCCTCGGCGTGCTCGCGCAAGTCCTGTCCGACGCAGAACGCCTTCCCGGTCGAGGCGAGGACGACCGCGCGCACGGACGGGTCGTCGGCCACGGCCTCCAGCGCGTCGCGCAGCGCCACCTTCAGCTCGAGGGTGAGCGCGTTCCGGTTGTCGGGGCGGTTGAGCCGGACGGTGGTGACCGCCTCCTGGTCGTCGGTCTCGACGATCACGGGCGGATTCGCGGCGCTGCTCATGGCCGTGATCGTGACACGTGATTCAGTGGTCCCGTGAGGCCCCATCCCGCCGCGATCACGGTCTTCGTCGCCGTCGTCTGGGTCGTCGGCGTGCTCCTCGCGACCAGCTCGGTGCACGGGACCGGCGCCCGCGACGTCGGCGTCCGCGCGTCCGGGCCGGAGGGTCCGTCGGTCGCGGAGATCGCCACGGGACGCTGTGCGCCGACGGTCACCAACCCGGGCGGGACCAACAACTACGTCCCGAAGGCGCCGTTCGCCGCGCCCCTGGGCTCCGGCTTCACCGTGACCGGCACGGTCCGCGACGAGGCCTGCCGGCCGCTGCCCGGCGTGCGGGTCCAGGTGTGGGCGCAGACCGCGGCGGCGAGCGAGCAGCGCAACCGCACCTCCGTGCGCACCGACCCCGACGGCCGCTACCGCGTGGACTCCGACCCGCTCGTGGCGCAGTTCGGCGAGCCCAACGTCCACGTCGGGTACGACGACCCCGGGCCGTGGCGCCGCGTGTTCCTGCGCAACGTCACCCGCGAGGGCGACACCGGCGCGCAGGTGGACCTGGTGCTGTCCCCGTGAGGCCGGCGTTCGTGACGGCGGGTCTGCTCGGCCTGGCGGGCCTCGTCGTCGCGGCCACGTCGCCGCACCTGAGCGGCGCGCCCGTCGTCCTGGTGGTCTCGACCCTCACGGCCGTGCTCGCCGTCGCCGGTCTCGCGGCCCAGCCCTGGCTGATCCGCCGCCACGTCCGGGTGCACACCGCGACCGGGGCGGCGGTGCTCGCGCTCGTCGCCGTGCACGTCGTGGCCCTCGTCGTGCTCTCCCCCGACGACGCCCTGTTCGCGATGTCGCCGGACGGCCCCACCCGGGCCCGGATGGCGCTGATCTCGCTGGTGCTGCTGGTCGTCGTGGTGCTGCTCGGCCTCGCCCGACGGAGGTTGGGCTGGTCCGGCCCGACGTTCCGCCTGCTGCACGGTGGTTTCGCCCTGCTCGCGACGGTGCTGGGCGTGGGCCATGCCGTGCTCACCGACGGCGCCCTGGAGGGATTCGGGACGGTGGTCCTGCTCGCCTCCGGGGCGCTGTCGGTGCTCGGCGGCCTCGTGGCTGCACTCAGACGGCGGCGGGCTCGGCCAGCGGTTCCGGCAGTGGGAAGAGCGTCAGCAGCCGCTCCACCACCGCACGGTCGCCCGTGACGGACACCGGGCCGTCGTCGAGCGACCCCTCGCCGTAGAGCACGTCCGCCCACGCCTCGGGGGTCGGCGCCGTCACGGTCGCGTCCGCCCGGGCGCTCTCTCCGCGGACCATCGCGAAGCCGTCCTCGCCCACGGTCGCGACGAACGGCTGGTCGGCCAGCACGAACTGCACCGTCGCGGACAGGCCCTCCGCCGCGGGGGCCGAGAACATCGTGCGCATCGACATGACCAGCGAGTCGACCCCGATGTGGTCGGCCTCGGGCAGCGAGCGGGCGGCCCAGCGGCCCAGGGTCTGCAGCACCGGCTCGAGCTCGTAGCCCCACTCGGTCAGCTCGTACACCGCGGACGCCGCGGGCGGGGGCAGCCGGCGGCGCCGGAGCACCCCGGCGTCCTCGAGCTCACGCAGCCGCTGGGAGAGCACGTTCGGGCTGGCGTGGGGCAGGCCGGTGCGCAGGTCGGTGAACCGCTTGGGCCCGAGCATCAGCTCGCGCACCACCAGCAGCGCCCACCGCTCGCCGACGAGGTCCAGGGCGTGGGCGGCCGCGCAGCCGTCGAAGTAGTCGCGACGTGGAGCCATGCGCGCGACGGTACCCCGCCTCCACCGAGAAGTCACTTTGTAGGACCGGGGATCGCCACATCAGGACATCACAGCCCTCATGTCCCGACGACGCCGTGCTCCCAGGCCCAGGCGATCAGACGCGGCCGGTCGGGCTGGGCGAGCTTGTCCAGGATCCGTCCCAGGTGGGTCTTCACGGTCGTCTCCCCCAGGTGCAGCCGGACCGCGACCTCGGAGTTCGACAGGCCCCGCGCGACCAGGCCGAGGACCTCGGACTCGCGGGGCGTCAACGCGTCCAGGACGGCCGGCCGGGCCGGACGGGAGGCCGTCCGACCGTAGGCGGCCACCACCCCGGGGACGACGTCGGGGTCGAGCGCCCCCTGCCCGGCCGCCACCCGACGGACGGCCTCCAGCAGCTGCTCCGGCGGCGCCGTCTTGAGCAGGAACCCGGCGACCCCGGCGCGCAGGGCCGCGTCGACGGTGGCGTGGTCGTCGAAGGTGGTGAGCACCAGCACGCGGGCCGGGCACCCGGCCTCGGCCAGGGCGCGGGCGGCGCCGATGCCGTCGAGGCCGGGCATGCGGACGTCCATCACGACGACGGCGGCCCCGGTCCGGCGGGCGGCGTCCACCGCGCCCCGGCCGTCCGCCGCCTCGGCGAGGACCTCGAGGTCGTCCTCGCCGTCGAGCAGCATCCGCAGGCCCATCCGGACGAGGGCCTCGTCGTCCGCGACCACCACCCCGGTGCTCACGACGCCACCGCGGCCGACGTCGCGAGCGGCAGGACCACGCGGACCCGGAACCCGCCGTCGGGACGGGGGCCGGCCTCCAGCGTGCCGCCGGCGAGCAGGGCCCGCTCCCGGAGGTTGAGCAGCCCGTGCCCGCCGTCGCCCGGGGCGCCGCCGACCCCCTCGTCGAGCACCTCCACCACGACGCGGGCGCCCTCCCAGCCCACCCGGACCTCGGCGTGGTCGGTCCCGGCGTGGCGCAGCACGTTCGTGAGGGCCTCCGCGACGATCCGGTGGGCCGAGGTGTCGGTGGTCGGCGGGAGGCGGCCGGGCTCGCCGTCGACCCGCACGTCGACCGCGAGGCCGGCCCGGGCGAGGCGCTCGACGAGGTCCTCGAGGTGGTGCAGGGACGGCGCGGGGACCAGCACGTCGTCGTCAGGGTCCTCCCGCAGGACCCCCACCACCCGGCGCAGTTCGTCGACCGACCCGCGGCCCAGGTCCTCGACGGCGCGCAGTGCGGTGACCTCCGGGGCGTCCGGCTCGCCGCGCTCAAGCCGCCGGCGCACCACGCCCACCTGCAGCGTCATCACCGACACCGAGTGCGCGACGGCGTCGTGGAGCTCCCGGGAGATCCGGGAGCGCTCCTCGACCAGGGCCAGGCGGGTCGAGCGTTCCCGTTCGGCCGCGAGCTCGTCGGCCAGCCGGGCCAGCTCGGTGCTGCGCCGGCTCTCACGGCGCAGCAGCCACCCGAGCGCCCAGGCCCCGCCCATCGTGGCGCCGAAGAAGATCAGCTCGAACCAGGGCGCGCCGGAGAGCATCGACCCGGTCGCGCCGCCCACGGCGACCACGGCGGCGCCGGGACCGCTGACGCGCAGGGGCAGCCGCCGTCCGCCCTGGGCGACCAGCACCAGCATCGTGATCAGCGCGATCCCGCCGACGCCCGGATGGTCCGGGGCCGCGAGGGCCTGGAGCGGGAAGGTGGCCGCGGCCGCCACCAGGCCCACCCACGGCAGGAACGGGGCCAGCAGCGCGCCCGCGGCGAGCGCCAGCGTCGGCACCCAGTAGAGAGCCGCGTCCACGTCCCGGTAGACGGTCGCCTCGGCCGCGGAGCCGCCCGCGACGGCCGCCGCGGCCAGGAGGCCGACGACGGTCCGCGCGAGGGCCGGGTGCACGCGCCGCAGGGTAGGGCGCGGGCCCTCGCCGGGGGTCCTCCTGCGGGACGACCCCGAGTGGACCCCGGGACGAACAGCTCGGGCCGTGAACACGATCCGTGACGATACGCCGGAGCCTACGGTTCTCGTATCGCTCGAACAGCCGAGCGAGAACCCACCGAGCCACGAGGAGACATCATGACCACGCTCGACGCCCCCACCGCGACGATCACCACCGCCCCGGCCGCCGCACCCCGCCGCAGTCTCCTGACCAGCGCCGGAGGTATCGCGCTCATCGTCTCGCCGCTGCTGCTCGCGGCCGGGATGGCGACCATCCCGCCCGGGGAGGACGGCACCACCGCCGGCTACGTCGCCTCGCTCGCCGCCACGCCGTGGCTGACCGCCCTGTCCGCGGGCCTGCTGCACTACTCGTGGGTGTTCTACGCCCTCGGGTTGCTCGCGGTGCCGGCGCTGGTCCGGGGGACGCGGGGCCGGGGCGTCGTCAGCGTCGTCGCGGTGGCCATGTCCTTCTGCGCCATCCAGATCTCGGGCCTGCTGCTCGGGGACTGGTACGCCATGGCGATCGGACGCGCGGTGCCCGCCGACCAGGCCGCCACGATCTTCGAGTCGGCGACGACCGACCTGTGGACGAGCACCTGGCTCTTCTCGGGCAAGCTCGTGGGCTTCGCCGGCGCCGCGCTCGTCGTGACCGCCCTGGCCTGGGCCCGGTCGGTCAGCTGGTGGCTGCTGGCGCTGCCCGTCCTCGGGACCGCCTCGATGGTGGTGCTCCCGGCCCTCGTGGGGAACGCCGGGCTCGCGGTGGGCACGGTGATCACCTTCGGGCCGCTGTTCGTGATCGGCGCGAAGCTGGTGTCGCAGCGCTGAGGCCCCCGAACCGCACGAGCGGGCCGTTCGCCACGGAAGATCGTGACGAACGGCCCGCTCGTGGTGTGCCGGGTGGTGTCTCAGGTGCCCGGGGCGATGAAGAACTCGAGGGCGATGCCGTCCGGGTCGCGGAACGAGATGCCCGAGCCGTAGTGGGCCTGCTTGATCCCGCCGTGCTGCACGCCCAGCTCGTCCAGGCGCCTGCCCCACTGCTCGAGGGCGGCCGAGTCGGGCAGCGCGAACCCGACGTGGTCGAGCCCCGTGCGGTGCGCGTCGAAGGTGTCCTTCGACTCGCGACCCTGGTGGGTGTGCAGGCCGAACAGCATCCCGCCGTCGAGGGCGAAGACGGTGTGGTGGAACTCGCCGCCCTCCTCGTCCTCGTCCAGGACCGGGTCGGCCCCGAAGAGGCGGCTGTACCACTCCGTGGAGCGCTGCAGGTCGGACACGGTGACGGCCACGTGCTGCAGGCCGGGGAACGACATCGACGGGCTCCTCTGCTCGACTACCGGTGCTGCCAGACGGGCTGGCGCTTCGCGAGGAAGGCGGACATGCCCTCCTGCGCATCACAGGTCATGGCGTTGGTCGCCATGACCTCGCTCATCTCGGCGTACGCCTCGTCCTCGGAGAGGTCGATCTGCCGGTAGAACGCCTCCTTGCCGATGCGCAGCGTCGCGGCGCTGGCGTCGGCCACCTGCCCGGCGAGCTCGGCCACGCGGGCGTCGAGCTGCTCGGCCGGGACCGCCTCGTTGACCAGGCCCCAGTCAACGGCGGTCGCCGCGTCGATCGTCCGGCCGGTCAGCAGCAGCTGCATGGCGCGCTTGCGTCCGATCGCCCGGCTCACCGCGACCATCGGGGTCGAGCAGAACAGCCCGATCTTCACGCCCGGCGTCCCGAAGACGGCGCCCTCGGCGGCCACGGCGAGGTCCGCGGTGGCCACGAGCTGGCAACCGGCGGCGACGGCCATGCCCTGGACGGCCGCGATCACCGGCTGCGGCACCTCGTGGACCGCCCGCATCATCTCGGTGCAGACGGCGAAGACCTCGCGCTCCTCGTCCAGGGTGCGGTCGACCATCTCGGAGAGGTCGTGGCCCGCGGAGAACGCGGGGCCCTCGGCGGCGAGGACGATCGCGCGCACGCCGTCGGCCGCGGAGACCTCCCGCAGGCCGGCGGTCACCGCGCGCATCGTCGCGACCGAGAGGGGGTTGCGACGGCGGGCGGCGGTGAGGACGACCCGGCCGGTCGTCCCGTCCACCTCCACCCGCACGGTGTCGGCGGTGTCTGCGGTGTCGTTGGCGTTCGTCACCGGTGCGGCCATGACCCATGGTCTAGCAGCCATGCCTTCCCGACGACACCTCGACGGGGGCCGGGACCGTGATCCCCTCCGTCCGCAGGGGTCAGCTCATCGCGGATCCGTGCCGGTCGGCGCCGGCCGTGCCCGCCATCCAGGCCTCGCGACGCTCCTCGTGCGTGCGGAGGTGGTCGATCTCGGCGAGCCGGCGCCGCTGCTCGTCGGTGGCCGTGCCGTGCCCGACGGCACGCGACGCCTCGGCCATCTCCCGGTCGGCGGCCTGCTCGCGGCGGTTGTGGGGGCGCGACGGCAGCGACGCCTCCGGGTCGTCCGAGCGCTCGTCGTCGTGCGGCTCGCGGTAGGGATTGTCGTCCGGGAGCTTCGCCGAGACCCGGCCGTAGCTGCCCAGGATCAGCAGGACGAGCCCGGCGCCGATCGAGAAGAAGACGTTGGGCAGCCGGAAGGCCAGCAGGTTGTACGGCGTGGCCATGATCGCGAGGTTCGCGAACGCGGAGACCAGGAAGAGGGCGCCGACGACCATCATCACCGTCGAGGACAGCTTGCCCCCGCGCGCGGCCGCCACCAGCAGCACGACCGCCGTCACGATCGAGATCGTCGAGAGCAGGCCGTTCGAGGACAGTCCGAGGACCGGCGAGCCCTGGGTGTCGAAGAAGTCGAGGCCGCCGACGAAGCCGAGGACGCCGAAGGTCGCGATGCCGAGGGCGACCACCACCGCCCCGACACGGTGGACGACGACGACCCGGTGGTCGGGTGTGAGATCGGAGCGGTCGAGGTCGGTCATGAGGGTCCCCCTGGGCCGGGATGGCGGGCCGATAGGACGGGATTGCCGCTGCGCGTGACCTCAACCACCCACCTTTGCGCACCCGGGAACGGGACGGTTCTGCACCACCGCCGGTCCGTGCCACGGTCGCGGGCATGAGCGACACGGTGCCCGCGGCCATCGTCGGTCCGGGCAACATCGGGACCGACCTGCTGGCCAAGCTCGCCCGCGTGCCCTCCATCGAGGTGACCGCGATGGTCGGGGTCGTGGAGTCGCCGGGCCTGGACCGGGCGCGCGCGGCGGGGATCGCGGCGTCGGCGGAGGGCGTCGACTGGCTACTCGCGCAGGACCCGCTCCCCCGCATCGTCTTCGAGGCGACCTCGGCGACGGCGCACGTGGCGAACGCGCCCCGGTACGAGGCGGCCGGGATCCGGGCCGTGGACCTCACGCCCGCCCACCTCGGGCCCATGGTCTGCCCGGCCGTCAACATGCCGGACCACCTCGACGCACCCGACGTCAACATGATCACCTGCGGCGGGCAGGCGACGATCCCCGTCGTCGCGGCCGTCTCGCAGGTCGTCGACGTGCCGTACGCCGAGATCGTGGCCTCCGCCGCCTCCCGGTCGGCCGGCCCCGGCACGCGCGCCAACATCGACGAGTTCACGCAGACCACCGCGCGCGCCGTCGAGGAGGTCGGCGGCGCCGCGCGCGGCAAGGCGATCATCATCCTCAACCCGGTCGAGCCGCCGATGATCATGCGGGACACGGTCTTCTGCGCGATCCCCGGCGAGCGCTACGACGACGCCACCACGAGCGCGATCTCCGCCTCGGTGCACGCGATGGTCGCGCGCGTCCAGGAGTACGTCCCGGGCTACACGCTGCGGGCCGACCCGCAGTTCGACCCACCCCGCCCGGACTGGGGCGGCGCCGGCCGCGTGGCGGTGTTCCTCGAGGTGCGGGGCGCAGGCGACTTCCTGCCCGAGTACGCCGGCAACCTCGACATCATGACGGCGGCCGCGGCCCGGGTCGGCGAGCTCATCGCCCACGACCTGCTCACGGCGGGAGTGGCCGCGTGAGCCGCCCGGAGATCCGCCACGACGTCCGGATCACCGACACCACCCTGCGCGACGGCTCGCACGCGCAGGCCCACCAGTTCACCGAGGCGCAGGTCCGGGACACCGTCCGGGCGCTCGACCGGGCGGGCGTCGAGGTCGTCGAGGTCTCGCACGGCGACGGGATCGGCGGCTCCAGCTTCAACTACGGCTTCTCGCACACCGACGAGCTGCGCCTGATCGCCGCGGCGCGCGAGGAGGCCCGGACCGCCCGCATCGCCGTGCTGCTCGTGCCCGGGATCGGCACGGTCGACGACCTGCGCCGTGCCCACGACGCGGGCGCGGAGGTCGTCCGCGTGGCCACCCACTGCACCGAGGCCGACGTCAGCCCGCAGCACTTCGGGGTGGCGCGGGAGCTGGGCATGGAGACCGTCGGGTTCCTCATGATGGCCCACCGCACGCCGCCGGAGGACCTCGCGAAGCAGGCCCGGATCATGGTCGACGCCGGGTGCCAGTGCCCGTACGTCACCGACTCGGCCGGAGCGCTGCTCATGCACGAGGCCCGGGCCCGCTTCGAGGCCCTCGTGGCCGAGGTCGGCGACGAGGCGTGGGTCGGCTACCACGGCCACCAGAACCTGTCCTTCGGCGTCGCGAACTCCGTGATCGCCGCCGAGGTCGGCGTGAAGGAGATCGACGGCTCGCTCTGCGCCCTCGGTGCCGGCTCGGGCAACTCCCCCACCGAGGTGCTCGCCGCGGTCTTCGACCGGCTCGGGGTCTCCACCGGGCTCGACGTCATGGCCCTGCTCGACGCCGCCGAGGACGTCGTCCGGCCCTACCTGCACCGCTGGCCGAAGATGGACCGCAACGCGATCGTCCAGGGCTGGGCCGGGGTCTACTCGTCGTTCCTGCTGCACGCCGAGCACGCGGCGGAGCGCTACAAGGTCCCGACGCACGAGATTCTGCGGCGCTGCGGCGAGCTCGGCCTCGTCGGCGGCCAGGAGGACATGATCATCGACGTGGCGCTGGAGCTCGCCCGGGCCCGCGAGCAGGGCTGAGGAGGTACGTTCGGCGCATGCCCGTCGTCGAGATCCACCTGGTGGAGGGCGACCACGACGACCGCCGCGTCGAGGACCTGCTCCGGCGGGTCAGCGAGCGCTACGCGGCGGTCCTGGAATCGCCGATCGAGCGCGTCCGGGCCTTCGTGACGATGCACGCCCCGCAGCACTGGATGACCGGCGGCGTCACCGCGGCGGTGGACGGCGACCCGGCCCCGTACTTCGCCGCGGCCGTCCTCGAGGGGCGCCCGGTCGAGCAACGGCACCGGCTGCTCGCCGAGCTCACCGACGTGATCTGCGAGGTCCTCGGCGCCACCCGCTCGCGGGTGCGCGGGCGGGTCGTCCAGGTGCCCCCGGACGACTGGTCGATCGGCGGGGTGCCCGCCGCGACCCGTCGTCGGGAGGAGATCGTGGCGCGGTCCTCGCGGCTGTAGCTCCGGTCAGTCCCGGCGCAGCGAGAGCAGCTGCTCGGTGAAGCCGCCGTACCCGCGGTCGCGGTCGACGAGGTGGACCTCGAGGATCCAGTGGCAGCGCCGCCCGGCGACGTCGACCGCGGAGTGCATCGGGACGTCGTTGCCGGTGGTGATGTAGCTGTTCCGGCGCTCGGGGTCGATGTGGTCATGCGGGAACTCGCCGACGAGGTGCCCGCTGTGCGGACCGCCGAAGGCCCAGCCGTACTGCTCGGCGAGCGTGCACATGTGCGCGTAGAGCTGCTCACCGGTGATGTCGGGTGTGGCCTCGAAGTACTCCCGGCCGGCCCGCCACACGCTGTCCAGGTCGGCCGCGAGGCGGTGCTTGTACGGGTCGTCGCCGAGGACGAACGTGCGTCCGACGTCGGCCTCCCACTCCGCGAAGACGGGCCCGAGGTCGACGAACACGATGTCGTCCGCGGCGATCTGCCGGTCCGGCGGGTTCTCCTTGTACGGCGCCAGCGTGTTCTCGCCCGAGCGGACGACCCGCTTGTGCCAGTGCCGCGACGTCCCGAACATCTCGGCCCCGAGGTCGCGCACCTCGCGACTCACCTGGGACTCCCAGGCCCCCGGAGCGATGAGCCCGCGCCGGCCGATCTCGGCGAACAGCTCCTCGGCACGCTCCTCGGCGCGGACGAGCTCCTGGGCCCTGGTGTCCTCGTCGAGCGCCGTCACCCCGCCGACCCTACCTACAGCGACGGCACCTGCCCGCCGTCGCAGCGCGTCGCCGTCCCGGTGACGTAGGACGCGGCGGCGCTGCACAGGAAGGCGGCGACGGCGCCGAACTCGGCGGGCTCGCCGAAGCGCCCCGCAGGGACGGCGGAGACGACCCGGGCCTCCGCCTCCGCGACCGTGACGCCGTTCCGCTCGGCGGTGGCGGCGGCGACCGCGGTCATCCGCGGGGTCGCGATCGAGCCGGGCAGCAGCATGTTGACCGTGATCCCGTCCGCGGCCACCTCGCCCGCGAGCGTCTTGAGGTAGCCACCGAGCGCCGCGCGGCCGATGTTCGACAGCGCGAGGCCGGGGATCGGCGCCACCACGCCGCTCGACCCGACGGCGAGGATCCGGCCCCACCCGCGCCGGCGCATGCCCGGCAGCACGAGCGACACCAGCCGCTGCTGGGCCAGCAGCAGCGGGACGAGGGCCTCGGTGATCCGGGCGGTGTCGACCTCGGTCGCCACGCTCGGCGGCGGGCCGCCGCTGTTGAGCACCAGGACGTCGACCTCGCCGGCCGCCGCGACCAGCTGCTCCGGGGCCCCGTCGGCGGTGAGGTCCACCCCGACGCCGAGCGCGTCCGGCAGCTCGGCCGCGATCGCCTCGGCCCGGTCGGTGCGACGGCCGCTCACCACGACCCGTGCGCCCTCCGCCGCCAGCGCCCGCGCGGTCGCCTCGCCGAGCCCGGAGGTCGACGCACACACCAGGGCGGTCCGGCCGCCGAGTCCGAGGTCCATGGCGGCATCCTCGCGCGCTCAGCGCCGCGGCGAGACCCCGGCGTCGTCGTGGGCCCGTGGCGCCGGCGCCCCCGCCCCGTCGTCGGGCAGCGCCGCGACCAGCGACATGATCAGCTCGTCCTGGGCGACGAGGTGCTGGCGCAGGTGCCGGCACTGCTGGAGCACGACCGCGGTGTGGTTCGCCGTCTCCACCACGCGCCGGTCCTGGGCCTCGCCCAGCACGTCCTGCCCGACCATGATCACGAACATCAGCACCAGCTGGGCGAGCGAGGAGCAGAACAGCAGGAAGGGGAACGGGTAGGGGTCCGGGAGCACCCCGACCAGGGCGAGTCCCATCCACCCGAGGACGACCACGGCGGTCACGACGACGGCCGCGGTCGAGCCGAGCGCCTGCACCAGCACGGCGGCGATGCGCCGGCTCCGCGTCGACTCCGCCGGCGCCACCGCCTGCGGCGGGGCGATCATGATCGGCGCGGTGTCGCACGGGTCGAGCCGGTCGTGCGGGTCCGCGGCCCGGTTGAGCATCCGGGCCTGCGCGTCGATGTGCTCCTGCAGGCGGTGGCACTCGCCGAGGATCGCCTGGGCGTCGTCGTAGGTCTGCTGCGACCGCCGCTCGCCCGCCGCGGACAGCGTCCGCTGGCCGACCAGGATCACGAAGATCAGCAGCAGCTGGACGACGTTCCCGACGAACAGCAGCACGGGGTACGGGTACGGGTCGAACCCGAGCACCCCCCGCGCGCCCAGCACCATCCAGACCACCGACAGCCCGACCGTCAGGTACACGGTGAGCATCGAGCTCAGCCGCCGCGTCAGCCACGCCGCCACCCGGTCGCCCGTCGTCCCGAGCTCCGGATCCGTCACCCTCGCCACGCCCTCGTCCCCCGCCCGCGCCGGTCCGCCGTCCCACCCCCGGGCCCGGCCGTCCGGGAGGTGCTGTCTCGATCCAGAGACGTCCGCTGGACGCCCGCCCACCCTGCCCGGTTCCGAGGTTGCGCCGATCGAGGGGGGCGAGCCGACACATCCCTGGACAAGCATATGTCGTCGCGGGAATATAGGACGGTGACGACCACGTGGACCGCACTCGCCGACCCGACCCGGCGCGCGATCCTCGACCTGCTGCGCGAACGTCCGCACGCCGTCGGGGAGCTCGTCGAGCGCCTCGACCTCGCCCAGCCGGCGGCGTCGAAGCACCTGGCCACGCTCCGGCGGGCCGGACTGGTGCGGGCCCGGGTCGACGCCCGGCGCCGCGTCTACTCCCTGGATTCGCGCCCGATCCTCGAGCTGGAGTCCTGGCTCGCCCCGTACCGCGCGCTGTGGTCGCACGCGCTCGACCGCCTCGACGACCACCTGGAGGACCGATGACGACCGGCACCTACCTCGAGATCGACTCCCGCCCCGCCCTGCGCTGGGTCCGCGAGTACCCCGACACCGTCGAGCGCGTGTGGGCGGCGATCAGCGACCCCACCGAGCTCACCGCCTGGTTCCCGGCCCGCGTCTCCTTCCCGGACGACGGGGTCCCGCAGGAGGGTCGGCCGGTCACCTTCTCCTTCACCGAGGACGGCGACGGCGGGACGGGCACGGTGCTGGCCGCCGACCCGCCGTCCCGGCTGGTCTTCACGTGGGAGGGCGACGAGCTGCGCTTCGAGGTGACGCCGCTGAAGGCCGGGACGCGGCTGACCTTCACGACGGTCATCGCCGAGCCCGACACCGCCGCGCGCACCGCCGCCGGCTGGGAGGTCTGCCTGGAGGCGCTCGACGGTGCGCTGTCCGGTGTCACCGCAGAGGCGCCCTCGAGCAGCCCGACGCCGGCGTGGAAGCGGCACTTCGACGACTACGTCGCGGCCGGTGTCCCGTGGGGGGCGCCGATCCCGGACTGAGGAATCCGCTCGCGCGCCCGACGTCGGGTGTGCGTGGATGGGACCCGTCGCGCGGCACGTCGCCGCTCGGCGGAGTCGAGGAGTGCCTGTGCTGACCGTCGCCCGGCCCGGGGCGCGCCCCTGCGCGCCCGGCCGCTGTCGCACCCGCACCCCGCGCTGAGGAGTCCCCGGCGTGGGGTGACCTCCTCACGTCCCCGGAGTTCCTCCCGTGCGCGAACGCATCCCCGTCGCCGTCGTCGGTTCGACGACGACGAACCCCTGCCCACCCGACGCCGGGCCGAGGTCGAGCCGGACGGCCCGCCCACCGGCGACCGCTGGTCCACCTGGGCCGGCGCCGCCCACGGGCCCGAGCCGCACCCGGCCTGGCTCGTCGTCGCCGAGGGCGCCGTCGACACCGAGCTCGGCGTCCTCAAGACCGGCAAGGAGGCCGACGTCCACCTGCTCGAACGGGCCGTCCCGTACGGACCGTCGTGCCTGCTCGCCGCCAAGCGCTACCGGTCCGCCGAGCACCGCGCGTTCCACCGGGACGCGGCCTACCTCGAGGGACGGCGGGTCCGCCGCTCGCGCGAGACCCGGGCCATGGCGAGCCGCACCGCGTTCGGCCGCGACCTGCTCGCCGGGCAGTGGGCCGCCGCGGAGTTCGCGGCCCTCGGCTCGCTGCACACCGCCGGGGTGCCGGTGCCCTACCCCGTGCAGTACGACGGGACCGAGGTGCTCCTGGAGTTCCTGGGCACGCCGGACGGGACGGCGGCCCCGCGCCTGGCCGCGTGCCGCCCCGGACCCGGACGACTCCGCGACTGGTGGGAGCAGCTCACGACCGCGCTGGTCGGGCTCGCCCGGCTCGGCTGGACCCACGGCGACCTGTCCCCGTACAACGTCCTCGTCGACGACGACCGTCTCGTCCTGATCGACCTGCCGCAGGTGGTCGACCTCGTCGGGAACCCGCACGGGCACGACGTGCTCGTGCGCGACGTCCGCCGGATCGGCGAGTGGTTCGTCGCGCGGGGCGCCGGGGTCGACCCGGAGGCGCTGTTCCACCGCCTGGTCGACGAGGCCGGGCTGGTGCCCTAGAAGAGACCTCGCCGGGCGCCGACGTCCAGGGCCAGCGTGGAGCCGGTCAGGGCGTCGGCCTCCGGGTCGAGCAGGGTGGCGACGGCCCACGCCACCTGGGCCGGCGTGACGAGCGCGCCGAGCGGCGAGTCGGCCCGGCGCTCGTCGAGGATCACGTCCACGTCGACGCCGCGGGAGTCGGCCCGCGCCTGCGAGAGGCGGCGCAGGCGGTCGGTGTCGGCCGGGCCGGGGGCGACGAGGTGGGCGGTGACGCCGTCCGGGCCGTGGTGGTCGGCGAGCTGGCGGACGAGGTTGGCCAGCGCCGCGTTCGTGACGCCGGCCGCGCAGGTGTGCGGGGACGGCTCGCTGCCGTAGTGGCCGCCGAGGGCGACCAGGCGGGACCCCGCCCGCAGGCGGTGCTCCACGGCCCGGACCAGGCGCAGCATCCCGCCGACCTTGAGGGCCACCGCCGACCCGAGCGCCGTCGGGTCGATGGTGGGCAGCGGTCCGGCGGCGGGAAGTCCGGCGGCCTGCACCACCATGCGCACGGGGCCATCCAGCGCGTCGACGGCGTCGCGGACAGCCGATGACGAGTCGTCGGAGCCGATGTCGGCGGCGCACGGGACCGTTCCCGACGCCGGGTCGGGAGGCGTCCGCGCGACGGCCACCACCGTGAGGCCGGCGCGGGTCAGCCGCTCCGCGATCGCGGAGCCCAGCGCCCCGGAGGCGCCGACGACGACGGCGGTGCCGCCGCTCATGCTGCGGCCCGCAGGGCGAGGAGGTCGCGGGCCCGGGCGACGGCCGCCCCCGGGTCGCGGAGGTCGACCTCGACGGTGACGAGGCCCGCGGCGCGCGCGCCCGTGCAGTTGCCGGGGATGTCGTCGAGGAACACGACCTCGTCGGCGGGGAGGCCGAGGACGTCGAGGGCGTTCGCGTAGGCGCGGGGGTCCGGCTTGAGCACGCCGGTGACCGAGCCGTCGACGACCGTGTCGAAGCGGCCGAGGACGGGGTGGCGGGTGAGGTCCGCGTCGCCGTGGAAGGCGGCCAGGTCGTTGGTGAGGGCGGCGACGACCAGGCCGGCCGCGTGGGCGTCGTCCATGAGCGCGATGACGACGGGGCGGAAGGGCTCGTCGTCGTCGTAGAGCGCGTCCATCAGCTCCGGGACCGACCCGCCGCCGCCCGCGAGCACCCCGTACTCGGCGGCACGGGCGGCCCAGTAGGCGCGCTCGGTGCCGCGGCCGGCGAGGACGTCGTCCCACGCGGGATCGATGCGCGGCCCGACGACGCCCCGGACCTCGGTGAAGGTCGGCGGCGCGTCCAGGAGGGCCATCCGCTCGTGGGCGGAGGTGAGCAGGACGCCGCCGATGTCGAGCAGGAGCGCGCGAGGAGTGCTCATCGGCCGAACGCTAGGCCCCCTCCGGACGAGCAGGGACCCTCCCGTTCGCCCGGACGCAACGTTCGCTCCCCGGGAACGTGTTGCTTGCGTCACTCCCACGGTTGGATGACCGTCGGCTCGATCTCACCGCCGAGGAGGGTCCAGAAGATGGCCAACGTCGTCCCCGTCGACGCCTGGAGCACGGGCGAGTGGTACCCGGGGTACAAGCCCGAGTTCTTCGACATGCCCTGGATCGTGGACCCGGCCGGCCCGTTCCGGCCGGGCGACGAGAACGCCTTCTGGTTCCTGGACTTCCACTGGTCGCGCGGCCTGACCCCGCTCGGCGCGACGCTCTGGAGCGGGGACGGGTACTGCTGGGGCACCCAGCACGCGGCCGAGTCGCTGCCGCTGCCGCCGGGACGCGGCGTGAGCGCCCGCTTCGCCGGCACCCACCTCTACGGCAGCGCCCTCCCCGAGACCGACCCCGCGCAGATCGAGGCCCGGGCCGGGCGCATCGCCACCAACCTCCCGCACTTCCTGCAGAACTACCGCAGCATCTGGGAGGGCGGGCGCGACGAGCTGGAGAACACCTGGTCGCAGTTCCGCGCGGTCGACTTCACGCAGGTCAGCGGCGACGACCTGCCGAACCTGCTGGTCAAGGCCCGCCGCTACCACAAGCGGTCGATGGAGATCCACTTCGGCGTCATGTACCCGATGCTCGCCAACTTCCTCGGCTTCTACGGCGCCTGCGCGGACATGGGCATCAACCCGAACGAGATCGGCAAGTTCCTCCAGGGCGAGAACACCAAGATCATGGAGACCGACCGGCTGCTCTACGCCCTGGCGATGAAGGCGCGGGCGGCGGGCCTGGAGCCGGTCTTCGAGGCGCACCAGGGGTCGCAGCTGCGGGCGGCGCTGGGGCGCCACGGCGGGGCCGCCTCGACGTGGCTCACCGAGTTCGACGACTTCCTGCAGGTCTACGGCTGGCGCGCCGAGGCGACGTGCGACGTCGGCGTGCCGGCGTGGATCGAGGACAACACCATCCCGCTCGACCTCGTGAAGACGTTCCTGCAGCGCGGCGACGCCCACGACTTCGAGGCCGCCGCCCGCAACGCGTGGACCGAGCGCGAGGAGGCGATCGAGAACGCCCGGGCCGGCCTCACCCGCGAGGAGCAGGCCGTGTTCGACGCCGGCCTCGCCTCCAACCAGGAGGCCAACTTCCCCTGGTGGCAGGACGACCACAACTACTACATCGACCTCAAGGTCATGCTCCCGCTGCGGTGGGGCTGCCAGGAGCTCGCGAGCCGGGTGAAGGCCGACCGGTCCGACGACCTGCTCTACCTGTTCTGGCCGGAGCTGATCGACGTCGCGACCGGGGAGAAGCCCTACGACGCCGGGCTGCGCGGCCTGGTGGACGCCCGCCGCGAGTACTTCGACGAGTGGCACGGGCGGCGCGGGGAGATGCCGAAGGTGCTCGGGACGATCCCGGAGAACGTCGAGGACCCGATCCTCATCGAGATCTTCGGGCTGAACCCGCACTCGATCCGTGCCGTGCAGGACCCGGAGGCGGCCGTCCAGACGGTGATGTCGGGCGTGCCCGCGGCCAAGGGCACCGCCCGCGGGATCGCGCGGGTCCTGCAGTCCTCCGACGAGCTGCACCGCCTCGAGCCCGGCGCGATCCTCGTCTGCGAGTCGACCTCGCCGAACTGGACACCCGCGTTCGGCAAGATCGCCGGCTGCGCCTGCGACGGCGGCGGGATGCTCTCGCACGCCGCGATCGTCGGCCGGGAGTACGGCGTGCCGACCGTGACCGCGATCGGCGTCGCGACCCTCTCGATCGCGGACGGCGACGAGATCGAGGTGGACGGGTCCAGCGGCACCGTGACGGTGCTGCGGCGCGCGGCCGAGGTGGCGGCGTCCGCCCCGGTCGCCGAGCGGACGGAGGAGGTCACCGCATGACGGTGGTGTCGGGGAACGCGGCGGGGGACGACGCGGCCGTCGGCGGGTCCGCGGAGCCGGAGCGGCACAGCTGCGCGGCGATCGCATGGCTGGACGAGGTGGATCCCGCCGCGGCGGTCGCCTGCGGCGGCGCCAAGATGGGCCGCCTCGCCGAGCTGCTCGCCGCGGGGGTCCTGGTGCCCCAGGGGTTCGCGGTGACGGTCGAGGCCTACTCGCGGCACTGCCGGGAGTCCGGGCTGGACGGCCGGATCGACACGGTGCTCGGCGCTCTCGGCCCCGATCCCGACGACGGCGCGGTCGAGGCGGCGTCGGCGGAGATCCGGGAGATGTTCGCCGCGACGCCGATCTCCGAGGCCCTGACGGTACGGCTCACGGAGGCCTACGAGGAGCTGTGCCTGCGCTGCGTCGACGTCAACGTGCCGGTGGCGGTGCGGTCGTCGGCCACCGGGGAGGACGCGGCCGACGCCTCGTTCGCCGGGATCTTCGACACCTACCTCGGGGTCTCCGGGATCGAGCGGGTGCTCGACTCGGTCCGACGCTGCTGGGGGTCGCTGTTCACCGCCCGCGCGCTCGCCTACCGGCTGCGGCGCGGGATCAGCCACCACGACATGCCGATCGCGGTCGGGGTCATCGAACTCATCCACGCCCGCTCGTCCGGCGTGGCGTTCTCGGTGCACCCCGTGACCGGCAAGCGGGACCGCATCGTCATCGAGACCAGCTGGGGCTGGGGCGAGGCGATCGTGCAGGGCCTGGTCGACCCCGACCACGTCGAGGTCGGCAAGGCCGACGGCCGGGTGCTCCGGCACGACGTGGCGCACAAGAAGGTGGTCAGCGCGTTCGACTTCGCCGTGGGCGCGGTGACCGAGGTCGAGATGCCGGCCAAGCTCGCCGACCGGCAGGTCCTCGACGACGAGCAAATCGCCGCGATCAGTGCCGCGGTGGTGGCGATCGAGGAGCACTACGGGCACCCGGTCGACGTGGAGTGGGTGATCGGCCGCCACCGCCGGGCGGGCGACCCGGTGTGCATCGTGCAGACCCGGCCCGTCACCACCGTGGAGCCCGCGGTCTCCGTCGCCCCGGCCTACGACCCGGTCGCCCTCGCCCAGAAGTACCTGTTCTCGGGAAAGCCGATCCCGGGACGGTCGTAGGCCGTGACGTCGGTCCCCCGCGAGCCACACGGAGACTGTCGGTCCCCCGGTGCACGATGGGGGGAACCGGGATGGCGGTGAGGCGTCCCCGGGAGTGCAGCGCCCCTGGCGGGGGGCGCGGGACGTGACGGGGGTTCTGGCATGGCACTCGGGCGCACGGTGCTCGGAGTGATGGTGGCGTTCGCGGTGGCGTTGGCCGCGATCACGGTGTGGGGCACGGTGGAGCGGGCGTCCGGGGCGCCCGCCACGGCGTCGGCGGAGCAGGGATCGGACACGGAGGCCGCGCCGCCGGCGCAGGTCTCCCTGAGTCCGGGGAACGGGACGGCCGGGGTGGCTCCGGCCGCACCGGCCGTGGTGAAGGTCGCGCAGGGCCGGCTGACCGACGTGGCGCTGGTCGCCCCGGACGGCGTCGCGGTGGCGGGCCGCCCGACGCCCGACGGCTGGGAGTCCACGGCGACGCTGGCCTACGGCACCACCTACACCTGGAAGGGCCTGGTCGTGGACGGGGCCGGGAACCCGACGCGGCTGAGCGGGTCGTTCAGCACGGTCACCCCCCAGCGGGAGATCGGGGCGAGCATCAACATCCGCGACGACGCGACCGTGGGCGTGGCCGCGCCCGTCGTCGTGCAGTTCGACGGCGAGGTGGCCGACAAGGCCGCGGCCCAGCGGGCGCTGCAGGTGCGCACCTCGGTGCCCACCGAGGGGTCGTGGGCGTGGCTGCCCGACACCGCGGACGGCTCGCGGGCGCACTGGCGGCCCAAGGAGTACTGGAAGCCGGGCACGCAGGTCGACGTGGCCGCGAACATGGTCGGGGTCGCCACCGGCGACGGCGCCTGGGGCTCGGAGAACGTCACCTCGCACTTCACGATCGGTCGCTCGCAGATCGTCAAGGCGGACGTCAACTCGTTCCAGATGGTCGTGGTGCGCGACGGGCAGACCGTGATGACGGTCCCGGCGAGCTACGGGCTGGGCTCCGACCCCAACCGCAACACCACCAACGGCGTCCACGTGGTCATGAGCAAGGAGGCCAACAAGCTCATGACCAACCCCGAGTACGGCTACTTCAACGTGCCGGAGAAGTGGGCGGTCCGGATCTCCAACAACGGCGAGTTCATCCACGCGAACCCGCAGTCGACCAGCGCCCAGGGCAACGAGAACGTGACCCACGGGTGCGTCAACCTGTCGCTGACCGACGCCGAGGCCTACTTCAACACGGCGATGTTCGGCGACCCGGTGGAGGTCACGGGCAGCCCGGTTCCGATGCCGCGCACGGACATCTACGACTGGTCGCTGACCTGGCAGGAGTGGCAGTCGATGTCCGCCCTCCCGACCTAGGTGTCCGAGGCGGACGAGGGGATCGTCAGGACCACCTTGCCGGTCGCGTGGCCGCCCTCGACGAGCGCGAGGGCGGCCTGCGCGTCGTCGAGCGGGCGGACGTCGGTGACGTGCGGGTCCAGCGAGCCGTCCGCGACCAGGGCGGCCAGCCGGTCCAGCACGGCCGCGCTGCGGTCGCGGACGATCTGCTGCCCGCCGAGCTCGACGGACAGGCCGTAGTCGGCCACGGAGATCAGCTTCGTGGGGTCGGTGAGCAGGGTCGCGACGCTGCGCAGCGGGTCGGCGCCGACGAGGTCGAACACGCCGTCGACGCCGTCGGGCGCGACCTCGCGGAGCCGGTCGAGCACGCCGTCGCCGTACGCGACCGGTGTCGCCCCGAAGCCGGCGAGCAGCGCGTGCTTGCCCGGGCTCGCCGTCGTCACCACTCGCAGGCCGCGCGCCACCGCGAGCTGGATGATCGGGATGCCGACGCCCCCGCCCCCGCCGTTGACCAGCAGCAGGCTCCCGGGCGGCAGGTCGAGCTGGTTCAGCGCGTCCCACGCGGTGCCGGCGGCGACCGGGAGCGCGGCCGCTTCCTCCGGGGACACGCCGTTCGGCCGGTGGGCGGCGAAGCCTGCGGTGACCCGGGCGCGCCGGGCCCAGCCGCCCTGCATGTCCGGGCAGCCGCCGAAGACCTCGTCGTCGACCGCGAACCCGGTCACGTCGGAGCCCAGAGCGAGCACCGTGCCCGCGACCTCGCGGCCCAGGACCGCGGGACCGACGGCGCCGTAGGACCCGTCGCGGACCTTCCAGTCCCCCGGGTTCACGCCCGCGGCACGCACCGCGACGAGCAGCTCACCCGGCCCGGGGGTCGGCTCGTCGACCTCCAGGAACGCCTGCTGCTCCGGACCACCCACCGCGACGAACCCGTAGCCACGCACGGGGCCGCATCCTGCTCCGGCCGTCGGGCGGGCGCACCATGGAGTCGTGGAGATGCCGATGGGGCAGCCCGGCCCGGCCTGGGCGGACGTGTTCACCACGTGGTCGCCGGCCTGGGGCGTGAACGTCGTCCTGCTGGTGCTGGTGGTGCTGTACCTGGGTGCCGCGCGCCGGCACGGGGCGTGGCCGGTCCGGCGGACGGTCTCGTTCCTCGCGGCGATCGCCTCGGCCGTGGTCACCTGGAACTCGGGGATCGCGGTGTTCGGGCACGCGGCCTTCGCGGTCCACATGGTCATGCACCTGATGCTGATCATGGTGGTCCCGGCGTTCTGGGTGGCCGCGCACCCGCTCGAGCTGCTGCGGGCATGCCTTCCGGACCGCGCCGGAGCGCGGTTCGACGCCGTGCTGGACTCGCGGGCGTCGCGGGCCCTGTTCTTCCCGGGCACCGTGCTCGTGGTCTACGCCCTCGTCGTCGTCCTTACCCACCTGACGGGGTTCATGGAGGCGATGGCGTCGTCGATGGCGCTGCACTACTCCGAGCAGGCGCTGTACCTGGTCGCGGGCGTGCTGTTCTTCCACGTCGCGATCGGCGTGGACCTGCTCCCGAACCGGCCGGCGTACTTCGTGCGCTACGTGCTGATGGCGGTCGCGATGGGGGTCGACACGCTCGTCGGCGTGGTGCTCATGCAGGCGCCGGCCACGATGTTCCCGTCCTACGACCTGGAGGGCGTGCACCTCGGCGGCGCGCTGATGTGGGTCGGCGGCGACGGGCTGATGATGGTGATCATGGTCCTGCTGGGCCGCCTGTGGGTGTCGGACTCGTCGGCGAAGGTCGACTTCGGGCCGTGGCTGGAGTCCGCCCGCCGCGATGCGTTCGCCGAGCACACCGGATCGGCCGGGGCCGCCGACCTGGACGACGACGACGAGGCGCTGGCCGCGTACAACCGCATGCTCACCCGCCTGGACCGCGGGGAGCGCTGAGCCGACCGACCCGCGAGTGCGACACAGCGCAGGTTCCGGGGCCCGCGAACCTGCGCCACGTCGCACTCACCGCTGTCCCGGAGTGCGGCACAGCGCGCTTCCTCGGTCATCGGTCGGGCTCCTACCGTCGGGGCGCCACCACCACGAGCCGCATGGAGGCCGCCGTGCTGACCGCCGAGCAGAACGACGAACTCACCGCCGTCGAGGCCGGGACCCGGATGGGCGAGGTCCTCCGCCGCTACTGGTACCCGGTCGCGTTCACCCGCGAGATGGCGGAGTTCCCGGTCAAGCGGGTGGAGCTGCTCGGGGAGTTCTTCGCGCTGTGGCGGTCCCCGAGCGGGCGCTACGGGATCATCCCCGAGCCCTGCCCGCACCGGAAGGCCTCGATGGCCTACGGCGTCGTCGAGGGCGACGGACTGCGCTGCCCGTACCACGGGTGGAAGTTCGACCCCGAGGGCGCGTGCGTCGACCAGCCGGCCGAGAAGGACAACACGAACTTCCAGGGCCGCGTCCGGGCGACGGCGGGGAAGGTCGAGGAGCTCGGCGGCCTGGTGTGGGCCTACGTCGGGCCCGACCCGGCGCCGCTGCTCCCCCGCTTCGACGTGTACGTGATGGACGGCTTCCGCGACATCGGCTGGGCGGACGTGCCGTGCAACTACGTGCAGATCATGGAGAACGCGGTCGACCCGCACCACGTCGAGCACCTGCACGGGCGCTACTTCGAGTTCATCGGCTCGCACGAGGGCTTCACGGCGCCGGCGTCGTTCGGCAAGCGCCACCAGCGGATCGGGTTCGACGCCTTCGAGTACGGGATCATCAAGCGCCGGATCCTCTCGGGTGCGAGCGAGGACAACGACGACTGGAAGGTCGGCCACCCGCTGGTCTTCCCGTACAACATGCGGGTCGGTGGCGGCGGCATCCACCAGATGCAGCTGCGGGTGCCGATCAACCGGACGACCACCCGCTTCATGCTCTACACCGTGCACGCGCCGGAGGGCTACGAGGCGCTCGAGCAGCCGACGATCCCGGACTACGAGATCCCCGTGTTCGACGAGCGCGGGCGGCACGTCGTCAACTACGTCGAGGGCCAGGACATCATGGCCTGGGCGACGCAGGGGCCGATCACCGACCGCACCACCGAGCACCTCGGGCGCTCCGACATCGGGGTCTCGATGCTGCGCAAGATGTTCAAGCAGCAGATGGCCGCCGTCGAGCACGGCGAGGACCCGCTGGGGACGGTCCGCGAACCGCACGAGCGCATCGACCTGCCGTGCGAGAAGGACAAGTTCCACGCCGGGGGTGCGCAGTTCGCGCTGGACTTCTGCGACATGGGCTCGACGCGCTTCTCGCCGATGCTCGACACGATCCGCAAGGTGCACCTCTCGGCGGCCGAGCAGGTCGGCAAGGACCGGGCCGCCGGGCGGGAGTCGTCCACCCCCGTGGGCGGCATCGGCACCGCCACGCTCGAGCCGGGCACGGACGCCCAGGTCGACTCCGGGCTCGTCCCGCGGTGACGGCCCCCGACCGGCGGTTCGTCGCCGACGCCGACGCCCACCGGCGCGACCAGCCCCGGCACTGCCCGGGCTGCGCCGGCTCCCTGGAGCTGACCAGCGAGTTCTGGGAGGGCGACGAGCGGCGGTTCTACTGCTGGTGCGCCGCCTGCGGCTGGACCGGGGAGATCACACCGACGGGCGGCACCGCGACGGGGCACGAGCCCGAGCACTGAGGTGCAGGATGGGCCCGTGGGCGAGTTCGAGTACGGCACCGACGGGCCGAAGCTGATCCTGGCGGCGGTCGACGGGTCGCCGACCTCGCTGCACGCCGGCGCCTACGCGGTCGGGCTCGCGCGGCGCCAGCACTCCGAGCTCGTCGTCATCACGGTGACGACGACGCCCGCCCTGTCCGGGCTGTCCGCGGACGCGGTCACCGTCCTCGCCGAGTCCGCGCAGGCCCTCGCGAGCGACCTCCACGAGCAGGCCAAGGAGTACCTGCGGCTGCTCGAGATGTCCGCGCGCCTGATGACCGTGCACGGCGACCCGTACGTCGAGATCGTCCGCGCCGCCGACGACCTGCGCGCGGACGCCGTCGTCGTCGGGACGTCGATGAAAGCCGGCCACCGGTTCGTCGGGTCGCTGGCCGGGCGGCTGATCAAGGCCGGGAAGTGGCCGGTGACCGTCGTCCCGTGAGTCAGGCCAGCTCGACGACCAGCGCGCGGTGGTCCGACAGCGGTGCGGCCACGGTCTGCCCGTGCACGACGGCGGGAGCCGGTCGCGCGGGGTCGTCGCGCAGGAGGACGTGGTCCAGCTGGACCCGCGGGTCGTCGGCGGGGAAGGTCGGTTCCCGCACCAACGACCGCCACCCGGGCAGCACCAGCGGCGGCACCGGCCCGGGGAGGTTCAGGTCGCCCAGCACCACGACCGGCCCCGGTGCGTCGCGCAGGGCGTGCGCGAGCCGGAGGAGCTGCACGACGTTGAACCCGGGCGCGAAGGACAGGTGCGTGGCGACGACGGTGCCCACCGGTCCCGGCCCGGCGAGCACCGCGGCGAGCGCCACCCGCGGCTCGTCGCGCACCAGCGCGGGCCGGCGCTGGTCGACCAGCAGCGGCAGCCGGGCGGGCGAGGTGCCCAGCGGGATCCGCCGCCACTGCACGACGGGGACCCGGCTGACCAGGCCCACCCCGTAGGACGGCGTGGCCTCGCCGTCCTCCTCCCCCGCCTCGCGCCACCGCGAGCCGGGCGTGCCGACCAGGGCCGGGAGGAAGCGGGCGTCGGCGGCGTCGAGGGCCCGGGCCACCAGCGCGGTCTGGTCCACGTGCCCGGACCGGACCTGCCCGCGGTCGACCTCCTGCAGGCCCAGGACGTCGGCGTCGAGCGCGATGACCGCGTCGGTCAGCCGCTCCGGGTCGACGATGCCGTCGGCCGGGGAGCGGCCGTGCAGGAGGTTGAACGTCGCCAGCCGCACGCCCGCACCCTGCCCTACGGGCGCCGGACCGGCATCACGGGCCGCCGGGGTGGCGTGCTCACCACGTGAGCGGCAGGCTCCGCATGCCGTAGATGAAGGTGCCCTCGCGGAATTCGGCCCGGGCGACGTCCGTCGTGGTGGCCAGGGTCGGGAAGCGACGCAGCAGGGCCGGGAACGCCGTCGCCATCTCCATGCGGGCCAGCGGCGCCCCGAGGCAGTGGTGCACCCCGTGCCCGAACGCGACGTGCGGGGCGGCGGCGCGCCCGACGTCGAGGTGGTCCGGGTCCTCGGCGAGGGCCCGGTCGCGGTCGGCCGACGCGAGCTGCACCAGGACCATCTCGCCCGCGGCCAGCGGCTGGCCGGCGACCTCGGTGTCGGTGACGACCGCCCGGGGCACCGCGGCGTGCACGATCGACAGGAACCGCATCAGCTCCTCAACGGCGGGCGCGACGGCGTCCGGGTCGTCGCGCACGAGCGCGGCCTGCTCGGGGTGGCGCAGCAGGGCGAGGGTGCCGAGCGCGAGCATGTTCGCGGTCGTCTCGTGGCCCGCGATCAGCAGCAGGGTGGCGATGCCGACGAGCTCGTCGTGGGTGAGGTCGTCGCCGTGCTCGCGGACGAGCATGCCCAGCAGGTCGTCGCCGGGGTCGGCCTTCGCCCGGTCCACGAGCGCGCTCATGTACGCGCGGGACTCCACCGCGACCCGCCCACGGTCCTCCATCGGCAGCGTCAGGTCGATCTGCTGCGAGGCGCGGCGCTGGAAGTCGTCCCGGTCGTCGTACGGGACCCCGAGCAGCTCGCAGATGACCAGGCTCGGGACCGGCAGCGCGAAGTCGGTCACGAGGTCCGACGGCGGCCCGGCGGCCTCCATGGCGTCGAGGTGCTCGGTGACGATCTCCTCGACGCGCGGCTGCAGGCGCCGGATCCGCTTGACGGTGAACTCGCCGGTCAGCAGCCGGCGCAGGCGGGTGTGGTCCGGCGGGTCGAGCGCGAGCAGCTGGCCCGCGCGCATCTGCTCCTCGTCGATCCCGGGCATCGGCACGGCCGGGACCCGGGCGTTGGAGAAGCGGGTCGCGTCACCCAGCACCTCCCGGGCGTCCTCGTAGCGGGTGACGAGCCAGGCCTCGCGCCCGAGCGAGTCGTGCACCCGCTCCAGGCCGGGTCGGTCGCGCAGGGCGCTGATCCCCGACGGCGGGTCGAACTGGTCGCGTTCGACGTGGAGCGGGAGCTCGTGGGCCTCGACGGACACGGTGGTGACTCCTCAGGACGACGGCACCACCGACCGTAACACCGCAAGCGGAAGTGTGCTCTCGGTTAGCCGTCCCCCCGGGCGTGGGCGCGGAGCCGCTCGGACCACGACAGGGCGGGCGCGGGCTCCCCCACGTCGGCGCACCACCGCCCGTCGCGCTCCACCACCGGGTACACGCCGAGCTCGTGCCGGTCGGTGGTGCGGCACTCGCCGGTCTCCAGGTCGAAGCGGTACCAGTGCCACGGGCAGCGCACCTCGCCGTCGCGCACGCGGCCCTCGATCAGCGGACCGCCCCGGTGCGGGCAGCCGGCATCGGTCACCCGCACCGCCCCGTCGTCGTGAACGAAGACCGCGAACTCCCGACCGTCCGGGCTCCCGATCGTCCAGGCGGACCGGCCGTCCGGGTCGCCCAGCGGGACGAGCACGACGCCTCCTACCGCCGGCCGGAGGCCCGCAGCTCGGCCAGCGACTCCCCGCCGACGAACCAGTGCTCGGGCTCGCACTCGGTCACGACGACCCGGACGTTGCCGGCCGGGGCGCCCACGGCCTCGGACACCGCGGCGGTGACCTTCTCCCCCAGCGCCGCGAGCTGCTCGGGGGTCCGCCCGCGGGCGAGAGTGATCTGGACGAGGGGCACGTTCTCCTCCTAGGACACAGCCATCTCGACGGTGCCGAGCCGGTCGACCGACACCGTCACCACGTCCCCGGGCACCACCGGGGTGGCGGCCGTGAGGCCACCGGAGAGCACGACGTCGCCGGCCCGCAGTCCCTCGCCGGACGCGGCGAGGCGGCGCACCAGCCACGCGACCGCGGCAGCCGGGTGGCCGAGCGAGGCCGCGCCGCTCGCCGTGGCCTCGACCTCGCCGTTCTTCTCCAGCACCACGCCGACCAGCCGCGCGTCGATCCCCGCCGGCGGCACCGGCGTCCCCACGACGTAGCGCGCCGCCGAGGTGTTGTCGGCGACCACGTCGGCCATCGTGAAGCGGTAGTCGCGGAAGCGGGAGTCGAGCACCTCGATGCCGACCGCGAGCCCCGACGTCGCCGACAGGACGTCCACCGCGGTGGCGTGCGCACCGTGCAGGTCCCGCCCCAGCACGAACACGATCTCCGGCTCGGCCCGCGGCTGGATCAGGTCGCCGGCGACCAGGGGCTCGCCGAGGTCGAGCGCCCCCGTGGCCGGGAGGAACCCGCACACCGGGGCCGACACGCCGACCTGCGCCTGCTTCGCCCGAGACGTCACCCCGAGCTTCCACCCCGCGATCGCGCCGGCCTGCTCGCGCAGCACGCGCTGGACGGCGTAGCCCGCCTCGAGGTCCAGGTCGGGGTACTCGTCGGTGAGCGGGTCGATCGCGGTGCGCTCCGCGATCGCCTTCGAGAGCCGGGCCGCCAGTTCCTCGTGATTCACGGTGCCACCTTGATGCTGATCGGACCCAGCCGGTCGAACTCCGCCCGGTACACCTCGCCCGCCGCCATCGGGACCGCCGCGTGCAGCGCCCCCGTCATGACCAGGTGTCCCGGTTCGAGCGCCACGCCGTGCTCGCCGAGGACGTTCGCCAGCCACGCCACGACCGCCAGCGGGTCGCCGAGCGCGGCCGCGCCGGCGCCGGTGTCGAGCAGCTGGCCGTTGCGCGTCAGCGTCATCCCGACCAGGCGCGTGTCGAGACCCGCGAGCGGCACCAGCCGCGACGACACCGCGACCGCCCCGTTGGAGGCGAGGTCGGCGACCGTGTCCGCGAGCTTGATCCGCCAGTCCGCGATGCGGGAGTCGACGATCTCCATCGCCGCCGCGGCACCCGCCACCGCCCGCGCCGCGTCGGTGGGCCCGACGCCCGGGCCCGCGAGCCGCTCCCCCATCACGAAGACGATCTCGGCCTCGACCTTGGGCGCGATGAAGTCACCGAGCGAGAGGGTGTCGCCGTCGCGGTAGACCGTCGAGGCGAGCACGGGCCCGTGGTCGGGCGCGTCGACGCCGACCATCCGCTGCATGGCCTTCGAGGTGAGGCCGACCTTGTACCCGACGATGCGGTCGCCCTCGTCGAGCAGCATCGGGACCAGCTCACGCTGGATGGCGTAGCCGTCGGCCATCCCGAGGGACGGGTCGTCGTCGGTGAACGGCGGGATCGGGGTCCGCGTGCGCCGCGCCTCGTAGAGCGCGCGGGCCCTGCTTCGGGGACTGGCGGCCGGGTCAGACACGGGCATGCAGGGACTCCCCGATCCTTCCCGACGACAGGTTCTCCGGGTTCCACCCCAGCCGGCGCGACACGGCCTCGCCCGCCTCGACCACGCACCGGACCAGGTGCTCGCGCGGGATCGCGTGGAAGCGGGTGGCCGGGGCACCGACGCTGATCGCGGCGACCACCTCGCCGCCCGGGCCGTGGACGGGGGCGGCCAGCGAGGCGACGCCGATCTCGCGTTCGTCGACCGCCTCGGCCCACCCGCGCCGTCGGACCCGGTCGAGCTCCGCGCGAACGTCGTCCGGCGCGACGAGGGTGTGCGGGGTGAGGGCGCGGAAGCCCGCGGCGACGATCGCCTCACGGCGGGACTCGGGCATCGCGGCGAGCAGGACCTTGCCGGAGCTGGTGCAGTGCAGCGGCACCCGCCGACCGGTCTCGTGGAACAGGCGCAGCGAGTGCGTGCTCTCGAGCCGGTCGACGTAGACCACCTCGTCGCCGTCGAGCACCCCGACCTGCGAGGACTCCCCGGTCTGCGCGCGCAGCTCCACCAGCACCGGGCCCGCGGCGCCGTGCAGGTCCAGGTGAGCACGCACCGCCTCGCCGAGCTCGAACATCACCATGCCGAGCCGGTAGGAGCCGTTCGGGTCGCGCGTGACGAGGCCCTCGGCGGCGAGGGTGGCCAGCAGCCGGTGCACCGCGGACTTGCCCAGCCCCAGGCGGCGCGCGAGCTCCGAGGGCCCGAGCGACTCCTCGCGGGACAGGAACGCCTTCAGCAGGCGCGCGGCGTTGGTCACCGACTGCAGGGTCGCGTCCACGTCACACCGCTCCCGCGGTCCCGGCCGGTGAGCCGCCGAGGGCCGCGACGAGCACCCGGCGCACCGCGTCGGGGTCCGGGGCGGAGCCCGCCGCCAGCGCGGTGTCGACCGCCTCCCCCACCGCGGCATCGTGCGGCGCGATCGCGCGGGCGAGCAGGACCTGGGCCCGGGCGAGTCCGGCGACGGACGCACCCTGCATCTCGTCGACCAGCGCCCCCCGGCCCCGGGCCCGCGAGCGCAACGAGTCGAAGTCCCGTGCCGCGGCGGAGTGGCCGGCCGCGAGCCCGGAGCCGACGTGACCGGCGTGGTGCGGCGACAGACCGGAGCCGGGCTGGGTGACCACGTGGTAGAGCACGGTGGAGATGCCCAGCGTGCCGCGGACCTCGTCGGGACGGGCCCGCTCCCCCTCGTCGATCAGGCCGAGCGCGGGCAGCACCACCGGGTCGTAGAACCGGACCGCCCACTCCATGCCGTCGAGCGAGCCGGGGAGCTCGACCTCCTCGCCGCGCAGCGGCCCGAGTGGCTCGGTGGTGGCGAGGACGTGCAGGTTGCGCGCCCCGGCCGCGACGACGGTGAACGGGCCGGCCGCGAGCAGCGGCATCCGCCCGCGGACCGCCGGCGGGAACGTCGCGGCCTGGGTCGCGTAGGCGGCGTGGATGCCCTCGACGTACCCCGCGACGGCCCGGCGCATCGCCATCGGGTCGGCCACGGCACCTCCTCGGGAGCGTTCCGACCTCCGGAACGGCAGCTCTTCTCCCCGGAACGCTAGGGCGGTTAGCGTCGTGACGTCAAGCACACTGGAGGCATCGCAGATGGGCATCCTTCGCCTCGCACACGTCGACGTGCGGACCCCTGACCTCGACCTCTCGACGGCCTACTACACCGAGGTCATGGGCCTGCAGCAGGTGCAGCGCACCGAGGACGCGGTGTACCTCAAGTGCTGGGACGAGGAGGACCACCACTCGCTGCGGATGCGCTACCACCCGCGCACCGGGATGGACTCGTTCACGTTCCGGGTCGAGGCCGAGGACGACCTCGCCGACTTCGAGAACCGGGTCGAGGCGTACGGCTGCCCGACCACGCGGGTCAGTCGCGGCGAGGCCGTCGGTCAGGGCGAGTCGCTGCGCTTCGAGGTGCCCAGCGGCCAGATCATGGAGCTGGTCTGGGACATCGAGAAGACCGGCAACCTCCTCGGCAAGCACAACCCGTCGCCGACCCCGCCGCCGGACCTGCCCGGCATCGCGCCCCCGCGCATGGACCACATGCTGGTCAACGCCGAGGAGGTCGCGGAGTCGGCCCGGTTCTTCATCGACGTCCTCGGACTGCGGATGACCGAGCAGGTCCTCGACGGCAACGGCCACCAGCTCGGCGTCTGGCTCGCCGGGCGCACGAACTCCCCGCACGACATCGCGATCGTCAACGGTCCGAACGGCGCCCTGCACCACTGGGCCTACTGGCTCGACGACTGGGACCACATCCGCCAGGCCGCCGACACCCTGGCCTTCAACGGCGTGCAGATCGACCAGGGCCCGACGCGCCACGGCGTCACCCGCGGCAACACCATCTACTTCTTCGACCCGCTCGGGATCCGCAACGAGGTCTTCACCGGCGGCTACTGGGTCGACCCCGACACCGAGATCCTCACCTGGACCGAGGACAACTTCGGCAAGGGCCTCTTCTACTACGAGAACGTCGTCAGCCAGCGCTTCCTGCGCATGCACACGTGAGGGGTCACCCGATGCCGAACGGTTCCAGTTCCGACCGCATCCTGCGGCTCCAGCACGTCGAGGTCCGCGTCCCCGACCTCGAGCTCGCCACCGCCTACTACACCGAGGTGCTCGGCCTGATCGAGACCGCGCGCGACACGACGGACGACGCGTCTGCTCGCGTTTTTCTCAAGTGCTGGGACGAGCGCGAGCACCACTCGGTGATCCTGCGGTCCGCGCCGACCCACGGCCTGGACCACCTCTCGTTCAAGCTGCACGCGCCCGAGGACCTCGACCACTTCACGACGAAGCTCGAGGCGGCCGGGGTGCCCGTCAAGCGCTTCGCCGCGCGCGAGCTCGGTCCGGGCTGGGGCGAGGCGATCCGGTTCGAGGCGCCGTCCGGGCACCTCGTGGAGCTGACCCACGGCACCGAGCGCATCGGCAACATGCTGCCGATGCAGAACCCGCCGCCCCGTCCGCAGGACCTGGTGGGGATCGCGCCGCCGCGCCTGGACCACGTGTTCCTCATGGCCGAGGACGTCGAGGCGTTCACCGCGTTCTTCCGCGAGCTGCTCGAGTTCCGGCTCACGGAGCAGATCCTCGCCAACGACGGGCACCAGCTCGCGACGTTCCTGGAGCACTCGCACACCCCGCACGACATCGCCGTCATCACCGGTCCGAACGGCGCGCTGCACCACTTCGCGTTCTGGATGGACGACTGGAACGGCATCCGCGACGCCGCCGACACGCTCGCCTACCACGGGGTCCCGATCGACGTGGCCCCCACGCGCCACGGCGTCACCCGCGGCTACACCACCTACTTCTTCGACCCCGCCGGCAACCGCAACGAGCTCTTCACCGGCGGCTACTGGGTCGACCCGGACTTCGAGCCCATCACCTGGACCGAGGAGGAGATGGGCCGGGCGATCTTCTACTACCACCGCCAGGTCAACGAGCGCTTCTTCACGGTGCACTCCTGATGGCGCGCGACCCGCGGTCCGTGGACCGCTACGAGACGCCGGACTACCTGTCGCGCTACCGGTCCCGGCGGCAGGGCCCGGGCGCGGAGGCACCCGCCGACGACGGGACGCCGCTCTACCTGCGGCGCTTCCGGGAACGGACCACGGAATCGTCGGGAACGGAGACGTCCGTCGTCCACGACGGCGAGCGCTTCACCCCGGCGCTGGCCGAGGCCAGCCGCGGCAAGGAGATCGCCGCGCCGATCGAGCGCAAGGCGTCCGAGAAGATCGTCTGCGAGATCTCGATCATCCGGCACGGGATCACGCAGGGGTACTCGACGGACTCCGGACTGACGCCGATGGGGGCCTGGCAGGCGCACCGGCGCGGCCACGAGCTGGCACGGCGCTGGTCGGACGGCGACCGGGTGCTGCTCGTGTGCGCGGACACCAACCGCGCCCGCCAGACCGCCGACCAGCTCTTCCGCGGCGCCAAGGACGGCCTGTCGATGTGGGGCATCGACGCGGAGATCACCGACAAGGAGCCGATCGCCGAACTGCGCAACTTCGGGGTCTGGACCCCGGACGGGCTGCGCGACGTCACCTCGGCGTTCCGGCAGTACCAGGCCACGAACGAGACGCTGGAGCGGCTCGCCGTCGGGGACCGGCCGCGGTGGCTCGTCGAGATCGACCGGTTCTACCGGACCCAGCTGGGCGGGGCGGACCCGATCCAGGAGTGGCTGACGATCCCGATGATGTACTTCGAGCCGCCGGCAATGTGCGTGCGGCGGTTCTGGCGGGGCTTCCACCGGTTGATGACCCTCGAGCCGGAGCAGCCCTACGACCGGATCCTGGCCGCGACGCACTCCGGCCCGATGCGCGCGTTCGCCACCTGGGCGCACGGCTACGACCCCGGCGAGCCCCTCAACACCGAGGAGATCCGGGTGAAGATGCGCGAGGGCGGGCGCACCGCGTTCGTCTCCTACCGGAATCGGGTCACCGAGGTGAACGTGCCTCCGCCCGACGAGTTCCCGAACTGGGAGGCGTGAGATGACGGTGCTGCCGTTCACCCCGATGGTCCCGGAGGACTCGCTCGACGACTCGCCGTTGCGGTCGGTGTCGACCGCGGTTGCGGTCCTCGACTGCTTCACCGCCGAGCCCGAGCTCGGCGCGACGAAGGTCGCGGCGCGGCTGGGGATCGCGAAGTCCACCGCCTGCCGGATGCTCGCCGCCCTCGCGGCAGGCGGGCTGCTGGAGAAGGCCGGGTCGGGCCGGTACCGGCTGGGCCTCCGGCTGTTCGAGTACGGGCAACTCGCCGTCGACCGGCTGCTGCTGCGCGAGGTCGCGATGCCGTTCCTGGGCGAGCTGCGGGAGACGGTGCGGGAGACCGTGCAGCTGGGCGTGGCGGTGGGCACCGACGTGCTGTACCTGGAGCGGCTGGAGACGGCGGGCGCGGGGCTGCGGTTCCGCACGGACTACCACCGGAACCCGGCGCACTCGTCGTCGATCGGCCGGGTCCTCGCCGCCTCCGACCCGTCCCTGGTCGCCGCCATCCTGGAGCGCGGCCTGGAGCGGCGGACACCGTTCACCGTCGTGGACCCGCTGCGCTGGCGCCGGACCCTGGTCCAGACCCGCGAGCAGGGCTACGCCACGTGCCGGGACGAGTACGACCAGGGCTGGTCGTCGATCGCCGCCCCGATCCTCACCGGGACGGCGGGTCGCCGGCGGGCGGTCGCGGCGGTGTCGGTGGTCGGCGCGACCTCCCGGATGCTCGGGCCGCGCAAGCCCGCCGTCGTGCAGGGGGTGCGCCGGGCCGCGGAACGGATCACGGTCGAGCTGGTGCGGGCGAGCTCGTAGGTCCCGGGGCACCTCCCGGTGCCAGCAAAGCCCTATCGGCGTGCTCCCTTGAATTGCTTGCAGACCCAGCGCCAGGAAACCCGGCACCGTCAGCGGGCGGATCGGGACAGCCCGACCGCCGCCCCGAGCGCAGCGAGGCACATCGTCCCGGCGAAGAGGTTGGGATCGAGGCCGAGCACCTTCGGGGTGTCGAACTCCTCGTCGACCAGCTCCGTCCCCGGGAACGCCGCCGCGCCGTACATCCCGAGCCACGGGGTGGAGGAGATCGCCGCGGCCGCGAGGAGGTTGCGGTCCGGGTCGCCGCGGCGGGTCGTGACGAGGCGCAGCGTGATCCCGCCGAGCAGCATGCTCATGACGATGTACTGCGCGTCGTGGAACTTCGCGTGCCCGGGCCAGCGCGGGTTCCCCAGGTGCTGCCGCGCGGTCTCGGGGACGAGCGCGTCCGCCGCCAGCGCCCCGCCCGCCGTCACGGCGCCCACGACGCCCACGAGCGCCCGGGCCGCCGTCCTCCGCTTGCCCATGCGTCCTCCTCCGTCCGGCCGGCCACGCTGACGGTGCCGGATTCTCTGGCACTCAACGCCAGCAATTCAACGGAGCACGCCGATAGGGCATTGCTGGCACCCGGAGGGTGCTACGGGACCGCCACGCCGATCAGGCAGTCCCGGGTGACCAGGTCGAGCTGCTCGTCCTCGGAGAGCTGCTCGGCACCCTCGGGCGGTACCGGCACGACGAGGTAGCGCGCCTCGGCGCTGGCATCCCAGACGCGGACCTCGACGTCGTCGGGCAGCACCGTCCCGAACTCGGCGAGCACGCCGCGCGGGTCGCGCACCACCCGCGAGCGGTAGGCCTCGGACTTGTACCAGGCGGGCGGCGGCCCGAGCCACGCCAGCGGATAGCACGAGCAGAGGGTGCAGACGACCACGTTGTGCACCTCGGGGGTGTTCGCCACGGCGTGCAGGTGGATGTCCGAGGAGTAGCCGCCACCGGCGATCCCGAGCTCGGCGGCGGCCGCTCCGGCGTCGGAGAGCAGCCGGTCGCGGTACGCGGGGTCGTTCCACGCCCGGACCACCATCAGCGCCCCGTTCAGCGGCGACACCGACGTCCCGAGCAGTTCGATCCGCCGGTCGATCTCCTCCCGGTCGACGATGCCGCGCTCCTCGGCCAGCGCCAGCAGCACGTTCACGCGGGCCTGCAGCTCGCCGTTGCGATGGTGCCCGGACCCGCTCATGCCCGCTCCAGGTACGTCTCGAAGAGGTCGACGTGCACCGTGTCGCGCGGCCCGGCGTCGGGGCCCCACAGCTCGGTGCCGGCGAACGCCACCGTCCAGATCGTCTCCCGCCGCGCGCCGGACCCGACCGCCGCGGCCTCGTCGGGAAAGCGCCCGTCCCCCACGGACCGCACGACGACCCCGCTCCGCCCACGCACGTACGACGGCGCGCGATTGTGCCCAGGAGGGTTGATCACACGCACCCGCACGCGGTCGCCGACGTTCACGGCAGCAGCCGTTCGACCGCGGTCAGCCAGCGCTCGTAGTACGGCATGTCGTAGTACTCCCCCGGCGGGATCCGCTCCATGACGTGCCGGAACTCGTCGAGCGTGTAGACGCCCGCGGCCACGCACGCCTGGTTCAGCGCGAAGATCTGCGCCTCCCACACGGACTCGAACCCGTGCCCCTCCTCGGGCAGGTCGCCGAACCCGTGCATCCCGCCGACGTCGTTCGCGTAGGCCACCTCCCGAGTCTCGCGAGGGGAACCCCCGACCACAAGAGCCGTCGAGTCCTCCGACTGATTCGTCAGTCAGACTTGCGATTCACGCAAGGGTGGCTCTACCGTCGGGCTCGATGGACGACGACGCGGTACGGCGGCGGGTCCGGGCGGCGGTCGACGCGGCCGGTTCCCGACGGCGGGTGGCGACGGCCGTCGGACTCGACGAGACGAAGCTGTCGAAGTCCCTGGCGGGTCGACGGCGCTTCGCCGCCGACGAGCTCGGCCGTATCGCCGACCACACCGGTGTCGAGCTCACCTGGCTCCTGCGCGGCGACGGCGACGGGCCGGTCACGGCCGGGACGGACCTGATCGCCCGCCGACCGGACCCCGACGACGCGCGCAAGCGCATCCTCGATGCCGCCTGGACGCTCATCGCGCGGCGCGGCTACCACCGGGTGCGGATCGCGGACGTCGCCGAGGCCGCCGGCACGAGCACCGGAGGAGTCCACTACCACTTCGCCGACAAGGACGCCCTGCTCGACGAGGCCCTGCGCCACAACGTCGAGCTGGCCCACGACCGTCAGGCCCGCGCCCTCGCCGCGATCGCCGATCCCGTCGAGCGTCTGGAGACGCTCCTCGACCTGCAGATGCCCGACGGCCCGGTGCTCGAGCCGGAGTGGTCGATCTGGATGCAGGTGTGGGTCGAGGCGGTGACCGAACCCAGGCACCGCGACCTCTACGCCCGCGGCCAGGACCGCTGGTTCCGCACCGTGCTGATGACGCTCGAGGCCGGAGCCGAGGCGGGGGTGTTCAGAGGCGGCGACCAGACGGTGCGCGCCCGCCAGCTCACCGCGCTGGTCGACGGTCTCGGCGTCGGCGTGATGACCGGCGCCTCCACCGCGGCCGACATGCGCGCCGCCCTCCACGACTTCGTCGCACACGCCATCCGGAAGGACGACCGATGAGACCGATGAACCGCCGCGTGGTGATCACGGCCGCGCTGACCGGCGCCGCCGACTCCCCCGGCAAGAGCCCGCACGTCCCGGTGACGCCGCAGCAGATCGCCGACGACGCGGTCGCCGCGGCGAGGGCCGGTGCCGCGGTCGTCCACGTGCACGTGCGGCACCCCGAGACCGGCATCCGTTCCCGCGACGTCGCCCTGTACCGCGAGGCCGCGGGCCTGATCCGGGCCGCGGACGTCGACGTCGTCCTCAACCTGACGGCGGGCATGGGCGGCGACCTCGTCGTCGACGCCGACGACCCGCTCAAGCCCGTCGACGGCACCGACCTGGTCAACCAGCACGACCGGATGCCGCACATCGAGGAGCTGCTCCCCGACATCGGCACGCTCGACTGCGGCTCCTACAACTTCGGCGACGGCCAGGCCCTCTACGTCTCGACGACCGACATGCTCCGCGAGGGGGCGAAGCGCTTCCAGGAGCTCGGCGTGAAGCCGGAGCTGGAGGTCTTCGACACCGGCCAGCTGTGGTTCGCGACGGTCCTGCGCGAGGAGGGCCTGATCGACGCGCCCGGCCTGTTCCAGCTCTGCATGGGCGTGCCCTACGGCGCGCCCGCCGATCCGGGCCTGCTCGCGGCGATGGTCAACCTCCTCCCCGACGACGCCGAGTTCACCTCCTTCGCGCTCGGCCGCGACCAGCTGCCGTGGGTCGCGCAGTCGGTGCTGCTCGGCGGGCACGCGCGCGTCGGGCTGGAGGACAACCTCTACCTCTCGCGCGGGGTCAAGGCGACGAACGCACAGCTCGTCCAGCGGGCGGTGACGATCATCGAGTCGCTGGGGGCGTCCGTCGCGACGCCCGACGAGGCCCGCGAGACGTTCGGGCTGCACCGGTGATCGCCTGCATCGGCGCCGGCGTCATCGGCGGCGGGTGGGCCGCCTACTTCCTCGCGCAGGGCCACGACGTCGTCGCCTGGGACCCGGGTCCCGACGCGGAGGCCCGGCTACGGCGCATCGTCGAGGCGGCGCGGCCGGCGCTGAACTCCCTGGGCCTCCCCGACGAAGGGTGGGGCGGATTGCGCGTCGCCGGCTCGCTGGAGGACGCCGTGCGGGACGCGGAGTTCGTGCAGGAGTCGGCACCCGAGGACCTGGAGCTGAAGCGGTCGCTCCTCGCGGACCTGGCCGCGGCGACCGGTCCGGGCACGATCGTCGCGTCGTCGACCTCGGGCTTCCCGATGACGGACATGGCCGTGCGCGCCGCGGACCCGTCGCGGCTCGTCGTCGGGCACCCGTTCAACCCGCCGTACCTGATCCCGCTGGTCGAGGTGGTCGGCGGTGAGGCGACCGCACCCGCCGTCGTGAAGGCTGCGGCGGAGTTCTACCGGTCGATCGGCAAGTCGGTGATCGAGATGGACCGGGAGGTCCCGGGCTTCGTCGCGAACCGGCTGCAGGAGGCGCTCTGGCGCGAGGCGCTGCACATGGTGGCGAACGGCGAGGCGACGGTCGACCAGATCGACGCGTCCATCACCGAGGGTCCGGGGCTGCGCTGGCCGGTCCACGGCCCGTGCCGGACGTTCCACCTGGCCGGCGGCGAGGGCGGCATGGCGCACATGCTCGACCACTTCGGCCCGTCGCTGCAGGCCCCGTGGACGCGTCTCGAGGCGCCGGAGCTGACGCCCGAGCTGCGGGACGCGATGGTGGAGGGCACCGCGACGGAGCGGTCGTTCGCCGACCTGGTCGCCGAGCGCGACCGCGCGGTCATCGCCATCCGCCGGGCCGTCGAGGGAGCAAGATCCGGTTCCAGGTAGCGGACCGATCGGTCCTCGCCCCACTTCGCGCGGCGGAACGAGATCTTGTCGGGGATCCGCCGCGTTCCCGACCCGCGAACACGGCGCTGCCCCCGACGACCGGCGCTTCCTAGCGTCGCGGGCATGCAGCGCAGCGCAGAGCGGATCCTCACCACCCACGTCGGCAGCCTCGCGCGTCCGGAGGCGCTGCTGGACACGATGCGGGAGAAGGAGCACGGCCGCCCGTACGACGAGGCCGGCTTCGCGAAGCAGGTGACCGAGGCGGTGCGCGACGTCGTCGGGCGGCAGGTCGAGGCGGGCCTGGACGTCGTGACCGACGGCGAGATGGGCAAGGTCAGCTTCGCGACCTACGTCCAGGACCGGCTCGACGGCTTCTCCCCCTCGAGCGGGGAGAAGCTGCTCCCGCCGTCGTGGAAGCTCGAGATCGACGCCTTCCCGGAGTACTACGAGCAGTACCTCGGGAAGTACTCGAAGACCGTGGCCCCGATGGTGACGGTGGCCTGCGTCGGCCCGGTCTCCTACACCGGCCAGGACCAGCTGCGCACCGACATCGAGAACCTGCGGGCCGCGCTCGTCGGTGTCGAGTACACCGAGGCGTTCCTACCCTCGACCTCGCCGCGCGGCTTCGGCCGCAACGAGTTCTACGCGACCGACACCGAGTACTACACGGCGGTCGCCGAGGCGCTGCGCGAGGAGTACCTGGCGATCGTCGACGCCGGGTTCCTGCTGCAGATCGACGACCCGTGGCTGATCGAGATCCTGTCCGACCCGGCGCTCACGCCCGAGGAGCGGCAGCAGACCGCCGCCGAGCACGCCGACATCGTCAACCACGCGCTGCGCGACATCCCGACCGAGAAGATCCGCCTCCACACCTGCTACGGCCTCAACCACGGGCCGCGGGTCCACGACATCACGATGGCCGAGGTCGCGGGCCCGATGCTGGCGATCCGGGCGGGGGCGTACTCGTTCGAGGTCGCGAACCCGCGTCACATGCACGAGTGGACGATCTGGCAGGACGACCGCCTGCGCCGGCAGCTCGGCGACGCGGTGCTCGTCCCCGGCCTGCTCGGGCACGCCCAGAACTACGTTGAGCACCCGGAGCTGGTCGCAGAGATGCTGCGCCACTACGTCGACGCGGTCGGGCGCGAGCAGGTCATCGCCGGCGCGGACTGCGGCTTCTCCTCCCGGGCGAGCTACCAGCCCGAGGTGCACCCCACCGTCGTGTGGGAGAAGTTCCGGGCCCTCCGCGCGGGCGCGGATCTCGTCTAGGGCCGCTCGCCCGCCCACGCCCGGCCCAGGAGCGCCCGGAGGCCGTCGCGGGTCAGCTCGGCCGGGTTCGGATAGGGGGTCCCGACGGCGAGCTCGGCCGCGCGGTCGAGGTCGGCCTCGGCCAGGCCGAGCTCGCGCAGGGAGGTCGGGCCACCCGCTGTCGTGACGAGGTCGAACACCCCGCGCGGGGCGTCCTCGACGTCGAGCGCCTCCGCGATCCGGCGCATCGCCTCCGGGGCCGCCGCGACGTTGTAGGCCATCGCGTGCGGCAGGACGACGGTGTGGGTGGGTGCGTGCGGGAGGTCGAACGAGCCGCCCAGGGTGTGGCAGAGCTTGTGGTGCAGCGCCATCCCGACCGACCCCAGGCACGTCCCCGCCAGCCACGCCCCCTGGAGGAGCTGCTCCCGGTCCCCCGAACCACGCAGACCGGCGGCCAGCCGCCGGACGGCATCGAGGGCGAGCAGGTCGACGACCGGGTTCGCCTGCGGGGAGTAGAGCGCCTCCACGGCGTGCGCGAGGGCGTTGACGGCGCTGGTGACGGTGACGTCGTGCGGGAGCGAGCGGGTGAGGTCGACGTCGTAGATCACGGTCTCGGGGAGGATGTCGGGCGAGGTCCGCGTCGTCTTGACGCCGTCCGCCGTCTCACCGAGGACGGGGGTCACCTCGGAGCCGGAGTAGGTGGTGGGGACGATCACCTGGTCCACGCCGGTGCGTACGGCCAGCGCCTTGGCCAGCCCGGTCGTCGAGCCGCCGCCGACGGCGACGACGCAGTCGGCGCCCGCGTCGCGCAGCACGGCCAGGGCCTGCTCGGTCACCTCGACCGGGGTGTGCATGACGGCGCCTCCGAACGCCCCGACGGCGAGCTCCCCCAGCACGCCCTCGACGCGCTCCCGGTGGCGCTCGCCCGCCACCACCAGCACGCGCGACCGGCCGATCCGCTCGACCTCCTCGGCGAGCAGGCCGAGGCTCCCGGTGCCGAACACGACGCGGGCGGGCTGGGCGGTGTAGACGAACACACCTCCTTCTACCGCAGACGTCACGGGTTCGACCGGACCGGTCCGGGCACCCGCGCGGCATGCACGCGCTCTCCCGCCCCCTGATCGTCGGCGTCACCGGTATCGCGGGCCACGCCCTCGCCGAGCGACTCTCCGTCCGCGGGGGCCACGTCCTCGGGCTGTCCCGACGCAGCTCGTCGCCGGTCGCGGAGGTGGAGGGCCTGCACGCCGACCTCACCGACGCCGACGCCCTCCGCGACGCGATCGCCGGCACCCGTCCGACCTCGGTCTTCCTCACCGCCTGGGCGCGCCAGGACTCCGAGGAGGAGAACATCCGGGTCAACGGCGGGATGGTGCGCGACGTCCTCGCGGCCGCCGGCGCCGAGGGCACGGTGCAGCACGTCGCCCTGATGACCGGCCTCAAGCACTACCTCGGGCCGTTCGAGGCGTACGGCCAGGGCACGCTGCCGGAGACGCCGTTCGTCGAGACCGAGCCGCGCCTCGACGCCCCGAACTTCTACTACGCGCAGGAGGACGAGCTGTTCGCCGCGGCGCGCGAGCACCGGTTCTCGTGGAGCGTGCACCGGGCGCACACGGTGGTCGGCTACGCGGTCGGCAACGCCATGAACATCGCCTCCACCCTGGCCGTCTACGCCGCGCTGTGCCGGGAGACCGGCCGACCGTTCACCTTCCCGGGCTCGCGGCAGCAGTGGGAGGGCCTCACCGACATGACCGACGCCGGGCAGGCCGCCGAGCACATGATCTGGGCGACGGACTCGCCGTCGGCGCACGACCAGGCGCTGAACGTCGTGAACGGCGACGTCTTCCGCTGGCGGTGGATGTGGCCGCGCCTGGCCGAGCTGCTGGGTGTCGAGGCCGAGGGTTTCGACGGCACGGTGCGGCCGCTGGAGGAGCAGACCGCGGGGCTCGGCGACGTGTGGGCGCGGATCGCGGAGCGGGAGAACCTCGTCGAGTCCGACCTCGACCGCGTCGCCTCGTTCTGGCACACCGACGGCGACCTCGGCCGCGACATCGAGTGCCTCACCGACATGTCCCGCTCCCGCCTCGCCGGGTTCACCGGCTACGTGCGGACCCTCGACGCGTTCGCTGCCGTGTTCGACCGGCTCGCCGCCGACCGCATCACCCCGCACGTCCGGACGTGACGCGCGCCCGCCCGGGTGCGGCAGGGCTCGTCGTCGGGAATGAGGACCTCATGACCTGGAGCCGGAAGAACCTCGAGGGCGTCGAGACGCTGGCGCCCGCGGCGAGCGTGTACCTCACCCCGGAGCGCGCCGAGCTCCAGGCGACCGCGCGGCGGTTCGCGATGGAGGAGGTCCTCCCGGTCGCCGACGAGCTCGACCCGCAGCGCGGCGAGATCCCCGACGAGCTGCTGGACCGGCTCGCCGAGCTCGGCTACTTCGGGATCATGATCGACCGCGAGCACGGTGGGCTGGGTCTCGGCGTGCTCGAGTACGCGCTGGTCTGCGAGGAGCTGGCGCGGGCGTGGATGAGCGTCGCGAGCATCATCGCCCGCGGCAACGGCACCGGGTGTGCGGGCCGGCCGGACCTGCTGGCGCGGTCGGCACGTGGCGAGTGGATCGGCGGGATCGCGTTCTCGGAGCCGAGCGCCGGGTCGGACCTGGCGAACGTCGGGTGCTCGGCCGAACGCGACGGCGACTCCTGGGTGCTGACGGGAACGAAGCGGTGGGTCGGGCACGCGAAGCGCGCGGACTTCCTGCACCTGCTCGCCCGCACCCGGGACCCGCGCGAGGGGCACGGCCGCTCGGACGGGCTGGAGCTGTTCCTGGTGGAGAAGTCGCGCGGGTCGTTCCCGGCGGGTGTGAGCGGGACGCCCATCGACAAGATCGGCTACTACGGCCTGACGACCTGGGAGCTGCAGCTCGACGGGCTGCGGGTGCCGGCGGACGCGCTGCAGGACACCGGGCAGGAGGAGGGCCAGGGGTTCAAGGAGTCGCTGCGCTGGCTCGGGCCGGCGCGGGTGCAGACGGCGGCGCGGGCGGTCGGGCTGGCGCGCGGGGCGGTGGAGGACGCGATCGCCTACGTGAAGCAGCGGGTCCAGTTCGGGCACCCGATCGGCGACCAGCAGGTGATCCGGCACGCGCTCGCGGACATGGCCGCCGAGGTCGAGGCCGCCCGCCAGCTCTACCTGCACGCGGCGTGGCTGGTGGACGGTGGCGTCGCGGCGGACGTCGAGACCTCGCAGGCCAAGCTCGTCGCCTCGGAGACCGCGGAGCGCGTCACGTCGCGGGCCCTGCAGATCTTCGGCGGCAACGGCTACACCACGGAGTACTCCGCCGAGCGGTACTGGCGCGACGCCCGGCTGACCACGATCTTCGAGGGCACGTCGGAGATCCAGCGCAAGATCGTCTCGGACGCGCTGCTCGCCGACTGAGCGAAGGGCACGTTCGGTCGTATAGACGGGCCGTGGGCGCCCATCGCCATGTGGCGCCCCGATGGGCGGTGGGCGCCCCCGGGCGGATAGATCGAGCGGACGGCCCCTTCGCTCACAATGGGGGCCGTGCGTCCCCCGCCGTCCCTGCCGCCCCGCTTCGGGCTCGACCCGGCGCGCATGCGGCTGCCGGTGTCCGAGCAGTGGGCGACGATCCGCGACCACGTGGTGACCCGGGTCCCGCTGCCGGCCGCACAGGTCGACGCCATGTTCGCCGCCGGACGGTTCCACGACGCCGAGGGCCCGCTGCCGATCGACGCGCCCTACGTCAGCGGCGGGTCGGTGTGGTTCCACCGGGATCTTCCCGACGAGGCCGCGGTGCCGTTCGGCATCGACGTCGCCCACGTCGACGACCGCGTGCTCGTGGCCGACAAGCCGCACTTCCTCGCGACCATCCCGCGCGGACGGCACGTGCGGGAGACCGCGCTGGTGCGGCTGCGCGACGAGCACGGCCTGCCCGACCTCTCCCCCGCCCACCGCCTGGACCGGGTCACCGCCGGCCTGGTGCTGTTCGTCGTCCGGCGGGAGGACCGGGGGGCCTACCAGAACCTGTTCCGCGACCGCCGCGTGGCGAAGACCTACGAGGCGGTGGCGCCGTACCTCCCCGGGCTGGAGTCGACGGTCGTCCGGTCCCGGATCGTCAAGGAACGCGGCATCGTCACCGCGCGGGAGGTCGGCGGCGAGCCGAACGCGGAGACCCTGGTCGAGGTCCTCGAGCACCGCGACGACCCGCTCCTGGGCCCGGTCGCCCGCTACCGCCTCACCCCGCGGACCGGCCGCACGCACCAGCTGCGGCTGCACCTGTGCTCGCTCGGCATCCCGATCCTGGGCGACCCCTTCTACCCGGAGCTGCGGGACGTCGCGCTGGACGACTTCCGCACGCCGCTCCAACTGCTCGCACGCACGCTCTCCTGGCCCGACCCTCGGACCGGGGAAGCCGTCACGGTGCACTCGGGGCGCCGGCTCCACGCCTGGGACGACCCGGCGGGCTGGCTCGCGGGCCCGTCGCCGAGTGCGACAGCAGGCAGGTCCGACGGCCCCCGAACCTGCGTCACGTAGCAGTCGGTGAGGCAGCGGGTACCTCCCGACGGTGCCCGACCCGCTGATCGTCTCCGCCGTCCTCGCCCCCGACGCCCAGGACGAGCTCGACGCCCTGCGCCGGCGGTACTTCCCCCCCGACCGGCTGCACGTCGGCGCGCACGTGACCCTGTTCCACGCGCTGCCGGGTCACCTGCTCGACGACGTGCGCGCGGCCCTGGCCAGGGCGACCCGCCGGAGGCCGCCGCCGATCCGGGTCGACGAACCCTTCCCGATGGGCCGCGGGGTGGGGCTGCGATTGCGCTCGCGGGAGCTCGAGGACGTCCGCGAGGAGATCGCCCGGCCCTTCCGCGACGACCTGACCGACCAGGACGCACGCCGCTGGCGCCCGCACGTGACGATCCAGAACAAGGTCACGCCCGACGAGGCCCGGCGCACGTTGGAGACCGTCCGGGAATCGCATACGCGCCGCGACACCCACGTCGAGACGCTGGCCCTGTGGCACTACCGTGGCGGCCCGTGGGCGGCGGCGGGCGAGTACCGGTTCGGCGATCCGGCATGACGCGGTGAGCCCTCGCCTCCCGATCGTCGCGGCCCCGATGGCGGGCGGCCCGTCGACCCCGGCGCTCGTCGCGGCGGTCGCCGAGGCGGGCGGGTACGGCTACCTCGCCGCGGGCTACCTCACCGCCGACGCGCTCGCCGCCCGGCTCGCCGAGCTGCGGCAACGCAGCGACGCCCCGTTCGGGGTGAACCTGTTCCTGCCCGACCCGACCGGCCGCACCCGTCGTCGCGACGAGGCCGTGGGCGCCTACGGACGCCGGCTCGCCCCCGAGGCCGAGGCGGTCCACGTCGAGCTGGGTGACCCGCACCCCGCCGACGATCCCGACGACGGGCCCGGGCTCGACGCGAAGATCCGGGTCCTCGTCGCGGACCCGCCGGACACGATCGGCCTGACCTTCGGCCTGCCCGACCCCGACCGCCTCGCCGCGCTCCGCGCGACCGGCGCCCGGCTCGTCGCCACCGTCACGAGCCCGGAGGAGGCCGAGGCCGCCGAGCGGCTCGGCCTGGACGGCCTCGTCGTGCAGGGCACCGACGCCGGCGGGCACCGGGGCACGCACCGCGTCGCGGACGAACCGAACGACGACGACACCCTGGACCTGCTGATCGCACTCCGGCCGCGGACGGGGTTGCCCATGATCGCCGCCGGCGGCGTCGCCGACCGGGCCGGGGTCCGCCGGGCCCTCGAGGCGGGTGCGACGCAGGTCCAGCTGGGCACCGCCTTCCTGCGCACCGACGAGGCCGGCACCTCCACCACGCACCGCGACGCGCTCGCCGACCCCGAGTTCTCCGGCACCACCGTCACCCGGGCCTTCACCGGCCGGGCGGCCCGGGCGCTGACGAACCGGTTCGCCGTCGAGCACGGGCCCGCCGCGCCGGCCGCCTACCCCGAGCTGCACCACCTGACCCGGCCGCTGCGCACCGCCGCGGCGAAGGCGGGCGACGCGTCCCGGCTGCACCTGTGGGCCGGGGTGCACTTCCGGCGGGCGGCCGAGGGCCCGGCCGCCGAGGTGGTGCGCGGGCTGGTCTGACCGGGTGCTTCCCGCGGTGATCGATCGGGTACCTGCGCCGCGCCGAGTGGGAGGGAGAACCCATGTCCGACGGTGCCGATCCGAGCGACACCAGCAAGACCGAGCGTGCGGGCCAGCGGCTCGCGGGCGCCGTGAAGAAGGCGGCCGGGAGCGTCACGGGCAACGACGCGCTGCGCGCCGAGGGCGAGCTCCAGTCCGAGCAGGCCGACCGCACGAAGGAGGCGCAGCGCGCCGAGCAGCACGCGCAGCAGAAGCGCGAGGAGGCCGAGGCCGAGGCCCGCGCCGAGGAGCTGCGGGTCGAGCGCGAGCGGCTGGCCGCCGAGGACGCGCGGGCGGAGCGCGAGGAGCGCGCCGAGGCGCAGCGGGATGCCGAGGCACAGCGCGCGCAGGCCGACACCGCCGCGAAGGAGCAGGCCGTGTCGCAGGCGACGCGGGCCCGCGAGCAGCAGACGCGCCGTGACGAGGCCGAGGCCGTGCGCGAGCGGGGCGAGGCGGAGGGTCGCGTCCGCGACGAGGAGGTCCGCGCCGAACGGGCCCGGACCTCGGCCCGGACGCTCGAGCAGGTCGAGCAGGTCGAGGAGGACCGATGAGCAACCCCGTGTCCGCGGTGGCCGGACCCGTCATCTCGCTGGGCTTCGGCGTCGCCCGGCTGCCGGTCGGTCTGCTGGCGCAGATCACCGGCAACGGCCGCAATCCCGAGTTCGGTCCCTCGCTCGCCATCGACGGCCTCGAGGCGGGGGTGCGGCAGGTGGTCGGATCACTGCTCGGCGACCCGGACCTCGCGCGGCAGGGCGAGGTCAAGGACGCGCGCGTGCAGCAGCGGACGGAGGCCGCGGAGCGCGAGGAGGCCGCGCAGGCCCGCCGCCAGGTCGCCGACGACCGTCTCGAGCAGCGGCGCGAGGCCGACCAGCAGGCCCGTCGGCAGGCCCGCGAGCAGGAGAAGGCGCAGCACGAGAAGCTCGAGGAGGAGAAGCGCCGCCGCGAGCAGCAGGCGAAGGAGCGCGAGCAGCAGCGCAAGCAGGACGCGAAGCGCGAGGAACAGCGGCGCCAGGAGATCGCGGACGAGAAGGCGCACGAGGCGAAGCGCACCCGCGTGCAGGCCGAGACCGAGGCGGTCGAGGCCGAGCGCGAGGCCGCGGCCCGCAAGGCGGAGGCCCTCGGCACCGCCGAGGCGGCCGACGCCGCCCGCGAGCAGCGCTGAGGTCGGGGGCCGGCGGAGCCACGCGGCCCCGCCGGCTCCCGCCGGTTCAGGCCGGGGTGCGCTCCTCGAGGTCGACCCACGCCCCGTCGCCCCGCCGGACCTGCGCTCGCAGCAGTTCGCCGACCATACCCGAGACGACGGCGACGACGACCTCCCGGCCGCCGATGGTCGCGCGCAGTTCCTTCTCGCCGTAGAACACGCGACCGGCGTCCACCTCCGCGCCGTCGACGAACAGGCGCACCGCGTTGAGCACCACCTTCCGCCGGTCGAACTCGATCTCGACGAGACGCCCGTCCACCTCGGTCCCGAACCGTGCCGCCACCGCACCCGCCCCCTCGTTCCGATAGTGCGGGTAACGTAACCGAGGTGCCCCGTCCCCGCGACCCCGACATCGACCGCGCCGTGGTCGACGCCTGCGTCGCCCTGCTCGACGAGGTGGGCCGGGCGGGGCTGACCCGGGCCGCCGTCGCCCGGCGGGCCGGGGTGAGCCTCCCGGCGGTCAACCGGCGGTTCGACGACGTCGACGACATCCTGCTCGCGGTGGCCTCGACCCCCGGCCACGTCGATGAACAGGACGCGGCGGAGGACCTCCGCGCCTTCCTCGTCCGCACCCTGCGGCGCATGGCGCGGACGTTCGCCGCCGGTGGCGTCCGCCGGCCCGCCGCCGAGCTGCTCGCCGCCTCGGCCGGGGACGAGCGGATCGAGAAGGCCTTCGGCGCCGCGCTCGCCGACGTGCGCGCCACCGGGACCGCCCTGGTCCTCCAGGCCCAGGCCGAGGGCGCCGTCGCCGCGGACGTCACCCCCGACCTCCTGCTGGACCTCGCCATCGGCGCGCCCTACTACCGCCTGCTCTGGCGGGGCGAGGCGATCGCCGTCGCGGACGTGGAGCCCCTGGTGGACACCGTGCTGCGCGGGTGCGCACCGCCACCGGGTAGGACGCCCGGCGGCGGGTAAGCACCGGACATGCTGGCCATCGAGGACCACGGCGTGATCGGCGACCTGCGGACGGTCGCGCTGGTCGGCACCGACGGGAGCATCGACTTCGCGTGCCTGCCCGACTTCGACTCGCCGGCCGTGTTCTCGGCGCTGCTCACCGAGGACGGCGCCCGGGCCGAGCGCAGCGCGTTCACCGTCCGGCCGGGGTCGTGCACGCGGACCAAGCAGCTCTACCTGCCCGACTCCAACGTCCTGATGACCCGGTTCCTCGACGCGACCTCCGTCGCCGAGGTCGTCGACCTGATGGACCCCGACGGCGACGACGGGAGGCGCCCGCTCGTCCGGACGGTGCGGGTGGTCCGCGGCCGGCAGAGCTTCACCGTCCGGTGCGCGCCCGCGTTCGACTGGGCGCGGGTGCGGCACACCGTCGAGATCGTCGACGGGGTCGGTGCGGTCTTCCTCCCCGACGACGGGAGCGGCGCACTCGTGCTGCGGGTGTCGGTCCCGCTCCGGGTGGTCGACGACCCGGACGCGACCGGACCCGCCGTCGTCGCGGAGATCGACCTCGGCGCCGGCGAGGGAGCGGACTTCCTGCTCGCGTGGCACGACGAGCCCCCGGGCCGCGACGACGTCCGCCCCCTCGACGAGCACGAGGCCGCCCGCGTGCGCGACGCGACGCTGACCTACTGGCAGCGCTGGCTCGCGCGGTCGAACTACCAGGGGCGCTGGCGGGAGATGGTGCACCGCTCCGCGCTGCTGCTGAAGCTGATGGTCCACGACCCGACCGGCGCCCTGATCGCCGCGCCGACGGCCGGGCTGCCCGAGGAGATCGGCGGGGAGCGCAACTGGGACTACCGGTACGCCTGGCTGCGCGACGCCGCGTTCACCTCCTACGCGCTCATGCGACTCGGCTTCGTCGAGGAGGGCCGGTCGTTCCTGGCGTGGCTGGAACAGCGGATGGCCGAGGCCGACGACACCTCCGGGCTGCTGCCGGTCTACACCGTGCACGGGGCCCCGCCGCCCGGGGAGGTCGAGCTGGACCACCTGTCGGGCTACCGCGGGTCGCGCCCGGTCCGGATCGGGAACGCGGCCGGGTCGCAGCGCCAGCTCGACACCTACGGCGAGGTGATGGACTCGGTCTACATCGCCAACAAGGAGACGCCGATCTCCTACGACCTGTGGACCCGCGTGCGCAGCTCGCTGGAGTGGCTGGACCGCAACCGGCACCTGCCCGACCAGGGACTGTGGGAGTCCCGCGGCGAGCCGCAGTTCCACACCTACTCCCGGGTGATGGTGTGGGTGGCGTTCGAGCGCGCGCTGCGGCTGGCCCGGCAGCGCGGGCTGCCCGCGCCGGTGGAAGCGTGGGAGTCCGCCGCCGCCGAGGCCTACGAGGAGGTGCAGCGCGACTGCTGGGACTCCCGCCTCGGCACCTACACGCAGTTCCCGGGCACCGACCAGGTCGAGGCGGGCCTGCTGATCCTGCCGCTGGTGAAGTTCTCCGGGCCCACCGACCCGCGCTTCCTCTCCACCCTCGCACGCATCGAGGACGACCTCGTCGTGGACTCCCTCGTCCAGCGCTACCCGCCCGACGGCTCGGACGGTCTCGACGGCGAGGAGGGTACGTTCAACCTGTGCTCGTTCTGGTACGTCGAGGCGCTCACCCGGGCGGGGCGCCTCGAGGCGGCCCGCAACGTGCTGGAGAAGGCCTTCACCTACGCCAACCACGTCGGCCTGTTCGCCGAGGAGCTCTCCGCCTCGGGTGAGCAGCTGGGCAACTTCCCCCAGGCGCTGACGCACCTGGGGCTGATCAGCGCCGCGGTGAACCTGGACCGGTCGATGGGGTGAGCGCAGGGTCGGGCGCGCGGAACCACGCGTTCGACGCGGGGGCGAACAGCAGGACCAGGACGCCGGCGTTCAGCGCGACCCCGATCACCGGCAGGAGCACGGTGAACGCGACGAGGCTGAACAGCAGGGCGATCAGCAGTCCCATGCCGGCGAGGACCGCGAGCACGACGCGGGCGGCGGCCCCACCGGCCCGCACCCGCCACGCGAGCAGGACCCAGCCCGCGTCCGCGAGGAGGGTGCCCCCGACGACGACCGCGGCCGCGATCGCGCCCTCCGGCGGGCGGGTCGACACCGCGAGGAGGATCAGTCCGAGGATGCCCGCGCCGGCGAGCGCGGCCAGCGCCTGGGCCACGGCGAGCCAGAAGACGGCCTCGACGACGGCGGGACGGCCCGGCGGCGCACCGGCGGACGGGGCCCGGGGTTCCAGGGCCGCCACGGGCAGCACCGTGGTCGCGTCGAAGGTGGAGTGCCGGCCGGAGTACGCAGGAAGAGTCATGGGACGACGATGACGCTGCGTAGCCCGGGAGGGAAGGAAGCTAGCGGCAATCGCCATGAAGTACTACGGAGGGTGACACGCCCGCCCGTCCCCCTCGCCGGGGACGGGCGTTCGCGTCAGGTCGATCCGGGTGCCCCCGCGCCCGGGTCTAGAAGAACGTCTTGCGACCACCCACGCCGCGCCCGACGGCGCCCAGGATGGTGAGGATCAGGCCGACGACCACCAGGATCCACCCGATGTAGGTCAGCACCGAGATCGGGACGATATACCCGACGATCAGCAGGATGATGCCGAGGATGATCATGACACTCCCTCGTGTAGGCCCGGCCGGTCGGCCGGGGACAGCGAAGTACCCGAGCGTCACGTGAGGCACACACAAGGTCCACATATCACCGCAACGGGTGATGGCGCTTCTGACGAGGGGTCGTCGCTTGAGACAGACGTGGCCGGAGTGACTCCCGCCGACAGCTGGGCCACCCATGAGGTGACGACCGTGTGGGGGGCTCCGCTGACGGTCACCACCGACGACGACGACGCCGGGATCCGCGTCGACCTGCACGACGTCACCGCCCCCGAGGGCGACCGGTTCGACTACCCGGTGGTCCACCTGCCGAGCGTGGGCGTGGCCCTGGTGGTGCGGGACGCGCAGGTGCTGATGCTGCGCACCTACCGCTACCCGGTGGGCCGGTACGGCTGGGAGCTGCCGGGCGGTGGCGTCGACGGGGCCGAGGACCCCGGTGTCGCGGCCGCCCGCGAGGCGGCCGAGGAGACCGGGTGGCGCCCGGTCGGGCCGGGACGGGAGCTGATCGCCTTCGACCCGCTGCCAGGGGGCGTCGTCAGTCGCGTGCACGTGCACCTGTGGACCGACGCCGAGCCCAGCGACGAGCCCCTGGACCGGCACGAGCCCGGGCGGGCCCGGTGGGTGCCGGTCGACGACGTGGTGCGACTCGCGGCCGCCGGCGAGCTGCTGGGCTCGGGGACCCTCGTCGGGCTGCTGCAGTACGTGGCGGAGGGCACTCGCGATTACTAGGACGTCCTACTAATGTGCCGGGGGTACCGCTCCGCACCCCGTCGACGACCGAGGACGATCCGCACATGGCCGAGTCCGAGCTGCACGTACCGAGCAACCCGATCCGGGTGGTCACCGCGGCCAGCCTCTTCGACGGGCACGACGCGGCGATCAACATCATGCGGCGCATCCTGCAGCGCCAGGGCGCCGAGGTGATCCACCTCGGGCACGACCGCTCGGTGGACGACGTGGTGTCCGCGGCGGTCGAGGAGGACGCGCACGCGGTGGCGATCAGCTCCTACCAGGGCGGGCACGTCGAGTACTTCACCTACCTGGTGGACCTGCTGCGCGAGCGCGGCGCCGGGCACGTCCGCGTCTACGGCGGGGGCGGCGGGGTGATCGTCCAGCGGGAGATCGACCAGCTGCACGCCCACGGCGTCGCGCGGATCTTCTCCCCGCAGGACGGCCAGCAGCTCGGCCTGCCCGGGATGATCAACACGATCATCCGCGAGTGCGACGAGGACCTGTCGGCCACGGCGCCCTCGTCCTGGGAGGGCCTGTTCACCGGGGAGCGCGCGGTCGTCGCGCGCGCGGTGACGATGGCCGAGGCCGGCGTGCTGCCCGACGAGGTGCGGGAGCGGATCGAGGCCGCGACCACCGAGCGCAGCGTGCCGGTCCTCGGCATCACCGGCACCGGCGGCTCCGGCAAGTCCTCGCTGACCGACGAGCTCGTGCGCCGCACCCGCATGGACCGCGAGGACAAGCTGAAGGTGTCGGTGCTGGCCGTCGACCCGACCCGCCGTCGGGGTGGCGGGGCGCTGCTCGGCGACCGGATCCGGATGAACGCGCTGGGCGGCCCCGTGGCGTTCCGGTCGCTCGCCAACCGCGGGTCGGGCACGGCACTGCCGGAGCGTCTCGCGGACGTCCTCGCGGTGCTCCGTGCCTCGGGCGCCGACCTGGTGATCGTCGAGACCCCGGGCATCGGCCAGGGCGACGCGGGCATCGTCGAGTTCGCGGACGTCTCGCTCTACGTCATGACGCCGGAGTTCGGTGCGGCCTCCCAGCTCGAGAAGATCGACATGCTGGACTTCGCCGACGTCGTCGCGATCAACAAGTTCGAGCGTCGCGGCGGCGACGACGCCCGCCGCGACGTCGCCCGCCAGATCGTCCGGAACCGTGACGCGTGGGGCGCGAACTGGGAGGACATGCCGGTCTACGGCACCTCCGCCGCCACCTTCCACGACGAGGGCGTCACCGCGCTGTACGGCAAGCTCGTCTCGCTGCTGGCGGACAAGGGGCTCCCGGAGGGGGCGGGGCACCTCGAGATCCCGGACACCGCGGTCTCGACGTTCGCCGGCTCGGCCATCCCCGCCGACCGCGAGCGCTACCTCGCCGACGTCGCGGGCACCGTCCGGGCCTACCACGCGCAGACCGACGAGATGGTGGTCGCGGCCCGCCGTCGGGCGGCGCTGCGCGCGGCCGCCGAGGCCCTGGGCGACCGGGACGCCGGCGAGCTGCCGGCCGTGCTCGAGGAGGCCGAGCGCGCGCTGCCGCGCGAGGCCGCCGACCTGATCGACGGCTGGGAGCAGACGAAGGAGGACTACGCCGGCGACGACCTCGTCGTGCACGTCCGGGACAAGGAGCTGCGGACGCGGCTCACGCGGGAGACGCTGTCCGGCTCGAAGGTCAATCGGGTGTCGCTCCCCCGGTTCACCGACGAGGCCGAGGTGCTGCGCTTCCTGCGCGCGGAGAACCTGCCGGGGCACTTCCCGTTCACCGCGGGCGTGTTCGCGTTCAAGCGCGAGGGCGAGGACCCCGCCCGCATGTTCGCCGGCGAGGGCGACGCCTTCCGCACCAACCGGCGCTTCCACTACCTCTCCGAGGACTCCCCGGCCAAGCGGCTGTCGACGGCGTTCGACTCGGTCACCCTCTACGGCCGCGACCCGGCCACTCCCCCGGACGTATACGGCAAGGTCGGCACCTCCGGGGTGTCGATCGCGACGCTCGACGACATGAAGGTGCTCTACTCCGGGTTCGACCTGACGTCGCCGACCACGAGCGTGTCGATGACGATCAACGGGCCGGCCCCCACGGTGCTCGCGTTCTTCCTCAACACCGCGATCGACCAGGTCGTCGACACCTACCGCTCCGAGCACGGCGAGGAGCCCTCGGAGGAGAAGCGTGCGGAGCTCGTCGCCCACGCGGTGGCGAACGTCCGGGGCACCGTGCAGGCCGACATCCTCAAGGAGGACCAGGGCCAGAACACCTGCATCTTCTCGACCGAGTTCTCGCTGCGGATGATGGCCGACATCCAGGAGTGGTTCATCGCGCACAAGGTGCGCAACTTCTACTCGGTGTCGATCTCCGGCTACCACATCGCGGAGGCCGGGGCGAACCCCATCTCGCAGCTCGCCTTCACGCTGGCGAACGGCTTCACCTACGTCGAGTCCTACCTCGCGCGCGGCATGGACATCGACGACTTCGCGCCGAACCTGTCGTTCTTCTTCTCCAACGGCATGGACGCCGAGTACTCCGTGATCGGCCGGGTGGCCCGCCGCATCTGGGCCGTCGCGATGCGCGAGCGCTACGGCGCGAACGAGCGCTCGCAGAAGCTCAAGTACCACGTCCAGACGTCGGGTCGGTCCCTGCACGCGCAGGAGATGCAGTTCAACGACATCCGCACGACGCTGCAGGCGCTCTGCGCGCTGTACGACAACGCCAACTCGCTGCACACCAACGCCTACGACGAGGCCGTGACGACCCCGTCGCAGGAGTCGGTGCGCCGGGCGCTCGCGATCCAGCTGATCATCAACCGCGAGTGGGGGCTCTCGCTCAACGAGAACCCGCTGCAGGGCTCGTTCGTGATCGAGGAGCTCACCGACCTCGTCGAGGAGGCCGTGCTCACCGAGTTCGACCGGATCGCCGAGCGCGGCGGCGTCCTGGGCGCGATGGAGACCGGCTACCAGCGCGGCAAGATCCAGGACGAGTCGATGCTCTACGAGGGCCGCAAGCACGACGGCTCGCTGCCCATCATCGGCGTCAACACGTTCCTGCCGCCGGCCGACGCCGAGCAGGAGGCGCCGGAGCTGGAGCTCTCCCGGGCCACCGAGGAGGAGAAGACCTCCCAGCTCCAGCGCCTCGACGACTTCCAGGCCCGCCACCAGGGCGGGTCCGCCGAGGCGATCCGCCGCCTGCAGGAGGCGGCGACCAGCGGCGAGAACGTGTTCGCCGAGCTGATGAACGCCGCCCGGGTCTGCTCCCTGGGCCAGCTCACCGACGCGTTCTTCGAGGTGGGCGGGCAGTACCGGCGCAGTATGTGAGCTTCGCTCAGGTGAGCACTCATCCGTGTCCGGACACGGATGAGTGCTCACCTGCGGAGCACCTCACCGATCTTCGCCGCCGCCTCGTGGGCCTCGGCCCGGTTCTGCGCGGCCAGGGGGCGCAGCTCGGCCATCGCCGGGACGACGTCGGCCAGGGTCAGCTCGGCCTCCACGACGTGGACGTCGGCACCCCACACGTCGGCGAGGATGCGGGTGATCCAGCCGGTGCCGTGGTCCCAGCCCTCGCGGGGCGTGCCCGGGCCGTAGCCACCGCCCCGGCTGACCACGAGGACGACCTCGGTGCCGGCGAGCGGGCTGGTGCCGGGCGCGAAGCGCGGGTCGGTGATGAGCAGGTCGACCCAGCTCTTGAGGTGCGCGGCGATGCCGAAGTTGTAGAGCGGCGACCCGATGACGACCGAGGAGGCGGCGAGGAGCTCGTCGGCGAGGGCCGCGGCCGTCGCGAGGGCGTCCCGCTGCTCGTCGGTGCGCTGGTCCTCCGGGGTCATCCCGGCGGCGGTGGCCGCCGCCCAGGTCCCGGCCGGGATCGGCTCGCGGCCGAGGTCGCGGCGGACCACCCCGGTGCCCGGGTGGGACTCGACGTAGGAGCGTTCGAGGCTGTCGAGCACCTCGCGGCTGATCGACCCCTGCGTGCGGATGCTGCTGTCGATGCGGAGCAGGCTCATGACTCGATCTCCTGGTGTGCGGCAAGTCAGATGTTCTGTCGAACAGACTATCTGTCCCACCGATTCCCTGCGCAACCGCCTATCCTGAGACGGTGAGCACGCCGCGGCAGGTGGAGTCGGACCTGGGCTGGGCCCTGGGCCGGGTGGCACGCGCGCACCTGCGGACCGCGCAGACGGTGATGGGCGGGCTCCCGGGCGGGCCGCGGGGCTACCAGGTGCTGGCCGCCGTCGCCCGCGGGGAACCGGCCTCGCAACTGGCTCTCGCGCGCAAGCTCGGCGTCGACCGCACCGTCATGACCTACCTGCTCGACGAGATCCAGGCCGCCGGCCTGATCGAGCGCCGGCCCGACCCCGCCGACCGCCGCGCCCGCCGGGTGGAGATCACCGAGGCGGGCGGGGCCCGGCTCTGCGACCTCGAGCGCCGGCTGCGCGACGCCGAGGAGCACCTGCTCGCCCCGCTGCGTCCCGAGGAGCAGGACCTCCTGCGCGACCTCCTCGCCCGCCTCGCCGCGGTCGACCCGGACCAGGCCTCCGCCTGCCAGGTCGCCGCGGACCTCACCGAGGGCGACTGCACCGCCTGACGCCGGGTTCCGGCCCGTGAGTTCCCCGTGTGGGCGTCGTCCGGCTCGGGTATCGCGGGGCGCCCCGAGGCGGGGCGAGCGGCGGACCACGGAGGAGGCGCGGTGCACCACACCGTCGAACTGTCGGTGCCGAGCGCGGCGACGGACGAGGCGCTGGACGCGCTCTCTTATCTGGACGGCGTGCTCTCGGTCTACGTCCACCGCGGGGTGGGCGTGAAGCCCGAGGGCGACGTCATCACCGTGCACGCGCTCAACCGGGCGGTGGACGACGTGCTGTCCACCGCCGCCCGCGCCGAGCGGCACGGGCCGATCACGGTGGTCACCGGCGGCATCGAGAGCATGGTCGCCACCGGCGCCCAGAGCGCCATCGACGACGACGCGGACGAATCGCCGTGGGAGGAGTTCGAGCGCCGGCTGCGCCACCACGGCCGGCTCTCGTCGAACTACCTCCTGCTCATGACGATCGGCGGCGCGATCGCCGTCGCCGGCCTGCTGTCCCCTCCGGTGCCGCAGGCGCTCGCGCTGGCCGCGTCCGCGGTGCTCGCCCCGGCGTTCGAGCCGGTCGGCGAGCTCGCCGTGGCCCTGGTCCGCCGCAGTGCCTACGCGATCCGGCGCGCCCTCGTGTCGGTGGTCGTCGGCTACGTGCTGCTCGCCGTCGGTGGCGGGCTCGCGTTCCTGGTGCTCCGTGCCCTCGGGCTCGCCTCGCCGAAGACGCTGGCGAGCAGCGAGGGGATGCACCTCGTCATCGACCCGACGGCCGCGGACTGGCTGGTCGCCGCGGGTGGTGCGGTTGCCGGGCTACTGATCATCACCTCGTTCCGCCAGGCGGTGCTCGCCGGCGCCCTCATCGCGCTCGCGCTCGTCCCGGCCGGCGGTGTGCTCGGCATGGGCGTCGCGGCGCTCGACTGGGGGCTCGCCCTGCAGGGCCTGCAACGGCTCGCGCAGGACATGGCGCTGGTCCTGGTCCTCGGCGGCCTGGTGATCCTCGCCAAGGACCGCATCCACCACCGGGGCCGCAAGCCGCTCGCGTAGCTACACGCACACGCGCAGCGCACCTCCGGTGCCGGTCAGACCGACGACCAGGTCGCCCTCGTGCACGGTCAGCGCCGCGTACGGCGTCGGGCGCTGCGCGATCGTCGAGGTGCCGAACACGTGCGGCGGGAGGGAGGCCAGGGGCAGGTTCCCGACGACGGGGGTGGTCGCCCGGGTGGGCGGGTCGACGCGCGTGAGCCGGCCCGCGGCGGCCTCCACGACGAACAGCGCACCGGCGTGCGCCACCAGCCCCTCGGGGCGGGCCAGTCCGGCGGCGACCACCGCGCCGTCGTGCAGCCGCACCACCTGGCCCCGCACGGAGTCGCTGACCCACACCTCGCCGTCGGCCTCGGCGAGGTCCGCCGGCCCGTCCAGGTCCGAGACGACCGGGTCGACCTCCGCCGCCCGGCCGATCCGGACGACCCGGCCCGCGCCCGACTCCGCCACCAGCAGCTCGCCGCACGCAGCCACCACCCCGCAGGGCCGGGCGAGGCCGGCCGCGGCCCGGCGCCACCCACCGTCCACCGGTCCCTGCCGGACCTCCCCGTGCTCCGTCGTCACCACGACCTCGTCCCCGACGACGCCGAGCCCGCGCAGCCCGTGCATCTCGACCTCCCGGGCGCGCACCCCGCCGTCGACGAGCTCGGCGAGCGTGTGGTGGTCGGCCGCCAGCAGCCGCCCGCCGACCGAGGCCAGGCCGAAGGGCCCGACCAGTCCCGGCGGGAGGACCTGGCGTCGGGACCCGTCGGGGGCGACCGCGACCAGGCCGCCGGTGAAGGCCCCGGTCACGTACCAGGTGCCGTCCGGGGCGACGGCGAGGTTGTCGGCGCCCACGATCCCGGTCGGCACCACGTCCGTCCCGTCGACCAGCACCGACCCGTCGGCGTTCGACAGCACCAGCATCCGGCCGGCCGCGTCGAACCGCACCGCCACCGGGCGGTCCAGCCCGGCGAGGAGCCGCTCCGGACGGCCGTCGTCGAGCTCCACGGCCCACACCTCGCCGCCCATCAGGTGCGGGTACACCAGCCGGCCGTCCGGGCCCACCGCCATCGCGTTGCCCAGGGCGAGCCCGCGTGCCATCTCGCGCGACCGGCCGTCGGGAAGGATCTCCAGCAGCCGGCCGTCCGGGGCGAGCTCGTTGACGAACAGCCGCCCGCGGTGGGTCGCGATGCCGTCCGGGGCCAGCACGCCGTCCGCGACGACCGCCATTCCGCCGTCGGGGTCGCGGCGCCACACGAGGCCGGGCGGGAGGTCGACGACGTAGCACGAGCCGTCGTCGTCGAACGCGAGGTCGTCGGGGGCGGTCAGCGGGCCGCCGGGCCCGAGGACCGGCTCCAGCACGCCGGTCCGCAGGTCCAGCGCGGACACCGTGCCGCCGAGGAACTGCGCGATCCACAGCCGGCCGTCCGGGCCGAACGCGAGCCCGTTGGACGCCCACAGCGGGTTCGACGGCACGAGCTCGGCGACGGTGACGCCGGGTGCGAGCGGCCGGGGTGGCCCGGCGGGACCGAGGTGGGGGCGACTCACGACGTTCACCGCGGCGTGAACACCTCGTCGTGGTCCCCGTGCTCGCGCCAGTCCGCGAGCACCGCGTGGAACTCCACCGGTCCCCCGCCGAACTGCTCCGAGCGGCGCCGCGGTCGTCCCTCCCCGTTGTAGTAGCCCGGGGTGCACTGGGCCTGGAAGTCCTGCATGTCCACGGCGCGTTCGCGGATGGTGGCGACCCAGCGGTCCTCGGCGGCCGCGCTCGGCTCGACGAGCACGGCCCCGCGCTGCTCGGCCTCCGCGACCACGCCCGCGACGTGCTCGGCCTGCACCTCCAGGACGTGCGCGAAGTTCGGGGAGGCGGCGTTCTGCGTGGAGCCGAGGTGGAACAGGTTCGGGAAGCCGCGGCTGACCCAGCCGTGGAAGGTGCGCAGCCCGTCGGCCCAGTACTCGGCGAGCGGCAGTCCGTCGCGCCCGCGGATGTCGACGCCGGCCCGGGTGGCGGGATCGGCGCCGAGCTCGAAGCCGGTGGCGAGGACGATCGTGTCGACCGGGTGCTCCACGCCGTCGACGACCAGGCCGTCCGGGGTGATCCGCTCGACGCCCGCCCCGCGGGTGTCGAGCAGGGTGACGTCCGGGCGGTTGAACGCCTGGAGGTAGGCGTCGGAGAAGGTCGGGCGCTTGCACATCTGGCGGTACCAGGGCTTGAGCGCGTCGGCGGTGGCGGCGTCGTCGACGAGGTCGTCGACCCGGGCGCGGATCTCGTCCATCTTCTCGGCGTCGGCGAGCTCGACGGCGAGGGCCGGGTCCTCCCGGCCGGTCGCGGCCCGCCGCCGGCCGCGGACCGGGGCGGTGTCGGTCCACCGGTCGTCGACCAGGTCGTCCCCGGCCTCCCGGCCGTCGACCAGCGCGAGGAAGTTCTCCCGCCGGGTCCGCTGCCAGCCTGGTTCCAGCGTCTCCCACCACGCCGGGTCCGTCGTCCGGTCACCGCGTTCGTCCACGCAGGACGGGGTGCGCTGGAAGACGAGCAGGTGGCGCGCGGCCCGGGCGAGGTGCGGGACGACCTGGATCGCGGTGGCGCCGGTCCCGATGACGGCCACCCGGCGGTCGGCGAGCCGCTCCAGGTCGGCGCCGGTGTGTTCGTAGTCCCACCGGCTGGTGTGGAAGGTGTGGCCGCGGAAGTCGGCGATGCCTGGGATGCCGGGCAGCTTCGGGCGGTTGAACGGCCCGCTGGAGATCACTACGTAGCGGGCGCTGACGACGTCTCCGCGATTCGTGCGCACCGTCCAGCGCGCCGCCTCGTCGTCCCACGCCAGGCCGGTGACCTCGGTGCGGAACAGGGCGTCGCGGTAGAGGTCGAAGCGGCGGCCGATGGCCTGCGCGTGCCGACGGATCTCCTCGCCGGGCGCGTACTTGCGGGTCGGCATGACGCCGACCTCCTCGAGCAGCGGCAGGTAGATGTAGGACTCGACGTCGCAGGCCACGCCCGGGTAGCGGTTCCAGTACCAGGTCCCGCCGAGATCGGCGGCCGCGTCGACGACGCGGATGCGCTCCAGGCCCGCGTCCCGGAAGCGGGCCGCGGCGACCAGCCCGCCGAACCCGCCGCCGACCACCAGGGCGTCCACGGCGTCGTGCACCGGCGCCCGGTCCCCGTCGTCGTCACCCGCCCAGGGGTCGCCGGCCCCGCGGTCCGCGCCGAGCGGGGTGTACTGGGCCTCGCCGTCGGGGCGCAGCCGCCGGTCGCGCTCGGCCCGGTAGCGGGCGCGCAGGGCCTCCAGGTCGATGGCGTGCTCCTGGTGCACCGTCACGGATGCTCCCTCCGGTGGACTGGACCCCCAGGCTATCTTTGATGGCACTGAGCGCCATCAATTGCGGAATCGGACACAACCTCGAGGAGTGGCACATGACCGGACGGGTCGAGGGGAAGGTCGCGCTGATCACCGGCGCGGCCCGCGGGCAGGGGCGGGCGGACGCGGTCCGGCTCGCCGAGGAGGGCGCGGACGTCGTCGTCATCGACGTGTGCGGGCCGCTGCCCGGGGTGGACTACGCGTCCGCGACGCCGGCGGAGATGGAGGAGACGGTCGCGCTGGTCGAGAAGACGGGGCGGCGGGCGATCGCGGGACAGGTCGACATCCGGGACCTCGAGGGGCTGCGCGGGATCGTCGACGACGCGGTCGGCCGGCTCGGACGGCTCGACGTGGTGGTGGCGAACGCCGGCATCTGCATCCCGCGCACCTGGCACCGGGTGACCCCGGAGATCTTCCGCGACACCCTCGACGTCAATGTCACCGGGACCTGGAACACGATCATGGTCGGTGCCCCGCACCTCGTGGCCGCGGGCGGCGGGTCGGTCATCGTGATCAGCTCGGCGGCCGGCCTGAAGGTGCAGCCCTTCATGGTCCCGTACACCGCGAGCAAGTGGGCCGTGCGCGGCATGGCGAAGGCGTTCGCCGCGGAGCTCGCGCAGCACTCGATCCGCGTGAACAGCGTGCACCCGACGGGGGTCGTCACGGGCATGACCGGCGAGGCGATGCAGGCCGCGCTCGGCGAGGCGATGGCGGAGAACCCGCGGCCGGCCGGGATGTTCACCAACCTGCTCCCGGTCGACGTCACGATGCCCGAGGACGTCGCGCAGACCGTGCTGTTCCTGGCCTCCGACGAGTCGCGATACGTCACGGCGCACGAGCTCGCCCCGGACGCGGGCGTCACGGAGTTCTAGCGAGAGCGCCTCCGCGGCGACACCCGAACGGCCCTGTGCCTTCCTTGCACAGGGTCACTAGGTTCCGCTGGTATGGGGGGTGCGCCGACGCCGGACGTCTACGTCCAGATCCCGGCCTACCGAGACGGCGAACTCTCGGCGACACTGCGTGACCTGTACGCGCGGGCGGTCCGGCCGGATCGGCTCCGCGTGCGGGTCCTGTGGCAGCGGGGACCCTCCGACGCCTGGGACCCCTCGCTCGCGGGGTTGCCCCATCTCGAGGTCGAGGAGTGGGACCACCAGGACAGCGAGGGGTGCAACTGGGCCCGTCGGCGGCTCCAGGCACAGTGGCGGGACGAGCCCTACACGGTCCTCCTCGACTCGCACCACCGGTTCGTCGACGGCTGGGACGAGCTCGGCATCGGGATGTACGAGGCTCTCCGCCGCTCCGGGGTCGAGCGTCCTCTGCTGACCGCGTACCTACCTCCCTACGACCCCGCAGACGATCCCGCCGGGCGCGACCACCGGCCGTTCGCCATCTACCCGCTCGAGCGCGAGGGCGGCATCCTCACGCGCCTCACCAGCTACTCGATCCCGCGGTGGCAGGATCGCCACGCGCCGGTGCCGGCCGACTTCCTCTCCCTGCACTTCGTGCTGACCGAGGGTGCCTTCAACCGCACGGTGCCCCTGGACGCCGGTGTCTACTTCTTCGGCGACGAGGTGCTGACGGGTCTGCGGGCCTTCACCCACGGGTACGACCTGTACCACCCGCACCGCGTCCTGGGCTGGCATGCGTACGACCGGGCCCGTCGGGTGACGCACTGGGCCGACCACGCGGGTTGGCGTGAGGTGCACGACCGGTCGCTGGAGCGCCTGCGGTCACTGTTCCTCGACCGGGCGGCCTCCGACCCCGCCTTCGGCACCCGGCGCACGGTCGCCGACTACGAACGACACATCGTCGACGACCTGGTCCTGCGATGAGCGCCGACCCGGTGGCCCTGCTCGACGGCTTCTGCGACGCCGGCGAGCGGCTCGCCGTCCTGCACGAGCTCCGCTACTGCCACTGGAGTCCGAGCACCGTGGTGCGGCGCCACGAGGAACGTCTCGTCACCTCCTCCAGCCCCGCCCGGACCAGCACCACCACCGACCAGTGGTGGTTCCCGCCGGAACTCCTCGCGCTGACGGGCCGGATCGAGTCCCGCCTCGCCGAGCGGTTCGCGGTGGAGCCGGACCACCTCGACCCCTGGCAGGCGACCCGCTACGAGGTCGGCGAGACCTTCGGCCTGCATCACGACGCCGGGCACTGGGTACGCTCCCCGGCCGGAGAGCGACGACGGACCGTGCTGATCTACCTCGAGGAACCCGACGAGGGCGGCGGAACCGAGTTCCCCTCCCTCGACCTCCTCGTCGCGCCACGCGCCGGGCGGGTGGCCGTGTGGGACAACCTCCGCCCCGACGGCCGCGTCGACCCCTTCACCCGCCACATCGCCCTCCCCGTCCTCCGGGGGCGCAAGACCGTCCTCACCACCTGGGAGCGGGTCCGACCGACCTGCTCGCGAAGGGAGTCGCTGCCGTGACCGACGACGACCGCGTCCTCGACCTCGTCATCCGCCGACACGGCGCCGTGATCGACGTCCGCGAGAACCCCGAGGCGATCCTCGACATCATCCGCCGGTTCGCCGGGATCATCGACGACGGCGGGGCGCCGCCCGGTGGCACGACGCCGACCGGTCCGACCCCGCCGACCTCGGCGCGGTTCGAGGGCAATCCCGGTGAGCCCGGGCCGAGCACACGTCCCTTCGAGGCGGCCGGACCGACCCTCGCCGACGTCATGCGCGAGGTGCTCCAGCTCCGGCGGGCGGTCGACGAGCTCCAGGCCCGGCTCGCCGACCGGCCGGACGTGTAGACAGAGCTCAACCACCTGGGCGGAGCCCGCGCACCTCCTCCTCGAGGGCCGCGGTGAACCGGTCCATGCCCTCCTCGCCGCCGATCAGGCCGAGGTCCGCGTCGACGCCGAGCCGGACGCGGCCGGCGTACGAGAGCACGGAGACGCCCAGCCCGAGGCGGGCCGAGCACGGGACCCAGAACATGAGGTCGCGGACCCGCACGTCACCGATCGTCAGCTCCTCCAGCGGCCCGGGCACGTTCGAGACGATCAACGACCCGGCCCGGGCGTAGCGGGCGACCAGCTTCTGCGTGTGCGCCGGCGTCCCCAGGCCGGCCGCCGCGATCCCGGTGAAGCTCGCGAGGGCCTGGTTGGTGCGCTTGATCGTCGCCATGGCGCGGTGCATGCGCTCGATCCGGCGCGTCGGGTCGGGCTCGTCGGTGGGCAGGGGCGGCAGGACGAGGCCGAACTCGTTGCCCAGCTCGGCGGAGATCGGCGCGTCCAGCGGACGCAGGTTCGTCGGCATCACCGCTCGCAGCCGGGGCACGTCGGAGCCCTCGGAGCCGCCGAGGTACGTCCGCAGCGCCCCGGCGATCGCGGCGCAGAGCACGTCGTTGACGCTGCCCCCGGCGGCCTTCCCGGCCGCCCTGACGTCCTCGAGCGGCACGGACGTGGTCCACCGGGCCGCCTTCGCGACGCCGGGCCGCCCCTGCAGCGGGGACGGCTTCTCCCGCGGCGGGCTCGCCAGCAGCGACGCCGAGTGCCCGATCGCCCGGCCCGTCGCGGCCAGCTCCGACGCCCCCTCCGGGGTGCCCGACCGCCGCACCGTCGCCCACAGCGACGCGGCGCGGTCGCGGACCTCCCGACGGAAGAGCCGGACGTCGTGGACCGGTCGCGCCTCGCGCGGCGGGGCGGCGTAGGCCGCGGGCGTGCGCGGGTCGGAGACCGGGTCGGCGAGGGCGTGGAAGAGATGGCTCAGGGCGACGCCGTCGGCCAGTCCGTGGTGGATCGCCACGTGCAGCGCGGTGCCGTCGTACCCGGTGATCGCCTCCATCCGCCACCACGGGCGGTCCGCCGGCAGCGGGGTGGACATGAGCTCACCGATCCGGCGGGCCAGCGCTGCGTCTCCTCGTCCCGTCGCTCCGCTCGCCGAACCGTCGTCCCCCGGGGCGGGCAGCGTCATGGTGGTGACGTGCCGCGTGAGGTCCGGCGGGGCGTCGACCCACCGGGCCGGGCCGATCGGGCCGGTCGGCCACGTCGGGCGCTGCCGGAACCCGGGATAGACCGCGACCCACCGCTCCTGCACCCGGGCACGCAGGGCGTCGAGGTCGAGCGGCCCGTCGCAGAACAGGACGCCGTGCACCACCATGCGGTTGGTCTCCTGCTCGAGCTGCAACCACGCCGTGTCGATGCCGGACGCCCAGCGGTCCACGTGTCCTCCCCCGGAAGTGGAAGGTACCGACGGTACCGGGTGGGGCCCTCGGCACGCCGCCCGACCCGGCACACTGGTGACCATGAGCAGCTCCGTCGACGACCAGGGCACGACCATCGAGGTGCCCGAGAAGGTCCGCCGCGTGGTCAGCCTCGTCCCGTCGCTCACCGAGGCCATCGGGGTCACCGAGCCGTCCCTGCTCGTCGGCGTCACCGACTGGTGCACGCACCCCACCGATCTCGACGAGGTCGTCGCCACGCCCCCGGCGCGCATCCGCGGCACCAAGAACCCCGACCTGGACGCGATCGTCGCCCTCGAGCCCGACCTCGTCGTCGCGAACGACGAGGAGAACAAGCCCGAGCACGTCGCGGCGCTGCGCGACGCGGGACTCGCGGTGTTCGTCACCGACGTGCGCACCGTCGACGGGGCGTTCACCAGCCTGGACGCGATGCTCGCGGCGTGCGGGCTGGAGCGCCCGGCGTGGCTCGAGGGCGCCGAGAAGGCGTGGGCCGCGATCGAGCGCGTTCCCGACGACGAGCGCCGGACGGCCCTGATCCCGATCTGGCGCAAGCCGTGGATGGCGGTCGGGTGCGACACCTTCACCGGCGCGGTCCTCGACCGGCTCGGCGTCGACAACCTGCTCGCCGACGGCGGCCCGGGCGCGGAGCGCTACCCGCGTTTCGACCCCGCCGACCTCGGCCCGCACGACCTCGTCGTCCTGCCCGACGAGCCGTACCGGTTCACCGCCGACGACGGGCCGGAGGCGTTCGACCGGCCCGCCGCGCTCGTCAGCGGCCGCCTCCTGACCTGGTACGGCCCCAGCCTGCTGGAGGCCGCGACGACGCTGCCGGGAGCACTGCGGCTGCCGGTCAGCTGAACGCGCGGCGCAGCGCCTCGACCGTCTCGGCGGCCTGGCGCTGCGAGACCGCCGCCCCAGCGACGACCGCCGAGCGGTGGAACGTGCCCGGGAACAGGTGGAGCTCCACGCCGACCCCGGCGGCGAGCAGTCCGGCGGCGTAGGCCAGGCCCTCGTCGCGCAGCGGGTCGTTCTCGTAGAGCACGACGTAGGCCGGGGGCAGGCCGGACAGATCGGTGGCCCGGGCGGGCGCGGCGAGGACCGGCACCTCACCGTCGAGACCGGAGAGGTAGTGCCGCCAGCTCAGCTCGGCGTCCGGGCGGCTCCACAGCGGGGTGTCGACGAAGGCCCGCATCGACGGCGTGTCCAGGCGGTCGTCCACCTCGGGCGCGTCGAGGACCTGGAAGCACACCGCCGGTCCGCCCCGGTCGCGGCAGAGCAGCGTGAGGGCCGCGGCGAGCCCGCCGCCGGCGCTCATGCCGTGCAGCGCCACCCGCGCGGGGTCGACCTCCGGCCGGGCGGCGAGCCAGCGCAGGACGGCCGCGCAGTCGTCCAGGGCCGCCGGGTAGGGGTGCTCGGGGGCCAGCCGGTAGTCCGGGGCCACGACCAGCGCGCCGAGCGCCGCCGCGAGGGCCGCGGCCTGTCCGGCGACCATGTCCGCGGCACCCATGACGAAGCCGCCGCCGTGCAGGAGCAGCAGGCCCGGCACCGGGCCGGACCGCGGGGGCCGCGCCACCAGGACCCGCACCGTCCCGCCGTCCGGACCCTCGACCTCGGTCGCCTCGACCGCACCGGGCGGTGGGGCCGGTGCCCGCGCGGCGAGGTCCCGGACGCGCGCGCGGGCGGTGTCGAGGTCGGCGATGTGCAGGTCGGGCAGCGTCGGCAACGCCGCGGCCAGCTCGGGGTCCCAGCCCATGTGCCGTCTCCTCAGCTGGTGAGCAGGCCGCCCTCCACGGGCAGCGTGGTGCCGGTGACGTAGGACCCGGCGTCGGAGACCAGGAAGATCAGCGCCGCCGCGAGCTCCTCGGGGTCGCCGATCCGGCGGGCGAGCACGCGCGGGAGCTGCGACTCGAGGTAGCCGTCCTGGTAGGAGTCGGTCATCTCGGAGGTGAAGAAGCCCGGCGCGAGGGCGTTCACCCGGATCCCCTTGCGGGGGGTCCACTGCTGCGCGAGGTCCCGGGTCAGCCCGATCAGGCCGGCCTTGGAGGCGGAGTACGCGGCCTGCGGCAGACCCGCCGTCGTGAGCCCGAGGACGGAGGAGACGTTGACGATCGAGCTGCCCTCGCCCATCACCCGCGCGGCGGCCTGCGCCATCCAGTAGCAGCCGTTGAGGTTGATGTCGATCACCTCGCGGAACTGCTCCGGGGTCTCCTTCGTCGCGGGCACCGCGGTGCCGACGCCGGCGTTGTTGACCAGCACGTCGACCCGCCCGAACTCGCTCGTCGCGGCGTCGATCAGCGCCGTGCAGTCCTCCGGGGAGGCCACGTCGGTGCGCACGGCGATCGCCCGGCGACCGGCCTTCTCGACGGCGGCCCGGGTCTCGTCGAGCTTCTCGACGCGCCGCGCGCCGAGCACGACGTCGGCGCCGGCCTCGGCGAGCGTCCGGGCGAACACCGCCCCGAGGCCGGAGGAGGCGCCGGTGACGACGGCGACGCGGTCGTCGAGACGGAAACGATCGAGGATGCCCACGCCCGGCACCGTAGCCAGTTCCGGCCCGGACTACACCGGGGCCGCGCCCTCGATCGCCACCGGCACCGGCTCGTCGTCGGGAAGATCCTCGCGCGGCTCGGGGTCGAGCGCCCCCGGTTCCGGCTCGGGCTCGGGTTCGGGCCACACGCGGCCGCCGAGGCGTCCGAGCTGGGTCTCCTCCGGGTCGGCGAAGATGTGCAGCCCGAAGCGGTCGGAGAGCTCGCGGAAGACGTTGATGCCGCGCACGGAGTTGCCGTGCTGGTCCAGGCCGGGTGAGAACACCGAGAGCCCGACCTGCGTGGGGATCGCGGCCATGATCCCGCCGGACACCCCGCTCTTGGCGGGGATGCCCACGTCGTTGGCCCACTGGCCGGCGGCGTCGTACATGCCGCAGGTGAACATCACGCCGATCACGTCGCGGACGTACGTACGGGCCATGGCCCGCTCGCCCGTCCGCGGGTTGACCCCGCCGTTGGCGAGGGTGGCGCCCATCTCCGAGAGCTCGGCCGTCGTGACGTGCACCGAGCAGGCGGACAGGTAGACGCGCAGGATGTCCTCGACCTCGCCGACGAGCATGCCCAGCGACCGCATGTAGTAGCTGATGCCGAGGTTGCGGTCGGCGTCGGCGAGCATCGCGTCGAGCAGCTCGTGGTCGACGTCCAGGTCGGGGTTGCCCGCGTAGATCCGCATCCGCTCGAGCAGCCGGCCGACCTTCTCCTCGACGTCGCCGCCCCCGAGGATGTCCGCCGCGACGAGTGCCCCCGCGTTGACCATCGGGTTGTGCGGGCGGCGGCTGTTCCAGTCGAACTCCAGGGCGTTGAACGGGTCGCCGCTGGGCTCGACGCCGACCCGCGAGAACGTCGCCTCGCGCCCGTTGTCCTCCAGGGCGAGGGCGTAGGTGAACACCTTGGAGATCGACTGCAGCGGGAAGCGGTGGTCGCAGTCCCCCACCGCCCACTGGGTGCCGTCGACGTGTGTCCCGGCGAGGGCGAACAGGTCCCGCTGCGCGATCGCCTCCGGCGGGTAGTAGGTGACCACGTCGGAGTGGCCCAGGCGCGCCTGGCGCTCCAGCAGCTGTTCGAGCTGTTCCCGGGCCCGCCGCTTCTCCTGCTCGGTGAGCGTCTCTTCCCACGACACGACGCGCATGATGACGTGCCGCATGGCTGATCGTCACGACGGGGAACCCCCCGCGTGTGCAGCACGGCATCATGATGTTCCCGACGGACTACTCGATCGACCCGGCCACGCTGGCCAAGGAGGTCGAGGACCGCGGCTTCGACTCCCTGTGGTTCCCCGAGCACTCCCACATCCCGGTCTCCCGCGAGTCGCCCTACCCCGGCGGCGGTGACCTGCCGCGGATGTACGTCCACACCTACGACCCGTTCGTCGCGCTGTCGTTCGCCGCGGCCGCGACGACGACCCTGAAGCTGGCGACGGGCATCTGTCTGCTCATCCAGCGCGACACGATCCACACGGCGAAGGAGGTCGCCTCGCTCGACCGGCTCTCCGGCGGCCGCTTCCTGTTCGGCATCGGCGGCGGCTGGAACCGCGAGGAGATGTCCGACCACGGCACGAACCCGAAGACCCGCATGCGCCGCCTCGGCGAGCAGGTCGACGCGATGAAGGCGCTGTGGACGCAGGAGGAGGCCTCCTACGACGGCGAGTTCGTGTCCTTCGAGCGCTCGTGGGCCTGGCCCAAGCCGGTCACGCAGCCGCACCCGCCGGTGATCGTCGGCGGCATGGGCCCGACGGTCGAGGACCGCATCCTCGAGTTCGGTGACGAGTGGCTGCCCCAGCGGGTCGGGCCGGACAACCTCGAGGAGTTCGTCGAGCGCGCCGAGAAGCTCCAGCAGCGGGCCGCCGACGCCGGGCGGGGCCGGATCCCGATGTCGCTGTTCGGCGCGGAGACCTCGCAGGAGGCGCTGGACGGCTATCACCGCGCCGGGCTCGACCGGGCGATCTACGGCGTGTCCAGCGGCGACCGCGACACGGTGCTGTCCGAGCTCGACGAGCTCGCGCCGCTGGTGGCCCAGCACTGATGCCGACCCTCGATCCGGACGACGCGCGCCGGCGGTTCGCCGCTGCGCGCGTCGCCCGGCTCGGGACGGTGTCCGCGTCCGGTGAGCCGCACCTGGTCCCGGTGGTGTTCGCCGTGGTGGACGAGCGCGTGCTCATCGCCGTCGACCAGAAGCCCAAGTCGACCCGCTCGCTGAAGCGGCTGCGCAACATCGAGGCCGACCCCGCGGTGTCCCTGCTCGTCGACGAGTACTCCGAGGACTGGTCGGCGCTGTGGTGGGTGCGCGCCGACGGGACGGCGACGGTGCGGGCCGACGTGCTGGACGAGGCCCGGGCCGCGCTCGCCGCGCGCTACCCGCAGCACGCGGCGGACCCGCCGGACGGGCCGGTGATCGAGGTGGCGGTCACCCGGTGGTCCGGGTGGTCCGCGTCCTGACGGTCTCACCCCGTGCGACGGCCGTGCCCTCCGCTGCTCCGTCCGTGCCGGTGATCGCCCCCCGGATGAGCACGGGACGCCGACGTGTGGCATCTCTTCGTGGGTGATCGGGCAATCGGGGCCCGCGAATCACAGATGTCGGCACGATGGAGTGATGAGCACCGCCGCCCTGATCACCCTCGGTGTGCTCGTGCTCCTCGCTCTCGCCGCGGGCGTCGTGCTGGTACGGCGTCGGGGACCCGGGGGCTTGCACCGGGCTCCCCCGGCTCCGGTCCGTCTCCCCCTCGCCCAGGCCGCCGTGGCGGCCGCGGCCGTGGGCGGCACCGCCTGGGCCGTGACGGCGATCGCCGGCACCGGCGGGCCCACCGCCCCGCTGTCGGCACCTGCCCAGCCCCGGGTCCTCCCGACCGTCGGGGCGACCCCGCAGTCTGCCCTGCCCGGCTCCGGCCCGGACCCTGTGGCTGCGGGCCCGGTGGTGCCGGTCGTCCTCGACCCGGCCGAGCCGCCCGCGCGTCGGGTGGCCGTCACGCCGGTGGCGCGCACCGTGCCGACGGCCTCCGATCCGGGCGCCGGACGTCGCGTGTCCTTTGTCGACCGCTCCCGTCCGGTGCCGCGGACGGGCACAGTGCCCTCGGTGTCGACCCCGACCGCGCCGTCACGTCCCGCTCCGCCGCGCTCGACGGGGGCGACCGCGGACCCGACGACCTCACCGGCCGCGAGGCCCACCCGCACGCCGGCGACGACCTCGGCGCCGACCCGGACCCCCACCTCCCGTCCTCTGGGGTCGTCGAGGCCGACGAGGCCGACGAGGCCACCGAAGCCGACGAGGCCGTCGGAGCCGTCGTCGTCCCGGCCCCCCTCGAAGCCCTCGGCGCCGTCGTCAGGGCCGTCCCGCGGCCCGAGGCCGACGGGAGAGCGGGAGGACGACCGCCCGCGGGACGATCGTCCCCGCGAGGACGGCGACCGCGACGGACGTCCGTCGGAGTGAGCGGTCAGGCCGCGCGGTCGTCGGGCATGTCGATGACCTCGTGGGTCGCCGGGCCGAGCGCGCGGGTGGTCGAGCCGAGCTGCCGGTCGTCGGGACGGTAGCGGGCGGGCTTCTCGGCCTTGCGCGGCGGCGCGTCGTTGGCGATCAGCACCGCGATCCACGGCAGCGGGACCGACGCGACGATGAGGGCCACCGCCACCCACGTCCAGCCGAGGCCGATGCCGAACACGCCGGCCAGCACGAGGCACGGGATACGCATGGCCATGATCAGCGAGTAGCGCCGGCGGCGGGCCGCGAACTCCTCCTCGAAGGAGACCTTCGCGCCGGTGATGAGGACGGGGTCGTCGTGACGTCGCACGTGGTGCTCCTCTCCGGGCGCCGTTGCCCGGATGTCGCCGCCTCGCGTCCCCTCTCGTGGGACGGTGTCGGAGCGGCATCGTTTCCAACACCGGACGGTCACGACGCCATCCGGTGGCGGGGTCACGGCGGCGTGGCGTCGGTCATGCCGGGACGAGCGCCTCGGCGCGGCGACGCTCACGGCGCGCGCGGACCTGCAGGCCGCCGCTGACCAGCAGCACCGCCAGCCCGGCGACGGCGAGCACCGCGCCGACGACCGCCGGGGCGAGCAGCCCGTAACCGGCCGCGATGACGATCCCGCCGAGCCACGCGCCGAGGGAGTTCGCGACGTTGGACGCGGACTGGATGGCGGCCGACGCCATCGTCGGGGCCTCGCCGACGATGTCCATGATGCGGGTCTGGATGGCCGGGCCCAGGGCCAGCGAGAACATCCCGGCGCCGAACAGCGAGACGACGGCGAGCCACGGCGTCGAGACCGTCAGCGGGAAGGTCACGAGCACGACCGCGAGCGCGACGAGGCAGCCGCAGAGCGTCCGGAGCGGTGCGCGGTCGGCGAGGCGCCCGCCGAACACCGAACCCGCCGTCATGCCCAGGCCGACGACGGCCAGCAGCAGCGTCACCGTCGCGGGCGAGAAGCCGCCGACCTCGGTGAGCATCGGGGTCACGTAGGAGTAGCAGGCGAACATCGCGCCGAACCCGAAGACCACGGCACCGAGCGAGAGCAGCACCTGCGGGTGGCGCAGCGCGGACACCTCGGACCGCAGGGCCGCCCGGCCACCCCCGACCGGTGCGGCCTCGGGCACGAAGGCCCACACGGCGGCGACGGCCAGCACGCCGATCACCCCGACCACGGCGAACGTCGCTCGCCACCCGGCGGCCTGCCCGAGCAGCGTGCCGAGCGGGACCCCGACCACGTTGGCGATCGTCAGGCCGAGGAACACCCGGGCGACCGCGGTGGCGCGGCGGTCGCGGGCGACCATCGTGGCCGCGGCGACGGACGCGGCGCCGAAGAACGCACCGTGCGGGAGCCCCGTGAGGAAGCGGATGACCAGCAGCGAGCCGATCTCGGGCGCGATCGCGGACAGCAGGTTCCCAGCGGCGAAGGTGCCCATGAGGCCCATCAGCACCTGTCGTCGGGAGAAGCTGACCCCCGCACCGGCGAGCAGCGGGGCACCCACGACGACACCGAGGGCGTAGGCGGAGATCAGGTGCCCGGCCTCGGACACCGACACCCCGAGTCCGGCGGCGACCTCGGGCAGCAGGCCCATGATCACGAACTCGGTGGTGCCGATGCCGAAGGTGCCGACGGCGAGGGCGAAGAGCGCGAACCCTGCGGCAGGACGACGGATCACGACGGCTCCAACGGGATCGATCCAGCAGATGACCGCGTCCAGCGTTGGGATGAGCTCGCCATAAGTCGAAGAACCTCGTGGCGACTCTCGATAAGGTGAGCTTGTCTATGCTGGTGAGGTGCCGACGCTGCGCCAGCTGGAGTCCTTCCTCACGGTGGTCGACGAGGGCTCGTTCACACGTGCGGCCGGGATCCTGGGGGTCTCGCAGCCCGGGCTGTCCCAGCAGATCGCCGCGCTGGAGGCGGATCTGGGGGCGTCGCTGTTCAGCCGGCTGCCGCGGGCGGTCACCCTGACGCCCACCGGGCGGGCCCTGCTCCCCCACGCCCGCGCCGCGGTCGACGCCGCTGCCCGGGGCACGTCGGCGGCCCGCGCGGTGGTCGGGACCGGGGCCGGGGAGTTGCGGATCGCGACCGTCTACTCGACCGGGCTCGGCGTCCTCCCGCCCGTCCTGACGCGATGGCGCGCGGAGCACCCCGACGTGACCGTGCGCCTGCTCGAGCACCGCACCACCGACGCGATGACGACGGCGATGCAGTCCGGGCAGGCGGACGTCGCCGTCGGGCCGACCCCGCCGGGCTGGCGCGGGCGGGTGCGCGTGCTGGGCGTCGAGGAGCTCGTGATCCTGCTGCCGCCCCAGGGCGCGCCCGACGTCCGCGGGCACGAGATCGCGCTGGAGCGGCTCGCGGAGGCGGCGTGGGTGCAGTACGCCCCGAGCCACGGGCTCGCCGAGGAACTGGACCGCGCGGCACGGGACGCCGGGTTCCGCCCGCGGGCCGCGGTGCGCACCGAGCAGACCGCGATGGCGCCGCTGCTGGTCGACGCCGGGCTGGGGCCCGCGCTGGTGCCGGCGGGGATCGTGCCGGCGTCCTTCACGGGTCGGATCGCCCGCCCGGTGCCCGCCCTCACCCGGGAGCTCGCCGCCTCCACGGGGCCGGAGCCGGACGCGCTGACCTCGCGCTTCGTCGCGCTCCTCGCCCGCCGGGCCGTGCTCATGCCGCCGCACGTGGCCGCGCGGCTCGGTGGGTGACGGACGAGTCAGACCCGCGCGGCGAGTGCGACGTCGCGCACGGGGGGCCTACGTTCATGATCAGCAGTTCGGGAGCGACACGCGCAAGCTCTGATGCGACTCGCACACGAAGTCCCGATCATGAAGGCTCCGGCGGTGCGTGACCCGACGCCGGGAGGGGAAGGCAGCGCCCATGGACCTCGGACTGGGTGGAGCGCGGGCGATCGTCACGGGTGCCTCGCGCGGGATCGGACTGGCGTGCGCGCAGGCGCTGGCGGCGGAGGGCGCACGGGTGGCGCTCGTGGCGCGGTCCGCGGACGACCTGGAGGCCGCGGCCGCCCGCGTCGACGGCGAGACGCTCGCGATCCCGACCGACACCACCGACGACGCCGCCGTCCGCGCGATGGTGGACCGGGTCGTCGAGGCGTGGGGCGGCGTCGACGTCCTGGTGAACGCGGCGGCGCGCCCGGCCGGCGGCTCACCGGTCCCGTCGTTGACCGACCTCACCGACGACGCCGTGCAGGTCGAGTTCGACACCAAGGTGATGGGCTACCTGCGCACCGCCCGCGCCGTGGCGCCGTCGATGACCGCGCAGGGCGCCGGGCGGATCGTCAACATCAGCGGCCTCAACGCGCGCCGCACCGGCTCGATCGCCGGCACGATCCGCAACGTGGCGGTCGCCGCGCTGACCGCCAACCTGGCCGACGAGCTCGGGCCGCACGGGATCAACGTGACGTGTGTGCACCCCGGCATCACCGACACCGAGCGGACCCCGGGCATGCTCGCCGACATCGCGGCGAGGCGCGGGATCACCGAGGGCGAGGCCCGCGAGGGGCTGGCCTCGACGACCAGCCTGCGGCGGGTGATCACGGCGTCCGAGGTGGCCGACGTCGTGACGTTCCTGGCCTCGCCGCGCGCGGTCGCGGTGACGGGGGACTCGCTCGGCGCCGGCGGCGGGCAGCCGGGCGTCGTGCACTACTGATGCGGACGCCACGACGGCGCCACCCCCCGTCATCGGGAGTGACGCCGTCGTGGTCTTCGAAGGAACGTTCGGTATCGGGACCCGCCCCGGACACTGCACGTGGGATCGCGGCTCACCGCTCGTGGGTCTGCGCTCTTCTCGGCGTGCCGCGCCGTGCCTCGAGGGCTACGGGCGGCCGGGTTCCTCTGAGCGGCACGAGCCGGTCCGGTGCGGGATGCTCCCTGCGATCAAATGATCACCTGCCTCCTCGTCTCCGACGTCGTCGTGCCGCTGTAGGTCGATCCACGGGTGCTTCTGGAATGGGCTTGTACCCTGTGATCGGGACCACATCGACCTGGTCGACGGTACTCGCGCCGGAGCTGCTGTCAACGGCCCCGTTCGCCCGCCGTTCGGGCGTCGTTCACGCGCCGTGGGTCACTCACATGCGCGCCCGCCCAGGTCGGACCCCATCCGGCGATTGCCCGCGCCGCCGCGCGATGGCCCGGCGTCGGCCGGAGGCGCCGTCGCGACCCGCCGTCACCGACCGGACCACCTTGTCGGGTCGGCGCCGCCTTGCGAGTCTGGCGCGCGTGAGCTGGTCGATCACGTACCCGCGGGTCCTGCCCGAGCGCCGCCCGCCGGGCCACGAGCCGCGCGCCCCGCGCTGGACGCTCGTCCTCGACGCGCCGACGTCGCTGCTCACCGCGGACTACCTCGCCGTCCAGCTGCCGCGGCGCGACGACCCGGCGGAGGAGGAGTTCCTCGCGCTCGCCCGGGCGAGCGCCGACGGCCCGGAGTCGACCGAGCTGCTCGTCGCGACCGGCCCGGAGGGCACCGTCGAGCTGATCCACCTGGCCTACTTCACCGACCCGACCGCCCACGAGCGCTGGCTGCACGACGCCCCGCTGCCGACGTGGTTCGACCGCCTCGACGCGGCCACCGCCACCGTGGGTGCCTGGCACGAGGTCCTGCAGGTCCACCCGGACCGGTTCGAGACGATCTACTCCGACCCCCGCTGGACCTTCGGCTTCGGCCGCTGTGCCGGGACCGAGCGGGAGCCCATGACGACCAACGGCTACTTCGGCGCCGCGCGCGACCGGTTCCCGGCCTCGGCCATCGACCCGCTGGAGGCGGTCGGGAAGCAGGTCCGGCGCACCGACGTCGACTCCCATGGGCGGCGGCTGCGCGTGGAGTCGTCCCACGACACGGCCGTGATCCGCTCCGGGCAGTTCTGGGAGCCGGCCGAGGGCGAGCAGCTCGTCGACTACGAGCACAACCTGCAGTCCAAGCTGCTGACCGGCATGGACCACCTGCGCGAGCACCCGTCCGACACCGGCACGCTCTCCCTGCGCATCCTGACCTCGCTCGACCCGGCGTCCCTCGCCCCGCGCCGCGAGACCTCCGTGCTCGGCTACTTCCACTCGCTCGGCGAGCTCGAGGAATGGGCCGCGAGCCACCACACGCACCTGGCCATCTACGAGCACGCCATCGAGGCCAAGCGCCACTGGGGCGACGCGCGGTCGGTGGTGACGTGGCACGAGGTGGTCGTGCTTCCCCGCAGCGCGCGCTTCGAGTACGTCAACTGCGTCCCGACGACGGGGCTGCTCCCGTTCGCGCCGACGCTGCTCACGGTGTCGTGAAGACCTCCGCGAGCCACTGCCGGTAGGGCCGCGCCGGGTGCCCGGTGCGCCGTTCGACCTCGTCGGTGACGGCCGCGGGCACGCCGTCGGTCTCGCGCCAGTAGCGGAAGAGCGAGTCCACCACGCCCGCCGGGGCGTACCGCGCCATCTGCTCTCGGGCGACGTCCGGGTGGACGGCCCGCACCTCGATCGTCCGGCCGAGCTGCGCGCCGACCTGCCCGATCTGCTCGCGCATCGTCAGCGACTCCGGCCCGGTGAGGTGCGGGGACTCGTCCGCGGGGTCGGCGAGCAGCGCCGCGACCGCGACGTCGGCGATGTCGCGCTCGTCGATCGGAGCGGTGCCAGACTCGGGGAAGGGCAGGTCGACGACGCCCGCGGCGATGCCCCGCGACCACTGGCCCGTGTTGCCGGCGAAGGCGCCCGGGCGCAGCGCGGTCGTCGCGAGCCCGGCACCGCGCAGGGCGGCCTCGGCCTCGGCGTGGTGGGCGGCGATCCCGCCGGGCTCCGGGTCGGGCTCGATGAGCACGGACTCGGAGGAGAGCAGGACGGCGTGCCGCACCCCGGCGGAGGCCGCGGCGCCGGCGAAGGCGGTGAGGTCGCCGGTGACGTAGACGAAGACCCGCTCCACGCCGTCGAGGGCCGGACCGAACGACGACGGGTCGGTCAGGTCGAGCCGGACGCGGTCGGGGCCGTCGAGCTGCTCCGGGTCGCGCCCGGCGGCGCGGACGCCCACGCCGGCGGTGCGCAGGCCCGTGACGACGTGACGGCCGACGGCGCCCCGGGCGCCGGTGACGAGGACGGTCATGACCACACTGTGCTCCTCGGCGATCACCGGGGCAGCGAGAGCCGGACGAGTACCGCACGGTGGTCCGTCCCGGGCACGTCGAGCACCTCGCCGTCGCGGACCCCGACTCCCCCGCCGGCCAGCACGTGGTCGATCTGGATGCCGAACCAGCGCGGGAGCTCGGCAGGGTAGGTGCCGGTCGTCCCGGACCCGAGGGCCTCCAGGGCGTCCGTGCAGCCGGCCGACGCGGCGCGGAAGGCGCTGTGGTCGGTGGTGGCGTTGAGGTCGCCCACGACGGCCACGGGCGCATCTCCCCGGCAGGGCGGCGCGACGAGGTCGGCGAGGTCCCGCTGCCAGAGCCCCACCCGCTCCGGTGGGTACGGCGCCGCGGTGTGCAGCGCGACGACCCGGATCCCGGGGAAGGTCAGGTCGAGGGTGCCGTAGAGGGTGCTCGGCACCGTCGTGACCCGCGGCTCCGGGAGCCCGGGGCCGACGAGCACGGTGACGGACGCGGCGTCGCGCGGGGAGTCGGTCCGGGCGCTCCAGCTGCGGTGCTCCGGGAGCCGGGCCGCGAGCGCCGCGCGGAACGGCTCCCCGGCCTCGGGGAGCACGACGACGTCGGGGCGACGCTCCCGGACCAGGGCGGCGAGGGCGTCGACGTCCGCCCGGCCCTGGTCGACGTTGAGGGTCAACGTGGTCAGTTCGCGGCCACCCGGCGGGGCCGGCTCGTCGGCCAGCAGCCTGCTCCCGACGATGCCCGCCGCGGTCAGGGCCACCAGCGCCGCGCCGACCATCGCGGCGAACCCGACCGCGAACAGCCGGGGCCGGCGCTCGTCCAGCGGCGGCTTCGCGCGGCGGCCGCGGGAGAGGACCACGCCCGCGAGGCGGCCGACGAACACCGACCCGGTGATCACCACGAGCAGCAGCGGCGCCAGTGCGGCGAGCTGCACGAACGGTGTGACCCCGTCCAGGCCGACGTACCCGGGCAGCAGCACCGCGAGCGCCACGGCCGCTCCCAGCACGACGCCGAGGACGGCGGGGAGGGCGCGGCGCACGTCGTGATCGTCGCAGTCAGCGCCCGGACGGGTTCCGACCGGTGGCCACCTGCTCCCGCACGAACGCGAGGACGGCGGGCCGGGCGATCTGCGCGCCCGGAGAGCCGTACGGGTGGTCGAAGACGTGGTCGGCGTAGGGCACCTCGACGAGCCGGCCGGGGACGCCGGCGGCACGCAGGGACGCGTCGTAGCCGCGGACCAGGTCCGCGCGGATGAAGTTGTCGGCGGCGCCGAGCACCAGCAGCGTCGGTGGCAGGCGCGCGTCGACCAGGTCGCCCGGGGACGCGGCGCGGGTGAGCCGGGTGCGGGTGGCGCCCGGCCCGCCGAACACCGCGTCCTGCAGGCCCGACGCGATCTGCGTCATGTCCACCACCGGGTAGAACGCGACGGTCGCGCGGGGCGGCGGGGCGGCGGGCCGGCGGCGCCGTCGGGCAGGGACGAGCGCGGGGTCCCGACGAGGGCCGCCGTCGTCGACAGCGCGAGGGTCGCCCCGGCGGACTGCCCGCCGAGGACGACGGCGTCGGGGTCGAGGCCGTGGGCGGCGCCGGGTCCCCGGACCCAGGCGAGGGCCCGGGCGACGTCGTGGCGCTGGGCCTCGCCGAGGGTCGCGCCCGGCAGGACGGGGTCCGACGGCAGGCGGTACTGCACGGCGACGACGGCGAGTCCCCGGTCGGCGTACCAGCGGTTGGTGCGGGCCCGGTCGGCCGTCGTCCCGCGCACCCAGCTGCCGCCGTGGACCCAGACCAGCACGGGGTGCGGGCCCGGGCCCGACGGCAGGTGGAGGGCGAGCTCCAGCCCGGGGAGGTACTCGACGACGAGGTCGGGCGGGGCCCCGCGCTGGTCGATCGCGGTCAGGGCGAGCCCCCAGTCGATCGGCACCCCGGCGCGGCGGGCGGCGGAGGCCTGGGTGCCGAGCACGACGAGGGTGCCGACGAGCGCGAGGACGGCCAGGACCGCGACGGCGCCGCCGAACCGAGGGGCGCCCAGGGCGAGGAGTCCCGCGCCCGCCGCGGTCCCCAGGACCGCCGCCAGCGCCGCGTGCAGCGGGTACTGCCCGGACACGAACGAGCCGAGGAACCCGATCACCGGCACCCGCGGCAGGAACGTGCCGGCGACGACGACGGCGAGCGCCAGGACGAGCAGCACCCCGACGATCCCGAGGGCGACGCGCCCGACGACCAGGAGGACCACACCGATCATGGTCGCCGAGCGGGGCCCCGTCGGCGCGGCGGGGAGCGCCTCCTCAGACGACCCGGGCCGGACGCTCCGTCGTCCGGCTCGGCGCCGCGACCCGCCGCACCACCGCGGCGACCACGATCACCGCCGCGACCAGGGCCGCGATCACCACGACCACGGGCCGTCCCGCGACGACGATCCCGCCGAGCGCCCACAGCACCGACGCCGCGTAGGCCACCGGCGCCGGACCCGCCGTCGCGACCGCGGCCGCGATCAGGCCGGTGACGACGAGCATCACCACGCCGAGCACGGTGGCGACCGCCCCGCTGCCCGGCAGGCCGGCCCACACGCCGGTGGCCGCGGCGCCCACGACCGTCGCCACGCTGACCCACCCGGCGTAGAACGCGACCGGGATGTGCACCAGCCAGAAGCCCGCACCGGTCGTCGGGAAGGAGGCCAGGCGGGCCAGGACGACGGCGAGGCAGACCAGCAGCGCGACGATCGCGATCTCGGCGAATCCCGGCAGGACCTGGGAGAACAGCAGGACCCAGGCCATGTTCGCGATCGCGGCGCCGACCAGCCACCACCCGGTGGCGCGGTGCTCGGAGCGGGCGCGTTGCGCCGGGAGCACCTGGTACACGGCCAGCACGAGGACGCCGAGGTAGATCAGCCCCCAGATCGCGAAGGCGCCGCCGGCCGGGACGATGGGCGTCTCGAACGCGGCCGACACCTCTCCGATCGGCGTGCCGAACGCCCCGGAGCCCCCGATGGAGCCGACGATGAACTGCGCGACGGCCGTCATCAGCACCGTGGTGGCGCGGACGGTGTCAGATGTCTTGGTCACCAAGAGGAAATGCCCGGGCTGCACCGGGACGAAACCGGCAGGGATGGGATGCTGGGGACCGTGTCGGACCTCTTCCGCGCGGGGCGGCAGCCCCGGTGGCTCCTGCCGGCCGCCCTGGGCGCGGTGGTCCTGCTCGCGGTGGTCCTGCTGGTCGTGGTCGTGAGCGGCACCGGGCCCGCGGCCCGCCCGACCTGCACGGTCACCGCGCCGCCGGACTCCCCCGGGCTGCGCGCGACCTGGAGCGGGTCGCCCGAGCAGATGGACAACGCGGCGACGATCGCCGCCGTCGGCCGCAAGCTCGGCGCGCCGGACCGGGCGATCACGATCGCCCTGGCCACCGCGATCCAGGAGTCGACGCTCGCGAACCTGCGCGGCGGGGACCGGGACTCGGTGGGGCTCTTCCAGCAGCGGCCGTCGCAGGGCTGGGGCAGCGTCGACGAGCTGCTCGACACCGTGACGTCGTCGACGAAGTTCTACGAGGCCCTGCTCGTGACGCCGGGGTGGGCCGGGATGGACGTCACCGAGGCCGCGCAGCGGGTGCAGCGCAGCGGGTTCCCGGAGGCCTACGCCGACCACGAGCCGGAGGCCCGCACCCTCGCCGTCGCGTTCCTCGGGCAGAACCCGGGCGGGCTGACCTGCACCGACCTCGACCTGTCGGACCCGCCGGCCGACCCGGTCGCCGCCCTCGCGCGCGACGAGCTCGGCAACGCCCGCCTCTCCGGCGAGCAGACCCCGGAGAACGGCTGGGCGATCGCGTCGTGGCTGGTCGCGCACTCCACCCGGCTCGCGGTCGACCGGGTCACCTACGACGGCCGGACCTGGACCGCCGAGAGCGGGACGTGGGAGCAGACCGGCGCCGCGGACGGGGTCCTGAGCCTGCACCGGGTCGGGGACGCCTGAGATCGTCGGACCCCCGGGCTACCGTCGTCGCCATGAGCCGGACCGCATCGCACTGGGGCGTCTACGACGTCGGGGCCGACGGGACGGCGCGGGGCATGCCCGAGGACCCGCACCCGTCGCCGCTGGTCGGCGGTCTGCCCGAGCTCGTGCACTCCGACCTGCGGATCGACCGTCCCCACGTGCGCGAGGGCTGGCTGCACCGGCGCGACCGGGCGGGCCGCGGGGCCGAGCGGTTCGTCCCGGTCGACTGGGACACCGCACTGGAGCTGGTGGCCGACGAGCTCACGCGGGTCCGCGCCGAGCACGGCAACGAGGGCATCTACGGCGGCTGCTACGGCTGGGCGAGCGCGGGCCGGCTCCACCACGCGCCGAGCACGCTGAAACGCTTCCTGGCCGGGTTCGGCGGCTACGTGGACAAGGTCGGCAACCACAGCTTCGGCGCGGCACTGGCCGTGATGCCGCACGTCCTCGGGCGGTCCGACGTCCCGAACCTCACGCCGACGTGGCCGGAGGTCGTCGAGCACACCGAGCTCGTGGTGATGTTCGGCGGTGCCCACCTGAAGAACTCCGCGGTCGACCCGGGCGGCGCGCTCGAGCACACCGGGGCCGACTGGTTCGAGCGCGCGCACGCGGCCGGCGTCCGCTTCGTCAACGTCAGCCCGTCGCGGGAGGACGTCACGGCGGCGGTCGACCCGGAGTGGCTCCCCGTCCGTCCGGGGACGGACGTCGCGCTGATGCTCGGGCTCGTGCACACCCTGCTCGACGACGGGTCGGTCGACCGGGAGTTCCTCGCCCGGTGCACCGACGGCTTCGAGACCTTCGAACGCTCGCTCGCCGGGCACGACGCCGACTGGGCCGCCGGGGTCACGGGGCTCCCCGCCGTCCGCATCCGCGAGCTCGCCCGGCGGATGGCCGCCCACCGCACGCTGGTCACCACGAGCTGGTCGGTCCAGCGCGCCCAGCACGGCGAGCAGCCGCCCTGGATGACGGTCGCGCTCGCCGCGGTGCTCGGCGGCATCGGCCTGCCGGGGCAGGGATTCGGGCTCGGCTTCGGCAGCATCCGCGGCAACGTCGTCCCGCGGACCGAGCCGGTGCCGCGGCCGACCCTGCCGCTCGGGAAGAACCCGGTCGACATCGCGATCCCGGTGGGTCGGTTCGCCGACCTGCTCCTGCACCCGGGCGAGGAGCTCGAGTACGCCGGCGGCCGGATCACGCTGCCCGACGTCCGGCTGCTCTACTCCGCCGGCGGCAACCCGTTCCACCACAACGCGAACCTCAATCGGCTCCTCACGGGCTGGCGTCGCCTGGAGACGGTGGTGGTGCACGAGCAGTTCTGGAACCCGCCCGCCGTGTTCGCCGACATCGTGCTCCCGGCCACCACCACCATGGAGCGCAACGACGTCCTCGCCACCGAGTTCGCGCCGGAGTGGCGCGCGATGTACCGGGTGTGCCCGCCCCACGCGCAGGCCCGCAACGACCTCGACGTGTTCGCCGAGCTCGCCGACCGCCTCGGGTTCGGCCCGGACTACCACGAGGGCCGCGACGAGATGGGGTGGCTGCGACACCTCTACGACGTGGCGGCCGACCGTGCCCGGGTCGCCGGCTACGAACCGCCCGGCTTCGACGAGTTCTGGACGACGGGGCGGTGCGTGTTCCCGGCCCCGCCCGCGTCTCCGTTGTTCTCGGACTTCCGCGCCGACCCCGTGGCGCACCCGCTGGCGACATCCTCCGGCCGTATCCAGATCACCTCCCCGACGATCGCGGGGTTCGGCCACGCCGACCAGCCGGGTCACCCGACGTGGCACGAGCCCGACGAGTGGCTCGGCGCCGCCCGCCCCGGGGAGCTGCACCTGCTGTCGAACCAGCCGGCGGCCCGGTTGCACAGCCAGCTCGACCCGTCGTCCGGGAGCCGAGCCACGAAGATCGGCGGGCGGGAACCGCTGCGGATCGCGCGGGTGGACGCCGAGGCACGCGGCATCGCCGACGGCGACACCGTGCGCGTGTCCAACGCCCGCGGCGCCTTCTACGCGGGCGCCCGCCTGACCGACGACCTCACTCCCGGGGTCCTCTCCATCGCCACCGGCGCCTGGTACGACCCGGCCGAGCCCGGGGTCCCGGGCACGCCCGACAAGCACGGCACCCCGAACGTCGTCACGGCCGACTCCGGCTCGTCGCGCCTCGGGCAGGCTCCGGTCGCGCAGTCGGTGCTGGTCGAGGTCGAGCGGGTCGAGGACGCACCCGCGGTCACCGCCTTCGCCGGCGCCCGCGTCTAGGGCAACATCCAGCCGAGCACCGGGGTCGACTGCAGGTACACCAGGACGGCCATCCCGACGAGGAACACCAGGCTCCACGGCAGGACGCGCCGGAAGATCTCACCCTCCCGCCCGGCCATGCCCACGGCCGAGGCCGCGATCGCGAGGTTCTGCGGCGAGATCATCTTGCCGAGCACACCGCCGGAGGTGTTGGCGGCCGCGAGCAGCACCGGGTCGAGCCCGCTCCGCTCGGCCGCCGCGACCTGCAGGGCGCCGAACAGCGAGTTCGAGGAGGTGTCCGAGCCGGTCACGGCCACACCCAGCCAGCCCAGGACCGGCGAGAGCACCGCGAAGAAGCCGCCGGTGGCCGCGAGCCACTGTCCGATCGTGATCGTCTGCCCCGACAAGTTCATGACGTAGGCGAGGGCCAGCACGGCCATGACCGTCACGATCGCGCCCCGCAGCTCGGACAACGTCTGCCCGTAGGCGCTCACCGCGAGGCGCGGCCCGACCCGGAGCACCAGCATCGTCAGCAGCCCCGCGATGAGCAGGATCGACCCGGCCGAGGCGAGCCAGTTCAGGGTGAAGCTCGTGGAGGAGACCTGGGCTCCCGACGGCGAGCGCACGTCGAGGCCGGGCCAGCGGAACTTGGCCGTGGTCGCGTCGAGCGCCGCCTTCACCGGCGGGATCTGCTGGATCGAGAACAGCGCGATGATGATCACGTAGGGCAGGTACGCGAGGACCGTGTCGCGGGTGGAGTCGCGCTCGACGGGCTCGTCGGGCCGGTCGGTCCCGTCGGTCCCGTCCGGTGTCCCTCCCCCGCCCGCCGTGACCGGGACGCGGCTCCGCTCGGTGCTCCGGGACCGGACGGCCAGCACCACGGCTCCGGCGCAGAGCAGCGAGGCGACGATGTCGGTCAGCGGCACGGACAGGTAGTTCGACGTCAGGAACTGCGCCACGGCGAACGTCACGCCGCCGATCAGGGCGACGCCCCAGGTCTCCCGCAGCCCGCGCATCCCGTCCACCAGCGCCACCAGCACGAGGGGCACGAACACCGCGAGCACCGGCGTCTGGCGCCCGACGACCGCCCCGAGGACGTCCTCGGGCAGCCCGGTGACCTGAGCGAGCGTGGTGATCGGAACCGCGATCGCGCCGAAGGCGACCGGCGCGGTGTTGGCCACGAGCGCGACCACCGCGGCCTTGAGCGGCGGGAAGTTCAGGGCCATCAGCATGACGGTGCAGATGGCCACCGGCGCCCCGAAGCCGGCCAGCGCCTCGAGCAGGGCCCCGAACGCGAACGCGATGATCACGGCCTGGACCCGCTGGTCGTCGGAGACCGCGCTGAACGACCGGCGCAGCACGTCGAAGTGCCCGGTCCGCACCGTCATGCGATAGATCCACAGCGCGTTGATGACGATCCAGAGGATCGGGAAGAAGCCGAACACCGCACCCTCGGTGCCGGCGAGGAGGGCCTGACCCACGGGCATCGCGTAGACGACGACCGCCACCAGCAGCGAGACCACCAGCGCCACGATCGAGGCCAGCCAGGCGCGGACCCGCAGCCCGCCGAGCAGGACGAAGAGCACCAGCAGGGGCAGGGCCGCGACCAACGAACTCCAGGCCAGCGAACCGAGCACCGGTGCGTACTGCTGCACGTACATGAGCGGTGACTCCTCGTCGTGGGGTGACCCGGGTCATACCCCGTTCGAGGAGGAATCAGCCACCCGGGATCCACGTGACGGAATTAGAGGCAGCACTGGTGCGGACCTCTCAGGTGCGTCACAGTATTCGTTCGTGACCATCACCCCCGGTAACCCCGACGACCCGCGGGCGGACGATCCCGCACGCGGGAGCGTGACGACGGCCGACCCCGGCCAGGACTTCTCCACCGACCGCCGGTTCTTCGGCCATCCCCTGGCCCTGGCGAACCTGTTCTCGGTCGAGCTGTGGGAGCGGTTCAGCTTCTACGGCATGCAGGCCGTCATGGCCTACTACCTCTACTACTCGCTGGCCGACGGCGGGCTGGGCCTGCCCGAGGAGGCCGCGACCAGCATCATCGGCGCGTACGGCGGCATGGTGTACCTCGCGTGCGTCGCGGGGGCGTGGGTCGCGGACCGCCTGCTCGGAGCGGAGCGCACGCTCTTCTTCTCGGCCTGCACCGTGATGCTCGGGCACATCGCGCTCGCCCTGATCCCCGGGCTGCCCGGTGTGGTGGTCGGCCTCGTCCTCGTGGCGCTCGGCTCCGGCGGGGTGAAGACCGCCGCGACGGCCGTCGTCGGCTCGCTCTACCGCCGCGACGACCCGCGCTGCGACGCCGGGTTCTCGATCTTCTACATGGGCGTCAACCTCGGCGCCCTGGTCGGCCCGCTGCTCACCGGCCTCGCGCAGACCACGATCGGCTTCCACTGGGCCTTCGGGCTGGCCGCGGTCGGTATGGCCCTCGGGCTCGGCATCTACGTGACCGGCCGGAAGAACCTGCCGCACACCGCCGCCGTCGTCCCGAACCCGCTGCCCCGCGGGGCGTGGCAGCGGCCGGTCGGCATCGTCGTGGCCGTCGTCGTCGTGGTCGTCCTGCTGTTCGTGTCCGGCGTGCTCACCGCGGAGAACCTCTCCACCGCGGTGGCGATCGTCGTCGCCCTGATCTCGATCGTCCTGTTCGCCCTGCTGCTCTCCAGTCCGCGGGTCGACGCCGACGAGCGGTCGCGGGTGCGGGCGTTCATCCCGATGTGGCTGGCCAGCGTCGTGTTCTGGTCGTTGTTCCAGCAGCAGTTCACCGTCGTGACGATCTACACCGACCAGCGCCTCGACCGGGTGCTCGGCGGCTGGGAGTTCCCGATCGCGTGGGTGAACTCGCTGAACCCGTTCTTCGTGATCGTGCTGGCGCCGGTGTTCGCACTGCTCTGGACGAAGCTCGGCGACCGGGCACCGTCGACGCCGGTCAAGTTCGCCCTCGGCGCCGGCGGCATGGGCGTCGCGTTCCTGCTGTTCCTGTTCTGGGCCGGCGGGACGGGCCCGACCACGCCGGTGCTGGCGATGGTGCTGATCCTGCTGTTCTTCTCGCTGGCGGAGCTGAACCTGTCCCCCATCGGGCTGTCGCTCTCCACCCGGATCGGCCCGGACGCCTTCCGGTCCCAGACGGTGGCGCTGTTCTACCTGTCGGTGTCGCTCGGGTCGGCGCTCGCGGGGACCATGGCCGGCTACTACGACCCGTCCACCGAGGGCACCTACTTCTCCGTCATCGGGGTCGCGGCGCTCGTGCTGGGCGGCGTCCTGTTCGCCCTCGCGCCGTGGGTGCGGCGGGCGATGCGCGGGGTGCGGTAGCCGACCCGTCCCGAGTGCGACACCTCGCAGGTCCGGCCGCCCCGGAACCTGCGCGGTGCCGCACTCGGGGGCGCGGCACCCGGCGTCAGAGGGCGTTCGTCGCGAAGGTGTCGCAGCGGGTCGGGTCGCCGCCGGTGTAGCCCGTGGTCAGCCAGCGCTTGCGCTGCTCCGAGGAGCCGTGGGTGAACGAGTCCGGGTTCACGGTGCCGCCGCCGAGCGTGCCCTGAATGTAGTCGTCGCCGATGCGTTGGGCGGCGTCCACGGCCGAATTCAAATCCTCCGGCGTGATGTCGGTGATCAACGGAGCCGCGTGGTTCATCCACACCCCGGCGTAGCAGTCGGCCTGGAGCTCCAGGCGCACCGAGTCGGAGGTCGCCCCCTGCCGGGAGCGCACCTTCGCCTCGGTACCGAGCTGGGCCTGCACGTGGTGGCCGTACTCGTGGGCGAGCACGTAGGCGTTCACGAGCGGGCCGCCCTGGGCGCCGAACTGCTGCTGGAGCTGGTCGTAGAAGGTCAGGTCGATGTAGACCAGGTTGTCGCCCGGGCAGTAGAAGGGCCCGGCGCTCGAGTCCGCCGACCCGCACGCCGTGCGCACCCCGCCGGAGAAGAACACCGTGTCCACGCGCTGGTAGGTCGGCTGGGCGCCCCGCACCGCCGAGGCCGCGCGGGCGTAGCCGCCGCCCGCCCAGTAGGCCTGGATCGAGTTGATGTCGGCGACGATCGCGCAGTCCAGCTTCGCGTTCGCGTCCGCTCCGGTCCGGCACTCGCTCGCCAGGTCCCCGGTCCCGACCTGCGCCGGCCCGCCCGGGTCCCCGAACCCACCCGCCACGTTCGTCGACGTGCCGGTCCCGCCGCCGAGGAATTGCACCGCGAGGAACCCGATCACCGCGAGCACGACGACCCCGAGGCTCGCCTTCCCCCCGCGGCCGCGCAGGAGCATCCCGATGATCAGGGCGACGAGACCGCCCCCGCCGCCTCCGCCGCCGCCGAAGCCCGGGGAGCCGCCGGAGCCCCGCTGGTCGGTGACCTCGGACGCGTCGAGCCGGGCGTCGTCGTCGTAGCGCATCGCGTGGTTCCTCCGGCGGTGTCGGTGCGCGACGATCCTGGCGCCTTCGACGTCCCGGCGGGAAGCCCGGGGCCACCGGAGTGACGAGCGGGTCGTCCGTCACGGAAGAAGGTGACGAACGGCCCGTTCGTCCGGTCCGGGTCAGCCGCCGGGGGCGTTCGTGACGGCGGGAGCGGCCGGCTCCGGCGACGCCGTGTCGATCGTCGGCGGGGTGGAGGTGGCGGTGGAGGTGGCGGGGGTGGTCGTCGGGGCCGTCGTGGTGGTCGGGGGCGCGGTGGAGCCGGTCGTCGATGGCACCGGCGCCGCGGCCGGGGCCGCCGCCGGGAACGGTGGGGCCGACACCGACGCCTGACGGGCGGGCGCCGACTGCGGCACCACGTCTGCGGGCAGGGCGGCACCGGCCGCGAGCGGGGTGAGCCGGGTCTTCATCAGCGCCACCCGGTAGGTGGTGAACTGCGACATGGTGAACCAGATGTCGGGCCCGTCGTTCCAGCGCGGCGTGAGGTAGGGGGCGTAGGCCTGCGGGAAGTCCTTCGTCGTCGCGACCACCTGCGCCGGGCTCCACGGGCCGGTGGGGGCCGGGGCGGTGCGGAGCACGATCTCGCCGGTGTCGTCGACCAGCGACATGAGTATCCACTGGTGGTAGAAGCTGTTCCAGCGCACGGACAGCTCCCCGATCGGTCCCTTCACCACCGGCACGGCGTTCGCCTCTCCCGCGACCCAGGCCGTGCCGTTCCAGTAGCGGTAGGCGGCGGTGTCGGTGACCTTGTCGGCCGGCACCTTGGCCAGCGACAGGTCGCCGTAGCGCCCGCCCGGGATGCCGTAGACGTAGATCTCCGAGCCCGGCGCGACGCCGGCCGCGACCGGGGACCCCGGGTCGTCCGGTCCCCCGGGCCGGACGTAGGCGACCTGACCGAACTTGGAGTCCGCGGGCCAGCGGGCGCCGGAGTCGGTCCAGGTGGTGCCGCCGTCGGTGGAGGAGACGATCCCGGAGCCGGTGAGCTGCCAGCGGCCGGGGGTGTCGAAGCTCTTCACCGACATGTACTGCAGGTTCATCGTGGTGTTCCTCGCCCCGGTCGCGATGCCGTAGGTCGGGATGACCGTCTCCTGGATCCCCTTCTTCTTCTGCGAGGGGATGAGTTCCTTGGCGTGCCCGGGGCGGTCGGTGATCATGCCCCGGAACGCCAGGCCCTTCGCCGGCGACGCGGGCGGGTCGATGGAGGCGATGACGTTGGAGCGCCAGTCGGTGTGGGCGACCGAGAAGAAGTCCTTCGCGGGCGGGGCGCCGAACGTGTCGCCGAAGGTCATCGCCATCTGCGGCCCGACCATGAACATGTGCCCGAGGTCCGTCCCCTCGACGCCGTAGCGCGCCCCGGTGTCGTTCAGCGACCCGGCGCCGATCAGGTCGGCCACCCTCGCGGTCGCCGCCCGCTGCACCGCCCACGACCCGCCGGCGGCGGGCGCCGCGACGGCCGCCGTGCCGACGGTGGACCCGACGAGGGCGATCAGACCGACGATCACGACGGCGAGGACCCGCCGGCGGCGCCGCGGCGGGCGTGGGTGCTCCATGCGGGCGCACGGTAGGAAGCACGCGTCGGCCGGACAGCCCACGCAACGCGTGGTCACCCACAGGTGTCCCACGGACCACCCGGGCGCTGTCGGACCCGTCCGGCATGATCACCGAACGCCGACCCCACCCCCGATCGAGGAGTACCGACCGTGCCGGACATCGACACCCGCGCCCTCGAGGCCCTCGTCCGGCCGGGCGCCCGGATCGCGGTGGCCGACGGCTGCGGCACCCCGCAGGCCGCGTTCGCGGCGCTCGGGGCCCTCGCCCGGGACCGGGGCGGTGTGCGCCTGCTGCTCGGGTGGATGCCCGCGGCCCTGACGGGGCTCGACCTCGCGGCGTTCGCCGACGCGCGCACCGTCATGCCGGGCTGGGGCCTGCGGACCGGGGTCGCCGAGGGACTGGTCCGGTCCGTCCCGGCGCGGCTCTCCGCCGTGCCGGCCCTGGTCGCGGGGCCGATGCGCCCCGACCTGCTGCTGGTCGCCGCCGCCCCGAGCCCGTACGGGCTGCTCCTCGGCAGCGAGGTCTCCTGGGTGCGGGCGGCGGTGGACGCCGGGGTGCCGATCGCCGCGGTCGTCGACGAGGCCCTGCCCCGCGCCGCGGCGGGCCCTCCGCTCCCCGACGAGCAGACCACGGTCATCGGGCGCGTCCGGCAGGGCCCGGCCGTCGTCCCCGCGGCCCCGGAGCCGAGCGCGGAGCACCGACGGATCGGCGAGCTGGTGGCCGGGCTGCTCCCGGACGACGCGCGGGTGCAGTGGGCCCCCGGCCAGCTCGGGCAGGCGGTGGTCCGCGCGATCCTCGACCGTGGCCGGCCGGTGCACGCCGACTCCGGGCTGCTGGGCGACCCGGTGGTGGACCTCGCCGAGGCCGGGCTGCTGGCGTCGAGCCCGGTCGCCACCTACCTGGTCGGCACCGCCCGGCTCTACGACTGGGCCGACGCGCAGGGACGGGCGGGGCGCCCGGTGCTGCACGGCGTCGAGGTGACGCACGACCAGGCCCGCCTCGCGGCCGACCCGCCCCTGGTCGCGGTGAACACCGCGGTGGAGATCGACCCCGACGGTCAGGTGAACGTCGAGGGGTCCGCCTCGGCGGTGGTCGGCGGCATCGGCGGGCACCCCGACTACGCCGCGGCCGCGACCCGGTCCCGCCGCGGCCTGTCGGTGGTCGCGCTGGCGAGCACCCACCGCGGGCGCCCGACGCTGGTCGAGCACCTGTCCCGCCCGGTGACGACGGCGAGCCACGACGTCGACGTCGTCGTCACCGAGCACGGCACGGCCGACCTGCGCGGCCTGGACCGCCCCGAGAGGCGCGCGGCGCTGGCCCGGCTCTGGGCATGACGAGGTGTGGCGGGGTGTGACGGGGCGGTGACGTCCCGGTCGCACGCGGCGACATCCGGATGAACCGCAGGTAGCGTCGCCCGTATGGCCGACCGCGTGCTGACCAGCGTCCCGACGGGCCCGGAGGCGGCTCCGGCCCTGCCGCCCGAGAAGCACGGCGACCCGCTGCACGCCCCCGACCTCCTGGCCGCGCTCGACCGCGGGGACGACGCCGCCGTCCGTGCCTGGATCGTCGCCCACACCCCGGAGCCGGAGAGTCTGCTGCTCTACGGCCTCTTCGTCGGCGCCGGGGTGCTCGGACTGATGGAGTGGCCCGCGGTCCTGCTCTCCTGTGTCGGACAGCTCGTCGTCGACCGCCGCTTCGGAGGCGTGGAGAACCTGGCCGCCCAGCTGCGGGCCCGCCTCGACGGCCGCCCGGCCTGACCCCTCCCGCGGGGCGGCGACGCATGCTCGCCCCCCGCTGCTGGGTAGCGTCCCGGCATGGGACGGGACCCGCGGTCCGGTGACGACGTCGATCGTCTGGTAGGCGACGCGGACGTGGTCCGCGCCGGGTTCGATGAGCTGCCCGTCCAGGTCCTGCTCCTCGACGGACCCGAGCACCGCCTCGTCGGGATGAACGCGGCCTACCGCGGGTTCTCCGGGCGCGAGGACCTCATCGGGCTGACCGTGCGCGAGGCCTTCCCCGAGATCGAGGGCCAGGAGATCTTCGCGCTGATCGAGCGGGTCTACGACAGCGGGGAGCCGGTGCACGCCCGCGAGTGGCGGATGGAGTTCGAGCCCGGGCGCGGCGAGGCGCAGACCTTCTTCATGGACTTCGACGTCCTCCCGCGGCGCGACGCCGCCGGGTCCATGCACGGCATCCTGATCCAGCAGACCGACGTGACCGACCGGGTGCGCCGGCGGCAGACGGCGGAGGTGGCTGCGGACGACGCGCAGCAGCGCTACCTCGCCGCCCGCGAGGTCGTCCGGACCCTCCAGCAGGCGCTGCTCCCGACGAGCCTCCCGGTCCTGCCCGCCGTCGACCTGGCTGCGCGCTATCTCGTCGCCGGGGCCGAACGGTCCGCGGGCGGCGACTGGTTCGACGCCCGGGTCCTCCCGGACGGGCGCGTCGGCCTCGCCGTCGGGGACGTCGTCGGGCACGGGGGTCGGGGCCGCCGCGGTGATGAGCCAGTTGCGCGCCGTCCTGGCCGATGCGCTCGAGACGACGGCCGACGCCGAGGCCGCCCTGCGGCAGCTGGAGCGCTTCGCCGCCACGGTCCGGGGCGCCCACGCCGCGACCGTCGTCGTCGCGGTGCTCGACCCGGTGGCCGGGGTGCTGGACTACGTCACGCGGGGACACCCCGCGCCGGTCCTGGTCGACGCCGCCGGGCGCGGCCGCAGCCTGCTCGGCAGCGGCGGCGGGCCGCTCGGCGGCGAGCTCGACGGGCCCGCACAGCGCACGGAGCTCGCCGAGGGCGACGTGGTGATGTTCTTCAGCGACGGGCTGGTCGAGCGCCGGGGCCGGCCCTACCCCGAGGGCATCGACCGGCTGACGCGGATCTCCGAGGGGGCGGTGCAGGGGCGGATCTGGCCCGCGGGCACGGCGTCGTCGGTCGTCGAGCGGGTCTGCGTGGACGCCGTCGACATCCTCGCCCGCGAGGGCCACGAGGACGACGCCACCATCCTCGCGGTGTCCCGCCGTCCGGCCGTGGCCCCGCTGGAGATCCACGCCCACGCCACGCCGTCCAACGTGGCCGAGGCGCGCGCCCGGGTCCGGGCGTGGCTGGCCGACCTCCGTGTCGACCCCACCGACCAGCTCGCCCTGGAGATGGCCGTCGGCGAGGCCCTGGACAACGCCGTCGAGCACGGGCTGGCGCACGATGCCCGGGGCACGATCGCGGTGTCGCTGGTGCTCACCACCGACGGCCGCGTGCACGTCTCGGTCGGCGACGACGGGACGTGGCGTGAGCCCGGGCCGGCGGCCACCGGACGGGGACGCGGCCTCGTCGTGCTCGGGTCGGTCGGTGAGGGCCTCGACATCGCCGCGGACCCCGGTGGCACCACGGTGCGGCTCCACCGTCGGGTCGGCCGGCCGGTGCGGGACCCGGTCCGGGAGGCGCCCACCCCGGACCCGACCGAGGAACCGCCGTTCTCGGCGCAGCCGCTCCCGGGTGCGCCCGACACGATCGTCGTCGCCGGACCGGTGGACAGCCGGTCGGCGGACGAGTTCCGCCGCGCCCTCGCCCACGCCTCGCGCGGCTCGACGACCGACAGCACGGTCGACCTCTCCGCGGTGACGCACCTGACGAGCATCGGGGTCGCCGCTCTCGTGGAGACCCGGGAGAAGGCCGAGCGGGCCGGGCGGCGCTGCCGGTTCGTGGCGCCGACCGGCACGGCCGCCGCCTTCGTCCTGGATCTCGTCGGGCTGTCGCGTGGCGAGCCGGAGTCCGACCACTAGGATTCCGTCCCGTGGTCGACCAACCGGCCCGTGTCGCGCGCGAGGTGTCCCTCGCGCCCGGACGGACCCGGAGAGGTGGATGGCCGAGCACGACCTCGAGCAGCTGGTGGGCGCCCTGCGCGGGGGTTCCGTGGAGATCCTGGCCGACCGGTCGGTCCGGGATCTCGACGACACCGTCCGCCGGCTCCTGCGGGTGGCGATCGCGATGGTCCCCGGCGCCCTCGGGGCGGGCCTGATCGCCTGGGAGGAGGGCGCCGCGCGATCGCTGGGAGCGCTCCCGGGGGGCATCGGCCACCTGGACCGGCTGCAGGTCGAGGGCGGCGGCCCGGCCGCCGACGTCGTGGACGACCCGCCCTCGCTCGGGGCCGTCAGCGCGGACCTCGCCGGAGAGGACCACGAGCGGTGGCCGCGGCTCGCCGCGGCAGCGGGCGACGCCGGCTACCCCGCGGCGATGGCGGTGCACCTGGCCGTCCCGGACCACGTCCGCGTCCTGACCCTCTACGGGGCCGGGACGTTCACCGACCGCGACCGGACCGTCGCCGCGCTGTACGGCCTGCAGGCCGCCGCGGCACTCCACGGGGCCGAGCACGTCGCGCAGCTCGGGCGGGCCCTGGAGTCGCGGGACGTGATCGGGCAGGCCAAGGGCGTCCTGCGGGAACGCTTCGGGATCGACGACGGGGCGGCGTTCGAGATGCTGGTGTCGTCGTCGCAGAGCACCAACATCAAGCTCGCCGACGTGGCCCGGTGGCTGCTCGAGGAGACCGCCGTGCGGGGCGGGAGCGACGCCACCCGGCGTCCGGACGGCTAGGAGCGCACGAGGCGGGCGATGGCCGCGGAGGCCTCCGCCACCTTCTCCTTCGCCTCCTGGTCCCCCGCCTTCGCGGCGTCGACCACGCAGGAGCCCATGTGCTCCTCGAGCAGCGCGAGCGCGAGGTTCTGCAACGCCCCGGTGACGGCGCTGACCTGCGTGAGCACGTCGATGCAGTACTGGTCGGACTCCACCATGCGCGCGATCCCCCGCACCTGACCCTCGACGCGCTTGAGGCGACGCAGGTGCGCGTCCTTGTGCTCGGAGTAGCCGTGCTGGTGTTCGCTCACGGGTGCGAGGATACCGGGACGGGGTATCCCCGTCTCGCTTGACGGCCATACCCCAGGGGGGTATCACTGCACCCATGGCGACGACCACCGACGCGCCCGCGAGCACCGAGCTCGCCATCACCGGGATGACGTGTACCTCCTGCGCGATGCGCATCGAGAAGAAGCTCAACCGGCTCGACGGCGTCACCGCGACGGTCAACTACGCCACCGGGAACGCGCACGTGCAGCACGCGCCCGGGGTCGGGACGGAGACGCTCGTCGCGACGGTGGAGGGCCTGGGCTACGGGGCGACACCGCCGGAGGAGCGCGACCACGCGGAGGACGACGCCGAGACCGCCGACCTCCGCCTCCGGCTGCTGGCGAGCGTGGTGCTGACGGTGCCGGTGGCGGTGCTCGCGATGGTCCCGGCGTGGCAGTTCACGGACTGGCAGTGGACCTCGCTCGTGCTCGCGGCGCCGGTGGTGCTGTGGGGTGGCTGGCGGTTCCACCGGGCCGCGGCGATGAACCTGCGGCACGGCACCGCGACCATGGACACGCTCATCTCCCTGGGCACCCTCGCCGCGCTGGCGTGGTCGGTGTGGGCGCTGGTGTTCGGCGACGCCGGGATGCCGGGGATGACCCACGAGCTGTCGTTCACGAGCCCGCCCGGCGACGCGATCTATCTCGAGACGGCGGCCGCGGTCACCACGTTCGTGCTGGCGGGCCGCTTCTTCGAGGCCCGGGCCAAGCGGCGGGCCGGGGCGGCGCTGCGGGCCCTGCTCGACCTCGGGGCGAAGGACGTCGCGCTGCTCGTGGACGGCGTCGAGCAGCGGGTGCCGGCGGAGCGGCTCGTCGTCGGGAACGAGTTCGTGGTGCGGCCCGGGGAGCGCATCGCGACCGACGGCGAGGTCGTCGCCGGGATCGGGGCGGTCGACGCGAGCACGGTCACCGGGGAGTCGGTGCCGGTCGAGGTCGCGCCCGGCTCGGGCGTGGTCGGCGGCTGCGTCGCGGTCGGGTCGCGGCTGGTGGTGCGGGCGACGAAGGTCGGGGCGGACACCCAGCTCGCCCGCATCGCGCAGCGGGTGGCCGACGCGCAGAACGGCAAGGCGGCGATCCAGCGGCTGGCCGACCGGGTGTCCGGGGTGTTCGTCCCGGTGGTCGTGGCGGTGGCGGTGCTGACCTTCGCGGGGTGGCTCGTCCTCGCCGGCGACGTGGACGGGGCGTTCACCGCGGCCGTCGCCGTGCTGATCATCGCGTGCCCGTGCGCGCTGGGGCTGGCCACGCCGACGGCGCTCATGGTCGGCACCGGCCGCGGGGCGCAGCTGGGGATCCTGCTGCGTGGCCCGGAGGTGTTGGAGTCGACCCGGCGCGTCGACACGGTGGTGCTGGACAAGACCGGCACCCTGACCACCGGCGAGATGCGGGTCGTCGGCGAGCCGGACGCGGTCGCGCTGCGACTCGCCGCCGCGGTCGAGGACGGCTCGACCCACCCGATCGCGCGGGCGGTCGCCGAGGCGGGTCGCCGTCGCGGACCGCTGCCGACGGTGGAGGATGCGCGCACGATCGACGGGCTGGGGGTGAGCGGGACCGTGGAGGGCCACTCCGTGCTCGTCGGTCGCCCGGCCCTGCTCGCCGGGCACGGGCTGGAGCTGTCGGACGCGCTGCATGCCGAGCTCGGGGCGGCGCAGGCCGACGGGGCCACCGCCGTCGTCGTCGGGTGGGACGGCGCGGCGCGGGCGGTCATCGCGGTCGCGGACACCGTGCGGGAGACCTCGGCGGAGGCGGTCGCTGCGCTGCGCGGGCTCGGGGTGCGGCCGGTCCTGCTCACCGGCGACCACGAGACCGCCGCCCGGGCGGTGGCGTCGGCGGTCGGGATCGACGACGTCCGGGCCGGGGTGCTGCCCGAGCAGAAGGCGGACGCCGTCGCGGAGCTGCAGGCGCAGGGCCACGTGGTGGCGATGGTCGGCGACGGCGTGAACGACGCCGCGGCGCTGGCCCGGGCAGACCTGGGCCTCGCCATGGGCACCGGCACCGACGTCGCCATCGAGGCCGGCGACGTGACCCTGGTCCGCGAGGACCTGCGGGCCGTCCCGGACGCGCTGCGCCTCGCCCGCCGGACGCTCGCGACCATCAAGGGCAACCTGTTCTGGGCGTTCGCCTACAACGTGGCAGCGATCCCGCTGGCCGCGGTCGGCCTGCTCAACCCGATGGTCGCGGGCGCGGCGATGGCGTTCTCGAGCGTCTTCGTCGTCGGCAACAGCCTGCGGCTGCGGCGGTTCACGTGAGCGGGTTCGTCGCGCTCGCGGTCGTGGCCGGTGCCGCCCTGGTCGGGGTGGGGCTCGTCGTCGGTGGGTCGTGGCTGGTCCGCGCGGTCGCCGGGACGCGGCGGCCGCTGGTGGCCGCGCCGCACGCGGGCGGGATGCCGGTGGTGGAGCACGCGGTGTCGCGCTGGCACGTCCGGTGGCCGACCCTCGCGCTGGTCTTCCTGGCCCTCGACATGGAGATGCTCTTCATGTACCCGTGGACGCTGGTCGTGGCCCGGTCGGGGCCGGCCGCCGCCGTCGAGATGTTCGTGTTCCTGGGGATCCTGCTGGTCGGCGTGGGCTACGCGTGGCGCGAGGGCGCGTTCCGGTGGTCCTGAGGCGGCTCGCGGCCCGCCGACCGCACGTCCTGACGATCGCCCCCTCCCCGGTCTCCCCCGAGGACCTCGCCCTCCGGCTCGCCGTCGAGGCCGAGCTGGCCCGCCGCCGGTGGCCCGCCGCCCCGTCCCCCGCGGACACGGACGTCGTGCTCGTCCTCGGGTCGCCCGGACCCCGCCTCGCCGAGGTGGTGCGGTCGGTGTGGGCGACGGTGCCCGCGCCGAGACTCCTGGCGGCGGTGCCGACGGCAGGAGAGGTGCGGTCCGTGCTCGACGACGCGGCGGCGCGGCTGGCCGGGGGCGGCGATATGACGTCCGATTGTGACGTCGGACGTCAGCATGGCCGCAGTGCTGACACCGGAGGGGCCCAGATGGCCGACCTCGCGTTCTACGACCGCGACGGGCTCGCCCTGGACGCAGTGCACGCCGCCCTCGGCCCGGTGCTGCCGCACTGGCCGGCGGGGATGGTCGTGCACGCGACGCTGGCCGGGGACGTGGTCACCGACGCACGGGCCGAGGTCCTCGACGTGCCGGCCTCCGTCGGGCCCGGCAGCCGCGGCCGTTCGCCTCTGGGCCCCGACCGCACCCGGCTCGACATCCTCACCCGCGTGCTCGGCCTGCTCGGGGCGGACCACCTGGCGGCGCGGGCCCGGGTCCTGCGGGACCACGACCCCGAGCCCGGTGAGCTGACCACCTTCGGCCGCCGCCTCGCCCGGAACCTCCCGCTGCGGTGGGCCACCCGCGACATCCCGCTGGTCGGCGGCCCCGTCGAGCAACGCACGGTCGAGGAGCGGGTCCGCGCGCTCGCCCGGGCGCTCGGCGGCAGCCTCGCCCCGCCCGCCCGGCCGACCCCGGAGAAGGCCGCCCAGGCCATGATCGGCCTCGAGCTCGGCGCCGCCCGCCTGGCCCTGGCCGCGATGGACCCCGACACCACCCTCGGCGCGGGGCCGGTGCACGCGTACGCCCCGCCCGGCACGGAGACGGAGGTGACCCATCACCGTCATTGAGCTGGTCGTGCTCGCCCCGGCGCTGGTCCTCGTCGCCGGACTCGCCGCCGTCGTCGGGTCCGCAGTGGCGGGCGACGGACCGGCCACTCCCCTCGTCGAGACCGCCCGGTTGCTGCGCACGCAACGTCGTCGCACGCCCGCCGACGACCCCGCGCTCGCCCGGACCGGCCTCACCGTGCTGCCGGTCGCCGCGGTCCTCGCCCTCGCCGTCGTCCCGCTCGGCGACGCGGCCCCGGTCGACCTCGACGTCGGCATCGTCTGGTTCAACGCCATGGAGGTGCTGGCCTGGTTCGCGGTGTGGGTCGCCGGGTGGGGACCGAACGCCGTCACGAGTCTCGCCGGCGGCTACCGGATGCTGCCGCTCGGCCTGGCCTACGAGCTGCCGCACATGCTCGCGATCATCACTCCCGCGATCGCCGCCGGGTCGCTCTCCCCCGGGGCCGTCGCCGCCGCCCAGCACGACCTCTGGTACGCCGTGTGGATGCCGGTGGCCTTCCTGCTCTACCTGCTGTCGGTCGCGGCGATGGCGTTCTGGGGCCCGTTCGCCGCGCCGCTCGGGCGCGACCTCGCGGGTGGCGCCGCCGCCGAGCACGCCGGGCTCGACCGGCTCCTGCTCCACGCCGGCCGGTGGATGCTCCTCGTCGCCGGCGCGGCCATGGCCGTGCCGCTCTTCCTCGGCGGCGGCGCTCCCCCGCCGATCACCGGTCCGGACCCGTTCCCGGGCCTGCCCGCGCTGTGGTTCGCGGTCAAGCTCGTCGTCGTGCTCGGCCTGCTCCTGGTGCTGCGCCGCGCGGTGCCCGTGCTGCGGATGGCCCGCTTCGCCACCCTCGCCTGGACGGTGCTCATCCCGCTCGCCGTCGCCCAGGCCCTCGTCGTCACCCTCGTGGTGCTCGCGTGATCGTCCTGGTCGCGGCCCTGGGCGCCGTCGCCGTCGTCACCGGGCTGCTGGTGTTCACCGTGGACTCGATGGCCCGCGCGACGTTCCTGCTGCTGGCGTCGTTCGTCGCGGTGGCGGTCGTCCTGATCGGCTTCGGGCTGGGCTACCTCGGGACGGTCGTGATCCTCATGATGACCGTCGAGATGATGATCATGGTGGTCTTCATGGTCATGCTGATGATGAACCCGGCCGGGCTGATGCCGATGAGCATGGTCCACCACCGCGCCGGCTCCTGGGCGATCGCGCTGGTCGTGTTCGGGGTCCTGACGGCGGGTGCCTGGCTCGTCCCCTTCCCGACGGCGGGCCCTCCCGCTCCCGCCGACCCCACGGTCGCCCTCGGCGACGCCCTCATGGGTCCGTGGATGCCGACGATGATGGTGCTGGGCCTGGCCCTGCTCGCGACGATCGTCGGGACGACCGCGGTGGCGGTGAGCCGGAGATGACGGCGGAGCTCGTCCTGCGGATCGCGCTGACCGTCGCCGCCGCGCTGGTCGCCACCGGCCTGTACGGAGCGCTGTCCCAGCAGTCGATCGTCATGATCATGATGGGCCTGGAGCTCGTGGTGAACGGCCTCATCCTCGGCGCCGGCGCGTTCTGGTGGGCCGGGGGCGGTGCCGTCGAGGCGAGCGTGCTCGTCGTGGTCCTGGTGACCGTGATGGCCGTGGAGATGGCGCTGGGTTTCGCGGTCGCGCTCGCGCTCTACCGGGCGCGCCAGGTCGACCTCACCGACGACGCCGCGGAGCTCGCCGGATGACCCTGCTGCTCGCGCTGCTGCTCGCCGTCCCGGTCCTCGCGGGCCTGGTGCTGCTCACGGCGTTCCCCCGCGCCACGGGCGCGCCCGTGGTGGCCGCCGGGCTGGTCGCGGCCGTGGTGTCGGTGGTGGTCGCGGTCGAGCTCGCCACGGGGGTCGGCACCCGCGCGACGCCGATGCTCGTCGTCCCCCTGCTCGGGCCCCTCACCTTCACCTACGCCGTCGACGGCCTCGCCGCGGTCCTCGTCGTCACCGTCACCGTGATCGGCGCCCTCGTGCTCCTGGCCGCGTCCGGGGAGCAGCGGCTGCGGCGGGGTCGCTTCGTCGGGATGGTGCTCGTCTTCCTGGGCGCCATGCTCGCGACCGTCACCGCCGCGACGCTCCCGGCCCTGCTCGCGCCCTGGGAGGTCATGGGCGCCGCGAGCTGGGCCCTGATCGCCTTCGACCGCCGCGACCCCGCGGTCGGGCCCGCCGCCGGACGCGCCTTCCTGACGACGAGGACGACCGACCTCGGCCTCTACGTCGCCACCGGCGCCGCCCTCGCCGCCGGGGTGCCCGGGCTCGGCCTCGGGGCCCTGGCGGCGGGTGACCCGGCCTGGCACGGCCTGATCGCGGCCGGGCTGGTGCTCGCCGCCCTGGGCAAGTCCGCGCAGCTGCCGTTCTCCGCCTGGCTCTCCGGCGCGATGCTGGGCCCGAGCCCGGTCTCGGCGCTGCTGCACTCGGCGACGATGGTCGCGGCGGGCGCTGTGCTGCTCCTGCGCGCCGGGCCGCTGCTCGCCGCGACCGGCTGGGCGGCGACGCTCGTGGCCTGGGTCGGCGCGCTGACCGCGGTGGTCCTGGGCCTGGTCGCCGCGTGCCAGCGGGACCTCAAGCAGCTGCTCGCCGCGTCGACCTGCGCACAGGTGGGGCTCATGGTGCTCGGCGCGGGTGTCGGGGCGAGCGCCGGGGCGGCGGGCCTGCTGGTCGCGCACGCGGCCGTGAAGGCGCTGCTGTTCCTGGCGGCCGGCGGGTGGCTGGCCGTGCTGCGGACGCGCGCGCTGCCGGCGCTGCGCGGCGCGGCCCGCCGTCATCCGGGGATCGGGGTGCCGTTCACGGTCGGGGCGGTCGCCCTGGCGGGGATCCCGCCGCTGTCGCTGTGGTGGACCAAGGACGCGGTGCTCGTGGGGATCCCGTTCGGCGAGGGCGGGCTGACGGTCGCGGGCCTGCTGGCCACCGCGCTCTCGGCCGTCGGCGCGACCCGGGCCGCGTGGTTCCTGTGGCGGCCGGTGCGCTCGCCGTCGATCCGCCGCGGCGCGGAGCAGCAGACCCGGCGGCACGTCCCGCTCGCGATCACCGTCGCCGTCGGCGTGCTGGTGGTGCCCGCGGTCGCGCTCGGCGGGGTCGCGGTGGCCGTCGGGCTGGTCCCGCGCGCGGACGCGGGCGAGCTGGTGACGACGGGGGTCGTCGTCGTGCTCGCCGCGGCCGCGACCTGGGTGCTGCACAGCCGGCCGGTGCGGGTGCGGTCGGCGCTGTGGGGTCGGGCCGCCCGGGTCGGCCGGGGGTGGCTGGGGCTCGCCGTGGTGACCGGACCCGCCGTCGGGACCCCCGTGACGACCCTCGCGCGGTGGGTCGAGCGGGCCGACGCGTCGCTGGCCCGGGCCCTGCCCCGGGCGGCCGCGGCCGTCCCCGCGCTCGCCCGCGGCGTCGAGCGGCGCGGCGACCGGCCGATCGTCGTCGCCCTCGCCCGGTTCGCGGCCGGTGTCCGGTGGCTCGGGGACCTCGCGCGCCGGCCGCAGACCGGGCAGCAGCACCAGTACTACGCGCAGGGGGTGATCGCGATCGGGACGCTGGGGGCACTGGCCGCCGTCGTGGTGTGGGCGGGGGTGCGCTGAGGTGCTGACCGCGATGTGGGTGGCCCCGCTGGCCGTGGCGCTGCTGCTCGTGCCCGTGACCCGACGGGAGGTGCTGCTGGGCGGGTGGGTCGGGCTCGCGGTGCTCGAGGTCGTGCTGGCGGTCCTCGCGTGGTCCTCGGTGGTGCCGGGCGGCTACGCCCACGAGGTGTCCGTGCCCTGGATCCCGGCGTTCGGGGTCGGCTACCACCTCGGGCTCGACGGGATCTCCGCCCCGCTGGTGGCCATGACGACGCTGGTGTTCCTCGCCGTCGCCCTGTGGTCGCTGCGCCGCGACCCGGCGGCGGACCGCGACGCCGACGAGCGCCGCGCCCGGGCCTACGTGCTGCTGTTCCTGGGGCTCGAGGCGGTGTCGATCGGGGTGTTCACCGCCCTGGACCTCGTGCTGTTCTTCGTGTTCTTCGACGTGTCGATCGTGCTCATGTACTTCGTGATCGCCGGATGGGGATCGGGGGAACGGGGTCGGTCCGCCCTGCAGTTCTTCCTCTACACCTTCGTCGGGTCGCTCGTGATGCTCCTCGGCTTCCTGTCGCTGGCCGTGGCGGCCGGCGGGGCGAGCGGAGCGACGGGGGATCGGGTCGGCATCACCTTCGACATCCCGGCCCTCGCCGCGGCCGATCCGCTCGCCGGCCGCGGGGTGGCCGGGATGCTGACGCTGGCCGCGATCGGGATCGGGCTGGCGATCAAGACCCCGGTGTGGCCGCTGCACACCTGGCTCCCACCCGCCCACACCGACGCCCCCGCGGCCGGGTCCGCGGTGCTCGCGGCGGTCCTGCTGAAGATGGGCACGTACGGCTTCGTGCGGATCGCGCTGCCGCTCCTGCCGGGGCCGTGGCGTGCCGCGGCGCTCGTCGCCGTGGTGCTCGGGGTGGTCTCGGTGCTGTGGGGTGCGCTGCTGGCGCTGGCCCAGCGCGACCTCAAGCGCCTGGTCGCCTACACCTCGGTGAACCACATGGGCTACGTGCTGCTGGCCCTCGGCGCCGCCGGGTACGCGAGCGCCGGGTCGGAGGCACGGGTCCTCGCGGTCACGGGCGCGACCGTGCAGATGGTGAGCCACGGCGTCGTCACCGGGGCCCTGTTCCTGCTGGCGGGGACGCTGCGGGACCGGGGCGGGACGTCGGTGGTCGCGGCCTGGTCCGGGCTGGCCGGACCCATGCCCCGGTTCTCCTGGACCCTCGCCGTCGCCGCGTTCGCGTCGCTGGGGCTGCCCGGCCTCTCCGGGTTCGTGGCGGAGTTCTCGATGCTGGCCGGGTCCCTGCCCGCGGTCCCGGTCGCGACGATCCTGGCGGCGCTCGGCCTCGCCGTCACCGCGGGGCTGTTCGTCCGCGCGCTGCAGTCGATGCTGCTCGGCGACCGCCACCTCCCCGCCGCCGCGGACCGGCCGCCGGCCCGTACCGGGATGTTCCGCCGCCCCGGCTCGCCGGACCTGCGCGTCGGGGAGACCGCCGCGGTCGGGCTCCTGCTCGCGGCCTCGCTGGCGATCGGGATCGCGCCGGCGCTGGTCACGTCCACGATCGCGCCGGCGGCGGCGACCGTGGTGGACCTGGTGTCGCGGTGAGCGGGCACGACCTGCTCGCCCTCGCCCCGGAGGCGGTCCTCGCGCTGGGTGCGGTACTCGGCCTCGCGGTCGGGACGTGGCTGCCGCCGGGCCGCGAGGGCGCGGTGCGCGGACTCGGTGTCCTGGCCGCGCTGGCCGCCGGGGTCGTGGCCGTGGTGGCCCCGGTCGCCGGGCCGGCATTCGGCGGCACGGTCACGGTGGACGCCGCCACCACGGCGGTCCGGGTGATCGTGGCGGGTGCGGTCGTGGTGACGCTGGTCCTCGCGGGCGACCCGTCCGCGACCGGCGGCGCCCCGGGCCGGCGTGCCCCTAGGACCGGCCGCACCGACACCGCCTTCGCGGTCCTGCTGCAGCTCTCCGCGGTGGGAGCGATGGTGCTGGGCGGCGCCACCGACCTGCTGCTGCTGGCGTCGGCGGTCCTGCTCGCGGGCCTGCCGCTGGCCGCGCTCGCCGGCCTCGCCCGCGACGGGCTCGCCGCCGAGGCGGCCCTGAAGTACTTCCTGTCCTCGGCGCTGTTCGGCCTGCTCGCCCTGGCCGGCACGACGGTGCTGCTCGGCCTGGCCGGCACGACCACCTACCCCGCCCTGGCCGGCCTCACCGGGCCCGGACCCGCCGTCGGGACCGTCCTCGTGCTCGCCGGGCTGCTCATGACCGCCGGTGCCGTCCCCGCGCACTTCTGGGTGCCGGACGCGGTCGACGGCACCTCCCCCGCCACGGGCGCGGTGCTCACCACCACCGCGAAGGTCGGCGCCCTGGTCGCGCTCGGGCGGCTGGCGGTCGCGCTGCCCGGCGTCCCGGTACCGCTGCTGCTCGCGGTCGTCGCGGTGGCCTCGATGACGCTGGGCAACCTCGCCGCGTTCGCGCAGACCTCGCTGCGGCGGCTGCTCGCGTACTCGACGGTCTCGCAGGTCGGGTACCTCCTGGTGCCGCTCGCGGTCGTCCGCGACACCGCGACGGCGGCACCGGCCCTGCTGGGGTACCTCGCGGCCTACGTCGTCACCAACCTCGCGGTGTTCGCGGTGCTCGCCGCGCGGCCGGAGGCCCTGGAGATCGGCGACCAGCGGGGCCTCGCCCGCCGGCACCCCGCGCTGGCGGTGGCGCTCGCCGTGGGGTTGCTCGGGCTGGTCGGGACCCCGCCGACGGTGGTCTTCGCGGGCAAGCTCGCGGCGTTCACCGCGGCCCTCGACGGCGGGGCCGCGTGGCTCGCGGTCGTGGCCGTCGCGAACTCCGTCGCGAGCCTCTTCTACTACCTGCGCTGGATCGCACCGGTGTTCTCGGCGGGCGACCCCGTGCTGCGCGACCCGGTGGCGCCGCGCGCCCGGGCGGTGGCGGTGGTGCTCGCCGCGGCGTCGCTCGTGGGGAGTGTCGGAGCGGTGTTGCTGGTCTAGCGTCGCGGGCATGATCACCGCCTTCGGCGCCGAGTTCGACGTCGGGCCCGGCTACCTCAACAGCCCGTCGGTGGGCGTCCCGCCGCGCCACGTCGTCGAGGCCGTCCGCACCTGGGTCGACGACTGGGCCGCCGGCGGCATCTCGGCGCCGGCCATGGACGAGCCGGTCGACCTCTCCCGCGCGGCGTTCGCCGCCCTGACCGGGGTCCCGACGACGAGCGTGGCCGTGGGCTCGGTCGTGTCCGGCCTGCTCGCGCCGGTCGCCGCGTCGTTCCGGCCCGGCACCCGCGTGCTCACGGCGGCCCAGGAGTTCACCAGCGTCAGCTTCCCGTTCGCGGCCGCCGGCCACGAGGTCACCGAGGCCCCGGTCGCGGAGGTGGCGGAGCGGGCGGACGACCACGACGTCGTCGCGGTCAGCGTCGCGCAGTCCGCGGACGGGGCCCTGGTCGACCTGGAGGGGCTCCGCACGACCGGCGCCGTCGTCGTCCTGGACGCGACGCAGTCGCTCGGCTGGCTCCCGGTGGACCTCACGTGGGCCGACGTCGTGGTCGCGGGCGGCTACAAGTGGCTGCTCTCGCCGCGCGGGTGCGCGTGGGGCGCGTTCTCGGAGCGGGCGCTCGAGCGGGTCACCCCGAGCGCCGCCGGGTGGTACGCCGGCGAGGACCGGTGGAGCTCGGTGTACGGGCTGCCGCTGCGCCTGGCCGGGAGCGCGCGCCGGCTCGACGTCTCGCCGGCCTGGATGTCCTTCACGGGCGCCGCGGTCGCCCTGCCGTGGCTCGCCGGGCTCGACCGGGCCGCCGTCCACGCGCACGACGTCGGACTCGCCCGGCGGGTCCGGACGGAGCTGGGGCTCCCCGAGACCGGCTCCGCGATCGTCTCGATCCCCGGCGACCCCCAGCGGCTGCTCGACGCCGGCGTACGGTGCGCGGCCCGTGCCGGCGCGACCCGGGTCGGCTTCCACCTGCACAACACCGACGCCGACGTCGACCTGGTGCTGGACGCCCTGACGTGACCCGCCGTCGGGAGCCGGTGCAGGAACGCTCACGCGCGACCGTCGAGGGGATCCTCGCCGCCGCCCGGACCGTCCTCGCCGCACGCGGCTACCCCGGCGCGAGCACCAACCGGATCGCCGAGGCGGCCGGCGTCGGGCCCGGGACGCTGTACCGGTACTTCCCCGACAAGGACGCGATCGTCGACCGGGTGGTGGCCGACGTGTCCGACGAGATGGAGTCCCGGGTCCTGCAGGCGTTCCTCGCCAGCCTGCGCGCCGAGGACACCGTGCGGGCGAACCTCGAGGCCCTGCTCGACGCACTGTCGGCGGACGCCGCGCTCCTGCGCACCCTGGCCGAACACGTCCCGGGCACGCTCGAGGCCCGCCGCGCGGGCTTCGCGCGGCGGGTGGACCAGATGCTCGCCGGCGTGCTGCTCACCGAGCACGGGAACGGCGACCGCCCGGTCCCCGCGATGGCGTGGATGCTCGTCCGGACCGTCGAGCACGTCACCGTCCGCTGGGTGGTCGAGGCCCCGGACATCCCCCGCGCGACGCTGCTCGACGAGCTGACCGCCATGATCGGCGGCTACCTGGCGCCGGGGTTGAGCCACCGTGCGGCTCCTCACGAGCCCCCGCCCGACGAGGGACGTGGCAGGCATGGTGGGAGCGACTCCCCGACCACCCCGGAGGTGCCGTGCTCCCCCGACACCGCCACGGACACGCCGTGACCACCCTGCTTCTGCGGGCCCGCTCGACCGTCCTGCGCCGCCGCCGCGCCGGCCGCTACGCCGAGCTGTCCGACGCCGCCGTCAACGTCGTCACCAACGGGTTGACGACGCTGGCCGTGGACCGGACGCCCTGCCCGCTGCGCGACGAGGCGACCGCGCTCGCCCACCGGATCCTCGACGACGACCACCCGGAGGACTCGTCCCTCTGGCCGCCGCCGGGCCCGGACCTGCCGGTGACCAACTGGGCCCAGCTGGTCCGGCGCGCACCGACCACCGAGCCGTCCTCAGCGGTCGCCTAGGGCCCAGCCCCTCGGCTCCGCCAGGCGCAGCGCGGCGTCCGGTCCCCAGGAGCCGGGCGCGTACGACTCGATCGACGTCGACCCGTTGAGTGCGGCCCCGGCCGCGTGCCAGACCTCCTCGAGCCCGTCGGGTCGCGTGAACAGCGAGCGGTCCCCGATCAGGATGTCGTGGATCAGCCGGACGTAGGGCGGCAGCGGGTCGCCGCCGTCGACCTCGTGCAGGTTGATCTCGGTCCACGCCGTCTCGAGGGCCGACTGGCTCCCCGGCACCTCGATGTTCATCGACAGCGCGAGGCGGCCGTCGCCGGAGAGGTCGAAGCAGAGCACGTTGCCGCGCGACGGGATCTCGGCGCCGGCCCCCGAGGTGCCGGTGGGGTGGTACGGCCCGTCGTCGGGATCGCGCATGACGAGCGTGACCTTCTGGTGGCTCTCGGCCATCTTCTTGCCGGTCCGCATGAGGAACGGGACGTCGCGCCAGCGCTCGGTGTCGACGAACATCCGCGCGGCGACGAAGGTCTCGGTGTCCGAGTCGTCGGCGACGTCGTCGATGTCGCGGTAGCCGTCGAACTGGCCGCGCACCACGTCCTCGGCCCGCAGCGGCACGAAGGCCTTGACCGCGTCGGCCCGCGCCTGGGCGACGTCGTCGGAGGCCAGGCTGCGCGGCGGCTCCATCGCCACCTCGGCGGCCACCTGGAACAGGTGGGTGACCAGCATGTCGAGCACGGCGCCGGTCTCGTCGTAGAACTCGGCGCGGTCGGCGACGTCGAGCGTCTCGGGGACGTCGATCTGGACGGACTCGACGTGGTGGCGGTCCCAGCTCGAGCCGAACAGGCCGTTGGCGAAGCGCACCGCCCGCAGCTGCTGCGTCGCCTCCTTGCCGAGGAAGTGGTCGATCCGGTAGATCGCGGACTCGTCGAAGACGCGGTGCACGGCCTGGTCGAGCGAGTGGAAGCTCTCCAGCGAGGTGCCGAACGGCTTCTCGTAGACCACGCGCGAGCGCTCGGCCAGACCGTGGGCGCCGAGGGCGTTCGTGGTCGGCTCGAAGGCGGTCGGCGGGACCCCCAGGTAGTGCACCCGCTGGACCGACGACGGGTCGCCGTCCCCCAGCTCCTGCTCGGCGGCCGCGACCGTGTCGACGAGCTGGCCGGGGTCGTCCACCGAGAAGCCGTTGCTGGCGAAGCGCAGGCGCGCTGCGAACTCCTCCCAGGGCCCCTCCTCGGGCTTCGGCCCGAACTCGGTCAGCTTGTCGTGCACGTGCGCGCGGAAGTCGTCGTCGGAGAGCTCACGGCGGCCGCTGCCGATCAGCTGCCACGCGGGGGGCAGCAGACCCTCCTGCGCCAGGCGGTAGAACGCGGGCAGCACGAGCCGGGCCGCGAGGTCACCGCTGGCGCCGAACAGCACGAACACGGTGGGCGGGGTGTCTCCGGGGTCGGTCACGATCCAGAGCTTCCCCGGCTCCCGCCGGCTGACACTCCCGCCAGGACCGCCATGGCGTCGTCCCGGCGCTCCCACGGCACGAACAGGTGGTCGTGGTGGAAGCCGCTGACCGGATTGACGCTGATGCCGGCCCCGGCGAGGGCCGCGCACACCACGGCGAGGAAGCCGACCGCGGCCAGCGACGACGCCACCTCGAGGGTGATCCAGGCGCACTCGTACTCGGCGCCCTTCGGCCCGGGCCAGGGCACGACGGCCGTGCGGCCCTCGTCCTCGGCGACGACGACGACCGCCTCGGCCAGCACCGGCCCGTCGTCGGGAAGGACCGTGAAGACGTACCTCCCCTCCCGCAGCCGGGGCGACATGCCCGCGAGCAGCGCCGGGAGCTCCGTCACGCCTCCGATCCCCGTCGCTCCGCTCGCCCGACCGGATCCGGGGCCGGCTCCGAGACCCCGCAGTGCGAGCACTCGTGCACCTGGAACCGGGGGGACGGGCGCAGGAGCAGCACGGTCACGACGGCGGCCGCGAGCAGCAGGCAGGCGGCGATGACGACGGCGCGGTGGTAGCCCGCGGAGAAGGCGACCGGGTTCGTGTAGTCGGCGCCGGCGATGCCTGCGGCGGCCGGGATCACGGCGACCGCGAGCAGGTTCGCGGCGCGGGCGACCGCGTTGTTGACCCCGGAGGCGATGCCGGCGTGGCGGTCGTCGGCGGCGTCGAGGACGGTCGCCGTCAGCGGGGCGACCGTCGCGGACAGGCCCAGCGCGAAGAGCACCACCGCGGGCAGGACGTCGGTCCAGTACGACGCCCCCTCCCCGACCCGCAGGAGCAGCAGCATCCCGCCCGCGGCGACGACCAGGCCCGCCGTCATCGGGATGCGGGGTCCGATCCGGGTGGCGAGGCGGCCGGCGCGCGCGGAGAGCAGCAGCATGACGACGGTGATCGGCAGCGTGGACAGGCCTGCTGCCAGCGGGGAGAACCCGGCCACGACCTGCAGCTGCAGCACCAGCAGGACGAACAGGACGCCGAGCGCCGCGTACATCAGCAGGGTCACGCCGTTGAGCGCCGAGAAGCGGGGGTTGGCGAACAGGTCGGGCGGCACGAGCGGCGAGCGCGACCGGCGTTCCACCAGCACGAACGCGACGAGCGCGACCACGCCGGCCACCCCCGTCGTCACGACCGCGACCGACGCCCCGGCCTCCCCCGCCTCGGTCAGCGCCCAGGTCACCGCACCCAGCCCGAGCAGGGCCAGCACGGTGCCGGGCACGTCGAGGTGCTTGACCGCGGCCGGGTCGCGCGACTCGGGCACGTGGCGCAGCGCGGCGACCAGGACGACGGCGGCCAGCGGCAGGTTGATCAGGAACACCGCGCGCCAGTTCCACTCGACGAGCCAGCCGCCGACGAACGGCCCGACCGCCCCGGCCACCCCGGCCAGCCCGGACCAGGCGCCGATCGCGGCCGCGCGGTCCTCGCCGTGGAAGGACGCCGAGATCAGCGCGAGCGAGCCCGGCGTCAGGAGGGCCCCGCCGATGCCCTGCAGCGCCCGGGCCGCGATCAGGACCTCGATCGAGGGCGCGAACCCGCACAGCGCCGAGGCGAGGGCGAACCAGACGACGCCGACCAGGAAGATCCGGCGCCGGCCGAAGCGGTCGCCCAGCGAACCACCGAGCAGGATGAACCCGGCGAGGGTCAGCGTGTAGGCGTTGATCGTCCACTGCAGGCCCGCGAACTCGGCGCCGAAGTCCGAGCCGATGCGCTCGAGCGCGACGTTGACCACCGTCGAGTCGAGCATCGCCAGACCCGACCCCAGCACCGTCGTCACCAGCACCCAGCGGCCCGCCGCGGTGCCCGTACGCAACTCGGTCGACACAGGTCACCACGCTACGGTCACCGGCACTGTGCTCGAACCACTCGGTGACCTCACCTCGGACCAGACCCAGGTCGCGCTGGTCGTCTGCGCCGGCCTGGTCGCGCTGCTCGTGATCGCGTTCGACACGACGTGGCGGGTGGCCCGGTCGGTCGTGACGATCGCGCACGAGGGCGGCCACGCGCTCGTCGCGATCGCCACCGGGCGACAGATGACCCGGATCCGGCTGCACTCGGACACGTCGGGGGTGACGCTGTCCAAGGGCCGCCCGACCGGCGCGGGAATGGCGGCGACGGCCTTTGCCGGCTACGCGACGCCGCCGTTGCTGGGGCTCGGCGCGGCCGCGCTGGTCGCGGGCGGGGCGGTCCCGACGATGCTGGGGCTGACGATCATGGTCCTGCTCGGCACCCTGGTGCTGATCCGCAACGTCTTCGGGGTCGTCTCGGTGGTGCTCACGGGGGCCGTGGTCGGCCTGGTGATCGCCTACGGCTCGGTGACCACGCAGTACGCCTTCGCCTGCTTCGTGACGTGGTTCCTGATCGTGGGCGGGCTGAGGACGGTGCAGGAGATGTCGCGGAAACGCTCGCGGCTGCAGCGCCGCGGCGCCCCGACGTCGGACCCGGACCAGGTCGAGCACCTGACCGGGGTGCCGGCAGGGGCGGTCATCGCGCTCTACGCCCTGATCGGGCTGATCGCCCTGATCCTGGCCGCGAACCTGCTGCTGTCCTGGCCGCCCCTACCCTGAGGCGAGCACGCAGTCGCCGCAGGTCCCGCCGCCGGGCACCTGGTAGAAGAGGCAGCAGGTGCGGCGGGCGAAGCCGATGCCGGTGGGGTGGGCGGGCTCGGGCCGGAACTCCCCCAGCCCGGCCAGCGGCGGGGTCGCGACGACGGCCCGCGCGACGGCGGTGGCCCGGGCGGCCCCGGCCGGGCGGTCGGCGAGGATCATCCGCAGCGCCCCGCCGACCGAGGACGCGACGTTGCCCCGCAGCACCTGGTCGGAGACCGACGCCTGCGTCCGGATCGCGTCGAGGACCGGGCGCAGGGTGCGGTCGATCTCGGCGGTGGCGGAGGCGGCGAGGTCGTCGTGCTCGAGGGACTCGGGCGTCTCGAGCCACAGGGGTGCGGGGCCGCCGGACCAGGGCCGCCAGTGCAGGCGGTCGTGCAGGCGCGGGACGACGCCGTGCAGGGCGGCCGCGCCGAGCACCAGGCCGGTGATCCGGGCGGAGACCGAGAGGCCCAGCAGCGAGCCCGCGACGCGCCGCGAGGCGTTCAGCTGACCGGCGATCTGGTCGATCCGGGCGTCCAGGACCTCGCCCGTGAACTCCGGCAGCGGCCGCCACGACGGGTCGGCGCCCTCGGCCGGGCCGGTGGCGAGGACGAAGAAGCCCCCCAGGGTGTCGACGTCGGCGAGGGCGGCCCCGGCGGTGGTGGTCGCAGCCATGGGCCCATCGTCCCCGACCGCGTGCGGGAGGGTGTCGGACCCGTTCGTTAGGTTCGACGCATGCTGGAGTCCGGTCTGCGCTTCGCCTTCGCGTTCCTGCCGGCGGGCGTGGCCGTCGTCGTCGGCCTCGTCATCGCCGTGCAGCGCCGTCGCGTGCAGCCCGAGGTCTCCACTCCCGCCGTCTGGGGCCTGGTGCTCCAGCTGCTCGCGATCCTCGCGGCGGCGTCGATCAACGTCGTGCCGTCGGCGATCGTGTCCGGCGGCGGGGACCCGCAGACCGCCCTGACGATCTCCTCGGTGATCTCGCTGGCGGTGGCGGCGCTGACGGTGATCTCGTGGGTGCTCATCCTGACGGCGCTGTTCCGGCGGCTGCCGTCGCAGCAGCAGGCCGCGGAGGCACCGACCACGGCGGTGCCCGCGGCGGCGGGCGGGCTGGCCGCGCCGGCGGCGGCATCCTCCGGGGAGCCCTTCGCCGACGACGCCCCGACCGGGCGGCACGCCCTGCTCGACGAGCACGGCCAGCAGGTGGTGGCCCAGGAGGGCGTGCGCCTGTCCGGGCCGCGTGCCGCGGCGGCCGCGGGCGGGGCCGCCGCCGTCGGTGGGGCCGCCGTGGCCGGGGCCGGACTGCTGTCGGCCCCGCACGGCTCCGGGCCGTTCGCGGCCGCGCCCAGCTCCGGGCCCGTCGCCGCGCCGCCCGACGCGGCGGGGCCCACCGAGGACCTGCCCACCGAGGCCGTGCCGGTGGTCGGCCCGGGGCCCGCGGCGCCCGCCGACCCCGGTCCTGCCGGGGTGGACGAGGGCGCCGTCGGGGGCACGCCGACCGCGGCCACCGCGGACCCGGGGAGCCCGGAGGGCGCCGACGAGCCCGACGCCGCGGAGCAGGCGGACTCGGCGGACCAGGCGGAGCCAGCCGACCCGGGGCCGAGCGGTATCGACGAGGCGGCCGTGGGCGGGACCCCGGTGGCGCCGGGTTCCCGGGACGAGGGGGACGAGGCGGACGAGGCGGACGGCACCGACGGCGCCGACGACACCGACTCCGACGACACCGACTCCGACGACACCGACTCCGACGACACCGACGTCACCCCGCTGCCCGCCCGCGCCGCCGCGACGACGCCGAGCCCGCGCCCGTCCCCCGCCGAGCCGGCCGACACGGATGACGTCCAGGAGCAGCTGGCCGACCTCGACGAGGCCGACGACGTCGACGAGGCCGCGGTCGGCGGCACCCCGACGACCGCCGAGGCCGCCGACGCCTCGCCCGCGGCGGCCGTCGGGCCGCGGTCGGACGACGGGGACGAGGGACCGGACGACTCCGATGCCGACGACCACGGTGCCGACGACCGCTCCGACCACCCCGCGCCCGCCAGCCACCCGGGCCTCGCGCCGATGATCCGCACGCCCGCTCCGCCCGAGGAGCAGCGGGAGGAGCAGCAGCCGGCGTCCGCGCGCGGAGCGGATCTCTTCAGCCCGGCCGGCGCTGCTCCGGCCGCGGACGTGGCGGACGAGGCCGTGGGCGGTACCCCGGCGACGGCTCGCACTCCACGGGTGGAGCGGTCGCGCACCCCCGTCGCGGGCTGGTTCGAGCCGGTGACCGACAGCGGCGGCGAGGGCTTCGGCGCCACGGACGAGCCGTCCGAGGAGCGTCGCGGGTCCTGACGCCCGGAAGCCCCGCCGAGAGGGCGCTCATCCGTCCGGCGCGCCCGACGCCGGACCCACCAGCGCCCTCTCGTCGTCCCGGGCCAGCGCCCGCCCGACCCCACGCACCGTCCCGACCGCCGTGAGCAGTGACCCGGGACCTGCCAACGGGCTGCGTGCCCAGACCACGCCGTCCTCCGCGCCGGCGTCCTCCCCGTCCGGGTCGTCGCCCACGAGCAGGACCGTCCCGACCGACCGCGCTCCCCCGGTCCCGCCGATGCCGGTGAGCGCGGGGTCGGCGCCGTCGAGGACGGTCGTCGTCGCGAGCAGGGGCGCGCCGTCGACCACCACGTCCAGTGCGGACGAGCACCGTCCACCCCGCTGACCGGCCCGGCCCAGGACCACCTGCTCCACCACCCGCGCCCGCGCCGAGCCCGCGAGGTCGACCCGGACCGACGACGACCACGCCGCCCCGTCGCACACCACCGTCGGTTCGGGGCGCCAGACGAGCTCCCCGCCGTCGGCGACCCGCAGGTCGACCGCGAACGCCGCCTCCGCGCCCGCCTCCCGGCCGGGCTGCACGACGGTCGCCGCCGCCGTGTGCACGGTCAGCCGCTCGCCCGGACCCACCTCGACCACCAGCCGCAGCCGGTCACCGCCGAGCGGACCGCCGCCCACCGCGACCACGTGCACCTGGCGCGGCCCGGTCCGCCGCAGCACGACCGGGGGCGCCGAGGCCCAGGTGAGACGGCCGTCGACGACGGACACCCGCGCGCACGCGACCACCTCCGTCGTCGGGACCCTCACGCAGGGACCCGGACCTGGGCGCGCACCCAGTCCACGACCTCCGGGATCGGTGCGGTCCGGACGCTCACCAACGCGGTCGGCCTGCCGTCGCGGACCGCCGCGGCATCGCGGGCCATCCGCTCGGTGTCGGCGCCCACGAGCGGGCCGAGGTCGACCTTGTTGATCACCAGGAGGTCGGCCCCCGCGACCCCGGGGCCGCCCTTGCGGGGGACGTCGTCGCCGCCCGCGGTGTCGATGACGAAGATCTGGCGGTCGACCAGCCCGTAGCTGAAGGTGGCCGTGAGGTTGTCGCCGCCGGACTCGACGAGCACCAGGTCGGGGTCGAAGCGCTCGACCAGGTCCTCGACCGCGTCGAGGTTGGCCGTGACGTCGTCGCGGATGGCGGTGTGCGGGCAGCAGCCGGTCCGTACGGCGACGATGCGCTCGGGGTCGAGGACGGCCTCGCGGCGCAGGAAGTCGGCGTCCTCGGTGGTGTAGATGTCATTCGTGACGACCGCGACGTCCATCTCGTCGCGCAGCACCCGGCACAGGGCCGAGACCAGGGCCGTCTTGCCGCAGCCGACGGGTCCGCCGATCCCGATCCGCACCGCATGCCCGGGCTTCGGGTGGTCGTGGTCGTGCGCGCCGCCGTTGAGGTCGAGTTCGTCGAGTCTATGAAGCAAAGAGGGCTCCCTCGGATCGGGCGTGCAGGACCGCCAGCACCTCCGGTACCGGCGTGGTCACGGTGGGCAGGAGGTCGGGGGCGTGCGCGTCGGCGGCGGTGGTGCCCGCGTCGGCGGCCTTCCCGACGACGGGTCCGTGGCCGGCCAGGGCGCGGGCGTGCACCCCCGCGAGGGCGAGCGGGTCGAGGCCGAGGAGCCGGACGGCGGCGGAGCACACCTGACCGGCGAGGTGGTGCAGGGCGAGGGCGGCCGCGTCCTCCGGGGTGCCGCCGGCGGTGTGGGTGGCGACGCCGAGGACCAGCGCCTGGTGCGGCCGCGTCCCGAGCCCCGCGACCGCGGCGTGCGGCCACGCCACGCGGACCGTCCGCAGCATCGCCCGCCCCTGTTGCCGCGACACCTCGCGCAGTGCGGCCACGGGAGTTCGCGCCGAGACCGCGGCGTCCCACGGCGCCCAGTCGACGTCGTCCCGGTCGAGCGAAGGGCCCGTTCGCTCGATAGAGCCGGCGGTGGGCGCCCCTCGCCAGGTGGCCGCGGCGCCACCGGGTTCCGGCGAAGGGCGCCCCTGGCCCGCTAGTTCGACCGAGGGGGCCCTTCGCTCCACACGGGTGACGAGCGCGCACGCCGCCGCAGCCGCAGCCGCCGTCACGAGACCTGCCGTCGGTAGCCGTCCGGCGAGCCAGGCGGCGACGTCGTCGGGACCGGTGACCAGGCCCCGCCGCACGGCCGCCTCGATCCCGCCGGAGTGCGCGTGCCCGCCGGTCGGCAGCCGCGAGTCGGCGAGCAGCCAGAGCTCCGGGGACACGCGGTCACCGTAGTCCGGTCCTGTTACAGGCGATCGCGTCGAGCGTCGCCCAGCTCGTGTGGCGACACGCCCATCAGAAGCGTCGACACGCCACACAAGTCCGTGGCCCGCTCAGCCGAACAGCGTCGGCACTCCGGCGCCCTCGAGGTCCAGCAGGGCGCGCTTGCGCTCCGTCCCGCCGCCGTAGCCGGTGAGCGAGCCGTTAGTCCCGATCACGCGGTGGCACGGCACGACGATGCTCACCGGGTTCTTCCCGTTCGCCAACCCCACAGCCCGCACGGCAGTCGGCTGCCCGATCGCGACCGCGAGCTCCGCGTAGGTCCACGTCGCGCCGTAGGGGATGTCGCGCAGCGCCGCCCACACCCGCGACTGGAACGGCGTGCCCCGCAGCGCCACCTCGACGGTGAACTCCCGCAGCGACCCGTCGAAGTAGGCCGCCAGCTCCTCGCGCGCGGCGGGCACGGCGTCGTCGACCCGCTCCCCCAGCGCCTCGACCGCCGGACCGTGCCGGTGCTCGGTCATGTACAGCCCCGACAGCACCCCGTCGTCCGCCCGCACCGTGAGCGGCCCGAGCGGGCTGTCCATGATCGAGTGGGAGACGTGGCCTCCGGCCCCGTGAGCACTTCCGGCGGTCATAGCCACCGAAAGTACTCACGAGGCCGAAGGCCACCTAGAAGAGGAAGTACCGCTGCGCCATCGGGAGCTCGCGCACCGGGTCCGGGTCGACCACGTCGCCGTCGATCCGCACGGTGAAGGTGTCCGGGTCGACGGCGATGTCCGGGGTCGCGGCGTTCTGCGGCATGTCCGCCTTGGCCACCTCGCGGGTGGAGCGCACGGGCACGAAGCGGCGCGCCACGTCCACGTCGGGCGGGGACACCCCCGGCGCGGTGAAGAAGACCGAGGTCGCGGCGGGCGACGAGCCGTAGGCCCCGAACATGGGGCGGGAGAGCTCGGGCTGCGGGGTCGGGATCGAGGCGTTCGCGTCGCCCATCCGGCCGCACGCGATCACGCCGCCCTTGACCACGACTTGCGGCCGCACCCCGAAGAACGCCGGGTCCCACAGCACGAGGTCGGCGAGCTTCCCGACCTCCACCGACCCCACCTCGCCGTCCAACCCGTGCGCCACGGCCGGGCAGATCGTGTACTTGGCGACGTAGCGCCGGGCCCGCTCGTTGTCGTCGCCGGTCGCCGACACCCCCGACTGCCCCGTCACCCGGCGCCGGGCCGCGTGCGCGGTCTGCCAGGTCCGGAGCACGACCTCGCCGACCCGCCCCATCGCCTGCGAGTCCGAACCGATCATCGAGATCGCGCCCAGGTCGTGCAGCAGGTCCTCGGCCGCGATCGTCGAGGCCCGGATGCGCGACTCGGCGAACGCCAGGTCCTCCGGGATCGACGGCGAGAGGTGGTGGCAGACCATGAGCATGTCGAGGTGCTCGTCGACGGTGTTCACGGTGTGCGGGCGGGTCGGGTTCGTCGACGACGGGAGCACGTGCGGCTGCCCGGCGACGGTGATGATGTCCGGCGCGTGCCCGCCCCCGGCGCCCTCGGTGTGGTACGCGTGGATCGAGCGGCCCGCGATCGCCGCGAGCGTCGAGTCGACGTAGCCGGCCTCGTTCAGGGTGTCGGTGTGCAGCGCGACCTGCACCCCGGTCTCGTCGGCCACCCGCAGCGCGGCGTCGATCGCGGCCGGGGTCGCCCCCCAGTCCTCGTGCACCTTGAAGCCCGACGCGCCGGCGAGCACCTGCTCGTGCAGGGCCTCGTGCCCGACGGTGTTGCCCTTGCCGAGCAGGGAGACGTTCATCGGCACGCCGTCGAGCGCCTCGAACATGCGCGCCAGCCACCACGAGCCCGGCGTCACCGTGGTCGCCTTCGTCCCCTCGGCCGGTCCGGTGCCGCCGCCGATCCAGGTCGTGACGCCGGAGCCGAGGGCCTCGGGGATCTGCTGCGGGCTGATGAGGTGGACGTGGCAGTCGACCGCCCCCGCCGTCAGGATGAGGCCGTTCCCGGCGAGGATCTCCGTGGACGGACCGATGACGAGCTCGGGAGCGACGCCGTCCATGGTGTCGGGGTTGCCGGCCTTGCCGAGCCCGACGATGCGGCCGTCGCGCACGCCGACGTCGGCCTTGACCACGCCCCAGTGGTCGAGGACCAGGGCGCCCGTGATCACCAGGTCGGCCGTGCCGTCCGCGCGGGACGTCCGCGCCTGCCCCATCGACTCGCGGATGACCTTCCCGCCGCCGAACACGGCCTCGTCCCCGCCCCGCGGCCCGCGCGAGCGGTCCTCCTCGACGCGGATCGTCAGGTCGGTGTCGGCGAGGCGCACGCGGTCGCCCGTCGTCGGGCCGAAGAGCGCGGCGTAGCGGTCGCGGCCGACGCTCCACCCGCTGCCAGCTGTTCCCGACGACGAGCCGGCCGGGTCGGGCACGTCGAGGCGCCCGCCGGGGAACGACCCGGCACCGCCCAGGGTGACCAGGTCCACGTCCTTCTCGACGCCGGGTTCGAAGCGCACCGACGTCCCGGCCTGGATCGCGAGCCGCATGCCGGTCGCGGCGTCCCGGTCGAACGCCAGCGCCGGGTTCGTCGACGCGAAGTGCATGTGCGAGCCGACCTGCACCGGCCGGTCGCCGGTGTTCGTCACGGAGATCGTGACGACGGGCGCGCCCTCCCCGGCGACGATGTCGCCGTCGCCGGGGAACACGGCTCCGGGGCCGTTGTCCGTCCCGCTCACTGGATCGGCTCGTGCACGGTGACGAGCTTCGTCCCGTCCGGGAACGTCGCCTCCACCGCGACGCTGGGCAGCATCTCCGGGATGCCCTCCATGACGTCGTCACGGGTGAGCACGTGCTGCCCGTCCGCCATGAGGTCCGCGACGCTGCGGCCGTCGCGGGCGCCCTCGAGGATCCAGGAGCTGAGCAGGGCGACCGCCTCCGGGTGGTTGAGCCTCAACCCGCGGGCGCGCCGCTCCCGCGCGAGGTTCGCCGCCACGTGCAGCAGCAGTTTCTCCTGTTCGTGCGGGGACAGCAGCACCCCGGCTCCTCTCGGTGGACGTGCGGGGAGGCTACTGCGGGGCCGCCGGCAGGACGTGCGCGCCGCTGCGGTCGGTGGACAGGCACAGCGAGCAGACGTGCCCGGTGCCGGTGCCCGACGCCGTCATGTCGGGCCGCTCGAAGTCCTGCCCGCAGACGACGCAGTGCAGCGTCTCCCCGGACGGGTTGCCGTGTTCGTCGTGCATCGGCGCCGCGATCCCGTCGTCGGTGCGGCGCAGGTAGTACTTCCCGCGCGTGGCCAGGGCCAGGACCGGCGGCAGGACGAACGCGAGCACGATCGCCACGAGCGGCGAGTACGAGGCCAGCGTGTCCCCGAGCGCCCCGAAGAACGCGAGGATCGAGACGCCGGCCGCGATGAGCATCGACCCGAACCCGACGGGGTTGACGTCGTAGAGCATGCCGCGGCGGAACTCCGGCTGCTTCGGCGAGATGCCCAGCAGGTACTTGTTGATCGCGATGTCCGAGGCGACCACGACGACCCACGCCATGCCGCAGTTCGCGTAGAAGCCCAGGATCGTGTTCAGGAAGTCGAACATGTTCGCTTCCATGAGGATCAGCGCGATCACGAGGTTGACCCCGAGGAACACGAGCCGTCCCGGGTAGTGCTTGGTCACCCGCGTGTACGAGTTCGTCCAGGCCAGCGAGCCGGAGTACGCGTTCGTCACGTTGATCTTGATCTGGCTGATGACGACGAGGATCACGGCCAGGGTGAGCGCGAGCCAGGCCGGCATGATGTTCGTGTAGATCTCGAGGAACTGCCGGACCGGCTCGTTCGCGAAGTCCGAGGCGCCCGCGACGTTCGCGAGCAGGTACACCGCGAGGAAGAGCCCGACGACCTGCTTCGCGGCCCCGAAGATCACCCAGCCCGGGCCCGCCAGCACCGTCGCGGCCCACCAGCGGCGCGAGTTCTCGGGCGTCTTCGGCGGCATGAAGCGCAGGTAGTCGATCTGCTCGGCGATCTGCGCGATCAGCGAGAGACACACGCCCGCGGCGAGCATCACCGACCCGAGGCTCGGCGTCCCCTGACCCTCCTCACCCTGGTAGGCGAAGAACGCGGACACCGATTCCGGGTGGCTGACCAGCAGGTACACGAACGGCAGGACCATCAGCACCAGCCACAGCGGCGTCGTCCAGAGCTGCAGCTTCGAGAGCAGGCTCATCCCGTAGACCACGAGCGGGAAGATGACGATCGTCGAGGCCGCGTAGCCGATCCACAGCGGGATGCCGAGGCCGAGCTCGAGGCCCTGCGCCATGATCGAGCCCTCGAGCGCGAAGAAGATGAACGTGAACGTCGCGAAGATGACGTTCGTGACGACGGACCCGTAGTAGCCGAAGCCGCTGCCGCGGGTGATGAGGTCGAGGTCGAGGTTGTAGCGGGCGGCGTAGAAGGCCAGCGGGAAGCCGGACAGGAAGATCACGACGGCGAACACCGCGATCCCCCACAGGGCGTTCACCGTGCCGTAGGAGATGCCGATGTTGGCGCCGATGGCGAAGTCGGCGAGGTAGGCGATGCCGCCGAGGGCGGAGGTCGCGACGACGCCGGTCGACCACTTCCGGTAGCTGCGCGGGGCGAAGCGGAGGGTGTAGTCCTCGAGCGTCTCGTTGGCCTTCGTGACCGGCGCGGCCTCCGCCGGCCCGGCCTGCACGTCCTGCGACACCCGCACCACCCCTTCCGTCGCCGGCCCGTCCGGGCGGCGACGTGAAGCCTGGGTGAGTGCTGTGTGCTCAGATTTGCCGCGGTGTCACGGGGTCGTTACGCACTCTCCGAACCGGTGGCGGCGCGCAGTGCTCCTCGTGGTCCGCGTGCTCGGCGGTCTCGATCTGCAGCGTCGAGTGGTCGATCCCGAAGTGCTCGCGCAGCGCCTCCCCCGCCCGGTCCAGCACGCTCGCGCCGTCGGCGCGGCCCTCGCAGTGCGGGGTGGCGTCCTCGTCCACCACGAGGTGCGCGGACGCCGCGGGGACCCGGTCGGAGATGACCCAGACGTGCAGGTCGTGCACCTCACGCACGCCCGGCACCCCGAGCAGGGCCACGCGGACCTCCTCGACGTCGACCCCGGGAGGGGCGCCCTCGAGCAGCACGTGGGCGGTGCTGGACAGGAGTGCGACGGTCCTCGGGACGAGGATCGCGACGATGACGAGGGAGGCGATCACGTCGGCGTAGGGCCAGCCGGTCAGCAGCACGACGCCCGCCGCGACCATCACGGCGACCGACCCGAGCGCATCCCCGAGCACGTGCAGCGCCGCACCGCGGACGTTGAGCGACCCGGAGCCGCCGGAGAGCACGGCCAGCGAGACGAGGTTGCCGACCAGACCGACGGCACCGAACACGAGCAGCGTCAGCCCCGGGATCTCCGGTGGGGTGTCCGCGAGCAGGCGCTCGACCGCCTCCACCGCGACCCACACGGTGACGGCGAGCAGGGCGAGGGCGTTCACGGCGGCGCCCAGCACCTCGCTGCGGCCCAGGCCGAAGGTCCGCCGGGCCGTCGGCGGACGCTGTGCGAGCCGGGCGGCGACCACGGCCGTGACGAGGGCGGCCACGTCGGTGACCTGGTGCCCGAGGTCCGCGAGCAGCGACAGCGAGCCGGTGATCCAGGCACCGACGGCCCCGGAGACGAGGACGAGCGCGGTGATGACGAGCGCGATCGTCAGCCGCCGGCCGTCCGCGGCCGCGCCGTGCGCGTGACCGTGACCATGGCCGTGCCCGTGATCGTGCCCCATGACCCGGACGATACATGCACGCATGCGCATGTCGAGACGACGCGTCGGTGACGTCGGCCGCCTGCCGAGTGCGATCGTCCCGCGATCGAGTGCGACATCTGGCAGCTTCCGGGCGCCCCGGACCTGCGTCATGGCGCACTCGGCGGGGGCGCGCAGGAACTCGGCCGACCCGCCGACCCGGAGGGCTGGCGTCCACCACCTACGACGTCGAGCTGACGGATGGCTGGTCGTGAGGTGCCGCGCGCGACACCCCGTGATCGAGCGTGACGCTCGGCGACGTCCGAGCTCCAGACGTGCGGCAGAACCGATTCCGGTGGAATCGGTTCTGCCGCATGGTTCGTGGGGAGTGACCTCGACCGCCTGCCGAGTGCCGGCCCGCCTACTGCGTGATCGTCGGCCCGAAGGCCAGTGCCGCAGGTCCGTGGTGCTCCGCGACGAGCCGGTACGAGGCTCCGCCGAGCACGAACTCGGTGGTCGGGCCGTCGAGGTCGAGGATCACGTAGTGCGCGATGCCGACCTCCGCGTACTCGGCGAGCTTCGCCACGCGGTCGATCCGCCGCGAGCCGGTCGAGAGGACCTCCACGACCGCGACGACGTCCTCGGGCCGGGCGCGGGCCCGGTCGTCGACGATCGATGTCGGTACGACGAGCACGTCCGGGACGCGGACCGTCGCAGGCCCGGCACCGTCGACGAGCTCGACCTCGGGCAGTGCGGTCAGGTCCGGTGCGAGCCCGTCCCGGGGCTGTCGGCACACAGGTGGTGGGGCGGATGTGGGGGCCGTGCGGGGCCGGCAGCGGTCATGGTCATCTCACCTCCTCCGACGCACCGGATCGTCGCACGGTTCCGGAAGCCCGGATCGCGACGATCGAGTGCGACACCTGGCAGCTGTCGGGCGCCCCGGACCTGCGTCATGGCGCACTCGGCGGGGGGCGCGCGGAAACTCGGCCGACCCACCGTTCCCAGAGGGCTACCGTCCACCGACGTGGAGGTGACCTTCCGCCACGTCACGGCGGACGACTTCGCGCTGATCGGGCGCTGGCTCGCGGAGCCGCACGTCGAGCGCTGGTGGGCGCACGAGTGGAGCCCGGAGGCGATCGAGCGCGACTTCGGGCCCACCCTGCGCGGCGAGGAGCCGGCCGAGGACCTGATCGCGAGCGCGTACGGCCGGCCGATCGGGCTGTGCCAGCGCTCGTTCTGGTACGCCTACCCCGACGAGGTCGAGGAGTTCGCGCCCTACCTCGACGTCCCCCGCGACGCCATGACGATCGACTACCTCCTCGGCGAGCCCGCGGACGTCGGGCAGGGCCTGGGCACGGCGCTGATCCGGGACCTCGCCACGGACACGTTCGCCGCCCACCCCGGCTGCGGCGTGCTCCTCGTCCCCGTGAACGCCGGCAACCCCGCCTCGTGGCGGGCGCTGGAGAAGGCGGGGTTCCGCTTCGTCGCGCACGCTCGCGCCGAACCCGACAATCCGATCGACCCGCCCGACCATCGCGTCTACCGGTTCGACCGACCATGACGCGGGAGGGTCGTCAGTCCGTGCCGCCACCGGGCTCGACGAGGCCGGACTCGTACGCCAGGACGACGGCCTGAACCCGATCTCGCAGACCGAGTTTGCGGAGCAGATGGTTCACGTGGGTCTTCACCGTCCCCTCACTGAGGAACAGGTCCCGAGCGATCTCGAGGTTCGACATGCCGCGAGCGACGAGACGCAGGACCTCCGCCTCGCGCTCGCTGATCTGCGCCAGCACCTCCCGGCCCGCCACCTCGGGCGAAGGTCGAGCGACGAACCGTTCGACGAGCCGGCGCGTGATGGCGGGATCGAGGAGCGACTCCCCGGCCGCCACCACGCGCACGGCGTGGGCCAGGTGCTCGGGCGGAACGCTCTTGAGGAGGAAGCCGCCCGCACCGGCGCGTAGCGCGTCGTAGACGTGTGCGTCCCGGTCGAACGTGGTCAGCATCAGGACACGGGTCGCCGACGACGATCGAGCGATCCGTCGCGTCGCCTCGAGACCGTCGAGCACCGGCATACGGACATCCATCAGCACCACGGCCGGCTGGTGCTCGACCACGACGCGGACGGCCTCCTCGCCGTCCGCGGCCTCGGCGACGACGACGAGGTCCCCCTGCGCCTCGAGGATCATCCGGATCCCGCCCCGGACCAGGGCCTCGTCGTCGGCAACGACCACCTGGATCACGATCGTGCCCGGCTCACACCGGCACGCCCTGTCGAGGCAGACGCGCACGCACCGACCAACCGCCATCGGGGAGAGGACCGGCCGCCAGTTCGCCGTCGAACACCGCCACGCGCTCACGCATCCCGAGCAGGCCGAGACCCGTCCCTCGGGAACCGTCGCGCTCGACGGGAGGAGAGCCGTGGTCGTCCACCTCGACCATGACCTCGTCCGGGGCGTAGTGAAGTCGCACGACGACGCCCTCGCGAGCACCGTGCCGCAGGGCGTTGGTGAGGGCCTCCTGCACGATCCGGTGCACCGTCAGCGCGAGGCTCGGGGCGACGTCCTCGGCCTCTCCGAGCGTGACGACCGTGATGGGGAGACCACCGGCACGGGTGCGCTCGACGAGTTCCGCGACCACGGGTTCGCCGCCGGCCGAGTCCGGGGCGTCCTCGTCACGGCGCAGCAGCCCGAGCAGGCGATGCATGTCCTCGAGGGATCGGCGCCCGTTCTCCTCGACGGCCAGGAGGGCGGCGGTGACGGCGGGCTGGTCGCCGGCCAGCACCTGTCGGGCGGCCCCGGCCTGCAGGGTCATGATGCTGATGCCGTGCGCGACCACGTCGAGAAGCTCGCGTGCGATCCGAGCTTGCTCTCCGCGAACCGCCTCCCGGGTCCTCTCGTCCTGGTCGCGAACCGCCAGGATCGCCTCCACCCGGAGCTGCTCCGCGCGGCTGCGCCACCGCCGTGCACCTCGGCCCAGAGCCCAGACGCCGACGAAGATGGCCGCGTTGGCGACGACATCGGCGATGCTGGTCTCCTGCCAGAACAGCACGTCGTAGAGGTGCACCCCGACGAGGACGCCGACCAGCCCGACAACGGCCCGTCCGCGGCCGCACCGAAGCGCCACGGAATGCGTCACGATGATCAGGACGAGGAAGCCCCCCACGACGGACGCGGCGCCGAGCGGTGTCTGGACGGCCATGGCCGAGGCGCAGGTCAGGGCGGCCGCGAGCGGAGCCGCACGGCGGGCCGCGACAGCGACCGTCGCGACCAGGAACGCGATCCGCTGAGCCCACTCCGGGCCCTCGACGACATCCGCGAACGTCAACTCGAGCTGAGTGGCGACACCGAGCAGGAATGCCAATAGCACGTCGGCGGCCACGGGAGGGAGGCGGGACCACCGCTCGGTCATGGCCGCGGACGCTAGTCGGACGAATCGACCTCCGTCATCCATCCCAGGAGGTGGTCGACCACGTCGCAGGGTCTGTTCACGGTCCTCCTTCATCGGCCGGAGACGGCACCTCGAGCAGACGACCGGTGAGGAGTCGCGCTCATAGCGTCGATCGGACCCGTCCCACCCTGGAGAGGACCCCTCCGATGACGACCACCTCTGCCGATCCCTCCTCGTCCGTCACCCGTCTCGCGATCGGCGCAGGAGCAATTCTCCTCATGATCGTGGCGAGCGTGGTCGGGCTCCTCGTCGGACCGGAGCACCGCGTCGACAGCGGCGACCTGATCGTGCTCTCGCTCCAGCTCGGCGGCGCCGTCCTCGTGTGGGCGGTCGTCCTCCTCCTCGCCCGCGAGCCCGACGCCGGAAACCGTGTTGCGGCGGGTGCACTCGTCCTCGGCGTTCTCGGAACCCTCGGATGCGTCGCCTTCTGGGTCGGGGTCCCGCTGGTGCTCGGGGTCGGCGCGATTGTCCTGGGCCGACTCGGGATCACCCGCGCCGCGCACGGCGCCGGTCGTGTGGTGCTCGCGCGCGTCGGTCTGGCGAGTGGCGTCCTCGCGGTCGTGCTGTGGCTCGCCGCCTTCGTCTTCGTCCAGGAATGGTGAGTCCGGCCGACGACACGGTCGCCGCCTTCGCCCCGGACTAACATGCGCCGGTGCCCGACAACCCCTGGCTCGTCGTCACCGGAGGCACCGCCGGCCCCGGGTACGCGCAGCGCTTCGCGGCGATGGCCGCCGAGGGCGCGGACCTGCACGGCGAGGCCCGCCGGGTCCACGCCCTGCTCGGCGGCCGGCGCAGCGACGTGCTCGACGCCGGGTGCGGCACGGGGCGGGTCGCGATCCACCTGGCCGAGCTGGGGCACCGCGTCGTCGGGGTCGATCTGGACGCCTCGATGCTCGACGGGGCCCGGGCCGCGGCGCCGGACCGGGAGTGGCTCCTGCGCGACCTGTCGACGCTCGACCTCGGCCGGCGGTTCGACCTCGTCGTCGGCGCGGGGAACCTCTGGCCGCTGCTCACCCCGGGGACCCATGCGGGAGTGATCGCCCGGCTCGCCGCGCACCTGCGGCCCGGCGGTCTGCTCGTCCTCGGGTTCGGGCTCGACGACGAGCACGTGCCCTTCACCCTGCCCGACGGCGTCCCGTTCCCCGACCTGCACGCTTACGACACGGCCGCCGTCGGCGCCGGCCTGCAGCTGCTCGCGCGCACCGCCGACTGGGACGGGACCGAGCCCTATGCCGGCGGCGGCTACGCGGTGAGCGTCCACCGTCGAGGGAGCACCACGCCGTGAACGGCCTCGCGCTGCTGATCGTCCTCGTCGTCTCGCTCGGGGTCACCGCCCTCGCCGACCGCTTCCGCATCTCCTCCCCGCTGCTGCTCGTGGTGGTGGGGCTCGGGCTGTCGTTCGTCCCGGGCGTCCCGAACGTGCCGCTGGACCCCGACCTCGTCCTGTTCCTGGTCCTCCCACCGCTGCTGTACTCCGCCGCCCTGGAGTCGTCCGCGCTGCGCATCCGGGAGAACCTCAACCGCATCGGCCAGCTGGCGTTCGGGCTGGTCATCTTCACGACGGCGGTCGTGGGTCTCGTCGCGTGGTGGGTCGTCCCGGGCCTGCCGCTGGCGAGCGCCCTCGTCCTCGGCGCGGTCGTGGCCCCGCCGGACGCGGTCGCCGCCGCCTCCATCGGCCGCCGCCTCGGTCTGAACCGGCGGATGATGACCGTCCTCGAGGGCGAGAGCCTGCTGAACGACGCCACGGCGCTGACGCTGTTCCGGGTGCTCCTGGCGGTCGCACTCGGCGCGGGAGCCTCGATCGGGGAGGGCCTGCTCGAGTTCCTGATCGCGGCGGTCGGCGGGATCGCGATCGGCGCGGTCGCCGGCTGGGTGATCCACCGGGTGCGGCTGCGGCTGGGCGACTCGTCGCTGGAGAGCGCGGTCGGGCTCGTCGTGCCGTTCGCGATCTACCTGCTGGCCGAGGACCTGCACGCCTCCGGGGTGCTCGCCGTCGTGATCGCCGGCCTGTACCTGGGCCACAAGTCCACGGAGGGCGGGTTCGCGACCCGCATCCAGGACCAGGCGGTGTGGAAGGCCCTCGACCGCCTGCTCGAGGCATTGGTGTTCGCGCTGATCGGGCTGCAGCTCGCCGTGGTCGTCGCCGACCTGCGCATCTCCTTCGGCACCGTCGTCGCGTCGTCGCTCGCGGTCCTCGCGGCGGTGATCCTCGCCCGCTTCGCCTGGATGTTCCCGACGATCTACCTGCCGCGGCTGCTGCCGAAGGTCCGGGCGCGGGGCCCGGCGATGCCGTGGCGGGTGCCGACGGTGCTCTCGTGGGCCGGCATGCGCGGGGTGGTCACGCTCGCCGCCGCCTTCGCGATCGACCCCGCGATGCCGGGACGGGACGTCGTGCTCTTCCTGGCGTTCGTCGTCACCGTGGGGACGCTGCTCCTGCAGGGGCTCACGCTGCCGTGGGTGATCCGGCGGCTCGACGTGAGCGACACCGGCGCGCAGAAGGACACGCTCCAGGAGGCGGCCGCCAAGCAGGCCGCCGCCGAGACCGCGCTGGCCCGGCTGGAGGAGCTCACCTCCGGCGACGGCGACCGCACTCCCGACCACATCACCGACCAGCTCCGGTCGTGGGCCCAGCACCGCTCCAACGGCGCCTGGGAACGGCTGGGCCGCCCCGCGGAGGAGATCGGCGAGTCGCCGTCGGTCGCCTTCGTCCGGCTCCGGCGCGCCATGCTCGAGGCCGAGCGGCACACGTTCGTGCGGTTCCGCGACATGGGGCGGCTCGAGGAGTCGGCGATGCGCGAGCTGCTGCGCGAGCTGGACTACGAGCAGGCGATGCTCGAGACCGACCGCCCCGCGTCGGGATGACGCTCTAGCCTGTCCGTGTGACCGGCCCCGACCACGCCGCTCCCCTGCTCGCCAGCCTCCGGGCCGCCGTCGCGGCGGCCCCGGACGACGCCACGCTCCGCCTGCACCTCGCCGAGCTGCTGATCGACGCCGGGCAGCAGCAGGAGGCCGTCACGCACGTGGCGGCCGTCCTGGGTCGCGAACCCGGCCACGCGCACGCCGCCGCGCTCATGGGCCGTGCCCTCGGTGCGCCGCGCGAGCCGGACCCGTCGCCCGGACCCGCCGCCGAGCCGCCCCGACCCGCCGTCGCGAACGGGTTCGACTGGGCCGCGGCGGAGGCCGAGGTGAGCGACGTCGTCGGGCCGCGGTTCGCGCCGGACGACGCGGCCGGGCCCGAGCCCGTCCCGGTCGGGCCACCCACCGGCGGCGGGCGCTTCGCCGTGGAGCGGCCGGACCTGCGCCTGGCCGACGTCGGCGGCATGGACGCGGTGAAGAAGCGCCTCGAGGCCGCGTTCCTCGCGCCGATGCGCAACGAGAAGCTGCGCGCGCTCTACGGCAAGAGCCTGCGCGGCGGGCTGCTCCTCTACGGCCCGCCCGGGTGCGGCAAGACGTTCTTCGCCCGGGCGCTGGCGGGCGAGCTGGGCGCGGGCTTCCTCGCGGTCGGCATCCACGACGTGCTCGACCAGTGGACCGGCAACTCCGAGCGCAACATGCACGACGTCTTCCTCGCCGCCCGCGCCGCCGCCCCGTGCGTGCTGTTCTTCGACGAGCTGGACGGCATCGCGCAGAAGCGGTCCGCGGTGGTCGGCGGCGCGTTGCGGCAGGTAATCACACAGATGCTCGCCGAGCTGGACGGGGTGTCCGCGGACAACGAGGGCGTGTTCATGCTCGCGGCCAGCAACATGCCGTGGGACGTCGACCCGGCCCTGCGACGCCCGGGCCGCTTCGACCGCACGGTGCTGGTGATCCCCCCGGACGACGACGCGCGGCGCGCCATCCTGGAGTACCACCTGCGCGACCGGCCGGTGGAGAACGTGAAGCTCAAGCCGCTCGTCGCGCGCACCGACGGCTTCTCCGGGGCCGATCTCGCGCACCTCTGCGAGGCCGCCACCGAACACGCCCTGCTCGACTCCGTGGCCACCGGCACCGCCCGCATGATCACCCAGGACGACCTGCTCGCCGCTGCGGCCGAGGTGCGCCCCTCCACCGGCCCGTGGTTCACGACGGCGCGGCAGGTGGCGCTCTACGCGAACGCCGACGGCTCCTACGACGACCTGGCCGCCTACATGAAGCGCCGCAAGCTGCTGTGAGCGAGGGCAGCGAGGGTGAGTCCCGCCGTCGGGCGGGTCTGCTGGTCGACGCCCGGCAGTACGACCTCGCCCGCCCGGAGATCGCCCGCGCGCTCGCGGAGGACCCCGAGGACGGCGCCGCCTTCCACGTGCTCGCCCTGCTCGAGCAGCGGGTCGGTCAGTTCGACGCCGCCCTCGAGGCGCTGGACCGGGCCGCGGCACTGGGCGTGCCCGCGGTGTCGACCCTGCACACGCGGATGAACACGCTCTACCACGCGCGGCGGTTCACCGAGGCCGTGCCGGTCGCCGAGGAGCTGTTGCGCCACGCGCCGCAGCACGTGCAGGCCCACGTGCTGCTCGCCCAGATGCTCGGCGGCGAGGGCCGGGCGGACTACCACCGCGCCCGCACGCACGGGGAGTACGCCGTCTCGCTGGCCCCGGAGAACGACCACGCGCACTACGCCCTCGGCCAGGTCCTCGCCTCGACCCACGGCCGCTGGGGCGCCCGGGCCGCCCTCCCCCACCTGCGCGAGGCGGTGCGGCTCAAGCCGGACGACCCCGCCAACCTCAACGCGCTCGGCGTCGTCGACCTGACGCTGGGTCGGTCGGGACGCGCCCTGCGGTCCTTCGCCGACGCCCTCGCCGCCGACCCGACGCTCGAACCGGCCGCGTTCAACGTGCCGCTGGCGATGCTCGGACTGGTCCGCCGGGCCGGGCTGTGCGTCACGCTGCTGCTGCTCGCCGCCGCGGTGACCGGCGTGGCGCTGGCACCGATGCGGTCGGTGGCCGTCGGGGACGGGCCGGGTGCGGGTCCGCTGGGCCACGTCGTCGCGGTCGTGGCGGTGGTCGCGGTGCTGGGGCTGGTCGTCGCGGGGGTGCGGCGGGCGGTCCCGCCGTCGGTGCGTCCCGCCGCGGCCCGGGCGTGGCGCCGCGACCCGGTGCTGGCGCCCCTGGTGTTGTCCTCCATGGTCGCGGCCGTCGTCGCCGTCGTCATGGTGGCGCTGCCCGTGCCAAACGGGGTGCACGTGCCGCCGCTGCTGCTGCTCGCGGTGGCGGTGCGCATCGTGGCCGGCCTGCTCAGCCGTTCCCGCACCGCCCGCTACGGCCGCGACCGGCGCGACGAGCGGGCGGAGCTGTGGCGGCCCCGCCCGCGCGCGGTCACACCTCGCGGGTGAGCTCCTGGAACTCCATGTCCATCCCGGCCTGGGCGAAGTTGTCCAGGTCGGCGACCGCAGCCTGGCCCTCCTCGGAGCCCAGGGACGCCTGCGCGGCCTCCTTGGAGTCCCAGTCGATCACCGCGACGAGCGCGTGCGCCGGCGTGGAACCGTCCGGGGTCTCGCAGACGCCCCAGGAGAACGAGCGCACGTTCGGCAGCTTCGCCGCGAGCTTGGCGTGCACGTCGCGGTAGTGGGTGACGAAGGCGTCCCGGTCGGCGGGGTGGTGGTAGCTGGCGGTCAGGCGGTACATCGACGAACCTCCCGGTTGTGACGGTGGCCTCAGCGAACCAGGCCCGACCCGTCGTCGGGAAGGGGTCCCGTGACGATGGGGTTGCGCGCGCTCGCGGCGGGCTGGCCCGGCTCGGTGTCCGGCACGAACAGCCGCCAGTCGCCGCTGACCATCGTCGGGTGGTCGATCACCCGGGCCCCGTCGGCGTAGTAGGTCGCGCCCAGCACCATCCGGGGCCGGGTGGTGCGGTTCGCGCCGGCGGTGTGGAAGCACAGGGTCGAGTGGAAGCTGACGTCGCCGAGGGCGAACGGCTCGTCGTGCACGACGACGCCCGCCTCGCGCAGCGCCTCCGACACGCGCAGGTCGTAGGACGTCCCCACCTTGTCGAAGGGCAGGTCGGCGAGCAGGCGCCACGTGTCCATCCCGCGGGCGAACGACAGGGGGCCCATCGCGGCCGGCACCGCCTGCAGGGGCATCCACGTGGAGATCACGTCGTGCGAGTCGAGCGGGAAGTGGTGGGCGTCGTGGTGCCAGGGCGTGCGGCCCGCGCCGGGCTCCTTGCACAGGGCGCTGTCGTGGTATAGCCGCAGCGTGTCGTGGCCGAGGAGGGCGGCGCAGATGCCGGCGATCCGCGGGGAGAGCACCGCCGCGCGGACCAGCGGGTCCTCGAGCCACATCATCTCTCGGGCCCGCAGCGACGAACCGGTGGTGGTGGCCAGCAGGTCGACGAGCCGTCGGCGCAGCACCTCGGCGGCGCCCGGGGTCACCACGCGCGGCAGGACGACGAAGCCGTCGGCCGCGAAGGCCCCGGCCGCGCCGAGCGGCAGCTCGTAGGGCACGGCGAGCTCGGCGATCACCGCGGGCTCGTCGGGCAGCGGGCCGGACTCGGGCTCCGGGACGTCGACGAGGGCCGTCTCCGGTCCGCCCTCGGCCAGGGACATGTACCAGTCCCACCACTGCTCGTTGTCGCCGTCCCACGCGGGCGCGACGTCGTCGGCCGCACCGGCCGCGGTGGCCTGCGACAGGTGCGGGTTCATGCGGGGACCTCCCAGACGATGACGTCGACGAGCTGGGTGAAGCGGTATCCGTCCGAGCCGAGCAGCGGCGCGAGGTAGTCGGCCACGGGCCCCTCGACCTCCATCCGCGCGAGGGGCACCGAGTCGTCGAAGACGCAGCGCTGCAGGAAGCCCTCGATCACCGCCCGGTCCGGGTGCCCGACGTCGTAGCGGATGGTGGTGACCTCCGGGACGACGCCGGCCCGGGTGAGGGCGTCGCGGACCTGCTCCGCCGTCGTGAAGGGGACCGCGTCCGGGGAGAAGGTCGCCCGGTAGGCGTCGGCGAAGCGCAGGTAGTGCGAGTCCGACCGGGCGTGGACGATCGCGCCGAACCCGCCCGGGCGCTGCGCGGCCACCATCCGCGCGATCCCGACGCCGATCTCGTGCGGCGGGACGGCGTAGAGGGCGTGCGTGGCCCAGGCGACGTCGACGTCCCCGACGTCCGCGGGCAGGTCCTGGATCCGCACCTCGTGCTCGGCGCGCACCGTGAACGGCGCCTCGAGGACCGACCGTGCCTCGGCGAGCGAGAACGCGGACGGGTCGAGCAGGTCGATCTCGACCCGGACGTCGCCGAGGTCGGCCGCGAGACCCTGCCGCTGGAGCTCGGCGGGGAACTTCCCGCTGCCGCAGGCGACGTCGAGGACGCGGACCCGGCCGTCCCGGGCGTGTGCCCGCAGGTCGGCGGCCCAGTCGCGAGCGGCGACCATCTGCCGGTAGTCCTCGGCGGCGAGGGCGTAGAAGGCCTCCATGCCCGCCCGCCCCTGCTCGGCCCAGTGGGCGAGACTGCGTTCCTCGGTGCTCCCCGGTTGGGGCATGGGGCGGTGCCTCCGTGGTCGGCGCCGCGCCCCGGGAGTGGAGGACGGCAACTCCATGGCACGCAACCACGGGGTGGCCGGAGCGGCAACGCGAACCGTCCCGACCCGTCGTCGGGAACGGGTCAGGTGCGGCGGAGACGCTGGACGACCCGCGTCGTCAGCGGGTCGAGGAACAGTGCGAAGAGGGCGAAGTAGTTGACCTGTGGGAGGACCAGGACGAGCAGGAACGCGAGGCCGACGTCGACGGTGGCGGCCGTCGACCCGACGACGAAGGCCTCCGGTGGCCGACGCGGGTCGTCCTCCGCGAGCGCGGTCCGCCGCATGAGAACGGTCATCGCCGTCAACAGGCCGCTGCAGACGAGGAGCACGCCGATGTAGGTCCGCAGCACGAACGGTTCCGACCCGTAGGTCGCGACCATCTCCGTCATGAACGGCAGCACGACGATCGTCAGCACCCACGCGAGGTTCAGCAGGACCAGCAACCCGGTGAGCCGGCCCCCGAAGCCGAACAACCGGTGGTGGACCAGCCAGAAGCGCCCGATCACGACGAAGCTGAGCAGGAAGCTCCAGAAGACCGGGGCGTTCTCCGTGACCACGTCGATCGGCGGCTGGTCCGGCCGGTCGGAGGGCGGCAGCAGTTCGGTGAGCTGGAGCACCAGCAGCGTCAGCGCGATGGCCACCGACGCGTCGACGAAGGCGACCATCCGCCCCGCACCGGGCAGGGAGTCGGGGTCCGGCTCCCGCTCGGTAGGAGTGCTCACAGCACGTCCGCGACGTGCCCGGTCTCGTTGACCGACCGCACCCGGCGTCGCCCGCTGCGCGAGACGAGCACGCGGGACAGGCCGACGTGGTCGAGCGGGAACGTCAACGGCCGCGCCAGGGCGAGCTCCAGCGCGAGGAACAGGTTGATCGTCCCGGCGTGGCAGACGACGAGCACGGACTCGCGGCCGGCGTCGGCGTGGCGGGCGACGATGCGGTCGAAGGCGTCGCGCACGCGCGCGGTGAACGCCCCGACGTCGACGAACCCGGGCAGGAAGCCCTCGGAGATGCGCTGCCAGTCCGGGTCGTCGGACCCGAGCCGCTCGTGGACCGGGGTGTAGGACGAGCGCCCCATGTCGAACTCCGCGAGGTCCTCGTCGACGACCGGGGTCAGACCGAGGGCGTTCGCGGCCGGCTGGGCGGTCTCCTGCGCGCGCCGCATGCCGGAGACGACGATCTCGGTGATCTTCTCCCCGGTGTTGTTCGCGGCCCACCAGCCGAGGGCGCTCGCCTGCACCCGGCCCCGCGACGAGAGCTCGGGGTCGGCGGGCGGGCCGCCCTCACCGGTGTCGGCGGCGACCGGCTCGGCGTGCCGGGCGAGGATGAGCTGCATCGATCTGTTCCCGTCGCTCCGCTCGCCCCGTCAGGCCGGCACCTGGTCACCGTGGCCGGCGGCGCGCAGACCGGCCCGGAGGCGCTCGGCCTGGTCGTCCATCGCGGCCGGGTCGGGGTCGGTGGCCGCCTGCGTGAAGTCGAAGGCCTCCAGGCCCCACGCCGGGTGGACGTGGACGTGCAGGTGGGGCACCTCGAAGCCGGCGATCATCAGGGCGACGCGGGGCGGGTCGAAGACGTCACGGATGACGGCGCCGATGCTCCGGGCCGTGCCCATGGCGTGCTCGAAGAGCCCGGTTGGCGCGTCGATCCACTGGTCAATCTCCTCGCGGGGGACCACGAGGGTGTGGCCCGGTCCGAGCGGGTTGATCGAGAGGAAGCCGACGACCTGGTCGTCGGACCAGACGAAGCGCCCCGGGATCTCGCCGTTGATGATCTTCGTGAAGACGGTCGGCACGCGGCGGAGCCTAACGACCGGGTGCTGTCGGTGTCGGCCGGTAGCGTGACGGGGTCGGCGAACACGGATGAGGAGAATCGATGCAGCCCTGGCCGGGCACGTCCTACCCGCTGGGTGCCACCTACGACGGCGCGGGGACGAACTTCGCGCTGTTCAGCGAGGTCGGCACGGCGGTGACGCTCTGCCTGTTCGAGGCCGACGGCACCGAGACCCCGATCCCCCTCCCCGAGCGCGACGGGTTCGTCTGGCACGGCTACCTGCCCGGCGTCGTGCCCGGGCAGCGCTACGGCTACCGCGTCGACGGCCCGCTCGACCCGGCGGCCGGGCACCGGTGCAACCCGCACAAGCTGCTGATCGACCCGTACGCCAAGGCGATCGACGGCTCGCTCGGGCAGACCTACGCCTGGGACGAGTCGGTGTTCGGCTACCACTTCGAGAACCCCGACGAGGTCAACCACGACGACTCGGCGCAGCACGTGCCCAAGGCCGTCGTCGTCAACCCGTTCTTCGACTGGCACGACGACCGGCCGCCCCGCACGCCCTACCACGAGAGCGTGATCTACGAGGCGCACGTCAAGGGGCTGACCTTCCAGCACCCGGACATCCCCGAGGAGATGCGCGGCACGTACTCCGCGGTCGCGCACCCGGCGACGATCTCGCACCTGCAGCGGCTCGGCGTCACCGCGATCGAGCTCATGCCGGTGCACCAGTTCGTGCACGACGACGCCCTGGTCCAGCGCGGTCTGCGCAACTACTGGGGCTACAACACGATCGCCTTCCTCGCCCCGCACTTCGGGTACGCGAGCTCCGGCCCCACCGGGACGACGCCGCCGGGCGCGCAGGTGCAGGAGTTCAAGGCCATGGTGCGCGACCTGCACGCCGCCGGCATCGAGGTGATCCTCGACGTGGTCTACAACCACACCGCCGAGGGCAACCACCAGGGCCCCACGCTGTCCATGCGCGGCATCGACAACCAGGCCTACTACCGCCTGGTCGACGACGAGCCGCAGTACTACATGGACTACACCGGCACCGGGAACTCGCTCAACGTCCGGCATCCGCACACCCTGCAGCTGATCATGGACTCGCTGCGCTACTGGGCCACCGAGATGCACGTGGACGGGTTCCGGTTCGACCTCGCCTCCACGCTCGCGCGGGAGTTCTACGACGTCGACCGGCTGTCCACGTTCTTCGACCTCGTCCAGCAGGACCCGGTGATCTCCCAGGTCAAGCTCATCGCCGAGCCCTGGGACGTCGGTCCCGGCGGCTACCAGGTGGGCAACTTCCCGCCCGGGTGGACCGAGTGGAACGGCAAGTACCGCGACACCGTGCGGGACTTCTGGCGCGGCACCCCCGGCACGCTCGGCGAGTTCGGCTCGCGGCTCACCGGGTCGTCGGACCTCTACCAGGACGACGGGCGTCGTCCGTACGCCTCGATCAACTTCGTGACGGCGCACGACGGGTTCACCCTCAACGACCTGGTCTCCTACAACGACAAGCACAACGAGGCCAACGGCGAGGGCGGCCGCGACGGCGCCGACGACAACAACTCCTGGAACTGCGGGGTCGAGGGCCCCACCGACGACGCCGCGGTGCTCGAGCTGCGCCACCGGCAGCGGCGGAACTTCCTCGCGACGCTGTTCCTCTCCCAGGGCGTCCCGATGCTGCTGCACGGCGACGAGATCGGCCGCACCCAGGGCGGCAACAACAACGGGTACTGCCAGGACTCCGAGATCTCCTGGATGGAGTGGTCGCCGGAGAAGTCCGACTCGGCCCTGATGACCTACACCTGCGAGATCTCCGCCCTGCGCGCCGCGCACCCGGTCTTCCGGCGCCGCCGGTTCTTCAACGGCCGCGAGATCCGCCCGGCCCTGTCCGGCTCCTCCGACGAGCCGCAGCGCGACATCGCCTGGTTCACCGCCTCCGGCGAGGAGATGAACGACGAGGACTGGGAGGCCGGGAGCGCGGCGGTCCTCACCGTGTTCCTCAACGGCGACGGGATCCTCGAGGCCGACCCGCGCGGCCAGCGCGTCGTCGACGACTCCTTCCTGCTGATCTTCAACGCCCACCACGAGGACGCCGAGGTCACGGTGCCCGGCCAGGGCCTGCCCGACCGCTGGGGCACCGTGCTCGACACGGTCGACGGCACCGTGGTGGTGGGCACGGCCCGCTCCCTCGCGACCACGACGGTCGACCCGCTGCCCGACGACCTGGAGACCCTCGGCGGCGGCGACACCGTCACCGTCGCCGCGCGCTCGATGCTCCTGCTCCAGCGGACGGACGAGGGCTCGTGACCCGGATCCCGTCCTCGACCTACCGCCTCCAGCTCTCCCCCGAGCAGCCGTTCGCGGCGGCGACCGACCTGGTCGGCTACCTCTCCGACCTCGGGGCCGGGGCGCTGTACTGCTCGCCGCTGCTGCAGCCCTCCCCCGGCTCGATGCACGGCTACGACGTCGTCGACCCGACGAAGGTCAACGCGGAGCTGGGCGGTGAGCAGGCCCGGACGGCGCTCGTCGGAGCGCTGCGCGAGGCCGGCCTGCGGGCCCTGATCGACCTGGTGCCCAACCACATGGGCGTCGCCGTGCCGGAGGCCAACCCCTCGTGGTGGTCGCTGCTGGCGCTGGGCCCGGAGTCGCCCTACGCGTCCTGGTACGACGCCGACCTCTCGGTCCCGATCCTGATCCCCGTGCTCGGGTCGCCCGAGGACGTCGAGAAGCTCGAGCTGTCCGACGACGCCTCCGAGCTGCGCTACTTCGAGCACCGCTACCCGGTGGCACCCGGCACCGGCGAGGGCTCGCCGCAGGAGGTGCACGAGCGGCAGCACTACCGGCTGGTGCACTGGCGGCGGGGCAACGCGGAGCTGACCTACCGGCGGTTCTTCGACGTCTCCGACCTCGCCGCGGTGCGGGTGGACGACCCGGAGGTCTTCGACGCGACGCACGCCGAGGTGCTGCGGTGGGTCGCCGCCGACCCCGACGTCGTGGCCGGGCTGCGCATCGACCACCCCGACGGGCTCACCGCCCCCGGGGCGTACCTGCGCCGCCTGCGGGACCGCCTCGACGGGGCAGGGGAGCACGCCGATAGGGCGTGGCTGCTGGTCGAGAAGATCACCTCGCTGCGGGCCGGCGGCGTCACCGAGGCGCTGCCGTCGTCGTGGCCGGCCGACGGGACCACGGGGTACGACGCGCTGCGCGAGGTGTGCGGGCTGTTCGTCGACCCGCGCGGGGAGTCGCTGGTCGAGCAGGTCGCCGCGGAGCACACCGGGGAGCGGCAGCGCCTGTCGGTCGCCGAGCACACCGCGAAGCGGCTGGTCACCGACGAGATCCTGGTCGCCGAGGTCCGGCGGATCGCCCGGCTCGTCCCGTCGGAGGACGGTGACGACGAGGCGACGGTGCTCGACGCGGTCGCCGAGCTGCTGGCCGCCTACCCGGTGTACCGGTCCTACCTGCCCGAGGGGCGGGCCGACCTGGAGCTCGCGGTCGACACGGCGTCGACCGCGCGCCCGGAGCTGGCGGACGTGGTGCGCCGCATACGCGCCGCGATGCTCGCCGACCCGGACGGGCCGCTGACCCTGCGCGTCGAGCAGACCAGCGGCATGGTCACCGCGAAGGGCGTCGAGGACACCACGTTCTACCGGTGGAACCGGTTCGTCGCGCTCAACGAGGTCGGCGGCGCCCCCGACCGGTTCGGGGTCTCCCCCGCCGAGTTCCACGCCGCCGCCGCCCACCGCGCGGCGGCGACGCCCGCGGCGATGACGACGCTGTCGACGCACGACACGAAGCGTTCCGAGGACGTCCGGGCCCGGCTCGCGGTGCTGTCCGAGCTCACCGCCGAGTGGGGCGCCTTCCTGCGGACGGCCTCGGCCCGCCATCCGCTGCCCTCCCCCTCGTTGGAGCTGCTCGCGTGGCAGTCGGTGATCGGGGCGTGGCCGCTCACCGAGGAGCGCCTCGGCGGCTACCTGACGAAAGCGTCCAAGGAGGCCAAGCTCGTCACCGCGCACGTCGACGCGAACGCCGAGGTCGACGAGCAGATCGCGGCGTGGCCGGGCCAGGTGCTGGGGGACGCCTCGGTCGGCGAGATCGAGGCGTTCGTGGCGCGGATCGACGCCCACGGCCGGTCGAACGCGCTCGGCCAGAAGCTGCTGCAGGTCGCCGGGCCGGGTGTGCCGGACGTGTACCAGGGCACCGAGCTGTTCGAGTACTCGCTGGTCGACCCGGACAACCGCCGCCCGGTCGACTTCGCCCGGCGCCGCGAGCTCCTCGCGCGGATCGACGGCGGCTGGCTGCCCCCGGCCGACGACCCGGACGGTGCCTCGAAGCTGCTGATGACGGCGGCGGCGCTGCGCCTGCGCCGCTTCCGGCCGGAGCTGTTCGACGGCTACGCCCCGGTGCCGGCCTCGGGTCCGGCCGCCGAGCACGCCGTGGCGTTCGCGCGGGGCGGCCCGGCCGGGCGGGAACGGCTGGTCGCCGTGGCCACGCGGCTGCCGGTCGGTCTGGAGACCCGGGGTGGGTGGGGCGACACCGTCCTGCCGCTGCCCGGCGGGGCGTCGGACTGGACGGACATGGTCACCGGGGCCCCGGTCGACGGGTCGGCCCCGGCGCTGGCGGACCTCCTCGCCCGCTACCCCGTGGCGCTGCTGGTCCGCCCGGCCTGAGTGCCCCGGTCGCGAGTGCGACACCGCGCAGGTTCCATCGACTCGGAACCTGCGCCACGTCGCACTCGCGGCACGGGGGCGCACCGGCCCCTCGCGGAGAGCCACACCACGCAGGTTCTGGCACCCCGGGACCTGTGCCATGTCGCACTCGGGGCGGTACCCGAGACGCCGACCGAGCAACCCGGTCCGCCGGACACGGTTGCGGTGAGGTGGGTCCGCCTCAGCGGCGCGGCTTCGGCGCGAGCGGGACGACCCGCCGCGCCGGCGTGCGGGGGATGACCTCGGTCTCGGCGTCGACCGGCGACGACGACGGGGGCGCCATCGTCTCGGTCACCGCATCCTCCTCCTCGGGCGGCGCGGGCCGGGCGATCGGCACCTCGCCTGTCACCGCCCGGATCGCCTCCTCCGGCACCTTCCCCCGCTCGGCGACCGGGACGGCCACCCGTCGCTTGTCCCGGCGCCGGTAGAGCAGTGCGACCACGATCGCCACGGTCGAGAGCAGCGGGACGACCAGGGTCCACCAGGTGGTCCCGCGGAAGGTCAGGTTGAGCACCGCGTGCGCCACGACCACCGGCCAGCACAGGTACGACGACCAGTGCACCCAGAACCACACGCGCCGCGGGATGCGCTGGCGCAGCAGCGAGGTCACGACGATCGCGAGGATCAGGTCGAACGCGATCGTCCCGAAGGCCGCGCCGATCGGGTTGTACAGCGCGATCCCGGGCACGAACACGTCGACGACCCGCAGGTGCACGTAGTCGGTGACCAGCACCGTGAGCACGTGCAGCACGACGAACACCACGGTGATCAGCGACAGGTTCCGGTGCAGCGCGACCAGCATGAACCGGGGCAGGCCCAGGTCGGCGTTCTTCACCACCGAGGTGTTGTGCAGGATCCCCAGGACGACGACGAGGCTGAGCAGCAGCAGGCCGACGGCCCCGAGCGCCCGCGAGACGAACCAGAGCTGGAGCACCGCGTCACCGCGTGAACGGCGTGTAGACGAGCGGACCTTCCTGCGGCCGCGTGTACTGGTACTCCAGCGGCGTCACGCGCGGCACGTCCGGCGCCGAGGCGGTGGCCGAGATGGCGGCCTGCAGCCCGACCGTCAGCGCGGCGGCGATCGCGGTGACCCACGCCGTCGTCTCGACGATCATGCGCTTGTTCGTCTCGTGCTGTGACTTCTTGCGCGAGCCCGTCCTCGCACGCACCGCTCCCGACGCCGTCACGCCCCTCAGGATGCCGGATGAAGCCGGCGTGAGATCACCCGAGGGGCGCGACGCGCGGTCCTACCCGAGCAGCGTGCGGTCCGCTGGCGAGAGCCGGTCGGTGATCGTGTTCTTCTGGTGCCAGTACGGGTAGAGCAGCGGCATCGCCGACACCTCGTCCAGGCGCCGCATCTCGTCGTCGGACAGCGCGAGGTCGGCCGCGGCGAGGTTGTCCGCCAGCTGCTCCTCGGTGCGGGCGCCGATCACCAGCGAGGTCACCCCGGGCTTGTGCAGCAGCCACGCGTTCGCGACCTGCGCGACCGAGACGCCGTGGGCGTCGCCGATCTCCGCGGCCACCTCGATGATGTCGTAGAGCCGCTCGCGGTCCGCGACCGGCGGCTCGGACCACTCGCCGAGGTGGCGCGAGGTCTCCGGGTCGTCCTGCCCGCGCCGGAACTTGCCGGAGAGCAGGCCGCCCGCGATCGGGCTCCACACGAGGATGCCGAGCCCCTGGTCGATCGAGACCGGGACCAGCTCGTTCTCCGCCTCCCGGGCCTGCAGCGTGTAGTGGATCTGCTGGGACACGAAGCGCTGGTACTCGCCGCGCTCCGAGACGCCGAGCGCCTTCATGATGTGCCACGCCGAGTAGTTGGAGCAGCCGACGTAGCGGATCTTGCCCTTGCGCACGAGGGTGTCGAGGGCCTCGAGCGTCTCCTCGAGCGGCGTCAGCCCGTCCCAGCCGTGCATCTGGTAGAGGTCGATGTGCTCGACCCCGAGGCGGCGCAGGCTGTCCTCGCACGACCGGACGATCCGCTGGCGGGAGGCCCCGCCGTCGTTCGGGCCGTCGCCCATCGGGAAGCGCATCTTGGTGGCGATCAGCAGGTCGTCGCGGTGGTTCTTCGTCGCCTGCCCGACGATCTCCTCGGACTGCCCGGCCGAGTACATGTCGGCGGTGTCGACGAGGTTGACGCCGTGCTCGACGCACAGGTCGATCTGGCGGGTCGCGCCCTCGACGTCGGTGGTGCCGAGCTGGGAGAACATGCCCTGCCCGCCGAACGTCATCGTGCCCATCGTCATCGTCGAGACGTTCAGTCCCGACCGGCCCAGTTGCCTGTACTCCATGCACGCCGGATGCCCGCCCGGGGTGTCCCCCGAACGGGCATCGGTCCCGTGTCACTCAGCGCCGGGTCAGGTCCGGGCGCATCGCGAGGAGCACGCCGAGGGCGGCGTAGCCGACGAGGAAGTGCGCGCCCGCGACGACGGAGCCGATCTCCCGGCCGAACACCATCAGGGACGGCAGCGCGACGAAGATCCAGGTCTCGGCCACCACCGGCCACACCCGCAGGGCGCCGCGCCACCGGCCGGCGACCGCGACCTTCACGCCGATGACCGCCATGCCGAGCATCGACAGCGGCCAGAACGGGTCGAGGACCGTCGCGACCGTGCCCCACTCGCCCCCGTTCGCCGGGAGCGTGAACACCGACTGGACCGTCGCGATCCCGAGGACCACGGCCTCGACGACGAGCATGGCCCGGGCGAGGCGCGTCGTCCCGGTCGCCCGGGTCCGCCACATCGCCGCCAGCAGGCAGAACACGCCGAGCTGGAAGAACAGACCGGTCAGGGAGATGGCGAAGGTGCCCTGCTCGGACTCCGCGCCCGACGTCATGAAGGCGACGCCGTAGGCGCCCGCACCCGCGGCCAGACCCGCGCCGAGCAGACGGAGCGTTCCCGACGACGGGTGCCGGTCCGGCGGGACCGGCGCGGGCGGGGCCACGTCGGTGCGGGCGGGGGCGGGGACGTGGCTCGTGGTGGTGCGGAACGTGGTCATGACGGGCTCCTGGGGGAATCGGTCGACGGTGGCGGGGTGCCGCTCGGTCATGGCGAGAACTCTGGGCCCGGTCCGTCCCGGTCCCCCAGGGCCGACGATCCCGTGTCCCGTCCCGTGCGTGTCCCGGGTCGACGGGACACCGGACGGGACGCCGGTCCCTACGGGATCCACGGGCCGACGTGGCAATCTCGGCGCGTGACGGAGACGATCGCGCGCGCCCCCGCGGCGCCGACGCCCGCGCCGGCCGGGCGGCGGCACCGGGTCGACGTGCCGCTCGCGGTCGTCGCGATGATCGCGCTCGCCGCCTCCGTCGCGGTCGTCGTGCTCGACGTCCGCGCCGCCGGGCAGGTCCTCCCGCCCGGGGTCGATCCCTCGCCGCAGTGGCCGATCGCCCTGTCCGGGCTCGCGCTGCTGGTCCCGGGGCTGGTCATCGTCCGGGGCCGGCCACGGCACCGCGTGGGGCTGGTCCTCGTGGTCGGCGGGGTCGCGTGGGTGCTCGACGCCCTCGCCGGCGCCTGGTACCTCGAGGCCCTCGTCCACGACCGGCCGCTCGGCGGCCTGGCCGTCACCGTGATCGCCCGCTGGGGCGCGTTCCTGCTCCTCACGCTCCCGCTGATCCTGCTGCTGTTCCCCGACGGCGAGCTCCCCCGCGGGCGCTGGGGTCGCGCCGCGTCCGTGACGAGCCTGGCGGCGACGGCCCTGCTGCCGCTGTGCCTGGTGTTCGTGCCGTCCGCGGTGCTGGACGCCCGCTTCGGGGAGACGACCGCCCCGGAGGTCCGGGCCCTCGGGATCGACGCGCTGTCCGTGCCGTGGGCGGGGTGGCCGGTCGTGCTCACCGTGGCCTACGCGTTCCTGCCGCTCGGGCTGCTCGTCCCGCTGGCGGTGGTGGTCACCCGCTTCCGGCGGGCCTCCGGAGTACGCCGACAGCAGATGCGCTGGCTGGTCTGGGCCGCCATCGTGGACGCCCTCGTGATGCTCGTCGGGCGGCTCCTGCCGACGTGGGCGTCGGGGCCCGCGCTGTGCGTGGCCCTCGCCGTCACCAGCGCCGCGATCCTCGTGGCGGTCACGCGCCACCGGCTCTACGACATCGACCGCCTGCTGCCGGCGACGATCCTGACGGCGCTGCTGGCGGTCGGGGTCGTCGCGGTCGACCTCCTCCTGGTCCTGACGGCGGGTGCGCTCCTCGGTGACCGCGACGCCGGCCTGATCGCCGTGGCGGTGGTCGCCGTGGCCTACACGCCGCTGCGCACGCGGCTGTGGACGCTGTCCCGACGCCTGGTCCGCGGCACCCGCGACGACCCGGAGGGCACGGTCGCGGCCCTGGCCGGACGCCTGGAGTCCGCGTCCGCGCCCGACGCGCAGCTCGCGGCCCTGGCCCGCACCGTCGTCGAGGCGTTCCGGCTGCCCGGGGTGCGGGTGGAGGTCGACCGGGCGGACGGGGCCCGGGCCACGGTCGAGCACGGCCGACCCGGCGCCGACGTCGTCGAGCTGCCCCTGCGCTACCGCGACGAGGTGATCGGCCGGGTCGCACTCCCCGCCCACGCCCTCGACGCCCTCTCCGCCCGCGACCAGCGCCTGCTGGCCGACCTGCTGCGGCAGGCCGCCGCCGCGGCCCGCGCCGGCGCGCTCGGGGCGTCACTGCAGCGGGCCCGCGAGCAGATCGTCACCGCCCGCGAGGAGGAGCGCCGACGGCTCCGCCGGGACCTGCACGACTCCGTGGGGCCGGCCCTCGGCGCGGTCACGCTGCGGATCGAGACCGCCCGCGAGCTCGCGACGGTCGACCCGGCCGCCGCCGACGAGATGCTGGGCCGGGCCACGACGGACGTGTCCGCGCTGCTCGCCGACGTCCGCCGCCTGGTCCACGACCTGCGCCCGCCCGCCCTCGACGAGCTCGGCCTGCTCGGCGCGCTGCGGGCCCGCGCGCGGTCGCTGTCCGGCGACGACCTGACGATCACGGTGCGCGGGGACGACCCCGGCGAGCTGTCCGCGGCGGTCGAGGTGGCCGCCTTCCACATCGTCTCGGAGGCCCTGACCAACGTGGTCCGGCACGCGGGCGCGCACGCCGCGGAGGTGGTGGTCGGCCGCGAGCCGGACCGCCTGGTCGTCACCGTCGCCGACGACGGCCGCGGCATCGACCCGGCCGTGACGGCGGGTGTGGGCAGCCGGTCGCTGCGGGAGCGCTCCGCCGAGCTCGGCGGGTCGACCACGGTCACCTGTCCCGACGCCGGCGGCACCGTGGTCCGCGCCGAGCTGCCCTGCGCGGTGACCCCGTGACCCGGGTCCTGCTCGTTGACGACCACCCGGTCTACCTCGAGGGACTCGCGGCGCTGCTGGGCGCGGCCGGCGCGGCCACCGGGATCGAGGTGGTCGGCACCGCCACCGACGGCGCCGACGCGGTGCGCGCGGCCGCGGAGCTCGCCCCCGACGTCGTCGTGATGGACGTGCGCATGCCCGGGCTGGACGGGATCGCGGCCACGCGCCGGGTCGTCGACGCCGCCGCGGACGCCGGCCGCGACGTCGGCGTGGTGGTGCTGACGATGAGCGAGGAGGACGAGACCGTCTTCGCGGCCATGCGCGCGGGGGCCCGCGGCTACCTGCTCAAGGGCGCCACCCGGGCCGAGATCACGAACGCCATCGCGACCGTCGCCGCCGGCGGCGCCGTCTTCGGCCCGGCCATCGCCCGCCGCGTCGCGGACTTCCTCGCGCCGGCGCGCAGCGGCACCGAGGGCCTGTTCCCGGAGCTCACCGGCCGGGAGCGGGAGGTCCTCGACCTGGTCGCGGCGGGCCGGGCGAACCCGCAAATCGCGGCGGCCCTGCACCTGTCACCGAAGACCGTGCGCAACGTGGTGTCCTCGATCTTCACCAAGCTGCACGTGGCCGACCGGGCGGAGGCGATCGTGCGGGCCCGCGAGGCGGGTCTGGGCCGCGGGACCGGTCGTGCCTCAGGTCCGCGCGACGGGATCGTCGGCCGGTGACGCCAGGCCGTTGAGGGCGAGCACGCGGGCGGCCGGACCGGTCCGCGGCAGCACCAGCTCGGCGCCGCGGTCGGCCGCGGTGAGCAGGATGCCGACCCCGGCGCTCGCGAGGTGGCCGACCCGGGTCACGTCGAGCGACCACGACCGCCCGGGCGGGTGCGCCACGACCCGGCCCAGCACGTCGGCCCCGGCGAGGTCGAGGTCGCCGGTGACCGTGACGGTGCTGCCCTCCACGACCACCGACGCGGTCTCGTCGGCCGGTTCGTGGTGCGGCGGGCGGAGGCGGCCGCGGGTCGGGGCGCGCCGGGCGGGCGGCACGGTGAACGACACCGTCGTGCCGTCGGCGCCGCCGTCGACGACCACGTCGGAGGCCAGCGCGCGGATCATCGAGAGCCCGCGGCCGCGGTGTCCCGGGTCCCGCGGGAGGTCGCGCCACGCCCCGCGGTCGGTGACCTCGACCGCGACGCCGCCGTCGGGGCGGACCGCGAGCCGGACGCCCACCTCGGACCCCGGCGGCGGCGTCGTCCCGTAGGCGTGCTCGACGGCGTTCGTCGCCGCCTCGCCGAGGGCGAGCTGCAGGTCCTCGGTGACCTCGTCGCGCAGCCCGGCGGGTGCGGCCCAGGCACGCACCGCGCGGCGCAGCACCCCGAGCTCGGCCGGGTCGGCCGGGAACGTCAGCGCCAGCGGGGCGGGCGCCAGCCGCACCACGACGACCGCGACGTCGTCGACCGCCTCGGCGGGGGCGAGCGCCTCCAGCAGCGTCGAGGCCACCCGCTCCGGGGCGCCGTCCTGGCACGCGGCCGCGACGGTCAGGAGGCGGTCCAGCCCCTCGTCCAGCGACTCCCCGCGGCGCTCCACGAGACCGTCGGTGTACAGGACGATGTCGTCGCCCGGCACCACGGTGGTGACGCCCTCGGTGCGGGGCGGGCGGCGGTCGTGGGCGATCCCGAGCAGCGGTCCGTGGCCCGCCGGGTCCGTGAGCAGACGTGGGCCGTCGGCGTCGACCAGCAGCGCGGGGAGGTGCCCGGCGCGCGCCCAGTGCACCTCGCCGGTCTCGGTGTCGACCACCAGGCAGATCGCGGTGGAGGCCCGGGCTCCCGGTACCCGCGCGACGAGGCCGTCCAGCAGGTCCAGCGCCGGCCCCGGGCCGTGCCCGGCGAGCAGGTAGCCGGACAGGGCGGTGCGGAGCTGGCCCATGACCGCCGCGGCGGCCGTGCCCTGACCCACCACGTCGCCGACGACCACCGCGACGTGGTGCGGGCCGACCTCGACGACGTCGTACCAGTCGCCGCCCGCCGACGTGCCGACCGCGCCCGGCAGGTAGCGCACCGCGATCGGCAGCCGCGTCACCTCGGGCAGCGCCTGCGGCAGCAGCGAGCGCTGCAGGGTCTGCGCGATCTCGTGCTCGGCGCGGTAGAGGCGGGCTCGGTCCAGGGCCACGGCGCAGGGTTCCGCGAGCGCCTGCAGGGTCAGCCGCTCGCCCGCGTCGAGCCGGCCCCGGGTGTCCCGCCCGACCGCGAGCGCCCCGACCACGCTGCCGGCCGCGATCAGCGGGATCGTCACCACCTTCTGCAGCCCGCGGGCGCGCATCAGCGCCACCAGCTCGGGGTCCTGCGCGCCCTCGGGCTCCCCCGGCTCGGGCTCGTGCACCCACAGGGACCGCTCCGTGAGCACCGCACGGGTCAGCAGCGTGTCCGCCTCCAGCGGGACGTCGTCGCCGTGGGACTGCGCCGGGGCCTCCACCGGGCGGCGGGTGACCATCCGCAGCCGGCGCTGCGCGGCGTCGTACTCGAAGACGGCCACCTCGATGTCCTGCCCGAGCAGCTCGACCACGTGCTCGGTGACCGCGCGGGCGACCTCGGCGGGCGTCGCCGCCGCGGAGAACGCGGCGGTCGCGTGGTGGACGATCGCGAGCCGGTGCGCGGCGCTGCGCTCGTCGGCGTAGAGCAGGGCGTTGTCCAGGCCGGGCAGGGTGCGGGCGACGACCTCGTCGACGAGGGCGCGGTCGGCGTCGGTCCACGGGGCGCTGCGCCCGTCCCGCTCGAGCACGAGCACCCCGAGCGTCCGGTCGCGGACCCGCAGCACCCGCTGCAGCGTGCGCGGGTCGGGCTCCGGCTCGTCGTCGAGGACGGTGACCCGGTCGGCGAGGTGCGCGTCGTGCAGCGTCCGCGACAGCTCGCGCAGGCGCCCGGCCACGGTGTCGGTGGACTCCATCGCCGCGCCCACCTCGGCGAGCAGCCGCGCCCGGTCGGCCTCGCGCAGGCGGGTCTCGACGTCGACGTCGGACCCGACCCAGCCGGTCGCCCGCCCGTCCGGTCCGGGCACCGGCGTGGCCTGTTCGACGAGCCGGTGGTAGGTCCCGTCGGCGTGCCGGAGCCGGAAGTCGGTCTCCCAGGCGCGGCCGAGCTCCCGGCCGCGGGTCACCAGCTCCTCGTAGCCCGCCCGGTCGTCGGGGTGGACGCCCTCCGCCCAGCCGTCGCCCAGCTCGTCGGCCTGGTCGCGCCCCGTGAAGCGGCTCCACCCGGCGTTGAGGAAGACCCGGCGTCCGGAGGCGTCGGACACCCAGATCATCGCGGGGGCCAGGTCGGCGACCGCGGTGAAGCGGGCCTCGGCCTCGCGACGGGCCCGGCCGAGCTGCAGGTGGGCCTGCACGCGGGCCTGCAGCTCACCGGGGGCGAACGGCTTGACGAGGTAGTCGTCGGCCTGCGCGGCCAGGCCCTCGACGGCGGCCTCCGCCCCCGCGCGGGCCGAGAGCAGCAGCACCGGCACCCGGGCCGTGCGCGGGTCCGAGCGCAGCGCCGAGAGCAGCGACAGCCCGTCGCGGCCCGGCATCATGACGTCGGAGACGACCATGTCGGGCGGGTCGGCGAGGGCGAGCTCGAGCGCGGTGTCGCCGTCCGCCGCGGTCGTCACGGTGCAGCGCGGTGCGAGCAGCCGGGTCACGTAGTCGCGCATGTCGGCGTTGTCGTCCGCGACCAGGACCCGCCCGATCACCGCGGCGTCGCCGTCCGGCTCCGCCGTCGCGGCGGACGTGGGCACCCAGAGCTCCGCCTCGTCGGCGAGGGCCCGGGTCCGCGACGACAGGTCCGGCTCCCCGTCGCCGGTGAGCGCGGGCGAGGCGGACGGGTCGGACGGGTCGGACGGGTCGGACGGGTCGGCCTCCACCACCGGCAGCGTCACGGTGAACGTGGTCCCGACCCCGACCTCGCTGGCCACCTCGACGGACCCGTCCTCGGCCTCGACGATCTCGCGGACCAGGGCGAGCCCGATCCCGCTGCCCTCCGCCGACCGGGCCCAGGTGCCCTCGACGCGGTGGAACCGGTCGAAGAGCCGGGGCAGCTCGTCGGCCGCGACGCCGATGCCGGTGTCGGACACGGTGAGCACCGCGCGGCCGTCGGCCCGCCGCAGCCGGACCTCGACCCGCCCGGTCCGCGTGTACTTCAGCGCGTTCGCGACGAGGTTGAGCACGACGCGCTCCCACGCGTCGCGGACGACGAGGACACCGACGGGCCAGGACGGCGCGTCGACCACGTACTCCAGTCCGGCGCGCTGCATCGCCGAGGCCACCATGCCCGCCACGTCCGCGGTGACCCGGCCGAGATCGACCGGGGCCGGCCGTCCGCCTGCGCTGCCCGCCTGCAGCCGGGCCACCTCGAGCAGGTCCCCGACGAGCCGGGTCAGCCGGCGGGCGTTGCGCGCGACCACCTCCAGGTCGTCGCGCGCCCGGGCCGGGGCGAGGTCCGGGTCGGCCAGCAGGCCGTCGACCGGGCCGGTGATCAGCGTGAGCGGGGTGCGCAGCTCGTGGCTGGCGTCGGCGAAGAACCGCCGGCGGGCCTCGTCGAGCTCCGCGAGCGCCTCGGCGCGGCGCCGCTCGGACTCCGCGGCCCGTGCGTCCAGCACCCCGGACGCCACCTGCGCGGCCACGAGCTCGACGAAGTCGCGGTAGCGGTCGTCGAACGCCAGGAACCGCGAGAGACCGACGACGAGGACGCCGAGCAGGTCGTCGGTGCCCGCCCCGGGCGGGCGCAGCGGCACCAGCGCGGCCCGGTCGCAGTCCTCCGGGACCGCACCGCGCGCCGCCGCGGGCAGGTCGACCACCTCGGTGCCGGCGCGCGCCCGCCCGAGCGGCCACGGTCCGTCGTCGCCGGCCAGGTCCACGGCGGCCGGCGCCGCGGGGCCGCCGTGCGGGGTGCCGACCGCCGCGGCCAGCCCGACGACCTGCCCGGCGACCTGCCCGCGGTCCGGGTCCCGGAGGTAGACCAGGCCGAACGGGGTGTCGCGGTGGTCGTCGGCGAGGACCTCCCGCGCCGCGGCCGCGACCTCGGGCAGTGACCGGGCCGAGGTGGTCGCGGTCGCGAGGTCGCGCAGGAACGCGAGGCGGCGCTGCGCGAGCACCTGCGGGGTGGTCTCGGTGACCGCGCAGAACAGGCCCTGCACGCGGCCGTCCTCGTCGGAGAGCGGGCTGTAGGAGAACGTGTGATAGGTCTCCTCGGGCCAGCCGTTGCGCTCGAGGAAGAGCAGCAGGTCCTCGTCCCAGGTCGACTCGCCCCGTTCGGTCACCGCCCGCACCTGCGGCAGCACCGCGTCGTAGACCTCCGACCAGACCTCGCGGAACGGCCGGCCCAGCGCCCCGGGGTGCTTCGCGCGCAGCGTGTCGCGGCGGTAGGCGTCGTTGTAGAAGAACGTCAGGTCGGGGCCCCACGCCATCCACATCGCGAACCGCGAGGTCAGGAGCACGCGCACGACCGCGCGCAGCGCCTGGGGCCAGGTGCGCGACGGCCCGAGCGGCGTCGCGGACCAGTCCACGGCGGCCATGGCCGCGGCGACCTCGCCCCGCCCGGCGAACAGGGGGTCGACCGGGTCGCCGGGGGGTGGTCCCGCCCCGTCCGTCCTGTCCATCCCTGACGCTCCTCCGCACTGCTCCGGCCGGACGACGGTACCCGGCACGCCGGTCGCCCCACTCGTGCGGCGACCTGCCGTCGGGACCGGGATCATCTCCGGACATGACGGGACTGGGCGTCGACGGGACGTTCTCGGTGTGGGCTCCGGCGGCGGAGTCGGTGTCCGTGGTGGTCGACGGGACCGGGTGGCCGATGGTCCACGACGACGGGTGGTGGAGCGCCGCGGTGGACGGCGCCGGGCCCGGCAGCCGCTACGCCTACGCGGTCGACGGCGCCGACCCGCTGCCCGACCCGCGCTCGCGGCGCCAGCCGGACGGCGTCCACGCCGCCTCGCAGGTCTGGGCGCCCGGCGCTCTTGCTGACGACGGCTGGACGGGGCGCGCGCTCCCGGGCGCGGTGATCTACGAGCTCCACGTGGGGACGTTCACGCCGGCCGGGACGTTCGACAGCGCGATCGAGCGGCTGGACCACCTCGCCGACCTCGGGGTCACCCTCGTCGAGGTGCTGCCGGTCAACGCCTTCGACGGCACCCGGGGCTGGGGCTACGACGGCGTGCTCTGGTTCGCGGTGACCGAGAGCTACGGCGGCCCGGACGGGTTCCGGCGGTTCGTCGACGCCTGCCACGACCGCGGGCTCGGGGTCGTGCTGGACGTCGTCTACAACCACCTCGGGCCGTCGGGGGCCTACCTCGACCGCTTCGGCCCGTACTTCGCGGGCTCCAACGACTGGGGCTCCGCGCTCAACCTCGACGGCCCCGGGTCGGACACCGTGCGCGCGTACATCCTCGAGAACGTCGCGATGTGGTTCACCGACTTCGGCGTGGACGCCCTGCGGCTGGACGCGGTGCACGCCCTGCGCGACACCCGCGCCACGCACGTGCTCGAGGAGATGGCCGTGCTGGTGCAGAGCCTGGAGGCGACCTCCGGTCGGCCGCTGACCCTGATCGCCGAGTCCGACCTCAACGACCCGCGCCTGGTCACCCCCCGCGAGGCGGGCGGCTACGGGCTGGACGCGCAGTGGTGCGACGACGTCCACCACGCGCTGCACTCGTCGCTGACCGGCGAGACCCAGGGCTACTACGTCGACTTCGGCGAGCTGGAGACCCTCGGCGCCGTGCTGCGCGAGGCCTACGTGCACGCCGGCACGTGGTCGACGTTCCGCGGCCGCACCCACGGGCGGCCCGTCGACCTCGCCCGCGTCCCCGGGTGGCGCTTCATGGCCTACCTGCAGGACCACGACCAGGTGGGCAACCGCGCCGCCGGCGACCGGCTCTCGGCCACCCTCTCCCCCGGCCTGCTCGCCTGCGGGGCGGCGCTCGTCCTCTGCTCGCCGTTCACCCCGATGCTGTTCATGGGCGAGGAGTGGGGCGCGTCCACGCCGTGGGCGTTCTTCGTCGGCTTCGACGACCCGGGCCTGCAGGACGCCGTCCGGGAGGGCCGCCGCCGGGAGTTCGCCGAGCACGGCTGGGGCGCCGAGGAGGTCCCCGACCCCACGGACGTCGCGACCTTCGAGCGCTCCCGCCTGGACTGGACGGAGGCCGAGGAGGGCCAGCACGCCTGGCTGCTCGAGGTCCACCGCACGCTGATCGCCCTGCGCCGCACCGAGCGCGAGCTGGCGGACCCGCACCTGGACCGGGTGCACGTCGACGTCGACGCGGGCGCCCGCACGCTCGTGGTGCACCGCGGAGCCCTGCGACTGGTGGTCAACCTCGGCGGCGGCGAGGTCACCGTGCCGGTGGACGGCGCGACCGAGGTGGTGTTCTCGCCGTCCGAGGTCGGGCTCTCCGAGGCCGCCGTCGTCCTGCCGGCCGAGTCGTTCGCGGTGGTCAGGACGTCCTGAGCGCCGCCCGGGCCTGGTCGAGGGCCGTCGGGTCCACGATCGACGTCGTGTCCCCCGGCTCCCGACCGGACGCGAGGTCGAGCAGGAGCCGGCGCATGATCTTGCCGGAGCGCGTCTTCGGCAGGACCGACACCACGTGCACCTGCTGCGGGCGGGCGACCGGGCCGAGCTCGCGGGTCACGTGGGCGCGGAGGTCGGCGAGCAGGTCCTCACCCTCGGCCGCCTCGCCCCGGGTGACGACGAAGGCGACGACCGCCTGGCCCGTCGTCGCGTCCGGCGCGCCGATCACGCCCGCCTCGCCGACCCGCGGGTGGCTGACCAGCGCCGACTCCAGCTCGATCGAGGACAGCCGGTGCCCGGAGACGTTCATGACGTCGTCCACGCGGCCCTGCAGCCACACGTACCCGTCGTCGTCGATGCGGGCGCCGTCGCCCGCGAGGTACCACCGCTGCGCGCGGAACTTCTCGAAGTAGCTCTCGACGAAGCGGTCGGGGTCGCCCCACACGGTGCGCGCCATCGAGGGCCACGGACGGTCGACGACGAGCAGGCCGCCCTCGTCGGGATCGGCGCCGGTGCCGTCCTCACGCACCACCCGTACCGAGATCCCGGGCAGGGCCTGCGTGGCCGAGCCCGGCTTCAGCGTCGTGACACCGGGCAGCGGGGCGACCATCGCGGCCCCGGTCTCGGACTGCCACCACGTGTCGACGACCGGGCACCGCCCACCGCCGACGTGGGTGTGCAGCCAGCGCCACGCCTCGGGGTTGATCGCCTCGCCGACGCTGCCGAGCAGCCGGAGCGACGACAGGTCGTACCCCGACAGGATCTCCGTGCCCCAGGTCATGAAGGTCCGGACGAGCGTGGGTGCGGTGTAGTACACCGTGACGCCGTACCGCTCGACGATCTCGGCGTGGCGGCCGCGGTGCGGGGTGTCCGGCGTGCCCTCGTAGAGGACCTGCGTGACGCCGTTCGCGAGCGGGCCGTAGACCTCGTAGGTGTGGGCGGTGACCCAGGCGAGGTCGGCCTGGCACCAGTAGACGTCGTCGTCGCGGTGGTCGAAGCACGCCCACGCGGTCCAGGCGGTCTGGGTGAGGTAGCCACCCATGGTGTGCACGAGGCCCTTGGGCCGGCCCGTCGTCCCGGAGGTGTAGATCAGGAAGAGCGGGGTCTCGGCGTCGAACGCCTCCGCCTCGTGGTGCTCCGGCTGCACCCCGACGGCCTCGTGCCACCAGACGTCGCGGCCCTCGGTCCACGGCACGTCCTGCCCGGTCCGGCGCACGACGAGCACGTGCTCGACGGTGTCGACGGCCGCGACCGCGTCGTCGCAGTTCTCCTTGACCGCGATCGCCTTCCCCCGCCGGTACTGCCCGTCGGTGGTGACGACGACCTTCGCGGCGCCGTCGGTGACCCGGAAGCGCAGCGCCTCGGCCGAGAAGCCGCCGAAGACCAGCGAGTGCACCGCGCCGATCCGGGCGCAGGCCAGCATGACGACGACCGTCTCCACCAGCACCGGCAGGTAGACCACGACGACGTCGCCGCGCCCGACCCCGAGCGCGGTGAGCGCGTGGGCGGCCCGGGCGACGCGGCGCTGCAGGTCGGCGTAGGTGACCGCCGTCCGGTCGCCCGGCTCGCCCTCCCAGTACAGCGCGACCTTCTCCCCGCGCCCGGCCGCCACGTGCCGGTCGACGCAGTTGTGCGCGACGTTGAGCCGGCCGTCGGCGAACCACGTGACGAACGGGTGCCCGGAGCCGTCGTAGCCCTGCGTCGGCTCGCGCTCCCAGTCGAGCTCCCGCGCCCGGGCGAGCCAGAACGCGTCGAGGTCGGCGTCCGCCTCGGCCCGCAGCCGGGCGGCGTCGTCCGCGGTGACGTTCGCGGTGGCCGCCAGCTCGGCGGGCGGGGCGTAGGTGTCGGGGCGGTAGGTGTCGGGGCGGTCGTCGGTCATCCCGACCCACCCTGCCCACGTGTCAGCACTGCGGCCATGCTGACGCCCGACGTCACAATCGACGGTGGTATCAGCCCGGATCGCCGTCGATCAGCTCGTCCAGCGTGACGAACAGCGGCTCGCCGCGCTCCGCGGCCCGCGCACTCGCCCGCCGGGCCGCCGCCGCGATCCGGCCCAGTTCCTCGGCGGACACCACCCGCGTCTGCACGACCTCGCCGTCGTCGTCGGTCAGGGTCACCGCGACGAGCCCGGTCTCGGGCTCCTCGGAGAACGACAGGCCCATGACGGCGACCCTAGCGGCCGGGCGCAGGATGGGCCGGTGCCGACGACGACGTGCCCGCCCCGCACCGACGGCGTCGTCGCGCTGCGCGCGCTGACGCCGGACGACGTGGGCCCCCTGCTCGCCGGGGAGGACGACGACCTGGCCCGCTGGCTGACCGGCGCCCACGCCTCGGAGTCCGGCGTGCGGCGCTGGATCGACGACGGGGCCGCGACGTGGGCGGGCGACTGGTACGCCCCCGGCGCCGCCCTGTCGTGGGGGGTCTGCGACGCGGCGACCGGGCTGCTCGCGGGCACGGTCGAGGTGGAGCTGTCGGCCGCGGGCCTGGCCGCCGGCGAGGCGAACCTGTCCTACGGCGTGTTCGGGCCGTGGCGCGGCCGCCGATACGCCGCGCGGGCCGTCGGACTCGTCGTCGCGTGGCTCGGCGGGTCGACGGGGGCCTCGACCGCGGTGATCCGCGTCGACCCGGCGAACGTCCACTCGATGCAGGTGCCGGTGGATGCCGGGTTCGCCCGCGACGGCCGCGCCCGGCGTGCGGTCCGCTTCGTCCGGCCCGTCGGCGCCGTCAGCCCCGCGCGTCCAGTGCTTCCGCCATCCGCTCCAGGGCCTCGGCGAGCACCGGGCGTGCCATCGCGAGGTTGAGCCGCATGCCGCCGGGCCCGGCACACGCCGCCCCGTCGGTCATGACCACGCCGGCCTCGCGGGCGAAGAACGCGGCCGGTGGCTCGTCGAGGTCGAGCCCGCGGCCGTCCAGCCAGGCCAGGTAGGTGCCCTCCGGGACCGTGGTCGCGACACCGGGGAGGGGCGTGTCCCGCAGCAGGGCGCGGTTGCCGTCGAGGTAGGCGAGGACGTCGTCGAGCCAGTCCCGGCCGTGGGTGTAGGCGGCGGTCGAGGCCAGGACCCCGGGGGTGGCGGTGCCGTGCTCGGCCAGGTAGCCGTGGTCGGCCCAGCGCCGCGCGTCGGCGTCGCTCGACAGGATCACCTGCCCGCACTTCAGCCCCGGCAGGTTCCACGCCTTGGACGCCGAGGTCGCGGTCACGGTGTGCGCGGCGGCCGCGGCCGAGGTCGCGGCGTAGGGCCGGTGGCGCAGGCCGTCGAAGGTGATCGGCGCGTGGATCTCGTCGGCGAACACCCGACCGCCGTGCCGCTCCACGACGGCGGTGACGTCCGCGAGCTCCTCGGCCGTGAGGACCCGGCCGGTCGGGTTGTGCGGGTTGGTCAGCACCAGCAGCTCCGCGCCCGAGGTGCGGAACGCGTCGTCGAGCGCGTCGAGGTCGAGCGCGAACGGATCCCTCGCCATCGGGACCGAGACCATCTCCCGGCCGAGCATCCCGGGCACCGTCAGGAACGGCATGTAGGCCGGGGTCGGCAGCAGGACGGGGCTGCCGGGGGTCGTGAAGTGCTCGATCGTCGCGGTGAGCGCGGTCATCACGTCCGGCACCGGACGGATCCGCTCCGGTTCGATCGCCCACCCGAAGCGGTCCGCCCAGAACGCCGCGCACGCCTCCGCCAGGTCGGCCACCCACCCGTCGGCGAGGTAGCCGAACCGGGAGGTGTCCGCGCACTCGCGCACCGCCGCCGCGACCGGACCCGCCGTCGGGAAGTCCATCTCGGCCACGAAGGCGCCGATCAGGCCGCGGCCGCGCGCGTCGGCGCCCGCGACCATCTCGCGGCCGGTCCACTTCCACGAGCCGCCGGCCCGCATCGCCTCGGCGGTCAGGGCGTCGAACGGGTGCGCCATGGAGCCCATGATCGCGTACCCGGCCCCTAGTGCGTGTCGTCCCCGAGCCGGTGCACGCGGATCAGGTTGGTCTTGCCCGCCTGCCCGGGCGGCGACCCGGCGACCACGACGACGAGCTCGCCCGGCGCGAACCGGCCGATCTGCTGGATGGAGGCGTCGACCCGGGCGATCATCGCGTCGGTGGTCTCCTCCCACGGCACGAGGAAGGTCTCCACCCCCCACGACAGCGCGAGCTGCGAACGGATCGCGGGGACCGGGGTGAACGCCAGGACGGGCAGCCGGGTGTGCAGCCGGGCGAGGCGGCGCACGGTGTCGCCGGTTCGGGTGAACGCCACGAGAGCCCGCGCGTTCAGCCGCTCGCCGATGTCCCGCGCCGCCGTGGTCACCACGCCGCGCTGCGTGCGCGGCACGTGCTGGATCGCGGGCACCGAGGCCGGGCCGGACTCGACGGCCTGCACGATCCGCGACATCGTCTGGACCGTCTCGATCGGGTAGTCGCCGACCGAGGTCTCGCCGGAGAGCATGACCGCGTCCGCCCCGTCGAGGACGGCGTTCGCGACGTCGCTCGCCTCGGCCCGCGTCGGGCGGAAGTTGTGGATCATCGACTCGAGCATCTGCGTCGCGACGATCACCGGCTTGGCGTTCTCCCGCGCGATCTGCACCGCACGCTTCTGCACCAGCGGGACGTCCTCGAGCGCGAGTTCCACGCCGAGGTCGCCGCGCGCGACCATGACGGCGTCGAACGCCAGCACGATCGCCTCCAGCGCGTCGACCGCCTCCGGCTTCTCCAGCTTGGCGATGACCGGCAGCCGGCAGTCGTACTCGTCCATGATCTTGTGGACGAGCTCCGCGTCCGCGGGCGAGCGCACGAACGACAGCGCGATCATGTCCACGCGCAGCCCGAGCGCGAAGCGCAGGTCGGCCTCGTCCTTCTCGCTCATCGCGGGCACCGACACCGCGGTGCCGGGCAGCGAGATGCCCTTGTTGTCCGAGACCGTGCCGCCCTCGACGACGCGGCAGACCACATCGCGGCCCTCGACGTCGATGACCTCGACCGAGACGTTCCCGTCGTCGATCAGCAGCGACTCGCCGGCCCGCACGTCGTCGGCCAGGCCCTTGTAGGTGGTGGACACCCGGTCGTGCGTGCCGGCGACGTCCTCGGTGGTGATGCGGACGGTCTCGCCGGTGGCCCACGTCTGCGGCCCGTCGGTGAAGCGGCCGAGCCGGATCTTGGGGCCCTGCAGGTCGGCGAGGATGCCGACCGCGCGTCCCTGGGCGTCGGCGGCCTCGCGCACGAGGCGGTAGACCTCCGCGTGCTGGGCGTGCTCCCCGTGGGAGAAGTTCAGCCGGGCGACGTCCATCCCGGCCCGGACGAGGGCGTGGATCCGCTCCGGGGACGACGTCGACGGACCCAGCGTGCAGACGATCTTCGCGCGGCGGCTCACGCGGGACACCCTACGCCGTTCTGCACCGATCCAGGAGGGCCGGGACACACTCTTCCCGACGACGGGTCGGGGCCTCTCGGCCGCCACCCGGCCGACATCCCCTGGTCACCGGGCCGCCGACCCGGCGCGCGACTACGGTGACGCCCGTGGCGGCGCAGCGCGGTACGGAGCCGGGTGCCGGGGCGCCGGAGGTGGTCTCCGGGGTCGGGGTGCGCGGCGGCGACGCTCCGACGGCCGCCCCGTCCACCGACCCCGCCGCCCGCCCGCGGACGCGGTGGATGATCCCGCACGGCCTGGACGTGGCCGCCGGCCTGGCCTGGCGGGTCGTCCTCGTGGCCGCGGCCGGCGCGACCGTGATCTACGTGGCGGGGACGCTGTCGGTCGTCCTGGTCCCGGTGGTGCTCGCCCTGATCGCGGCCTCGTTGCTCGCGCCCGAGGCGCACGTCATGAGCTCGCGGGTGCGCTGGCTGCCGCACGCGGTCGCCACGGCGATCGTCATCATCGCGGGGCTCGCGGTGGTCGGCGGGGTCTTCACCGGGGTCGTCTACGCCTTCATCTCCGGGCTCCCGCAACTCACCAGCCAGCTCACGAACAGCTTCACCGAGATCCAGGCCTGGGTGCGCACCGGCCCGCTCGGGCTCAACAACCAGCAGTTCACCCAGATCGGCGACCAGTTCCTGACCAGCCTGCAGGAGAGCCAGGCGACGATCGCCGCGAGCGCCCTGGGGGCGGTCGGCACCGTCGGGGAGCTGTTCACCGAGGGTCTGCTCGCCCTGTTCACGCTGATCTTCCTCATCCACGACGGCGGGGCGATCTGGCGCTTCCTGCTCAAGGCCGTCCCGCGCACCGTCCGCGGCCGGGCGGACGTCGCCGGGCGCCGCGCGTTCGCGTCGCTGGTCGGCTACACCCGCGCGATCATCGTGGTCGCGTTCATCGACGCGGTGACCGCCGGGATCGGGCTCTGGCTGATCGGCGTCCCGCTGGCCGTGCCGCTCGCGGCGCTGATCTTCTTCGGGGCGTTCGTGCCCACCCTCGGCGCGGTGGTCTCCGGGGCGGTCGCCGCCCTCGTCGCCCTGGTCAGCGGGGGGATCACCGACGCCCTGCTGGTCGTGCTGCTGCTGCTCGCCGTCCAGAACCTCGAGGGCTACATCCTGCAGCCGCTGTTCCTGGGCAAGTCGATCAAGCTGCACCCGCTGGCGGTGGTCCTGCCGATCGCCTGCGGCCTGGTCGTCGCCGGCATTCCCGGTGCCCTGCTGGCCGTCCCGCTGGTGACGGTGCTGGACACCGGGATCCGGTCGCTGACCAGGCCGGGCGACGCGGACGTGGACCCGGCGTCGGTGAACCCGCTCGACCCGCGTAGCGCGCGCCCGGAGTTCGCCGACCCGACGATCAACGTGGGCGCTCCGGATCCGTGACCGACGGCCACGCGGGAGCCCGCTTCTCCCGCAGCGCCGCGACGCCCTCGTGCACGTCCGGGCCGAGGAAGCACAGCATCTCGTAGGCCGCCGACTGGTCGAACGTCGGACCCATCGCCCGCAGCCAGTTGTTCAGCGACTTCTTGGTCAGCCGGATGGCCTGCTGCGAGCCGGTGGCCAGCACGTCCGCGACGCGCAGCGCCTCGTCGAGCACCTGGTCGCGCGGCAGCGCCTTCGCCACCATCCCGAGCTTCTCCGCCTCGGCGCCGGTGACCATCTCGCCGGTCAGCAGGTAGTACCGCGCCTTGGCCATCCCGGCGAGCAGCGGCCAGATGATCGCCGCGTGGTCGCCCGCCGAGACGCCCAGCTTGACGTGCCCGTCGCCGAGCTTGGCGTCCTCCGCGGCGATCGCGACGTCGGCGAGCAGGGCCACCACCACGCCGGCGCCGACCGCGACCCCGTTGATCGCCGAGATGATGGGCTTCTCGCAGTCGATGATCCCGTAGACCAGCTCGGACATCTCCTTGAGCATGTGCGAGACCCGCGCGTGGTCACCCGCCATCCGCTCCACCATCGCGAGGTCGCCGCCCGCGGAGAACGCCTTTCCGGCGCCGGTCACCACCGCGACCCGCACCGACGGGTCCGCGTCCACGTCCCGCCACACCCGGGCCAGCTCGCCGTGGAGCTGCTCGTCGGTGGCGTTGTACTTGTCCGGGTTGTTGATCGTGATCAGCAGGACACCGTGCTCACGGCGCTCGAACAGCAGCTGCCCGTAGTCATCCCAGGACACTCGTTCCTCCTCGCACGTCGGTGAACAGCCCGGCCGCGACGTCCGCGGCCGCCTGCTCGGTCGCCCGGTAGTGAATCTTCTTCCCGGTCGCGGTGAGCGGCAGCGCGTCGACGAACCGGTACGCCCGCGGCCGCTTGTAGCGCGAGAGCATCGGGTGGTCGCGGCAGTGCGCCTCGCAGTCCGCGGCGCTCAGCGCCGGGTCGGCACGCACCACGTACGCGACCACCCGTCGCCCCCACCGCTCGTCGGGCACGCCCACGACCAGGGAGTCGGCGACGCCGGGCAACTCGTTGAGGGCCTCCTCGACCTGGACCGGGTGCACGTTCTCGCCCCCGGAGACGAGCATGTCGTCGGCCCGCCCGACGATCGTCACGAACTCCCCCGCGTCCCAGGTCGCGAGGTCGCCGAGGTGGATCCAGCCGTCGGCGTCGAACTTCGCCGCCTCCTGGTCGGGGGCGTTCACGTAGCCGTACCCGGCCTTCGGCGAGCGGACGATCACCTCCCCCACGGCCTCGCCGTCCTTCGGGACCTCCTCGCCCGCCCCGCCCCCGATCTCCACGACCCGCACCTCGTCGTCGGTGCACGCCCGCCCGGCGGCGCCCGCGTGATCCGGCAGATCGGTCGGGCGCAGGAACGTGTTCCAGAACGACTCCGTCGTCCCGTAGCCGTTGAAGATCCGCTCGGTGAGCACGGACTGGTAGCGCAGGCACGCCTCCCGCTCCAGCGGCGCTCCCATCGTGACGATGCCGCGCAACGTCGAGAGGTCCCGCGCCCGGCGCTCCTGGGCCGCCGCGAGCATCGCGAGGTTGGTCGGTGCGCCAATCAAGAACGTCAGCCCGTGCCGTTCGACGAGGTCGAGGACGTGCTCGGGGTCGAACGCGCGCAACGGCACGACCTGCGCGCCGACGTAGAACGCCGGGTTCGGCCCGCCCGAGTACAGCCCGCCGCGGTGGAACCACGGCGTCATGTTCAGCGTGACGTCCTCCGGCCCGAGCGGGAAGTGCATCGCCACGTCGTGCGCGCTGAACACCTCGACCAGGCTGTTCAGTGGGACGCCCTTCGGCATCCCGGTGGTGCCCGACGTGTAGAGCCGGGTGGTCTCGTCGTAGACCGACCCCTCCGGCGCCGGGACCGGCCCGCCGCCCGGCAGCAGGTCGGCGAGCGGCTCGCCCTCCCCCACCGCGATCACGACGTCGGGTCGGTGCGGGCTGCGGCGCAGCGCCTCGGCCACGGTCTCCTGCAACGAGGCGTCGTACACGAACACCCGCGGCGCGCTGTCGGCGAGCACGTGCGCCACCTCGCCGGACGCGAGCCGGAAGTTGATGGGCGAGCCGACGGCGCCGAGGGCCTGGGTGGCGAGGTAGAGGCGCGCGAACTCCGGGGAGTTGTAGAGCTGGAACGTGACGACGTCGCCCGGCCGGACGCCCGCGGCGGCCAGGCCGGCGGCGAGGCGGTCGACGTCCGCGGCGAGCTCGGTGTAGGTCCACGTGGTGCCGGTCGCCGGGTCGGTCATCGCCGTGCGGTCCGCGAACCGGGATGCGGTCCGCCGGAAGCCGGCGAGGTAGGTGAAGGAGTGCTCGAAGAAACGGCGGTACGCGGTGGGGTCGTACGTGTAGGTCATGACATCGACATCCCGCCGCTGACGCTCACCGTCTGACCGGTGACGAAGCCGGCCTCGTCCGAGGCGAGGAACGCGACCATCGGAGCCAGGTCACCGGGCTGCGCGAGGCGGCGCAGCGGGATGGCCCGGATCAGTCCGTCGCGGAGCTTGTCGTTCCCCTCGACCACGGAGGCGAACAGCGCGGTGTCCGTCGGCCCGGGGCACACGCAGTTGGCCCGCACCTGGTGGCGGGCCATCTCCCGCGCGATCGTCTTGGTGAAGGCGATGACCCCGCCCTTGGCCGCCGAGTAGACCGCCTCGCCGGAGGACCCGACCCGGCCGGCGTCGGAGCCGAGGTTGACCACCGCGCCGCCGCCCTGCTCCACCATCACCGGCAGCACGGCATGACAGGTGTTCAGCACGCCGTAGAGGTTGATCCCGACGATGCGGCCCCACCGGTCGGGGTCGGAGTCCACGAACGGCCCGACCTCGTCGTAGCCGGCGTTGTTCACCAGGACGTCGATCCGGCCGTGCTGCTCCACCACCTGGGCCACCAGGGCGTCGACCGCCGCGCGGTCGCTGACGTCGGCGGCGATGCCGGTGCCCCCGACCGTCTGCGCGGTGTCCTTCGCGGTCGCCTCGTCGACGTCGGTCGCGACGACCGTCGCGCCCTCGGTCGCCAGTGTCTCCGCGATCGCCCGCCCGATCCCGCGCCCGGCGCCGGTGACGATCGCGACCTTCCCGTCGTGCCTGCCCATCCGTGGTCCTCCTAGGGTGCGAGCGCCCGGCCCACGCGCTGCCGGGCGATGACGAGCTTCATGATCTGAGCGGTGCCGTCGCCGATCTGCAGACCGAGGACGTCCCGCATCCGCTGGTCGAACGGCTTCTCCGCGCGGTAGCCGTACTGCCCGTGCAGCAGCAGGCAGGTCGTGATCGCGTCGTGGGCGGTCTTCGGGGCCCACCACTTGCACATCGCGGCCTGCGCGGTGTGCGGGCGGCCGGTGTCCTTGCGCCACAGCGTCTCCAGGCACTGCAGGCGCGCGGCGGCGAGCAGGGTCTCCGCCTCCGCCAGCGGGAACGCGACGCCCTGCTGGGACGACAGCGGCCGGTCGAACGCCTCCCGCTCGGACACGTAGGCCCACGTCTCGTCGATCGACTGCTCGGCCGCCCCCAGGCACTGCAGGCCGATCAGCGCACGACTGAAGTCGAAGCCCTGCATCACCTGGCCGAACGCTCCGCCCTCGGCGCCGATCAGGTTCTCCGCCGGGACGTGCACGCCGTCGAGGTTCACCGCGCCCCGGCCCACGGCCGCCGTCCCGATGTCCGGGAAGGCCTCGCGTGTGACGCCCTCGGCGTCGAGCGGGACGAGGAACGCGCTGATCCCGCGGCCGCGCCCGGCCTCCTCGGTGCGCGCGAACACGACGACGGCCGCGGCGTCCGCCGCGAACGACAGCGACTTCGTCCCGTGCAGCAGCCACCCGTCGCCGTCCCGCATCGCCGTCATGCGGGGCACCCCGGCGTCCGACCCGCCGTGCGGCTCGGTCAGCCCGATCCCGACGACCTGGTCGCCGGACGTGATCCGCGGGACCCACTCCGCCGCCAGCTGCGGGGCATTCGCGACGAGGATCTGTCCCACGAGCGAGCCCACGACCTGCAGGTACACGACGTTCAGGTCGCCCCGCGCCAGCTCCTCGCAGATCAGACCGGTCGTGACGCGGTCCGTGCCCCGGCCGCCCACCTCGACCGGCAGCTCCGGCGCGATCAGGCCGAGACCACCCAGCTCCCGGCGCAGGGCCGGCTCGACGCGGCCGGCGCGCGCCCGCTCGGCGTACCCCGGCAGCAGCGTGCCCGTCGCGACCTCCCGGGCCGTGTCGCGGGCACGGCGCTGGGGGTCGGTGAGCTCGAAGTCCATCGTCGGCCTCCGTCCTGGTACTGACGAACGTGCCGAAGTTCGACCCAAGAGTCAAGAACCGGCTCGTGAGTTAGGCTGCTCGCCGTGAACCGGGTCCAGCGCAAGCGCGACGAGCGCGTCCGGCGCATCCTCGCGGCCGCGGCCGAGGTGTTCGGCGAGCGCGGCTACGAGGCGTCGACGCTCGAGGAGGTCGCGGAGCGGCTCGACGTCACGAAGGGCTCGCTGTACTACTACTTCGCCGGCAAGGACGAGCTGGCCACGGCCGCGATCGAGACGCTGGGGACCGACTGGACCGAGCGCCTGGAGGCCCTGGCGGAGTCCCTGGTCGACACCCCGCGGGCCGAGCGGCTGCGGACCCTGCTGCGCGAGCACATCGCGATCGCCGTGCTCGAGTACCCCGCGGCCCTGCGTCTGTTCCTGGTCCCCGACTCCTGGCCGGCCGCACTCCGCGCCCGCATCCGTGAGCTCCGCCGCCGCCACGACCAGGTGTTCCGGCGGGAGGTCACCACCGGCGTCGCCGCCGGGGAGTTCCGCGTGGTGTCGGTCGATGCGACCCTGCAGGCGATGCACGCCACGATGAGCCAGGCGCCGCTGTGGTGCTCGCACCTGGCCGCGGAGGCCCGCGAGCAGGCGATGGACGACCTGGCCGACACCCTGCTGGGGCTGGTCAGCTCGCCGAGGTGACCCGGTACACGTCGTAGACGCCCTCGACGTTGCGGACCACCCGCAGGACGTGGCCGAGGTGCTTCGGGTCGCCCATCTCGAAGCTGAACCGGCTCACGGCCACGCGGTCACGGCTCGTCGTCACCGACGCGGACAGGATGTTGACCTTCTCGTCCGCGAGCGCCTTGGTGATGTCGGAGAGCAGCCGGTGCCGGTCGAGCGCCTCGACCTGGATCGCGACCAGGAAGACCGCGGTCGACGACGAGGCCCAGCTGACGTCCATGAGCCGCTCGGGCTCCGAGCGCAGGTCGTCGGCGTTGGTGCAGTCGGTCCGGTGGACCGAGACCCCGCCGCCGCGGGTGACGAAGCCGAGGATGTCGTCGCCGGGGACCGGCGTGCAGCAGCGGGCGAGCTTGATCCACAGGTCGGTGGAGGAGTCGCCGTCGTCGTCCATCCCGTTGACGACGACGCCGACGTCGCCCGTGCCGCGGCGGCGCTGGACCGTCGAGGGCGTGGCGCGCTCGGCGAGCTCGTCCTCGTTCTGCTCGACGCCGCCGAGCAGCGCGACGAGGCGCTGCACCACGTGGCGGGCGGACACGTGGTGCTCCCCCACCGCGGCGTACAGCGCGGAGACGTCGGAGTAGCGCAGCTCGCGGGCCAGCGCCCCCATCGAGTCGGCACTGACGAGGCGCTGCAGGGGCAGGCCGGTGCGGCGCGCCTCGCGGGTGATCGAGTCCTTGCCCTCCTCGATCGCCTCCTCACGACGCTCCTTGGCGAACCACTGCTTGATCTTCTGCTTCGCGCGCGGCGAGGAGACGAAGCCGATCCAGTCCTTCGACGGCCCGGCGCCCTCGGCCTTCGAGGTGAAGATCTCGACGACCTCGCCGTTCTCGAGCTGCCGCTCGAGCGCCACCAGGCGGCCGTTGACCCGGGAGCCGATGCACTTGTTGCCGACCTCGGTGTGCACCGCGTACGCGAAGTCCACCGGGGTGGATCCGGCGGGCAGGGTGATCACGTCGCCCTTGGGGGTGAACACGAAGATCTCGCGGGTCGCGAGGTCGTAGCGCAGCGACTCCAGGAACTCGCCCGGGTCGGCCGCCTCCCGCTGCCAGTCCAGGAGCTGGCGCATCCAGGCCATCTCGTCGAGCTCGAGCCCGGCGGCCCCGTGGACGCCCTTCGTCTCCTTGTACCGCCAGTGCGCCGCGATCCCGTACTCGGCGGTGCGGTGCATCTCGTGGGTGCGGATCTGCACCTCGAGCGGCTGTCCGTCCGGCCCGATCACGGTGGTGTGCAGGGACTGGTAGACCCCGAAGCGCGGCTGGGCGATGTAGTCCTTGAAGCGGCCCGGCATCGGCTGCCACAGGGCGTGGACCATGCCCATCGCGGCGTAGCAGTCGCGCACGTCCTCGACCAGGATGCGCACGCCCACCAGGTCGTGGATGTCGTCGAAGTCCTTACCCTTGACGATCATCTTCTGGTAGATCGAGTAGTAGTGCTTGGGTCGGCCGAGCACCTCGGCCTTGACCCGCGCGGCCTCGAGCTGCCCGGACACCTCGTCGATCACGGTGTGCAGGTAGGTGTCGCGCGACGGGGCGCGGTCGGCCACGAGGCGGACGATCTCGTCGTAGCGCTTGGGGTGCAGGATCGCGAACGCGAGGTCCTCGAGCTCCCACTTGACCGTCGACATCCCCAGCCGGTGGGCCAGCGGCGCGAGCACCTCGAGGGTCTCGCGCGCCTTCTTGGCCTGCTTCTCGGGCTTGAGGAAGCGCATCGTGCGCATGTTGTGCAGCCGATCGGCCAGCTTGATGACGAGCACCCGCGGGTCGCGCGCCATCGCCACGACCATCTTGCGGATCGTCTCCGCCTCGGCCGCCGCCCCGAGCTGGACCTTGTCGAGCTTCGTGACCCCGTCGACGAGGTGGGCGACCTCGGCCCCGAAGTCCCCCGAGAGCTTCTCGAGGGAGTAGTCGGTGTCCTCGACGGTGTCGTGCAGCAGCGCGGCGGTCAGCGTCGTGGTGTCCATGCCGAGCTCGGCGAGGATCGTCGCGACCGCGAGGGGGTGGGTGATGTACGGGTCGCCGGACTTGCGCATCTGGCCCTCGTGGGAGGCCTCCGCGGTGTCATAGGCGCGCTGCAGGATCGCGAGGTCGGCGCTGGGGTGCAGCTCCCGGTGCACCGTGGCGAGCGGCTCGAGGACCGGCTTGACCGGCCCGGTGCGCTGCGCGGTGATCCGCCGGGCGATGCGGGCGCGCACGCGGCGGGTGGCGGAGCGCGGCCGCCCGGTGGCGGCGCCCCCGACGGGCTCCAGACGGCGGGCCTCCCGCGGCTCGGCGTGCCCGACCTCGGGCAGGTCCGGGCCGCCCTCGGCGGCGGACGACCCCGTGTCCTCGGCGACCGTCTCGGCCGGCCCCACGTCCTGGCTCACGGTCACCTCCGCTGGTCCGGCGCCGGCCCGGGGGCAGGACGCCGTCGTGGTCGGATCGTTCCAGACTAGGTCAGGACACGGGCCGGTGTCCGTCGGCCCCGCTCGCCGGCCGCCGTCCGGTCACCCTCCGTCGGCGGCTCGCCCGCCCACCGGTCCGGACGCCGGCGTGACTCGGCGAGCGGTCGCCGGGCGGGGGGCGGGGCCGGTCGCCCGGAGCACGATGCCGTGCTCCCCCGGCCCGGACACCCGTCCGGCGTGCGGGGCGTGTCCGGCCGCCGCGACGACCAGTTGCCACGACCGCTCCTCCGGCGCGACCGCGACCGCGAAGCGGCCGTCGTCGTCGGAGCGGACCCGGGCCCGCTGCGCGCCGTTGCCGTCCACGAGGGTGACGACGGCGGGCAGGCCGCGGCCGCCGTCGTCGGTCACGCGGCCGTGCAGGCCGGTCCCGACGGCGGGTGGTGCGGCCGGGGCGGCCGGGGCGACCGGGGCGACGGTGGGGTCGATCTCGTGCAGCGCGACGAGGGCGCCGTGCAGGGCCGCCAGCTCCGCGAGCAGGTCGTCGGGGCCGTCGTCGGGCGGCCGGTGCCGGTGCTCGCCGGGGTCGCGCCCCTCCGCGAGCGCGTCCACCAGTCCCTGCACCGCGCGCACGGCGGCGCCGACCCGGTCGTGGCGCTCCGCGGGGTCGGACCGCCGGGTGCGCTCCAGCTCCTCCGCGGCCTCGACGAGGGCGCGCACCCGCACCGCGCAGCGGACCCAGGCGGCGAGCCGCCGGACGAGCAGCGGCCGCCGCCGCGCACCCCCGGGAACGGTGCGCAGCGAGAGCGGCACCCCGATCAGCGCGAGCTGGTGGACCGCGGCGTCCAGGGACCGGGCGCGGGCGTGCAGGTCGGGACGCGCCCCCGGACGGCCACCGGGGTGCACGAGCGCCGCGACGTCGCCCGTCGCGGCGCGCAGCTCCTCGGCCAGCCGGGCGCGGGCCGCGTGCTCGGCGCGCACCGCCGTCGTCGGGAGGAAGGTCACCGCGACGATGCCGCCGACGAGCGCTCCCAGCGCGGTCTCCCCCACGCGCAGCGCGAGCAGGCCGCCGGAGTAGGTCCCGAGCAGCTCGTACAGCTCCGCGACCACGAGGGTGATCGCGAACGCCAGCGAGGTGTAGGAGACCCGGAAGAGGTAGAAGCCCGCGAAGATGGCCACGAGGATGACCGCGAGCGCGACCGCGGGCGACGGGCCGAGCAGCGGGACGACGACGAGGGCGACCACCACCCCGACCACGGTGCCGACCGTCCGCTGGACCGCCTTGCGCACCGTCTCGGCCGCGGTGGCGGTGCCCGTGAACGCCAGGAAGCACGCGAGGACCGCCCAGTACCAGCGCTGCCCGGAGACGGCGTCGCCCAGCGCGATCGACAGCCCGCCGGCGAGCGCGATCTGCAGCGCCTGCCGGGTGCTGAGGAGCAGCCCCGCGCCCGCGTGGCCGCCGGCGGCGCCCTCGTCCGGTGCCACCATCGGCCCGACGGTGACCGCGCTGCCGGGCAGGAACCCGGCGAAGAGCTCCGCGGCCGGCGCGAACGGCACCGGCTCGTCGTCGCCCACGCCGCGCCGCGGCCGGGCGTGCCGGTCGTCGTCGAGCACCGCGTCCAGGTCCGCCAAGGCGGCGTCCACGCCGTCGGGGTCACCCGGGTCGTCGAGGGCGCGGGCCAGCGCCGCCTCGGCGCGCAGCACCGCCGCCCGCACGTCGCCCGCCCGGTGCGGGTCGGCCAGGGCGCCCGGGACCGCGAGCTGGCCGTCGACGAGCACCGCGGCCTCGTTGACGCGCAGCACCGCGCGGTCGGCGGCGGTCTCGTCGCGGCGACGCCACGGAGGTCGCCGGTCGGGGTCGCGGTGCTCGGCGAGGGCGATCCGCGTCCGGGCCGCGAACGCGTCGACCATCCGCTGCAACCGGCGGGCCGGCCGCTGCGGGGCCACGACCAGCGCGATCACCAGCAGCAGGACCGTCGTGGTCGCGACCGCGGCCAGCACGACCGGCAGCTGGGCGAACGACAGCTGCAGGAACAGGGCGATGAAGTAGCCCATCCACGCGACCATCCCGCAGGCGAAGGCGCGCGGCCCGAACCGGCGCACCCAGACCGCCGCGAACATCACGACCACGAACACCAGCAGCGAGAGCACCCGGTGCCGGTCGACCAGGGTGCTCACCGTGATCCCGGCGAGCATCGCGACCGGGAGGCAGAGCTGGGTGAGCGCCCGACCGGCCGGGGTCGGGTCGGACGCGGTGAACGTCGTGATCATCGTCAGCACCGCCCCGAGCACGATCACGACGACGGCCTGGTTGCCGGCCAGCCCGAGCAGGCTCGCGAGCAGCGCGGCGACACCGAGCGCGACGCCGAGCGTGACCGCGGCGCGGGTGGCGAGGGTCAGGCGCACGTTGCCCGGGTCCGAGGCCAGGAGCCGGTCACGGACGCCGGTCCGACGCCCTCCGGAGGAGCTGGTGGGGCCGGTCGGGCCGACCCCCGCCGTTCGCCTGGTCGCCTGGGTCGTCATCCGCCTCCTCGATCGCCGACCTAGATGTTAGCTGCCGCAACCATCAGGTCGGGACGAGACCCGGGAGACGTCCGGCGACGTGTGGCCGATCCCTCGCCTCGGGTCAGCGCCGGAGCACGGTGTGCACGGGTCGCCCGCCGAGGCGCTCGCGCCCACCGAGGGCGGGCAGCTCGAGCACCACGGAGAACGCCGTCACCTGCGCACCCTGGCTCTCGACCAGTTCGCTCGCCGCGGCCGCGGTGCCGCCCGTGGCCAGCACGTCGTCGACGAGCAGGACCCGGGCCCCGGACGCGAGCACCCCCGCGGGCAGCTCCAGCGTGGCCGACCCGTACTCCAGGTCGTAGGAGCGGGACGCCGCGACCGCGGGGAGCTTGCCGTGCTTGCGGACCGGCACGATGCCGAGCCCGAGCGCGTGCGCGACCGCCGCGCCCAGCAGGAACCCGCGCGCCTCGATCCCGACGACCACGTCGACCGGCGTCTCCGCGGCGGGGGCGCTGAGCAGCCGCGTCGTGGCCGCCAGCCCCTCGCCGTCCGCGAGGACCGGGGTGAGGTCCCAGAACCGGATGCCGGGTCCGGGGAAGTCCGGCACGTCGCGCAGGAGCTGCTCGACAGTGCCGGCGTCGGTCCCGGTGGGGCTCACCGGCGGCGCTTGCCGCTGGGGCGACCGGACTTCCCGGCCGGACGGGCGCCCGGTCGGGGGGCGGCGGCCGCGCCGGCACCGCTGCCGGAGGTGACACCGCCGCGGGGTGCGCCGGCGGCGGCGGCGACCGCGCGCGAGTCCAGGACGTCGGTGCTCTCCCCCGCCGCCCGGGCGGGGTCGTCGGTGCGGCGGGTGTTCTTCGCCCGCCGCGCCGCGACGCGCTGGGCCTGCTGGACCCACACCCGGTCGCGCATCGCGAGGTCGACGACGATCGGTGTCGCCAGCAGCACCGAGGACGCGGCCCCGACGATGGTGCCGACGAGCTGGACGAGCGCCAGGTCGCCCAGGACGCCGACGCCGAGCAGGACCACGCCGATGACGAAGAGCCCGATCAGGGGCAGGGCCGCGATGAGCGAGGTGTTCAGCGAGCGCATCAGGGTCTGGTTGACCGCGAGGTTCGCCGCCTCGGCGTAGGTGCGGCGGGTCAGCCCCTGCAGCCCGCGGGTGTTCTCCCGGACCTTGTCGAACACGACGACGGTGTCGTACAGCGAGAAGCCCAGGATGGTCAGCAACCCGATGACGGTGGCCGGGGACACCTCGAAGCCGACCAGGGAGTACACGCCCGCGGTGATGATGATGTCGTTGGCCAGCGCGACCATCGCGGCGAACGCCATGCGGCGCTCGAAGTAGAACGCCAGGTAGACCGAGACGAGCACCAGGAACACCACGAGGGCGATCAGCGCCTGCCGCGTGATCTCGCCGCCCCAGCTCGCGCTCACGGCGCTGTCGCTGACCGCGTTCGGATCCGGCGCCCCGGCCGCGTCGAGGGGCTGGAAACGGTTGAACAGCGCCTCGCGGAGCGCGACCACCTCGGCCTGCGAGAGCCGGTCGGACTTGATCAGGACCGTGGCGGAGTCGCCGGCGCCCGCGGCCTGCACCGTCTCGGCCGGGCGGCCGACCGACTGGTCGAAGACCTCCTGGACCTGGGAGACCTCCGCGACCCCGGTCGCGCCGCGCGCCGGGAACTGCACCGACGTGCCGCCCTCGAAGTCGATCGAGAAGTTGAACCCGCGCAGGATCATCGACAGCAGGCAGACGACGATCAGCGCACCGAAGACCGCGTACCAGGTCTTCGAGCGCCCGACGATGTCCAGCCCGCCGTTGCCCTCGTAGAGCGAGTCGAGCCGGCTGCGCCGACCGCGCCGCCCTGCGGCCGCGGCCGGCTCGTCGTCGGCGTCGGGCTCGACGTCGTCGGCGAGGGCGTCCTCGGGCTCGTCGAGATCGCCGGCGTCGGTGGGGCCGCGGTCGCGGCCGCCTGCGCGGGTCATCGGGCACCTCCGCGGCCGGAGCCGCTGCGCGTGGTCGATCGGGTGGTGGTGCTGCGCCGGGCGCCGTCGGGGCGGGCGCCGACGCGTGGCGTGGCCCCGGGCCGCGGACCGGAGCGCCCGGTCTGGTTCGCCACCTTGCCCAGACCCGACCACGCGGGGCTCGCGAAGAGGTTCGAGTTCGAGGCGAGGGCGAGCAGCGGGTGGGTGACCAGGAAGACGACGACGAGGTCGAGGATCGTCGACATCCCCAGGGTGAACGCGAAGCCGCGGACCTGACCCACGGCGAGCACGTAGAGCACCACCGCGGCCAGGAAGCTCACCGCGTCGCCGGAGAGGATCGTGCGCCGCGCCCGCGTCCACCCGCGGGGTACCGCGGAGCGGAAGCTGCGCCCCTCGCGCATCTCGTCCTTGATCCGTTCGAAGAAGATGACGAACGAGTCCGCGGTGATGCCGATCGCGACGATGAAGCCGGCGACCCCGGCCAGGTCGAGGGTGAACCCGATCCCACGCCCGAGCAGGACCAGCACCGCGTAGACGATCAGGCCCGAGAGCACCAGCGACAGGATCGTCAGGACCCCGAGCGCGCGGTAGTAGAACAGCGAGTAGACGAAGACCAGGATCAGCCCGATCACGCCCGCGATCAGGCCCGCCTGCAGCGAGGCCAGCCCGAGCGTCGCGGAGATGGTCTGGGCGTCGGAGGTGTCGAAGGACAGCGGCAGCGAGCCGTAGCGCAGGACGTTCGCCAGGTCCTGCGCCGACTGCTGGTTGAAGTTGCCGCTGACCTGCGAGTTCCCGGCCGGCTGGGCTGCCTGGATCACCGGCGCCGAGACGACCTGGGAGTCCAGGGTGAACGCGACGGCCTGACCGATGTTCGCGCCCGTGTACTGCGCCCAGATCCCGGCGCCCGCGGACTTGAAGTCGACGTTGATGACGTAGCCCGCGCCCTGCGGGTTCGGCGCCGCGGTCGCGCCCGCGACCTCTGTGCCGGAGAGGATCGACGGGCCGAGCACGTACTTGGCCGTCCCCTCGCGGTCGCACGCGACGAGGGGCCGGGTCGGGTCGTCGTAGCCCCGCAGCGGGTCGTCCGCGGCGCAGTTCAGCGTGGTGAGGGCCTGCGCCTGCACGGCCGGGTCGGCGCTCTGCCGGGTCTCCTTGGCCTGGGCGATCGCCGCCGCGAGCCGCGGGTCCTGCGAGGTGGCGCCCCCCGGGGAGGGAGCCGGCGGCGGCGTCGGGTCCTGCGCGGGCAGCCGCACCGACTGGCCGCCCGGCGCCTGGCCGGGCGTGGCGGCCCCGCCGCCCCCGGCGGGTGCCTGGCCGGGCCGGCCCGGCTGCTGGCCGGGCGCGGCCGCGGGCGGGGTGGCCGCGACCGGGCCGTTGGTGACGGGCCGGAAGTACAGCTGCGCGGTCTGACCGAGGCTCCGGGCCTGGTCGCCGGAGCTGCCCGGGACCGTGATGACGAGGTTGTTGCCGTTCTGCACGACCTCCGCGCCGGACACGCCGAGCCCGTTGACGCGCTGCTCGATGATCTGGCGCGCGAGGTTGAGCTGCTCGTCGGTCGGCGCCGCCCCGGTCTCGGTCCGTGCGGTCAGGGTGACCTGCGTGCCGCCCTGCAGGTCGATGCCGAGCTTCGGCGTCGGCCGACCGTCGCCGGTGAGGAACACCAGGCCGTACAGGACCGCCACGATGGCCACGAAGACGGCCAGGTAGCGCCCGGGCCGGAACCGGACGGTGGGAGGGGCCACGCTGCGAACTCCAGGGTCAGGCGGGATCGAGTCCTCGGGTCGGTCCTCGCGCCGGGTGGTCCGGACGATCCGGACACCCGGGCATCCACGTGCCCGGGCGCTGCGACCGCGTGGCCGCAGCCGCCCGTGAAGGACCTGACCGCAGGGTAGGACCACCCTCCGACGACGACCGCACCCGGCCCGCGGCGGACGGCGATCGGCCGTCCGCTACACGGGGCTCAGTTGTTGCGCGTCTCCTTCGAGCCCGCGGAGACCCCGTTGCCGGTCGGGGCATCCGTCGGCTCGGTGGTCGTCGCCGTGACGGGCGCCTGCACCGTGGTCGACGAGGCGGCGGGCTCCAGCACCTCGGGCTCGGTCCCGTCCACGTCGGCCAGGTCGTCGGCGTGCTCGGTCTCGGTGGAGAGCTTCTCCCGCACCGCGGCCCGCAGCCACGTGGTGATCACCTCGGGGGCGATCTCGAGGTCGATCGTGCGCTCGTCCTCGGTGTCGACGACGGTGCCGCTGATCCCGCTCGTCATCAGGACGACGTCGCCGACCTGGATCGAGTTCTGCAGGTTCTCCTGCTGCTGCTGCTGCTTCTTCCGCTGGCGGTTCGAGAAGAAGATCATGCCGATCATGAAGACGATCAGCAGGGGGAAGAGGAGGTCCATCTCTCTCCGATCCGGGTACTCGGTGTGGTCTGTCCCCCGAGTCTGCCAGCTCAGCCGAACAGCGTCGGCGGACCCTGGGCGTCCGGTTCGTCCGCGACGTCGGGTTCGGGGGGCCGCTCCCCCAGGTGCCGCCACGCGGCCGGCGTCGCCACGCGGCCCCGCGGGGTGCGCGCCAGCATCCCCGCCCGGACCAGGTAGGGCTCGCAGACCTCCTCGACGGTGCCCGGCTCCTCCCCCACCGCCACGGCCAGCGTCGAGACCCCGACGGGCCCGCCGCCGAAGGACCGCACCAGCGCGCCGAGCACCGCCCGGTCCAGCCGGTCGAGGCCCAGCTCGTCGACGTCGTACACGGCGAGGGCGGCGCGGGCGACCTCGCGGGTCACCCGCCCGTCGGCACGCACCTCGGCGTAGTCGCGCACCCGGCGCAGCAGCCGGTTGGCGATCCGGGGCGTCCCGCGTGAGCGGTGCGCGATCTCCCGGCCGCCGTCGGCCACCAGGTCGACGTCGAGGATCCGGGCACTGCGTGCCACGACCAGCTCGAGGTCCTCCGGGTCGTAGAACTCCATGTGCCCCGTGAAGCCGAACCGGTCGCGCAGCGGGCCGGTGAGCGAGCCCGCGCGCGTGGTGGCCCCGACCAGCGTGAACGGGGCGACGTCGAGCGGGATGGAGGTGGCGCCCGGTCCCTTGCCCACCACGATGTCGACCCGGAAGTCCTCCATCGCGAGGTAGAGCATCTCCTCGGCGGGCCGCGCCATCCGGTGGATCTCGTCGATGAACAGGACGTCGCCCTCGACGAGGTTGGACAGCATCGCGGCGAGGTCGCCCGCGCGCTCCAGGGCCGGCCCGCTCGTGATGCGCACGGCGCTGCCCAGCTCGGTGCCGATGATCATCGCGAGGCTGGTCTTGCCGAGGCCGGGCGGCCCGGAGAGCAGCACGTGGTCGGGCGGGCTGCCGCGACGCAGCGCCCCCTGCAGCACGAGGTCGAGCTGCTCGCGCACGCGCGGCTGCCCGATGAACTCCTCGAGCCGGGCGGGCCGCAGCCGGTTCTCCAGGTCGGACTCGCCGACCTCCCGGGTGGCCGCGAGGGCGCGTTCGAGGTCGGCGGAGAGCTCGTCGCCGCTCACCGGTTCGGGCCCAGGCGGTGCAGGGCCGCCCGCAGCACCGCCGACGAGCCGGCGTCCTCCCCGAGCGCGCCCACCGTCTCGTCCACCGCCTTCTCGGCCGGCTTCGCGGCGAACCCGAGGCCGACGAGGGCCTCGACCACCTGGTCGCGCATCGTCCCGGACGCGACGACGGAGCCGGACGGGAGGTCCTCCGCGCCGAGCTGCTCGGCCCCGGCCGCCTCCGGCGGGGCCACCTTGTCGCGCAGCTCCACCACCAGCCGCTCGGCCCCCTTGCGGCCGATGCCCGGCACGCTCATCAGCGTCGTGAGGTTGCCGTCGGCCAGCGCCCGCGACAGGGCCGCGGGGTCGAGCACCGCCAGGGTGGCGAGCGCGAGTCGCGGCCCGACCCCGGTGACGGTCTGCAGGAGCCCGAACAGCTCGCGTTCGGCGGCATCGGCGAACCCGAACAGGGTGAGCGAGTCCTCGCGGACGACCAGCGCCGTCTCCAGCCGGGCGCTCTGCCCGCGGCGCAGCCCCGCCAGCGTGGTGGGCGTGGCCTGCACCGCCATCCCGACCCCGCCGACCTCGACCACGGCGTGGTCGAGCCCCACCGACAGGACCTCCCCGCGCACCGACGAGATCATCGCCCGCTCCTCACGCTCACGAACACGTGTTCGACACGCTACCGCGGGGGTCCGACGGCACCCTCCCGACCCGCCGTCACGCGGTCGGGGGACCTCACCGCGCCCGGCGGCGGGTCGCGGCCGCCAGCTTGGCGGCGTGCACCCGGGACACCTCGGCGGCCCGGGCCTGCGCCTCGGCCATCCGCGCGGCCATGGGCGCGCGCCAGCAGTGGCAGACGGCGAGCGCGAGCGCGTCCGCGGCGTCGGCCGGCTTCGGCGCGGCGTCGAGGGCGAGGACCCGGGTGATCATCGTGGTCACCTGCGCCTTGTCCGCCCGGCCCGAGCCGGTCACGGCCGCCTTCACCTCCGACGGCGTGTGGAACGCGACGGGCAGCCCCGCCCGGCCGGCCACGAGGGCCACGACGCCGCCGGCCTGCGCGGTGCCGATCACCGAGCGGACGTTGTGCTGGCTGAACACCCGCTCCACGGCGACGACGTCCGGGCGGTGCTCGGCGATCCAGCGCTCGACCGCGTCGGCGATCGCGCCGAGCCGGGCGGCCACGTCGTCGTCGGGCGGCGTGCGCACCACGTCCACGGCGACGGCCCGGACCTCCCGTCCGCCGCCGCCCTCGACCACGCCCAGACCGCACCGTGTCAGCCCCGGGTCGACACCCAGCACCCGCATCGTCCCGCTCCGCTCACCCGACTCCCGCGGCACGCTACCGACCGCCGGGGCGCGGCCCGGACGGCGACGCGCGCGCCGTGGTGAGCTGCTCGTCATGAACAGCCCGTCCGAGGAGCCCCGCCCCCCGTTCCCCCCGTTCGACGCCGAGGCCGCGGCCCGCAAGGTGCTCGCCGCGGAGAACGCCTGGAACACCCGCGACCCCGAGCGGGTCGCCCTCGCCTACACCGCGGACACGGTGTGGCGGAACCGGGACGAGTGGGTGCACGGACGCGCGGAGGTGGTGGCCTTCCTGGCCCGCAAGTGGGAGCGCGAGCTCGACTACGCGCTGCGCAAGGCCCTCTGGACGTTCGGCGGGAACCGCATCGCGGTGCGCTTCCAGTACGAGTGCCGTGACGACGACGGGCAGTGGTGGCGCTGCTACGGCAACGAGAACTGGGAGTTCGCCGAGAACGGTCTGATGCGCCGACGCGAGGCGAGCATCAACGACCTGCGGATCGACGAGGCCGAGCGGCGCATCGTCGGGCCCCGCGCCGAGGGCGACACCGCGGAGATCCCGGTCTGAGAGCGCCCGGGCTCACCGCAGGGCCCACGCCGGGATCTCCCGCGCCCGCTCGGAGCGCGCGGCGACCGGGCCGGGGTCGGAGTGCCGGAAGGTCACGCTGATCCGCGGCCCGGCCCCGGGGTCCTTCGGCACGGTGTGCTGCCACTCGTGCTGACAGCGCCCGCCCATGACCAGCAGGTCTCCCCCGCAGACGGTCAACCACCGGGTGGTGCCCGCCCCGGGACCCACCGGACGCAGGCCGAACCGACGCGGGGCGCCGAGCGACACGATCGCGACCACGGGGGACGGATGGGTGAAGCGGACCCGGTCGCCGTGCCAGGCCACCGAGTCCGCGCCGTCGCGGTAGAAGTTCGCCGACACCCGGTCGAACGCCTCGCCGTAGCGTGCGGACAGCTCCGCCCCCAGCTCCGGCGCCGGGCCGGGCGCCTCGTCCAGCGCCCACCCGCACGTGAGCCGCGGCTCGACGATCTCCTGGTCGAACATCTTCCGCCGCCGCTGGTTCCACGGCACCTCCCGGACGAGCCGGGAGAACCACTCCTCGGCGCCCGGTAGCCAGCCGGGCACGACGTCCACCCAGGACCGCTCGTCGAGCCGCGTCCGGTGCGCGCCCGACCACGAGGGACCGGCGCCGGGCCCGTGGAGCGCGACGTCGTCGAACAGGGAGGGGGTGAACACGGCCGTCATGGGCTACAGTCGAACACACGTTCGATCGACGGGCAAGCGGCATCACCCGGCTGCCGTCAGGGTACGGAGCTGCTCATGAGCGCCCGGCACCTCGTCGTCCACGGCACCGTCCAGGGTGTGTTCTTCCGCGCGAGCGCGGAGCAGGAGGCGCAGCGGCTCGGCGTCGCCGGGTGGGTCCGCAACCGGTCCGACGGCACGGTCGAGATGCTGGTGGAGGGCGCCGAGGACGCGGTCGGGAGCATGGTGCGGTGGGCGCACGAGGGGCCGGCCCGGGCCGAGGTCACCGGGGTGGACGTCAGCGAGGCCGAGCCCGCGGGGCTCGACGGCTTCACCCAGCGGTGAGGCGGTGACCCGGCGGTGAGCGAGGTGCCGGTCGTCCCCTGGTCGCAGGCGCTCGCCCGGCGCCAGCACCGGCACTTCCTCGCCGGCGGGCCGGACGGTTCGGCCGCGTCGCCGGTCGAGGTCGCCGCACGGCTGCTCGGCGTGCAGGCGCAGGTCACGTCCTCCGCGGAGCAGGCCGTCGCCGTGCGGGGGCCGGCTCCCGCGACGGTCCGGGCCGGGCTCGCCGACGGCTCGCTGGTGCGCACCTGGGCCGCCCGGGGCACGCTGCACCTGCTGGACACGGCGGCCGCACCGGCCCTGCTCGCCCTGCTCGCGGCGGCGCGCTCGTGGGAGAAGGGGGCGTGGCAGCGCGAGTTCGCCACCGCGGACGAGGTCGCGCGGCTCGCGGAGCTCGTGGTCGACGTGCTGGCCGACACCACTCCCACCCGCGACGAGCTGGTCGCGGCGTTCGCCGCCCACGTCCCGGCCACGCTCGCCGCGCGGCTGTCCTCCGGCTGGGGCACCGTGCTGAAGCCGCTGGCGTGGCAGGGACTGCTGGTCAACGGGCCACCGCGGGGCAGCCGCCCCACGTTCGCGGCTCCGCCCTGGTCCGGGCTGCCGGACGCCGACACCGCGGCACGCTCGGTCGTCCCGGCCTACCTGGACGCCCACGGTCCCGCGAGCCCGGAGACCTTCGACGCCTGGCTGCTGCGCGGCGCCACCCCGCGGCGCACCCTGCGGCGCTGGTTCGCCGAGCTCACCGAGGAGGGGCTGATCACCCCCGTCGCGATGCACCCGGACGACGACCCCGCGGACGTCACGACGCTCCACGCCCGCACGGCGGACCTCGACGAGCTCGTCTCCCCGCCCGAGGTCGTGACCGACGTGCGTCTCCTGCCCGCGTTCGACCAGTGGGTCCTCGGTCCCGGGACGAAGGACCCGCACGTCCTGCACCCGGAGCACCGTGCCTGGGTGAGCCGCACGGCGGGCTGGATCACCCCGGTCGTCATCCGACGGGGCCGCGTGGTCGGCACGTGGTCCGGCGACGACGCCGCGGACGTCGAGCTGTTCGCCGGGGAGCCGGACCTGCCCGCCGACGCCCTCGCGGCCGAACGCGAGCGCTGGCGGTCGGTGCTCGGGCGGTGACGCCCTCCGTCCGGGCAGGGGTTCCCCCACCCGGCCGATTGGGTACGTGATCACGTGAGCGGATCGGAGCCCGATCCGACGCCATCCTGCGGAAGGGGTACGCCATGAGCGGCGCCGACAAGGCCGAGAACAAGGGCGAGGAGCTCAAGGGCAAGGTCAAGGAGTCCGCCGGCAGCGCGGTGGGCAACGAGTCCCTCGAGGCCGAGGGCAAGGCCGACCAGACCAAGAGCAGCCTCAAGCAGGCCGGCGAGAAGGTGAAGGACGCCTTCAAGTCCTGATCACCCCGACCGACCCGACGGCGCCCGCGGCCTCCCGGCCCCGGGCGCCGTCGTCGTTCGCCCCGGACCTCCGACGCCGGGCACTCCGGGTGGATCGTGTGGCGCGTGGTTCGTGTCCGTTCGGGTGAGACGACCGGATCCTCGCGCACGGACGCCCCAGCGGCGGCTACTGTCCGTCCGTGCCGCCCGGCTCCACCTCGTCGACGTCCCGGCCCGACGCCGTCGTCGTCGGGGCCGGGGTCGTGGGACTGACCTCCGCGGTCGTGCTGGCCTCCACGGGTCACCGCGTCGAGGTGTGGACCGCCGACGACCCGGCCGCCACGGCGTCGGCCCGCGCCGCCGGGGTGTGGACGCCGCTGACGCTGGCACCGCTCGCCAGCTCGCTGGCCTGGGCCGAGCAGTCGTTACAGGACCTCTGCGGGCTCGCGCGGGTCGCGGGCTCCGGGGTCCGGATGGTCGAGGGGCTGACGCTGCGCCCGGCCGACGGGACCGTGCCACCGCTGAGCCGCCTCTCCCCGGACCTGCGCGACGCCGACCCCGACGAGCTCCCGGAGGGGTACACGGTCGGCCAGCGGTACCGCACCCCCGTCACCGACATGATCACCTACGTCCCGTGGTTGCTGCGCCGCCTCGAGGCCTACGGCGGCCGGGTCCGACGACGGCGGGTGGAGGACCTCGCGGAACCGCTGGCCGTCGCGCCCGTCGTGGTGAACGCCGCGGGCCTGGCGGCGGCCGGGCTGGCCGACGACCCGACGGTCCGCCCGGTGTTCTCGCAGTACGTGGTGACCGAGAACCCGGGCATCGACCGTCTGCTGGTGGACACCTCGAACCCCCGGGGCTGGGTCTCGATCATCCCGCACCCTGACCGCGTGCACCTCGGCGGCGTCCGCAAGGCGGGCCGGACCGACGGCCGCGCCGACCGGGAGCTCGCCGCGGACGTCCTGCGGTGGTGCCGGGAGATCGAACCGCGCCTGGTCGACGCGCGCATGCTGCGGGTGGACGCGGCGCTGCTGCCGGGGCGCCCGACGATGCGGGTCGAGCTGGAGCGGCGGGACGACGGGGTGGTCGCGCACGCCTACGGGCACGCGACCGCCGGCGTCACCTTCAGCTGGGGCGCGGCCCGGGAGGTCGCGCGCCTGGTCGGGCCGGCGCGGCGGGCGGGGACCGCCCGGGCCGGCGCCTAGAAGGGCCGGCGCCGCTGCGCGGCCGCGCGCGGCGGGCGGACGGTCTCCCCGCGGGCCCCCCGGGCGGCGTCGCGCAGGACCTCGACGAGACGATCGCCGTTGCGCCGTCCCGTGACCGGGTCCAGCCGGTCGTGCACCAGCGGGTTCGGGTGCGGGGCGCGGGAGACCGTCGGGGTGGTGAGCTGCCACGGCAGCCCGGCCCGGCGGGCGAGGACGTCCCAGGCCTTCGCGGCCGGGGCGCCGAGCAGCACGACCTCGGCGGGGGGCCCACCGAGCAGGTCGAGGAACTCCCCCAGCCGCGGGCGGGCGCGCACGACCTCGCCGGCGAGGCGCCGCGGTGGGTGGGCCGGGTTCGCGATCCACCACGGCACGAGGTTCCAGTGCAGCGTCGTCGCGTGCTCCAACCCGGCCCGGTCCGCCGCGCGGTACAGGTTCGCCGAGACCGCATCGTTGGCGTAGCGGCTCACGAAGCCGCAGTGGTCCTCGGCGTCGCCGGCCGGCTCGTGCAGCAGCACCAGCACCCGCACGCCGTCGGCCGCCGCCGTCGGGTCGACGTAGGGGACGTTCTCCAGCGTCGTGTCCCGCAGCCGGTCGACCCAGCGGTTGAGGCGGCCCGCCCACCCGTCGTGGCGACGTGCCCACCACCACGCGTGCCGCTCGGGCTCCAGTTCGCGGCTGAACAGCTCGCCGCGCCGCTGCGCGAGCCGGTTCCACACCACGCGCTCCGGCCGCGTCACCGGACGTCGCTCGTCCTGCACCACGCCGCCCAGCCTAGGTGCGCCACAATGCGCGGCGTGCTGTTCGGCCTGCGCTTCGCGGAACCGATCGCCCGCGGCGAGGTGGACCTGACCTTCCGCCGGTGGACGCGGGCGCAGGTGCGCGCCGGCCGCCCCTACCGCACCGCGGTGGGCCGCCTGCACGTCGACGAGGTCGACCAGGTGGACCCGAGGTCGGTGACCGACGACGAGGCGCGGCGGGCCGGGTTCGACACGGCGACCGCGGCGCTCGCCGAGGCGGGCCGCCACGCCGCCGAGGACACCCCGCTCTACCGGGTGCGCTTCCACCTGCTCGACGAGCCGGACCCGCGCGCCGAGCTCGCGCGCGACCTGCCGTCGGGACCGGAGCTCGAGCAGGTCGCGGCGCGGCTGGACGCGATGGACCGCCGCAGCGGCCACGGCCCGTGGACCTGGGCGACGCTGCGGGCGATCGCCCGCGAGCCCGGGCGTCGTGCGCCCGACCTGGCGGCCGGGTTCGGCCGCGAGACCGCGCCGTTCAAGGCGGACGTCCGCAAGCTCAAGGCGCTCGGGCTGACGCACTCGCTGCCCGTCGGCTACGAGCTCTCCCCGCGCGGGCGGGCCGTCCTGGCGCACCGGGACGGCTGATGGCGGACGCGGTGGTGGTGCGGCTGGTGGGCGGGCCCGACCATCCGGGCGAGCTCGACGCCGCCGGGCTGCGGGGCCTGCTCGCCGCGGTGCAGCTGGTGAGCACGCGCGTCGCCCGGTACCTGGTGGACCAGGCCCGGCCGGGGCGCAGCGCGGGCGTCGTGGAGCGCGCCGCCCGGATCCGTCTCGTCGGCCTCGACGCGGAGGGGACCGCGACGGTGCTGCGGTTCGCCGTCGGCGAGGAGGGCGTGCTCGGCGACGGGCTGGAGCACGAGGTCACCGACGCGCTGTTCGAGCTGGTCCGCGGCCTGTGGAACGAGCGGCCGCCGCCGTGGACGACGCCGCTGCTCGGCGAGGCGTGCGTGGACCTGCTCGACGCCCTGGCGCGGGTCGCCCGCACGGCCGCCTTCGGCGGCGCCCGGTTCCGCGAGGTCAGCTTCGCCCCGGCGGCCCTGTCCCGCGACGAGTGGCCGCGCGAGGACGCCCCGCGCCGATACGGGGAGACGGCGACGGTGCGGGGACGGCTCGACCGCGTCGACCTGCGACGCCGTGTCCTGCGGGTCCTCGACGAGACCGGCGCCGACGTCGTCGTCGAGAGCGTCCTCGCCGGCTACGACGTCGAGGGCGACCCGCTCGTGGCGGCGGCCCGGCTGCTCGGCAGCGAGGTCGTCGTGTCCGGGCCCGCGAGCCGCGGTCCGGGCGGGCTGCGCCTGCGCGGGGCGACGGTGCGCCCGGCCTGAGCCGGTTCGCGGGAATTCCCCGGAACCGATCGGGGCGCGGCGCACTCCAAGGGGACGAGACCGTCGTCCCCGAGGAGCCACCGTGACCGCGACCGCACGCCCCACCCGTCCACCCCGTCCGATCGTGGGTCCGAGCCGGTTCCCCCTGTCACTGCCGGGGTGGGACGGCGTAACCCTGACCGCGCGCATCCACCCGGCGGCGACGGGCCTGCTGCAGCGCACCCGACGCGGCGACGTCGTCCGGCTCGTGCTCGCGATCGCCGACCACGAGGTGCGCCGCGCGTACGTCGGGGCCGACCGGTGGCACACCGACGAGCGGGGCGGCGTCGAGGCCCGCGGCACGGTGGGCCGGCCGCCCGGTCAGCCGCTGTGCTCGCCGGGCTCGCTGGAGGTGCTCGGCCGGAGCTGGGCGCTGTCCGAGGGGGCCGACGTGCGGCCGGGGACCCGGCTCGAGGTCGCGGGGCTGCTCTATGTCGCCGGGGGCACGTCGCTCCGGGGCGAGCCCGCCCGGCCGTGGGTGGTGCGGGCGCTGCGCCGCCACGTCCCGCAGGGCGACCGCGTGGTGGGGGTCCCGATCCGGGAGCTCCCCGACGACGGCCCCGACGAGGACGGCCGGGCGTTCTTCGCCGTCGACCTCGCCGACCCCGCCGACCCCGCCGATCCGGCCGACGGCGCGTCGCCCGGCAGGATGGCGTGAGGGGCCCGGCGCCGCGCCGTCCCCGGCGCCGACCGGTACGCGTCGCGGGGCAGCGGCAGCGGCCGGAGCAGGTCGTCACCCGGCACACCCGGACCGACGAGCTGGCGGTCCAGCTGCCGCGCACGTTCCTCGACGACCCGGACCTGCGGGGGCTGGCGCCCGGGGACGAGATCGACGTGGCGCCGGCGCTGTTCGTGGCGGAGCGCCTCCCGGCCGGGCCCGGGGTGGACGGCTGGGCGCACGACGACCTGGGGCTGGTGAGCGCCCGCGGCACGGTGCTCACGGCGATCCCGACGAGCGGTGGTGGTCCCCAGCCGGTGAGCGTGCTCGACGCGGGCGAGCGCCTGTTCCCGCTGTTCTGGTCGACGGTGCCCCCGACCGAGGGTCCGGTCGCGCTGGCCGGGGCGCTGTACCTCGACCCGGACCTCGCGCCCGGGACTGAGCTCGGCGAGCAGGTGGCGCTGTGCCGCGAGCGCTACCGGGTCACCGGGCTCCGGCTGTCCTCCCGGCTCTCGTGGCGGCCCGGTCCGGTCCGGCAGCTCACCGAGGTGCCCCCGGACGTCGACGAGGACCTCGTGCTCGTCGTCGGGCTCCTCCCGGTCGGGGTCCCCGGCACGCACCGGCCCTCGCGGATCGGGTGAGATGGTCGCGTCGGGGGGAGGGTCGACGGTGGTGCTCGACGGGCGGGTGTCGGCGGTCGTGCCGGCGTGGATGCTGGGCGACGGGGAGTACGTCGGGCTGGGGGTCGGGGACCGGGTGCGCACCGGGTTCGCGCTCGCGGTGACCTCGACGCAGCCCGGCGGCGCGGCGCGCCTCGACCAGGCGGCGGACCGGCCGGGGCTCACCACGGTGGGCGGCCGCACCGACGCGGCCGGCGGCACGACGATCCTGCGCTGCGACGTGTGGGTCTTCGTGCTGCTCGCGAGCGGCCGGGTGACGCCGGACGCGGAGCTGTCCGCCGAGGGCTGGCTCACCGTGGAGCCCTACCTCTGGGCGGCCGGCGGCGTGCTGGCCGACGCGGTCCCGGAGGGGGTGGCGGACTGGACGGTCGCACGGGTCCGGCAGGTGGACGACGCCGCGCGCGACCTCGACCGGTTGCCCCGGGCCGCTGCGGCGGACCCCGATGCCGCCTACGTGCTCGACCTGGCGGGGCGCGGCTGACCTCCGCAGGAATGGCCTGTGAATCTTGACGCGACGGCGTGACGGCGGTCACCCTCTGTCGAATGACCAGGGAACGGATCACGAACACGCTCGGGGTCCTCGGGGCGATCTTCTGCCTCGTCGCCGTCCTCACCGGTTTCGGCCATGCCGCCGAGGCCGACGACGATGACGACGACACCCCGGCCGTGCCGCCGCCCACCAGCCAGGTCGTGCCCGCCCCCGTCCCCGGGGGCACGGCACCGCAGGCACCGGCCCAGACGCAGGCACCCGCGCCGGCGCCGCCGCAGGACGCCGACGGGGACGACGACGGGGACGACGACGGGGACGACGACGGCTAGACCGCCGGTTCACCGCACCGTCCGCCACCCCTGGTGCACCGGCGGCCCGCCGTCGCAGGGCAGGATCGACCAGGCCTCCGCGGTCCAGCGGAAGACGGCGTCCTGCCCGTGGCGGCGGGCGAGATCGAGAGCCTGCGCGTCGGTGAGCCCGCGAACGACCACGCTGGCCTCGGCGTGCGAACCGTCCTCGGCGCCGGCCACCGCGCTCCACCGCTGCACCCCGGCCGGCAGGTCCTCGAGCAGGGCCTGCTGACGACGCTCGTTCTCGGCGGCCCCGTATCGCGCGGGACCCGGGTCGTACGCGGTCAGCACGTGCACCGGGCCGTCGAAGGGGAACTCGTCCGTGCCCTCGTCCGCCGGGCGGAGCTCCGTCAACCCGGGCACGCGCAGCCCCGCCCGCCGGTAGCCGGCGAACCGCTCCTCCCGCTCCTCCCACGCCTGCACGGTCCGAGGATGCCCGCCCGCCCCTGCTGAGCGACGGGCACCCTCAGTCGATCTACCCGCCGGTGGGCGCCCTTCGCCAGCCGGCGCCCGGTGGGCGGTGGGCGCCCTTCGCCCGCCTGTCCGAGCGAGGGTGCCCTTCGCTCGGAACGGCCGGCCGCGATACTGCGCCGCGTGACCGACCTGACCGACGTCGTCCGACGGATCCTCGACGGCGACCCGGCCACGCCCGCCCCGGAGGCCGACCGGGCGGTGTTCGCCGAGCGGGCGCACGCGGCGGGGGTCCCCGGCCCGGTCGTCGACGAGCTCCTCGCGCTCTACGCCGTGCACGACGGGCTCACCGACGAGACCGGTCTCGGCTTCCACCCGTGCGCCGACGCCGTGATCTTCGAGTGGTGGCCCGACGGCGGGTTGTGGCTGGGCCAGCGCCACCTCCACACCGTGCGCTGGACGCCGACCCACGGCTTCTCGACAGGGGACGCCTCCGACGTCTCCTTCGGCCCGGGCGACGAGTTCGCGTCGCTGCTCGAGCTCCTGGAGGCCGCGGCCGACGCCTGACCGCGCCGAGTGCGGCAGGAAGCACGTCGCAGGCGCCCGGACGATGCCTGACGTCGCACTCGGCACCCGGGCCGATTTGACCATGCCCGCCCGGGTGCGTACGGGTAGCGGGGTGCGATCATCCACGGCGTTCTTCCGCGCCGACGGCGAGCTCCTGGTGCCGCTGCGCCGCGCCCGCAGCGGCTGGGGCGGGGCCGACGGACCGGAGCAGATCCGGGGCACCGCGGTCAGCGCCGTCCTCGCCCGCGCCGCCGAACGGGCGGCAGACGACCTCGACCACCCCGAGCGGTTCCGGCCCGTCCGCTGGACGCTGGACCTCTTCCGGCCTGCGGCGATGGGACCGGTCACGACGACGGCGACCGTGCTCCGCAGCGGCCGGCGCCTCCGCCTGGTCGACGTGGCGCTCGTGCAGGACGATCGGCCGGTCGCCCGCGCCTCGCTCCTGCTGCTGGCCACCGGCGGGCCGACCGCCGGGACGACGTGGACGGCCCCGCTGCCCGGCACCCCGGCCCCACCCCCGCACGACCTGGCGCCCGACCCGGACGAACCCACGGTCTACCGCAGCGACGACGGCTGGTCGGTCGACCGCACGCGGCACGCGAACGTCGCGCGCAAGACCACCTGGTTCCCGGTCGCGCCGATCGTCGAGGGCGAGGAGCCGAGCGGACTGGCCCACGTGGCCGCCGTCGCGGACGCCGCCAACCTCACCTCGAGCTGGGGGACGCTCGGCGTCGAGTACATCAACGCCGACCTCACCCTCACGCTGACCCGGGTGCCCGCCCGCGGGTCCGGCGTCGGCCACCACGCGGAGTCGCGGATCGAGGACGACGGGATCGCCTGCGCGACGACGACGGTGTTCGACGAGCACGGTCCGCTGGGCAGCGTCGTCATCGCGACGCTGGCGAACGGGGAGCGCGCGGTCACGGTGTGAGTCGCGCGGGCTCAGGCGTCGGTGCTGCCCGACCGGCCCTTGCGGGCCCGCTTGTCGTCGTACATGGCGGCGTCCGCCTCGGAGATCGCCTCCGAGAACCCGGACGCCACCCCGACCGGGGCGACACCGATCGAGCACGGCGTCCCGGCGTCGTCGAGGACCCGCTGCAGGCGGGCCACGAGGGGCCCGGCGTCGTCGGGTCCGATGGTGGCCACCATCGCGAACTCGTCGCCGCCGAGGCGGGCCAGCGGGTCGCCGTGCCGGGTGGCCCGGCGCAGGGTCTCGGCGGTGCGCTGGAGGTAGCGGTCCCCCGCCTCGTGGCCCTGGGTGTCGTTGACCTGCTTGAGGCCGTCCAGGTCCATCATCAGGACGCAGGCCGGGTCGCCGAACCGCCGGAAGCGCTCCTCCTCGCGCTCGAGCCACCGGGTCCACCCGCGCCGGTTGAGCAACCCGGTGAGCTGGTCGGTCTCGGCGTCGGACACGGCACGCTCGAGCTCACGGGCGGAGTCGACGGTGTTCGTGTCCGCCTCCAGCACGCTGGAGAGAAGGCTGGAGAGCAGGTCGAGCAGGCCCTCGTGGGCGACGAACCCGGCGTCCACCGGCTGCTGGTTGATGCCGATCAGGGTGCCGAAGAGCTCGCCGTCGGGGTGCACGATCGGGGTGCCGACGTAGGCCGCGACCGGGACGTCGGCCGCGGCGGCGGTCTCGGCCGGGACCGCCAGGGCGGGGACCCAGGTGGTGTCCGGCACGATGCGCGGCGTCTCGCCGGTGACCATGGTGCGGCACATCGTGGCGGACCAGCGGTTGCCCCAGCCCGGCTGCAGCCCGTAGTCACGATCGTGGGCCACCAGCACCGTCTGCCAGCCGGCGGCCACCCGGGTCACCGCCCAGGCGCCGAGCGGCAGCGTGGCGGCCAGGTAGTCGACGACCATCCGGCACGCCTGGTCGAACGCCCGAGGCGGGGCGAGGTCGGGTAGGACCGTGCTTCCGTCGTTGCTCACCATCGTTCCTCTTGCCACTGCACGTTCATCCCCCACGACACATTGTGACCGCTCCCGGGGCCGCGTGGCGCGCGGGGCCGTTCACGGTGGGGTGACACGACGCAGGTGGATCAGCGGGTGGGGCAGCCCGTCGCCGTCGGTCTCCGACCGCCCGATCTCGACGAAGCCGCGCCGCCGGTACCAGTCGCGGGCCCACGGGTTCTCCTCGTTGACGTCGACGGTGAGGATCGGGGCGCGGACGTCGTCGAGCAGGGCCGTGCCCACGCCCTGCCCGTGGACGGCGGGGTCGACGAAGAGCATCGCGACGTCGCCGCCGAGCCCGCTGCGGAAGCCCCACGCCTCGTCGTCGGGACCGACCGCGACGCGCACCGCCGCCCGCGGCAGCTCGTCGCGCAGCCGGCGCTCGAACCCGTCGACCTCCGCCGTCGTCAGGAAGTCGTGGGTGGTCTCCACCGCGCGCCGCCAGATCGCGACGAGGACGTCCAGGTCGGTCGACCGGGAATCTCTGATCTGCATGCTCTCCCGTCGCTTCGCTCGCCCCGGAACTTGACCCTCACGCGACGTCAGCCCGGAACCTGGACATCATGACCGGGATGACGGACACGGCGCTCACCGTCGGCCAGGTGGCCGAGCGCTACGGGCTGACGGTGCGGACCCTGCACCACTACGACCAGATCGGGCTGCTGCGCCCGAGCGGTCGCAGTGCGTCGGGCTACCGCCTCTACGCCCCGTCCGACGTCACCCGCCTGCAGCACGTGGTGGTCTACCGCCGGCTCGGGTTCGCCCTGGAGGACATCGCCGTCCTCCTCGACGACCCGGCCGCGGACATCTCCGGACACCTGCGGCGGCAGCGGGACGCGGTCACCCACCGGCTCGACGAGCTCACCGACCTCGTCGTGGCCATCGACCGGGCCCTGGAGGCGGAGATGAACGGAATACAGCTGACCCGCGAGGAGCGCAGGGAGCTCTTCGGGGAGGGATTCAAGGACGAGTACCAGGCCGAGGCGCGCGAGCGCTGGGGCGACACCGAGCAGTGGCGCCAGTCGCAGGAGCGGACCGCGCGGTACACGAAGGACGACTGGGTCGCGATCAAGGCGGAGACGGACGCGGTCAACGCGGCGTTCGTGGCGGCCAAGCGGTCCGGCGCCGCGCCCGACTCGGAGGCGGCCCGGGCCGCCGCCGAGGCGCACGGGCGGCAGATCCACGAGCGGTTCTACGACCTCTCGCCGGAGATGCACCGCAACCTCGCCTGCCTGTATGTCCAGGACGAGCGCTTCGCGAAGACCTACGACGACCTCGAGCCCGGCCTCGCCCAGTACGTGCACGACGCGATCAACGCCTATCGGAGTTGACCGGAACCGATCGCGGGGACCGTGCGTCGCCCCGTCCGACGAGCCACGTCGGAAGGGGCTGGGATGGAGGAACCGTGCGACCTACCCTCGAGCCATGAGAGCCGTCGTCCCGGAGGTGCTGCTGGACGAGCGGCGCCGCCTGGGTCTGGACCGGAAGGACGAGCTCTGGGACGGGGTCCTGCACATGGTGCCCCCGCCCGGTGACCCCCACCAGGAGCTCTCCGCGGAGGTGTTCCTCGTCCTCGGGCCCCTCGCGAAGGCGCGGGGCCTCGTCCCGCGCATGGAGACGGGGCTGTTCCGGACCCGGGACGACTACCGGGTCCCCGACCAGCTCTACCGTCGTCCCGACGCCGGGTCCTCCCGCGGCGCGGAGAGCGCCGAGCTGGTCGTGGAGATCCTGTCGCCGGGCGACGAGACCTTCGCGAAACTGCCCTGGTACGCCGAGCTCGGTGTCCGGGAAGTGCTGGTCCTCGATCCCCTGGACCGCACCGCCCGGCTGTTCCGCGGGGCCACCGAGGTCGACACCAGGTCCGAGATCCTCGGTGTCGCGTTCGCGACCGTCGAGCAGGCCCTGCGCCTGACGTGGGACGGCGGGTCGTCGACGCTCTGAGCGGTGTCGCGGAACGGACCCACCCGACGTCGGAAAGGTGCGAGCATGAGCGGCGACCGGGGAGGTGACATGAGCATCAGCTACTCCGCTCCCTCGCGGCTGCTGGAGCTCGCTGACTGGGACGCGCTCCCGTCCGACGAGCTCCATCACGTCGAGCTCGTGGAAGGGGTCCTGGTCGTGACTCCCCGGGCGCGGTTCATCCACGGCCGCGCGGTCGCGCGGATCGTTCGTGCGCTGGACGAGCAGGTGCCGACCTCCTCGGCCACGCTGATCGAGGTCGAGATCGTCGTCGAGGGCGACCCCTTCCCGACGGTGCGAGTACCCGATGTCGTGGTGGTCCCGGCCGACATCGTGGACCGGCGGGCGAGGTGCGACGCCGACGAGGTCCGGATCGCCGTCGAGGTCCTCTCCCCCGGCTCCCGGCGGACCGATCGGATCATGAAGGCGGCCGAGTACGCGTCGGCGGGGATCGGCCACTACGTGCTCGTCGACCCCGAGGGCCCGACGACGATCCTCGCGCTCGCCGAGGGCCGGTACGTCGAGGTCGACGTCCTGGAGCTGGACGGCGTGCGGATCGACCTCGGCTGAGATGCCGACGTACCTCGGCATCGACGTCGGGACGTCGAGCTCGAAGGGTGTGCTCGTCGGCGACGACGGGACCGTCCTGGCCCGCGCCCAGGTGGAGCACGCGACGTCGTACCCGGCGCCGGGGCACGTGGAGCACGACGCCGAGGGCGTGTGGTGGCACGACGCCGTACGCCTGGTCCGCGAGCTCGGCGGGACGCCGGACGCGGTCGGGGTCAGCGGGATCGGCCCGGTCCTCCTGCCCGCCGATGCCGGCGGCCGTCCGCTGCGTCCGGCGATCCTCTACGGCGTCGACACGCGGGCGTCCCGGGAGGTCGCGGAGCTGACCGAGCGGTTCGGCGCGGCGGAGATCCTGCGCCGGGGCGGGACGCCGCTGTCGAGCCAGGCGGTCGGCCCGAAGATCGCGTGGCTGCGTCGTCACGAGCCGGAGGTCTGGGACGCCACGGCGATGCTGCTCATGGCCAGCTCGTTCCTGGTGCACCGGCTGACCGGCGAGTACGTCCTCGACCACCACTCGGCCAGCCAGTGCGACCCGCTGTACGACCTCGACGCCGCGGACTGGGCGGCCGACCTGGCGGACGAGGTCGCGCCCGGCCTCGCGTTGCCCCGGCTGGCGTGGCCCACCGAGGTCGCCGGGCAGGTCACCGCGGCCGCCGCGGCGGAGACCGGGCTGCGCGAGGGCACCCCGGTCACCGTCGGGACCATCGACGCGTGGGCGGAGGCGGCCTCGGTGGGTGTGTCCGGGCCGGGCGACACGATGGTCATGTACGGCACGACGATGTTCCTGGTCCAGACCGCGGACGCCCCGGCCCGGCACGAGACGTTGTGGTCGGCCCGCGGGGTCCGGCCGGGCTCGTTCACGGCGGCGGCCGGGATGGCGACCGGAGGCGCGGTCACCACGTGGGTCCGCGATCTCGGCGGCGGGGACCACACCTCGTTGGCCGCCGCGGCCGGCGAGGTCCCGGCCGGCGCGGGCGGTCTGCTGCTCCTCCCCTACTTCGCCGGCGAGCGCACGCCGATCTTCGACCCGGACGCCCGCGGGGTGCTGATCGGCCTGACCACGCAGCACGGCGCGCCGGAGATCTACCGCGCCGCTCTGGAGGGCATCGCGCACGGCGTGCGACACAACCTCGCGGCGTTCCCCGCGGCCGACCCGCGCCTCGTGGCGGTGGGCGGCGGGACGACCGGCGGGGTCTGGACGCAGATCGTCAGTGACGTGACCGGTCTGCCCCAGGACGTCCCGGCCGACACGACCGGCGCGGCGCTCGGTGACGCCTGGCTGGCGGCGGTGGCCACCGGGAACGAGCCCGACATCGCGGCGTGGAATCCCGTCGTCGGGACCGTGGAGCCGGACCCTGCGACCCGGGAGCTCCACGACGCGATGCACGAGCACTACCGCGCCCTCTACCCCGCGACCCGGGAGACGGCGCACTTCCTGGCCGGCCTCAGACGGTGATCGCGACCTTGCCGGTCATCCGCCCGCTCTCGACCAGCTCGTGGGCGCGCTGCAGGGTCTCCGGGGTGAGGCCGTCGAGCCGGTCGGAGAGCGTGGTGCGGATCGTCCCGGCCTCGACCAGCTCCGCGGTGCGGTCCAGCAGCTCGTGCTGGGCGACCATGTCCGCGGGCTCGAACATCGGCCGCGTGAACATCAGCTCCCAGTGCAGGGCCAGACTCTTGTCCTTCAGCGGCAGCGTCTCCAGGCCCTCCGGCTCGTCGATCGCGACGATGCCGCCACCCGGGTTCAGCAGCTCGGCGTAGGTCTCGATCATCCCCTCGGTGAACGGCGAGAACACGAGGTCGACGCCGTCGGGGGCGACCTCGCGGACGGAGGCGACGAGGTCGTGGTGGTCGGCCAGGTGGTGGGCCCCCATCGCGGTCGCCCAGTCCCGCGACGCCTCCCGGGACGCCGTGCCGATCAGGGTCAGGTCGGTCAGTGCCCGGGCGTACTGCAGCACCATCGACCCGACCCCGCCGGCCGCGCCCATGACGAGCAGCGTGCGCGACCGGCCGTCAGGAAGGCGGAAGCGGTCGAAGAGCGACTCCCACGCCGTGATCGCGGTGAGGGGCAGGGCGGCCGCCTCGGCCCAGTCGAGCGTCGAGGGCTTGCGGCCGACGATCCGCTCGTCGACCACGTGGTACTGCGCGTTCGTGCCCGGGCGGAGGATCGACCCGGCCTCCATCACCTCGTCGCCGACGGCGAACAGCGTCACCTCGTCGCCGACCGCGGTGACCACCCCGGCGGCGTCGAACCCGAGGACCTTCGGCTCGCCGCCGGGGTCGGCGCCGTGGTGGAGCTTCGTGTCGACCGGGTTCACCGAGACCGCGCGGACCTCGACGACGAGGTCCCGCGGACCGGGGGTCGGCTCGGGCAGGTCGATCTCGGTGAACGGACCGGAGGTCTGGTGGTAGGCGATGGCCTTCATGGGTGTGCGGTACCCGCAGGTGAGCACTTTCCCGTGTTTGAGCGCGGAT